>NZ_CAUCSQ010000018.1 GCF_958445495.1 uncultured Bacteroides sp. | reverse complement strand
GAATTATCTCTAGGCGAATTATCTCTAGGCGAATTATCTCTAGGCGAATTATCTCTAGGCGAATTATCTCCAGGCGAATTACTTCCAAGCGAATTATTTCCAAGCGAATTATTTCCGGGTAGCGGAAAGATTTTCCCCCATCGTTTGCCCGCGCACCTGATGCATACTCATTGCACAAAAATGAAACTTTCGTGCAAAAAAAGAACATTCTATTCAAGATTTATTTATCTTTGCCCCCGATTTGGTTCGAAATCCGTAGCCAACGGAGGACGATTAATAGGGAATCGGGTGCAAATCCCGGACAGTCCCGCTGCTGTGAAGCTCCGCTTAATATCTTATGAATGAACTTATTCATGCCACTGACGGCAATTGCCGTCGGGAAGGCCCGTAAGATAGGAGTCAGTCAGAAGACCTGCCAAATCGGATAAAGGTTATCCTTTCTCGTGGGTTAGAAAGGAAAACATCATTTGTTAAGCCCCAAATCAGGAAAATACTGTTTTCATCAAACGGAGCATGTCCCGGCGGACGATGCCTGCAAGATGGGAAAGCACGGATGTGTATGTACATAATGTTAGAAGTATATGATAAAAAGAATCTTAGTAGCCAATCGCGGTGAAATTGCCGTGAGGGTGATGCGCTCCTGCCGGGAGATGGAAATAACGAGTATCGCTATATTTTCCGAGGCAGACCGGACTGCGAAGCATGTGCTCTATGCAGACGAAGCTTATTGTATAGGTCCCGCCGCATCTAAAGAGAGTTATCTGAATATAGAAAAAATCATCGAAGTAGCGAAAGCCAGCCGCGCGGACGCGATTCACCCCGGATACGGTTTTTTGTCGGAAAACGCCGCTTTTGCCCGCCGCTGCCGGGAAGAAGGCATTATCTTTATCGGTCCCGACCCGGAAACGATGGAAGCTATGGGCGATAAGATTTCCGCCCGCATCAAAATGATTGAAGCCGGCGTCCCCGTGGTTCCGGGCACTCAGGAGAATTTGAAAAGCGTGGAAGAAGCCGTGGAATTATGTAATAAAATCGGGTATCCGGTGATGCTGAAAGCTTCTATGGGAGGCGGCGGAAAGGGGATGCGCCTCATCCACAACGCGGAAGAAGTGGAAGAAGCCTACACGACCGCCAAAAGCGAATCGCTCTCTTCTTTCGGCGACGATACGGTTTATCTTGAGAAATTCGTCGAAGAGCCGCACCATATCGAGTTCCAGATTTTGGGAGACAAGCATGGCAATGTCATTCATCTCTGCGAGCGGGAATGTTCCGTGCAACGCCGCAACCAGAAAATCGTAGAAGAGACTCCTTCGGTGTTCATCACCCCGGAACTGCGGAAAGACATGGGAGAGAAAGCGGTGGCAGCGGCAAAGGCGGTAAATTATATCGGTGCGGGAACCATCGAGTTCCTGGTTGACAAACACCGCAACTATTATTTTCTCGAAATGAACACCCGCCTGCAGGTGGAACACCCGATTACGGAAGAAGTGGTGGGCGTGGACCTGGTGAAAGAACAGATTAAAGCCGCCGACGGGCAGGTTCTCCAACTGAAACAGGAAGACATCAAACAACGCGGTCATGCCATCGAATGCCGTATCTGCGCCGAAGATACCGAAATGAATTTCATGCCGAGTCCGGGAATCATCAAACAAATCACGGAACCGAACGGTATCGGCGTACGCATCGACAGCTATGTGTATGAGGGATATGAAATTCCGATTTACTACGACCCGATGATTGGCAAACTGATTGTATGGGCAACCAACCGCGACTACGCCATCGAACGGATGCGCCGCGTCCTTCACGAATACAAGCTGACAGGGGTCAAGAATAACATCAGTTACCTCCGTGCCATCATGGATACTCCCGACTTCGTGGAGGGGCACTATGACACCGGTTTTATCGCCAAGAACGGCGACTACCTGCAGAAGTGCATCATGCGCACCAGTGAACGCGCCGAGAACATCGCGATGATTGCCGCTTACATGGATTACCTGATGAACCTTGAAGAAAACACCGGCGACGCCACCGACAACCGCCCCATCAGCAAATGGAAGGAATTCGGATTGCATAAAGGCGTACTTCGTATTTAAAACCAAAACAGCATTCAATTATGGAAATTCATATAGGAAACCGCGTGGCTGAAATCGAATTAATCAGCAAAGAGGATAATAAAGTGGCGTTAACCATTGACGGGCAGTTGTTCGAGGCGGACGTCGTGATGGCGGAAAACGGGACTTGCAACATCCTGATGGACAGCCGCAGTTCGAACGCCCAACTGATTCGTAGTGAAAACGGCAAGAGCTATAAGGTAAACACCCATTACAGTAGCTTCAACGTCGAAATTGTAGACAGCCAGGCAAAATACCTGCGCATGCGCAAGAAAGGCGAAGAGGAACAGAATGACCGCATCACTTCTCCAATGCCGGGAAAAGTCGTGAAAATCCCGGTAACGGAAGGACAGGAGATGAAAGCGGGAGATACGGCCATCGTCATCGAGGCAATGAAGATGCAAAGCAACTACAAAGTGGTTTCAGATTGCCGTATCAAAGAAATACTGGTCCGGGAAGGAGATAACATCACCGGCGACCAGACATTAATAACCCTAGAGCCTATCGCATAACAATTAGAACTGATTGCATCATGGAAGAAATGAATAAAGCATATACCGCGTTCGAGGAACGCGACCGCATCGCTTCTCTCGGCGGCGGTATCGAAAAGATTGAAAAACAACATGAAAGCGGAAAGATGACTGCCCGCGAACGTATCGACATGCTACTCGACAAAGGCACGTTTGTAGAGCTGGACAAGCTGATGGTGCACCGTTGCACGAACTACGGCATGGATAAGAACAAGATTCCGGGAGACGGCATCGTGTCCGGCTACGGAAAGATAGACGGGCGGCAGGTATTCGTCTACGCTTACGACTTCACGGTGTACGGAGGTTCGCTCTCGGCCTCCAACGCCAGAAAGATTGTGAAAGTGCAGCAGTTGGCGCTCAAAAACGGCGCTCCGATTATCGCCCTGAACGATTCGGGCGGCGCGCGTATCCAGGAAGGTATCGAGAGCCTTTCCGGCTATGCCGATATTTTCTACCAGAACACAATGGCAAGCGGGGTGGTTCCGCAGATTTCAGCCATTCTCGGCCCGTGCGCCGGAGGAGCCTGCTACTCTCCCGCCCTCACCGACTTTATTTTCATGGTAAAGGAAAAGAGCCACATGTTCGTAACGGGCCCGGACGTAGTGAAAACGGTCATTCACGAAGAGGTGAGCAAAGAGGAACTGGGCGGAGCCATGACTCACAGCAGCAAGAGCGGAGTCACTCATTTTATGTGTAACACCGAAGAGGAATTGTTGATGAGTATCCGCGAACTGCTTTCTTTCCTGCCCCAAAACAACATGGACGAAGCTAAAAAGCAGAACTGCACGGACGACATCAACCGTGAGGATGCCGCTCTGGACACCGTTGTCCCGACAGACCCGAATGTGCCTTACGACATGAAAGACATCATCGAACGGGTGGTAGACAACGGATATTTCTTCGAAGTGATGCCGAATTTCGCCAAGAATATCGTTATCGGTTTCGCACGTCTGGCAGGGCGTTCGGTAGGAATCGTCGCCAACCAGCCCGCTTACCTGGCAGGAGTGCTCGACATTGACGCCAGCGACAAAGCCAGCCGTTTCATCCGTTTCTGCGACTGCTTCAACATTCCTCTGATTACTTTCGAGGATGTTCCAGGATTCCTTCCGGGATACACGCAGGAAAACAACGGCATCATCCGCCACGGCGCAAAAATCGTCTATGCATTTGCCGAAGCTACCGTACCCAAACTGACAGTAATCACCCGCAAGGCTTACGGAGGCGCATACATCGTAATGAACTCCAAACAGACCGGGGCGGACGTCAACTTCGCTTATCCCAGCGCGGAAATCGCGGTAATGGGGGCGGAAGGTGCAATCAATGTCTTGTTCCGCAAGGCGGACGCGGAGACGAAAGCGAAAGAGGTGGAAGCCTACAAGGAGAAATTCGCTACCCCGTACCAGGCTGCCGAACTGGGATTCATCGACGAAATCATCTATCCGAGGCAAACCCGCAAACGCCTGATACAGGCATTGGAAATGACGGCAAACAAAATGCAGACCAATCCGCCCAAGAAACACGGCAACATACCTCTTTAACCCTACGGGCGGAAGTTTTCCGGAAGCATGCCGGAATTTTGCGCCCGGATAAAACGAGTCGTGCCGGGAGCTTTTCTTTACGGGGTCGCGTATTCGTAAAGAGACCTCTTGTAATCCCCTTGTCCGAGTCCACGAACGGCCATCAGCCGGGACCCGGACAAGGGGATACGAAAAAAACGGCACCCCGATTCACATCGCAGCACCGTCACAACACAAACACAAAATAAAACACGACAAAACTACTATGCAATCTTACCTGTCGATGCCGGGGAGGCATACATACCGGGTTATATATATTCACATACTTATAAGCGGTCATTCAGGCTGATTTGCATATATAATAACAGATTAAAACTTCTTTTGTTCGGGATATGCCGGCTTTTTCCCTGAAAAAATGCAAATTTGAGATAAGTTATTGAAGATAAGCCATAAGTTTTGGCTCCAAAATACGGTAAGCAATGATTAAGCAAACGTACAACTGCTTCGGATTGCTGTGCTTTGCATTACTTCAAACAACTCTATGTAAAGTATAGAATAAAAATCTAACTATAGCAAATAATCTTATAAATCAATTTTACACATGAGGCTCTCCATTTTATAGAATAGAGAGCCTCATGTGCAAACATACCTTCCCAGCTATTTTTAGAAATCTAATTGTTTATAGGAATTTCTACCTCAACCGGAATATTAATCATGTTTTCTATTTTTGTTTTAACCACATTGTATAAATCTATATTTTCAATAGGGGTATCCAAAGATATAATTAAAGAATATCGCAACTTGTTATTGTATTGTTTCAAATTAGTACGTGTTTTCCACCAACCTCCGATTGGATAAACAGCAATCAAGTTACACACAGCTAACTGAGCCGCCGTAAGGTTTAATTCATCTGAATGTATTGATCCTTTATTTCTATTATCTACTCCGATTAACCATCTGGTGGAATCATTCTTACCACGTTCTTCGTTTTCTTCTGCTTCAATTAATTTGTTAATTCTTAATTGAAATGCTCTTTGGTCTTCGTCTTCTTGATTTACATCAAACCGCAATCCGCATGACGCATATCTGTATTTATCTTTCCATCCTATTTCACCGGGAGCTGGTTCAATAAAATATGATAAAGTTACTCGCATTGCAACGTTCGTTTCTGCAAGTTGCTCTAAAACCTCACGAGGCCAAGGTAGCTCAAAAAAGTGCATTTCATTTATCTTAGGAGAATTATCTCCTCGATCCTTAATAAAAGGCTGTATTATTTCTTGGGCAACATACGTTAAACCATTTTCTGTACTATAAAACGCTCTTTCTTCTGATGGTACACCATAACCACAATGGCGTAATCTTTTTTCCATATCTCCTCTATTCCTCACAGGAAATTGCATTTCCATACATGAAGTCCATTTTGCAGAATGAACGATTAATCCACGAATACTTTCTGCCCATAAATGAGGATACCGAGCTTGTAATTTACCTGCAAAGTTTGAAGCTAATGCCGTCGCTGCACTTGTTGCATTGATAGTATCAAAATAACCACTTATTTGGTAATTCTTACTCGTTGTTATCAATTCCAAATCTTGATGAGAAGAAAATGGGAATTGGGGATCATTGGTTTTATATAAATTTCCTCCTTCAAACATAACTTCCGGTTTAATTAATGCGCCCTTTTTCCACAGTGATGAGGTTCGAGAAAAAGGACTAATTCCTCCACCGGGTGCAACACGATCGTATGCTCTTAATTCATGACTATCTGGAGCAACTATATTTGTAAACGCCCCAATGGTTAAACCATTCCACGCTTGTGCGGGATTCTGAATTGGTCGAAGGCTATGGTTATTAGGATAAGCGTTAATAATTTCTTTATCCAAATTATTTATATCCCTAATATTACCAGCAGAAACCATAAATAAGCGGCCACTCCTACCGTTATTGTATGCAATCGAATCAACAGCACCTGACCAAGATGTCGGCTTTCCTTGCTCACTATCTTCTGCCGTTATTGCCATGCAATAGCAAACGTTTTTTCGAGGGAATATAATTTCAGACGTTGAAACTGCTTGTTCAGTCAAAAATCCCCATGCTTCTTTTGGATTAGGACGACCATGCGGATACAATTTAATTGAACCAACTTGGTTATGAATTTGTATTTTTTTGGTATTTGCAAGGCAAGAAGACATATCACCATAAATGACGGTTCCACACATTCTCGTACCATGTCCATCCCTATCCGCAATACCCTCTCCAACGACAGAGCCACAATTTTTTTCAGGAATTATAGATTCCAAAAGAGGATGTCCATTATTTACACCTGAATCTAATACACAAATAACAGAATTTGTATCTGAAAGAATTTGGACCCTATTATGTAAATCTTCTACCCATTCTTGTTGTTCACCTCTATACTCATCAAATAGAAATCCCGTCAATACACGTCCGCTTCGCAACTCTGCTAATTGATCTGAACATCCCAATAATTTAGTCAGAGAATCTCTATTTGCATATACTAAAAATACAGATCTTTCGGGAAATGTTAGAATTGAATCTTCTTTGAAGCGAATATCGAGACTTCGTAGAGAATCTATAAATTTGTTGTGCTGATTTACAATATCTTCTGCATCGGAAATTCTTATCCAGACCTCATACCAATCATTGTGATCAGTCGGAAAATCTTCATGACTGTCAGTCCATAACGCTTTCAGAAGAGCGACATTAATATTCTCGATACTTCGGAAAAGAGCATCATTTTTAGGTTTCCCATTACACAACTCTTCTGTTGCATATTTATGTAGCTTTTCTAAAAGTTTATTTTCCTTTCCATGAGGAATATAGATAGTTGCAAATGATTGTTCTTGATTATTTTCTGTTTTTGTCTGCCGAATATTTAACAATCGAATGCCAGCTTTTTGATCTTCTAAACTCTTTGATACTAAATCATAAGCAGGAGCACCTGCAAATTCGATATAAGTTCCACTTCTCGCAGGTAAGGAGATTGCTGCCATTTGTTGTTTAACAGTTGTGTCATCTGCTCTGGCATCATCAAATTTCTTTTGCAAATATTCTGCATGCTCTTGTCGGTTGCGTATAGGTATAGAGAGACCGCCACCCACACTACCTCTGGGAGAATATTTAATAGCCTTTTTTATCGTTTCAGGGACAATAATATGCTCGTATTTATTCATGTGCTATTATTTTAAGTTGTAAGCTGATTTCCTTTCTTGGATTGTCTTTACAACCAAACTGGATGATATTTTAACCTCATTTATTACGGATTCTTTAATTGCGTCTAAACATGCTTGATTTATTTCTGCATGACTTAAAGAAGCTAATTCCGGTAAAATCGAATCAATGTCTTTTTGTGAAAGATTCCCATTTAATCGGTTTTTAAGCAACTGAACTTTCTCAAAATCGCTTGGAAGTTGATAATGAATTACATCATCAAAACGTCTAAATAACGCTTGATCTAACAATTCCAAATTGTTAGTTGCTGCAATAATTAAACTTTCAGAATGGTCTCTTTCAATAAATTGTAAAAATGAATTTAATACTCGACGCATCTCGCCTACATCATTATCCTTCCCTCGCTGTCCTCCGATTGCATCAAACTCATCGAAAAGATAAACGGCAGGAACATCTTCGATATAATCGAAGATTTGTCGCAATTTAGCACTTGTTTCCCCCATGTATTTCGTTACGATTTTATCCATTAATACTACATATATTGGCAAGTGCAATTCATTCGCTATTATTGATGCAGTCATTGTTTTTCCTGTGCCGGGATTTCCCGAAAAAAGAATTTTTCTCCTGTTTTCGAGATTGTGTCTAAACAATTTATCTTTATAGGTAAATTCATTAATAATTCTTTCTATCCTATTTTTTATTTGTGGAGCAACAACTAAATCCGTTAAACGTTCCTGTGGATAAATCTCTAAAAACAAACCTTGCAAATTGGGATCAATATTTTTCAATTTAGGCTTGTTGATTTTGGCGGCATCAATAATTTTTCGTATGTCATTAGCTAAATTAGTATGTCCTAATTTAGCTTCATGAGCTGCAATTTGTAATGCAACAGTATTAAATTTCTCACTATTGTCTTCAAAGTGGCTCTTCACGAGCGTTTTTAATTGATTCGCTGTTGCCATATTATTGCTTATTAATTCGTTCTATGTCATTTTTTGAATATAATAACTCATCTATCTCCACATCAAGAATTGAGGCTATTTTGTATAAAGTTTCAATACTTGGTTGGGTTCGATTCTGTACATATGAATTAACCATATTAAAACTCTTTCCTAATTGTTCGGCTAACCATTTCTGCTTGATGCCTTTTTTATCAAGTACAAGTTTGATCTTATTCATATATTAAATGCTATTCTGGATTTATTTGTGCAAATATACCAAAAATAACGAGATATAAATATCTCGTCAGCACAAAACATTATTATTCCCCTATTTGGCCTAATTTATTGGGCTATCCAATGTATCTACGAATAAGCACAAGCTCTACTTTCTCGAATCTGCACCAAAAAAACAACAGTTATGAAGCCAGCGAAGATTGTCAAAACAGCCATACGCGCCCTTTTCACCGTCTCCTACGCCCTTTTTCTGTGGGTGGTGTACTTCGAGCCCTTGTCTGCGGTGTACCACAAACAATATGGAGCATCGTCCTATTCAGTATCTCCCTCGTGTGTATCATCGGAATTTTGGTTATTGACACTTTAATTACATAGAATTATGAACATAACGATTGAAACGTTTTTTTGTCCTTATTGCGAAGAAGCGACAGAGGTTTATTTACGTCTGGTAAACACGATTCTTTTTGTCAACGACGAGAACAACCTGCGCAAAGGCATTGAAAAACAGAAAACCTAAGTGCCACTCGACAACTATTTCATGTACGGTTTCGGTTCACATCAGGAACACACGCTCGGTTTCTTCCATGCTGATCTCGTGCTTGATGAACGGAGCACGCAGAAGCCAGCCGTTCTCTATGGCGATACTTATCATCTTACGGAGCAGCATAAAGTACACCCAGACCGTATTGTGACTGCAATGATTCTCCATGCGGAGGTACAACTCGAAATCGTTGATGAGCACGGGGGATATCTCTTTCAGCGTAATGTCGCTCACGTGATATCACGTTTCGAGAAACCGTTTCAGGTGATCGTAAACGGTCAGGTATTTCTGTTGCGTAGATTTTGCTTGCATTTCGATCTGTACCAGCTTGTCAAAATAGCTGTTGAACTGCTCGTAAACTTTCAGCAGCGTTTCGTGGCGGTATTCCAGACCTAAAAAGGCGTTCTTGACCTTCTCCGCCGTAACGAAACCGTCCCAATCCACTATTTCACGATAATGGTTGTTGATTTTTACACGGATGCCGTCGAATATCTTGTTCGCCTCCCGCACGACGATGTTCCGACCCGTCATACATCCCGTTTCAGTATTAACTGAAAAAATCTGAAAAAGCTATCTTTTCTCCTTAAAATCTTTCAAAAAACCTTCCATCAGCCATTTCGCCAATGCCTGGCGGTTGGAATTCATCACCAACCTTTTCTGGTCGAAAGAGTTCTGTATATTTCCCAGCTCGACAAAAACGGAGACGGGGGCCGTATGCGACAAGACGTAGAGGTTGCGGCCGCTCACCGTCCCTGAAAAGCCCCGGTTCGGCTGGTGCTTGTCATATTTGGCTTCAAACGTATTCTTCATATTGTTCGCCAGGCGTTTGCTCTCCACCGTCTTGTTGGAATGGTAGAAAAACACATCCGTCTGTTTTCCTTTTCCCCGGCTATCGATGTGGATAAAGATAGCCCGGCAATACTTATACCGTTTACGGTCTTTCTGGTAAAGCGAGTTAATCCTGGTACAGCGTTGCTGGAGCCTCTGGACCTGGTTCAAAGGAATCGGGTCGCCCATGCAAGTCTCGCGTTTGCTGTTGGAGAGGTATGCGCCGTCGCGGATGCCGTCTTTCGCGTCCTGGATAATGATACGCACGTCGGCCCCTTCCTGCATCAGGTTGCGCGCCAGCCGCAAGGCTATGTCATACGCATATTCATCTTCGTGAAGCTCATGCCTGCCCACTTTTCCTATCGCTCCCGGATCGGGTCCTCCATGCCCGCTGACTACGTAAAAACAGGCACCGGCAAGCCTGTTGGAGGTTATCTTCACATTCGCCTGCTTTTTTCCGAACAGGGGTTCCTTGACAACCGTCCCTATCTTCGGTACTTTCACCGCCGGCTGTCCCGCGCTTTTCCCCCCTTTTCCCGAAACGGCGTTTTTTCCCGTCTTCGTGTTTTTCCCGGCGGCTCCCCCGCCGGACGAACGCTTCACCGGAGGAATCACGTAAGTGACTCCCATTTTAAGCACCTTGTTTTTCCCCAGTCGTTTCTTGTTCAGCTCGATAAAGTCGTCATAATACTTCTTCGGAGAGCGGTTATGCCTCAACAGAAAAGAAGAAATGCCTTCACCCGCCTTGGGGGTAGCTTTCTGCTGCGCCCGGAGAACCGTACCCGAAAAAAGAAAAGCTAAAAACAAAAGAATATAGAGTTTATTTTTCATATTCACATCGGCTATCTCCTTTTCAAGAGTATCATTTCACTCATAAACAGGACAAAAATACAATTATTTTCCCTACTTTTGCTTCGTTAAAACTTTTTTTGGCAATAAAACATTAAAACCTGATATCATTATGGCAAAACAATTCAAGCCCGAAACCCTGTGCGTACAAGCAGGGTGGACGCCTAAAAAGGGCGAACCGCGTGTGTTGCCCATCTACCAGAGCACGACTTTCAAATACGACACCAGTGAACAAATGGCACGCCTTTTCGATTTGGAAGAGAGCGGTTATTTCTATACCCGCCTGCAGAACCCGACGAACGATGCCGTGGCTGCCAAAATAGCCGCCCTTGAAGGCGGTGTAGCCGCCATGCTGACTTCCAGCGGCCAGGCTGCCAACTTCTACGCCATCTTCAATATCTGCCAGGCAGGCGACCATTTCGTATGTTCTTCCGCCATTTACGGCGGGACGTTCAACCTGTTCGGCGTAACCATGAAGAAACTGGGCATCGACGTTACTTTTGTCAATCCGGATGCCGGTGAAGAGGAGATTTCCGCCGCTTTCAGGCCCAATACGAAAGCGTTGTTCGGAGAAACGATTTCCAACCCTTCCCTCGAAGTGCTGGACATCGAAAAGTTCGCGCGTATCGCACACAGCCACGGAGTTCCCCTGATTGTCGACAATACTTTCCCGACCCCGATAAACTGCCGCCCGTTTGAATGGGGAGCCGACATCGTGGTCCACTCCACCACCAAATACATGGACGGGCACGCCACAAGCGTAGGCGGATGCATCGTAGACAGCGGCAACTTCGACTGGGACGCCCATGCGGACAAATTCCCCGGACTCTGCACGCCGGACGAGTCTTATCACGGGCTGACTTATACGAAAGCATTCGGCAAAGGCGCTTATATCACCAAGGCGACCGCACAGCTAATGCGTGACCTGGGCAGTATCCAAAGCCCGCAAAACGCTTTCCTGCTGAACATCGGACTTGAGACGCTGCACCTGCGCATGCCGCAACACTGCCGCAACGCACAGAAAGTGGCCGAATACCTCTCCAAGAACGAAAAAGTAGCCTGGGTGAACTATTGCGGGCTGCCGGACAACAAATATTACGCCCTGGCACAGAAATACATGCCGAACGGCTCTTGCGGGGTTATCTCTTTCGGATTGAAAGGCGGGCGCGACGTATCCATCAAGTTCATGGATTCGCTGGAATTCATCGCAATCGTCACCCATGTAGCCGACGCCCGCAGTTGCGTGCTTCATCCGGCGAGCCACACTCACCGCCAACTGACGGACGAACAACTGATAGAAGCCGGCGTGCGCCCGGATTTGATACGTCTGTCGGTGGGTATCGAGAATGCGGATGATATCATCGCGGACATCGAACAAGCCCTGAACGCATAAAGGCAGCCGGATACAGAAGCGCGCTTCCGTATCCGGACACGATTTGATACATTTGTGACAGCATCTTGTTACATTTCTGTTCCGCGGATTCCCCGTTTTCCCCTATCTTTGCCCACAGTAAACAAAGAATGTAAAACGATGAACAGACATTTCGAATCATCTGTCAGGAAACTGGCAGTTTCAACACTACTTCTGGGTTTCATTGCCGGCGGTTCCGCGTCGGAACGTAAAACCTGCATGAACGGGAACTGGAAATTTCACCGGGGTTGCATCGCCAACGCCGAACAGGCATCTTTCGACGATACCCGGTGGAGAACGCTCGACCTGCCTCACGACTGGAGCATGGAACCCGTACCCGTACAAAGGGAAGGCATAACAACCGGCCCTTTCTCACGCATGAGCATAGGCGGTCCGGACACCGGACAAACCGTAGGAGGGGAAGGATGGTACAGAAAAGAATTCGTTGTCGGCCCGGAAGACGCCGGCAAAATCATCTCCCTCTACTTTGAAGGAGCCTACAACCAGGCGGAAGTGTGGATAAACGGGCGAAAGGCATGTTTCAACCCTTACGGTTACATTCCTTTCAAGATTGACGTCAACCCCTATTGCAACGCTCCCGGCATCCCGAACACAATAGCCGTAAAGGTCATCAACGAAGGTTTGAACAGCCGTTGGTATGCAGGTTCCGGAATTTACCGGCATGTATGGATGGTAAAAACGGATAAAGTGTATCTGGACGAATGGGATACTTTCGTAGACGCTTCCGAAGTAAAAGGCAAAAAGGCAACGGTCCGCCTCCATACCATCTTGCATAACTCCGGCGGGGAAAAAGCCGCCGGCGACTTGCATATCCGGATTCTCTCGCCACAGGGAAAAGAGGTCTGTTCCGCCACTCGCCCAATCAGTGCGGCAGGGAAGTCCGATATTCCCCTCTCTTTCACTTTCGATATCGGGAAGCCCGAATTATGGTCGGTAGACACTCCCAGCCTGTACACTGCATGCCTGTCCGTAAAATCGGGCGGACTGTCCGATGAAATAACGGTTCCTTTCGGCATACGGACCATCGAATTCAGCGCGGAAAAAGGATTTCTGCTAAACGGCAAACCTCTGAAACTGAAAGGCGGCTGCCTGCACCATGACAACGGTCTGCTGGGAGCGGTAGCCATCGACAGGGCGGAAGAACGCAAGGTGGAATTAATGAAAGCGAACGGTTTCAATGCCGTCAGATGTTCACACAACCTGCCTTCGGAGTATTTCCTACAAGCTTGCGACAGACTGGGACTGCTTGTGATTGACGAAGTATTCGACCAGTGGCAACAGGCGAAACGCCCGCAAGACTATCACCGGTTCTTCGACGAATGGAGTGAACATGACCTGTCCGTCATGATTCGCAGGGACAGGAACCATCCTTCCATTATCATGTGGAGTATCGGCAATGAAATAGCCGAACGCGCCGACGAACCGGCAGGCGAAGCGATTGCCAAAAGACTGGTTGCAACCATCCGCAAATATGACACAAGCCGCGCCATTACCGCCGCAGTCAACTCTTTCTGGGACAGAAGGCATTTCAGTTGGGAGAAAGATTCGGAAAGGGCTTTCCGCAACCTGGACGTATCCGGCTACAACTACCAATGGAAAGAATATGAGAAAGACCACGAGCGGTTCCCGCAACGAATCATGTACGGCAGCGAGTCCGTCCCCAAAGAGGCGGCACAAAACTGGAACCTGATTGACAAAAACCCCTACTTGATTGGTGACTTCGTATGGACCGCCCTCGACTATCTGGGTGAAGCCGGCCTGGCGCATACGCTCGAACTCGCTCCGGGAGAACAAAGCCCCCAGTTTATGGGATGGCCCTGGTATAATGCCTGGTGCGGGGACATCGACCTCTGCGGGGATAAGAAACCGCAGTCCTACTACCGTGATATCCTCTGGAAAAGGCGGGAGATTTCACTGGCGGTACAACCTCCCGTGGCCGAAGGAAAAAGGGAAGATGTCAATTTCTGGGGATGGAGAAACGAACTGTTAAGCTGGAACTGGAAAGGAATGGAAGGGCGGCCGATGACGGTGCGCGTTTACAGTCGTTCTCCCAAAGTAAGGCTATACCTGAACAACCGCCTGATAGGTGAAAAAGAGACTGCTCCCGATACCTACACCGCCACTTTCACAGTCCCTTACGAACCCGGACAACTGAAAGCCGTTAACATGAAAAGCAAGAAAGAGGCGGCCTCAACGGAACTCAACACGGCAGGAAGCCCCGCAAGCATCCGCCTGACCGCCGACCGCTTGGAAATAAAAGCGGACAAGAATGACCTCGCATACGTAAAAATCGAGATTCTGGACAAAGACGGAAACCCGGTTCCCGACTGCGACATTCCCGTACACATAAAATGCAGCGGCAAAGGGTCTATCATCGCCTCCGGAAACGGAAGTGCCGACGACATGGAAAGCTTCCGTTCTCTGAATCCCCGCGTATTCCGGGGAAAAGCGATAGTCATCCTGCAACCTGAAACGGAAAGCGGAATCATCCGCCTCACCGTATCGGCACAAGGATTGCCGGACGCCTCCGTCTCCATAACCGCTCATTGACATGAGCCTGCACGCTACCTGAATGTCCTCCTGCCGCCTCACTCTCTTCATACTTTCATTGAAAAATAGACGGCAGAAGCAATAAATAATTCTTATTTTTGCATACGGAAACGCATGATTGGCAGTTTTTTCTTTTGAAAAGGCAAAAACATGCGGTTCCGGACATGCCGGGACAACCTGATGAATGAAACAAATAACAATATGGCAGAGCAGAATCACATCATCTTTATCAAGAACATGGTTTGTAACCGTTGCATCCTGGTGGTTACGGAGATTCTCAAGAACCTGCACCTGACTCCTCTCAACGTGGAACTGGGAAAAGCTGTCGTACGGGAAGACCTGCAGCCCGAAAACCGGAAAGCGATTCAAGAAGTCCTTCCGCAATACGGATTCGAACTCATAGACGACAAGCGGATGCGCATCATCGAGCAAATCCGGACAGCGGTTATCGAACTGGTACATTACGAGGACAATGCTTCCAAACTGAAACTGTCTGAATACTTAAAAGAAAAATGCCATTATGACTACAGCTTCCTGAGCAAGCTTTTTTCCGAAGCCAACGGAATCAGCATAGAAAAATATTATATCGCCCAGAAAGTGGAACGAATCAAAGAACTGCTAATCTACGGAGAGCTCTCCATCAGCGAAATAGCCGATTTGCTCCAATATTCGAGCGTGGCGCACCTAAGCACGCAGTTCCGCAACGTGACCGGCATGACTCCGAGCCGGTTCAAACAATTAAAGGAACATAAAAGGGAACCGCTGGACAAGATATAAATCATATCCATAATTTTGTAACCGCCGGCGGCTTCATGCGCCTTACCTTTGCAAAAACAAAGAAAGATAAAGAAAGACCAAGCGTATGAAGACCCGAAAAAGATTCCGGATAACCGGAATGAGCTGTGCAGCCTGTGCAGCCCGGATAGATAAAGTGTTAAACGCCCAGCCCGGCGTATATGAAGCGAACGTGAACTATGCGACAGCCAGCGCGCAAATCGTTTATGACTCCGACGGATGTACGGAACAGGCTTTGAGGACAGCCGTACGGAATGCAGGTTATGACTTGATAACCCATACGGGCAAAAATGCGGACGAAGAGGCCGAACAGGCACACGCCCGGAACTACCGTTCGCTGAAAGCCCGCACTTTCGGGGCCATCGCATTGGCAATCCCCATCCTGATAATCAGCATGCTGTTCGCCGATTTTCCTTTTATGAAATATATCCTGTGGATTCTGGCGACAGTCGTCCTCTCCGTTTTCGGGCGCAGTTTCTACATCCATGCGTGGAAACAGATGAAACACGGCTCTTCGAATATGGATACACTGGTAGCCGTCAGCACGGGAATCGCTTACCTGTTCAGCACCTTCAACCTGCTCTTCCCCGACGTCTGGCTATCGAGGGGCATAACCCCGCACCTGTATTTTGAGGCGGCAAGCATGATTATCGCCTTCATCCTGTCGGGCAGGCTGTTGGAAGAACGGGCGAAACAGAACACATCGACAGCCATCAAGAAACTGATGGGGCTGCAACCCAAAACCGTCACCGTCGTCACCGATGCCGGCGAACGGACGATTCCGGCGGAAGAAGCCGTAGCGGGCGACATCATAGCGGTGAAACCGGGCGAACGGATAGCCGTAGACGGCACGGTGGAAAACGGCGAATCTTACGTAGACGAAAGCATGCTGAGCGGCGAGCCGGTACCGGTACGCAAGGAAGCGGGCGAAAAAGTATATGCAGGCACTATCAACCAGAAAGGAGCGTTCCGTTTCAAAGCGGAAAAGACCGGTTCGGACACGATGCTGGCGCAAATCATCCGCATGGTACAGGACGCACAGGGAAGCAAGGCTCCCGTTCAAAAACTGGTAGACAGGATTGCCGGCGTATTCGTACCCGTCATCATCGGCATATCCGTCCTTACATTTGCCCTCTGGATGATATTCGCCCCCGCAAACGGTTTCACCCACGGACTCCTGGCAATGGTTACCGTACTTATCATCGCCTGCCCCTGCGCACTGGGCCTGGCTACCCCGACGGCACTGATAGTGGGAATCGGTAAAGGAGCGGAACAGGGCATCCTGATAAAAGACGCCGCCAGCCTGGAAATCGCCCGGAAAATAGACGCGGTGGTGCTTGACAAGACGGGAACCGTCACCGAAGGGCATCCCATTGTCACGAATACTTTGTGGGACGGGGAGACGGAAGAGGCCCGAAGGATATTATACAGCCTGGAACGCCTGTCGGAACATCCGCTTGCGGAAGCCGTCGCCAATGAGCTGGGCAACGGGGAAACCGTTCCGGTCGTCGGCTTTGAGAACATTCCGGGAAAAGGGGTGAAAGGCACGGTGGGCAATGAGACCTATTATGCGGGAAACCTCCGCCTGTTGGCGGACAACCAAGTCCATATCGGCGCAAACCTGCGGCAACAGGCGGAAAAATGGCAAAAGGAATCCCGGACGGTAATCTGGTTCGGCAATTCCGAAAAGGCAATAGCGGCAATCGCCATCACAGACCGGATAAAACCGAGCTCTGCGGAAGCCGTCCGCCTGTTACGGGAAATGGGCATCACGGTGTATATGCTGACGGGAGACAATGAGGATACCGCCCGAGAAATAGCGAAGCAAGCCCACATCAGCCATTACCAATCGGGCGTATTGCCGCAAGACAAAGCCCTGTTCGTAAAACGGTTGCAGCAGGAAGGGAAAAAGGTGGGCATGGTAGGCGACGGAATCAACGACAGTGCGGCGCTCGCACAGGCGGATTTAAGCATCGCTATGGGAAAAGGGAGCGACATAGCTATGGATACGGCGATGGTGACGATTCTGTCTTCCGACCTGATGAAAATTTCGGAAACCATCCGCCTGTCCCGGCTTACGGTAAGGACCATCCGGCAAAACCTGTTCTGGGCGTTTATCTATAACCTAATCAGCGTCCCTATTGCAGCCGGCATCCTGTATCCGTTCAACGGTTTTCTGCTCAACCCGATGATAGGAGGAGCCGCTATGGCGTTCAGCAGCGTAAGCGTCGTCGGCAACAGCCTGCGTTTAAAACATAAGAAAATACGCCCGGCGGAAGAAAAGGCCGAAACATCTTGTGAAATCAAACCAACCGATAAAGAAAATATGAAAAAGAGTTTTAAAGTAGACGGAATGATGTGCAACCATTGCCGCACACATGTGGAGAATGCCTTGAACAGCATAGAAGGAGTAAAAGCCAGTGTCACCCTGAATCCGCCGGTAGCCACCGTGGAATTTGAGGGGAACGAACTTTCGCTGGACGAATTGCAGCAAGCGGTGACCCAAAAGGCGGGGGATTACACGCTGCACGAATAAGCCAATCCGAAGAAAAGAAGAGGTCGGAAACGGCTCCGGATGCATATTCCGGGAGCCGGGTTCCGACCTCCTCTTTTTTCCCGAACAGGCGTTACATCCTGCCGCCTCCCAAGGCCTGATACAAAGTTATCATCCCTTGGATTTCGGTAAAGCGGTTAGCCACTTGGGAAAGCCGCGCATTCAACAAGGTCTGTTGCGCCGTCAGCACTTCCAGATAAGTAGTGCTGCCGTGTTTCATCAAAAGCCCGGTGCTCCTTGCCGCCGTCTGCAACGAAGCGACCTGCTTGTCGTAGAAAGCGGCTTTCTCACGGGCAGTCTGGTATTGGACCAACGCTTCATTGACCTCCACGCCGGCATTCAACAAGGTTTGTTCAAAGTTGAGGCGCGCTTCTTCCTGCTGCGCTTTCGCAATCTTCAACTGGGCTATGTTCGCTCCTTTATTGAACAAAGGCTGCGTCAGGGAAGCCACGGCGGAAGCCAGGAATTTTCCCGGATTGACAATCATGCTCCCCGCACTGTTGGTCCACCCCGCACTTCCGCTTAACGTAATGGAAGGGTAGAAAGCCGCCCTGGCTGCATTGGTCGTATAAAAAGCCTGTGCCAGCGAATACTCCGCACTCCGCACATCCGGACGGTTGGAAAGCATCTGCAAAGGAACGCCCACGGAAAAATCTTCCGGCAACCGCTGTCCGTCCAGCTTCCCGCGCCGTATCCGGTGAGGAGTCTCCGCCAGCAGCAACGCCAGCGAATTTTCCGCCTGGTTCACCTGCTCTTTCAAGTCAAGCACCGTCGTACAGATATTATAATAAGTGGCTTCGGTCTGTGCCAGTCCTGCTTCATTCAGCATCCCCGCTTTTTTCATGGCGCGGGAAGTCTTCACGCTTTCCTTCCACGCCGCTTCGGTAGCCACAGCAATCTCGTACTGCGAATCAAGCATCAGCAAAGTATAATAAGCATTTGCCACGGACGCCACTAGCTGCGTCTTTACCGCCTGCTCGTATTCTTTGCTCTGTTCATAAGCCGCCTTAGCCTTGCGTTTCGCCGTGGTGACCTTCCCGAAAATATCCAGTTCCCACGAAGCCGTCACCGGCAACGAATAAGTCTGTGTCGCCTTGCCGCGGTCAAAACTGCTTGCAGTCCCTTCCGGCGCAAGAAACAAGGAAGGCAGATAAGAGAGTTTCGACGTCATCAAAGCCACTTCCGACTCTTCCACCCGCAGACGTGCCGTCTGCAAATCCGTGTTCCGCACCAGTGCCGAATCAATCAACGCCTGCAAATACGAATCGGTAAAAACCTCCCGCCACGAGAGATTGCCGAAATTCGCCGTATCGGCAACGGCTGCCGGCGCACTGCCGTAAAGTCCGCCGGGCACTTCCGACACCGGCTTGTATTTATTGTAGATGCCGCAACTGCTCAATGCAAAGACCGTTGCGGACAAGAGTAGTATTTTCTTCATTACAGAATGTTTTAATTCACCATTATTCTTTTCCCGCTCTGGACTTCTCCTCACCGCTCACCTTGATTTCCTCTTCAATCTGCCAGTCTTCCGTGGGTATGCTCTGTGCCGGACGCAAACGTTCCTGCAACCATTGGAAAGCGATAAACAAGGCAGGCACGATGAAAAGCAACGCCAGTGTTCCGATAGTCATGCCGCCTACTACGCCCGTACCCAACGAACGGTTGCCGTTTGCCCCCACTCCGCTGGACATCATCAGCGGGAACAGGCCGAAAATCATCGTCAACGCCGTCATCAGAATCGGGCGCAAACGGGCTTTCGCCGCACTGACCGCAGCGGCAGCCAGCCCCATGCCTGCCTTACGGCGTTCCGCGGCATACTCGGTCAGCAAAATGGCTGTCTTTGCCAGAAGTCCTATCAGCATAATCAATCCTGTCTGCAGATAGATGTTGTTTTCCAACCCGAACATACGGGCAAAGAGGAAACTTCCCATCAATCCGCAAGGCACGCTCAAAAGCACGGCGAACGGGATAATGAAACTCTCGTAAAGCGCGCTCAGGATAAGGTAAATCATCAGGCAGCAGATACCGAAAATAACGACTGTCGTGCCGCTCTGCTGGTTCTCCTCACGGGTGATGCCCCCGTAATCATAGCCATAACCTTTCGGAAGCGCCTGCTCCGCCGTTTCTTCCACCGCCCTGATAGCGTCTCCGGTACTGTATCCGTCTGCCGGCATCGCATTCACTGCGATAGAATTGTACATATTGAAACGGCTCAGCGATTCCGCACCGTAGCTGCGGGTCAGCGTCACGAACTGGCTCAACGGGGCCATCTCCCCGTCCGACATGCGCACAAATGCGTTATTCAGCGAAGTCTCGTCCAGGCGCGACATCGGGTCTGCCTGAATCATGACCCTGTACACTTTGGAAAAACGGTTGAAGTTAGACACATACTGTCCTCCGTAATAGCCGGAAAGCGTACTCAACACCGCATCCGGCGTAATGCCGGCGCGCTTGCATTTCGCCGCGTCCACTTCTACCGTCCACTGCGGATAACGGACATCAAACGTAGAGTATGCCATCGAAATCTCCGGACGGCTGTTCAAGGCTCCCAGGTATTGTTGCGTGGTCGTGAAGAAATCGTTCACGTCACCCCCCATCTTGTCCTGCATGTGA
The DNA here is from genome assembly GCF_958445495.1 of uncultured Bacteroides sp. Taxonomy (GTDB): domain Bacteria; phylum Bacteroidota; class Bacteroidia; order Bacteroidales; family Bacteroidaceae; genus Bacteroides. Next base: position 70,063 of record NZ_CAUCSQ010000018.1, on the reverse strand, counting down.
AGCTCCAGCGCATTTCCCATGCCGTATCCGGGAATCATGCCCGGAGAAATCGCAAATACGCTCGCATCCTTTATATCAGCCGTGCGCCCGTACACCTGCCCGATTACCGCCTGCACATTGTCCTCGTCGCCCGGACGTTCATCCCACGGCTTGAGTTTCAGAATCAGCATGCCGAACGAGCTTCCTTCTCCCGCTAGCAATCCGTAGCCGGTAACTCTCTGCACATGAGCCAACTGCGGGATATCCATCAGGCGCTTTTCAATCCGCTCCATCACCGCGTCGGTCGTTGCCAGCGAACTGCCCGCCGCCGTGCTTACATTGACAAACACGACTCCCTGGTCTTCGTCGGGAACCAGGCTTGTCTTGGTCGTATTCATCAGAAAGACAAGCAGCACCACGGAACATGCCAGCAACGACCAGACCAGCCACTTGCGTTTGATAAAGAACAAGACTCCGTTCTTGTATTTTTCGATGACCGCTTCGAAAGCCGAATTAAACGCTTTCCGGAAACGCGCCGCGAAATTATTCTTCTGTGTCCCGTCTTCGTTGATATAAGGTTTCAGCAGCAAGGCACACAACGCCGGGCTCAACGTCAAGGCGTTAATCGCCGAAATGCCCACGGCCACCGCCATCGTCAAGCCGAACTGGGTATAAAACGTACCGGAAGTTCCGCCCATGAAAGACACCGGCACAAACACCGCCATAAACACCAGTGAAGAGGTGATGACGGCATTGCTGATACCTTTCATCGCATCCATGCTCGCCATATAGGACGACCGGTAACCCACATCGAACCTCGCCTGCACCGCCTCGACGACAATAATGGCGTCGTCTACCACCGTACCGATGACAAGCACGAGCGCAAACAGCGTCAGCAGGTTGATGCTGAATCCCGCCAACGCCATGAACGCGAACGTACCAACCAGCGAAACGACAATTCCTACCAGAGGAATCAGCGTGGAACGGAAATCCTGCAGGAAGACATACACCACAAGAATCACCAGGATAATAGCCTCAATCAGTGTCTTCACCACTTCATGGATGGAAGCGAACAGGAAGTCGTTGGAACTCATCATCTGCGTCAGCTCCACGCCTTTGGGAAGGTTCTTGCCCGCCTCGTCCAGAAACTTGTCGATGTTCCGGTTGACCTCGGTCGCATTGGAACCCGCCGTCTGGAACACCATGCAGGAAACTCCCGGATGCCCGTCCATAGCGCCGTGATAGGCATAACTGTCTTGCCCCAACCGGATTTCCGCGACGTCTTTCAGCTTCAACACTTCGCCGTCGTCCGTAGAACGGATGACAATCTCCCCGAATTCCTCCGGAGTAATCAGGCGGCCTTTATACTTCATCGTGTATTGGTAGGTCTCGTCAGAGTTCTCGCCGAACGAGCCGGTTGCCGATTCGATGTTCTGCTCCGCCAGCACGGCGGTGATATCGGACGGAATCAGTTTGTACTGCGCCATCACGTCCGGTTTCATCCATACGCGCATGCTGTATTCGCCTCCCATAATCATCAGGTCGCCCACGCCGGAAATACGGAGGATTTCGGGTTTCAGGTTGATGCTGATGTAATTGGAAAGGAAATTCTCGTCATAGCTGTCGTCCGGACTGTACAGGGAGAACATCTGCAAGATGCTCGTCTGCCGTTTGGAAGTAGTCACGCCCACCTGGGTCACTTCCGCCGGGAGCTGCCCCGTAGCCCGCGACACGCGGTTCTGGACGTTGACTGCCGCCATGTCCGGGTCTGTGCCCTGTTTAAAATAAACGGTGATGCTCACCGAACCGGAGTTCGTAGCCGTAGAGGTCATGTAGGTCATATCCTCCACCCCGTTGATAGCCTCTTCCAAAGGTGCAATCACACTTTTCTGCAATGTCTCCGCACTGGCGCCGTAATAGGTGGTGCTCACCATGATGGTAGGCGGGGCGATATCGGGATACTGCTCAACGGGCAGGCTGAACAGCCCGATGATGCCCACAACGACAATCGTAATCGAAATGACTGCCGATAAAACCGGGCGTTCGATAAAAGTCCTTAAATTCATGAATCAGTCCTCCTTCGTTTTATTTTCAGCGGCAGTTACAGATGCGGCGGCCGTCTTTGCCTTGACAGGCGTACCTTCGCGGAGCAATCCCACGCCTTCCTCCACAATCACGTCGCCCGGTGCCAGCCCTTTATCCACGATAAACTCACGTCCGCCGTCGACACGTGTCACCTGCACTTCGCTAGACTGTGCCTTGCCGTCTACCACTTTATATACATACCTCTTGTCCTGAATCTCAAACGTGGCTCCCTGCGGCACGACCAACGCGCCTGTTTTCCGTACCGGAATCACTACATTTCCCGCACCGCCGCTATGCAGCAGCCCGTCTTTATTGGGGAACACGGCACGCAGGCTGACAGTCCCCGTCGAACGGTCGATTACCCCGCTCACGGATTCGATTTTTCCTTTCTCCGGATAGACCGACCTGTCATTCAGCAACAGGTCGATGGCCGGCATGTTCTTCAACGCCTCTTCTTTAGAGCCATACTGACGAATCAATCCCAGCAGTTGGTTTTCCGTCATCGAAAAGTAGACATACATATCCGAGTTGTCGGAAACCGTAGTCAGCGGTTCCGACAAGCCGGAACCGACCAAAGCCCCCACCCGGTAGGGCAATGTACCTATCACCCCGTCTGCCGGACTTTTCACGACCGTATAAGAAAGGTTGTTGCGGGCATTCACTTCCTGCGCTTTCGCCTGCGCCAGTTGTGCCTCGGCAGACAAAAGGGCATTCTTTGCCGTATTCAGGTCAAAAGAGGAAACCACATTCTCTTTATACAATTCCTCTTTGCTGTCATAAGTCAGTTGTGCCGTAGCAAGGGAAGCCTCGGCAGCTTTCACATTCGCCGTCGCCGTCTGCAATGCGGCTTCATACGGGACCTGGTCGATAACGAACAATGTCTGTCCGTTCCTGACACGCTGTCCTTCCGTGACGCACACTTCCGTCAGTGTTCCTCCCACCTGCGGATAAATATCAATGTCCTGACGTCCGCGAATCGTTGCCGAATACGTACTCGAAATCACCCGGTCGACCGGAGAAACGGCCATCACCTCATATTCCGCTTCCACCGTTCCTGCCGGAGCCTGTTTACATCCGGCAGCAGCAACCAGACAGCAGAGCAATAACCATCCCTGCTTCACTTTACATACCTTTTTACTCATTGTGTTACCTATTAAATTTTTTAATCGCGGCAAAGGTAAGCTGTTTCCCCGACAGAAAACTAGTCATAGTGTTTTCAGTTTTGTTCATTTTCGGAATATAAAAACCCATATTTAGCAAAAAAGTCCTATTTTTGCATACAAAATACGAATTGACTATGGAAAAGAGAAGTTCAAACCTTGCCATACTCCGCGAACCTTTCGTGGCGGGAATGGATGAGAATTTGTCTCCGATTATGCATCACCTGTGGAAACTGGAAGGAGGCGCCATCTACTTCTGCCGGAGCGGGTGGGCGCACGTCACCATCGACCTGAAAGACTACGAAATCGTAAAAAACACACAGATAGTGCTCCTGCCGGGGACAATCATCCGGATAAACGGCAGCAGCAACGATTTCACCGCTTCGTTTTTCGGGTTTCCCAAAGAAATGTTCCGCGAAGCCTGCCTGCGGTTCGAACCCATCTTCTTCCGGTTCATCAAAGAAAAGCCGTGTTATGTTCTCCCAGAAGAGAACACCGGAGCGATTAAAGGACTGATACATGCGACAACCGCCATCTATAACGACCGTGAAAACCGCTTCCGGAACCAGATTGCCAAAAATCATCTCCAGTCTTTCATGTTGGACATCTACGACAAATGTTACCGGCATTTCGACAGACAGGAAATAGAAGGCGGAAGCCGGCAGGACGAAATTTTCAAGAACTTCGTCGCGCTAGTGCACGAAAACTGCATCTCGCAGCGGGAGGTGAGTTTCTACGCCGGCAAACTCTGCATCTCCACCAAATACCTGACGGGCATTTGCCGGAGCGTGACCGGCGACTCCGCCAAAAAGATTATCGATGACTTCGCCATCCTGGAAATAAAGGTACTGCTCCAATCGACCGACCTGACAATGCAGGACATAGCCGACCGACTCGGTTTCCCCGACCAATCGTATCTGGGAAGGTACTTCAAACGCCACGAAGGAATGTCGCTGAAAGAATATCAGAACAAGCATCTCATATGACCCGCACATGGGACACACGGAGAAAACACGACGCCCTGATTGTTAAAAAACATTATAATTATATACTTGCAAGGTTACAACTTACCTGATATTTTCTATAATTTTGCAACGTAAAAACAGAAAACAGGTATCAAGATGAAACTGAGATATTATCAAATCGCCATTCGTTACAAGAACAAAATGCATGATTTCCACGGCTGGGGCGTATCCGCACAGATTTGATTATTCTTACCTTTAAACTACTCGCCACGACGCGAAACGCCTTTTCTTCAAGAAACGGCGTGATATAGGAGCGTATATTTACCAATATCAATTTAATTTCTTTTTTTATTTTATGAGCAATGAAAAATGGTTCATGGTACCGCTGTGTGTAGCCGTACTGTGCAGCCAGGCAATGTTTGCCCAAGTACCCGGCAGAAAGGTTCTGGGCATTAGCGAAATGTTCCGTCTGGCAGACGAGAACAGCCGGAGTATCCAAACGTACAAAACCGGAAAAGAGGCGGCCGACGAAGCCTTGAAAGCCGCCAAGTCACAACGCTTGCCGGACATAGAGGCTTCGCTCTCATTCAGCTACCTGGGTGACGGCCATCTATGGGACCGCCACTTCAAGAACGGGCAGAACATCCCCATGCCCCATTTCGGCAATAATTTCGCTTTGGAAGCGCAACAGGTCATCTATGCGGGCGGCGCCGTCAACAGCGGTATCGCACTGGCGGAGCTCGGCCGGCAAATGGCAGTGTTGGACTGGCAGAAGAACCGGCAGGAAATACGTTTCCTGCTGACAGGCTATTACCTGGACCTGTATAAGCTGAACAACCAGTTGCAGGTGTTGCGGAAGAACCTCGACCTGACCGAACAGGTGATACGCAACATGGAAGCCCGCCGCACGCAGGGAACGGCACTAAAGAACGACATCACCCGTTACGAACTGCAGAAAGAGACATTGAAACTGCAACTGGCACAAGTGGAGGATGCCCGCAAAATCATGAACCGCCAACTCGTAACTACCCTGCACCTGCCCGCAGGCACGGAAATCATTCCGGATTCCGCCTTGCTGGACGAAGAGGTGAAAGCGCTGGCGGAAAACGACTGGCAACTGCTGGCCTCCCAAAGCAATGTAGGCCTGCAACAAGCCCGGCTGGCTATCAAAATGAGCGAACAGCAGGTCCGGCTGGAACGTTCGGAACGCCTTCCCAAAATCGCCCTGGTCGCCGGCGAGCACCTCGACGGGCCCATCACTATCGAAGTGCCCGTGCTGGACAACAATTTCAACTATTGGTATGTAGGCGTAGGCATCAAATACAACCTTTCCTCTTTATTCAAAAACAACAGGAAAGTGCGCCGGGCAAAACTGGATATGCGGAAAGCACAAGAAGAATATTCGCTAGCCAGGGAACAGGTGGAAAACGGCGTCCAAGCCAACTACGTCAATTTCCTGACTTCTTTTACCGAGCTCCGTACACAGGAAAAAAGCGTGGAGCTAGCCAACCAGAACTACAGCGTAACCAGCAACCGTTACAAAAACGACCTGGCGCTGCTTACGGACATGCTCGACGCCAGCAACATGAAGCTAAGCGCGGACCTCGGACTTGTCAACGCGCGCATCAACGTGATTTACAGTTATTATAAAATGAAATATATTACACATACCCTTTAAAATACATCCAGCCATGATAGCAAGAAAAACCCGGAAGATTATATACAACATCCTGATTCTCTGTTTTCTCACCGGCGGCATCGCCTATGTCTGTTCCCGGTTCGTCCATCTGGGAAATATCGAATATACGGACAACGCGCAAGTCAGGCAACACATCACTCCGATAAACACCCGCGTACAGGGATTCATCAAGAAAATCTGCTTCGAAGAATACCAGCCGGTACGTAAAGGCGATACGCTCGTCATCATCGAAGACACGGAATTCCGCCTCCGGGTGGCCCAGGCGGAAGCGGACCTCGCCAACGCCGCTGCCGGCCGGCAAGCCACGACCATCGGTATCGCCGCCACCCAAAACAACCTGAGCGTTAGCGACGCAAGCATCGAAGAAGTACGGGTTCAAATGGAGAATGCCGGACGCGAACTGGACCGTTTCGAGAAACTGCTTCGGGAAGACGCCGTAACCAAACAGCAGTATGACAATGTACATACGGCATACGAAGCCGCCAAAGCCCGCTACGAGCAGGTATCGCGCGCCAAACGGTCTACCTCGCTGATAAAGAGCGAACAAACCCACCGCCTGGGACAGAACGAAGCGGGGGTCCGCCTGGCGGAGGCCGCCCTGGAACTCGCCCGCCTGAACCTTTCCTACACCGTTATCACCGCTCCATGCGACGGCACTACGGGAAAGAAAGAGATTCTGGAAGGCCAGTTAGTGCAGCCGGGACAGACAATGGTCGATATCGTAGACAACAGCGACCTGTGGGTTATAGCCAATTACCGCGAGACCCAGCTTCCCCGCATCAAGGAAGGCGCCGAAGTGGAAATAACGGCGGACGCAGTGCCGGACATTCTCTTCAAAGGCGTCGTAGAATCCATCTCCGACGCAACGGGAGCGGCTTTCTCCCTGATTCCCCAAGACAACGCCACCGGCAATTTCGTAAAGGTGGAACAGCGGATTCCGGTACGCATCAGCCTGAAAGGCAACAGGCCGGAAGACCTGAAACGCCTGCGCGCCGGCTTCAATGTGGAATGTGAGGTGAAATATTAACACTCTGTGCTTAACCGCTTTCATTTTTAATCTTTAATTCTTGATTTTATGAGTGCTCCTCTTCAGAACAGCCCGTTTGTGATGCCGATGTTCCGCAGCTTCGTGCCGCGGAAGATGCAACCGTGGATTTATCTTTTCATTGCCGTCGCCTTCCAGCTTTCGGGCGGAGTCTACTTGGGAGCGTTGAACCGGATGGTAGGCGGAATGGCAGTGATGCGCGAAGACATCCTGATGTGCCTGTATGCCAACCTGGCAGGCATGGCAATCTATTTTCCCCTGCTGTTCCGCATGAAATTCCGTTTCACCAACAAAACCTTGCTCACGTCGGCCGCATCGGGAGTGCTGCTCTGCAACCTGATAGCTCCCCATGTCACTTTCCTCCCTCTGTTATGGCTGATATGTTTCATCGAAGGTATCTGCAAAATCCAGGGAACTTTCGAGTGCATGTCCAATATCCAGTTATGGATGACTCCCAAACGGGATTTTACGGTTTTCTTCCCGTGGCTCCATATCGTAATCCTGGGAAGCATGCAGCTATCCGACCTAATCACGACTTATCTGATGTATTATTACCACTGGACTTGCATGAATCTGTTCATCGCCGGGCTGATGTTAATCGTACTGCTGATACAAACGACTTGTGTCGTACATTTCCGGTTCATGCGCAAATTCCCGCTATTCGGCATCGACTGGCTGGGAGGAGCGCTCTGGGCGGCTTTATTGGCGGAAACGGCTTTCCTGTTCAATTACGGGGACTGGTATGACTGGTGGCACAGCCCCGTCATCCGCCAACTGACGGTTGCCATCTTCATCACCCTCGGATTCTGCATCTGGCGCATGCTGACTATCCGGCATCCTTTCCTCGAACCCAAGATGTGGACTTACCGCCATTACTGGCCCCTGCTGGGACTGGTGATGCTGGTCGAAGCATTTCTGGCTACCGAGCACGTGCTGGAAGAGGTCTTTTACGAAGAGGTGATGAAATATGAAGAACTGGTCAGCGTGCAACTGGACTGGTTCGCACTCATCGGCATTACCGGCGGCTGCCTGTTCGCTTACTGGTGGATGCACGTCAAGCGGTTCAATTACATACGCCTCGTCATCGTAGGATTCATCGGGCTCACCGGCTACCTGGCGGGCTTTTACCTGACGCTCTCCGCCGACATACATATCTCGCACCTTTACCTGCCCACGATATGCCGCGGTTTCGCTTATGCGGTATTAAGCGCCACCTTTATGGTATGCCTGGAAGAAATCATGGACTTCCGGCATTTCTTTCAGGGGTTAAGCGTGTTCAACATGTTGCACATGGTAGTGGGCGGCGTAGCGGGCGGAGCGGTCTACGCGCAAGGACTGTCGTACTACCTCCCCGACAACCTGGCGCGTTACGGTTCGGCAATCGACCATGTGTCTTTCAGCAGCCACCCGTTCGACCTCGGCGATTACATGGAAGGATTCATCAACCGGATGATGGAGGTCAGCATCAAGCAGATTTACGGCTGGGCGGCCTACGCCTGCATTTTCCTCTTCCTGCTGTTGCTCCTCTATGATTTCCCGGTGCGACGTTCTTTAAAAAGCATGCCAAGCTGGAGGGAAGTGGCGAAGGAGGTGAAAAATACTTTCTGGCGCACGACACATCCGTTGCCGGGGAAAAAAGAGCCGGAATACCCCCCTACGGACAAGCACATAAATTGTTAATAAAGCTGTAATATTATCTTAATCTGTCTTACCTTCCTTTGTACCGTCAAATAAAAAAGAGACACACGGAACAAAGATTTGTTCAAAAGCGATTTTAAACAAAAACAAGGTAAAAAAGATTATGAAAAAAAACAAATGGCTGTTTTCCCTGATTATCGGATGGATGTCTTGCGGCATTGCATACGGGCAGACCATCGTAAAAGGGAATATTGCAAGCGAAGACGGAGAACCGCTCATCGGCGCCACCGTTACTGTAAAAAACTCGACAGACGGGACAGTAACCGACATTGACGGCAACTACTCTTTGAAAACGAAAAAAACACTGACTAAGAAAGACTTGTTGGTTTTCAGTTACGTAGGGTACAAGACACTGCAGAAAAACTACTCCGGCAACACCATGAATGTGAAACTGGCAGAAGAATCGCAACAGTTGAACGATGTGGTAGTGACCGCTTTAGGTATCAAACGGGAAGAAAAAGGGTTGGGATACGCCACGGAGACCGTAAAAGGAGATATGATTACGAGCGCCATGCCTTCCAACTGGTCAACAGCGCTAAGCGGCAAAGTAGCCGGATTGAGCGTCATCTCTTCGGGCGGCCCGTTAAACTCAAGCCGCATCTCCCTTCGGGGCGACGTTTCGCTGAACCAAAACGGAAACAACGCGCTGGTAGTAGTGGACGGCGTACCGATGAGCAGCCCGATGACTAATCCGGGAGTTGCCTACGGAGCCGGTTCCAACAGCGAACTGTCCGTCGATTACGGTAACGGATTTTCCGATATCAATCCGGACGACATCGAAAGCATACAAGTGCTGAAAGGGGCCAGCGCCACCGCCTTGTACGGCACACGTGCCGCCAACGGCGTCATTATGGTAACCACCAAATCGGGGGCAACGGCACAAAAAGGCCTCGGCGTGTCTTATAGCGGAAATTTCAGCATAGATGACGTAATGAGATGGCCGGACTACCAATATGAATTCGGACAAGGATTGCCGAGCAACATCGGTCCCGCCGGCTCCATCTATGCAGGCGAGCCGTATTACTCGTACGGAAAGCCCGAAGACGGAAGTTATGCAAGCACCAGCGGAACGAGCAGCGCATACGGAGCCCGGTTCGATGCAAACAAAAAGTTCTACCAATATGATCCGGTGACCCAAGGACGGGCTTCCGTAGCCACTCCCTGGGTCCCTTACAAAAACAACCGGAAGGACTTGTTCCAAATCGGCTACACCCTCACCAATTCAGTCGCACTGACCGGCAAATCCGACCGGGGGAACATACGTGCCTCCATCACCCATACGAAGAACGAATGGATTCTCCCCAACACGGGATTCCAGCGCATCACCGCCATGATTTCCGCCCAACAGCAGATTTCACGGGCCTTGCGCATCAGCTTCAAATCGAGCTATACCTACCGCAAGCTCAACAACACGCCGGCACTGGGCTACAACAGCAACTCTATCTCTTACTTCCTTATCTTCCAGAATCCGAACGTCAATCTGGACTGGTTGCGCCCGATGTGGCGTACGGGACAGGAGAATGTAAAACAGCTACAGCCTTACAGCTCTTTCATCGGCAACCCGTTCGTCATCCTGTACGAATCCGAGAATCCGTCGGAGAAACACAGCAATGTGTCTTCCGTCTCCGCCAATCTGCGTATCAGCAGCAAGTTCGACTTCATGATACGTTCCGGCATCCAATTGTCTGCCGACCAACGCGAACAGCACCGCCCCGTCAGCGACGTGGTGTTCGGCAACGGATTCTTCAAGAAGCAGAACGTGTTCGACTACGAGCTGAACAGCGACGCCCTGCTTACCTATCACGACTCATTTGCCAACGGGCTGCACGTGAATGCGTCAGTCGGCGGCAACATGATGCAGCAAAGCTACGATATGCTGGCGGCCTCGGTAACCGGACTGATTACGCCGGGAGTGTACAAACTGTCTAACGGCGTTTCCAATCCGAGCGTGCAGACGGTCATCAAAAAGAAAGCATTGAACAGCCTGTATTTCACCGCCAACTTCTCTTACAAAGACAAACTGTTTCTCGACGTGACCGGACGCAACGACTGGTCTTCCACCTTGCCGAAAAACAACCGTTCTTTCTTCTATCCGTCTGTCAGCGTAAGTGCGGTAATGAACGAGTTGTTTGCGATGCCGGAAGCAATCAGCCTGCTGAAGGTTAGGGGCTCGTTCGCACAAGTAGGTAATGATACAGACCCTTACAAGACATCACCTTATTACGGAACAAGTGATTTCCCCGGCTCGGCGGTAGTCGCCTCTACCCTGTACAACCAAGACTTCAAACCGGAAATATCGACCAACTATGAAACGGGTTTCGACTTCCGCATGTTCCACAACCGCATCGGACTGGATTTCACCTTTTACTACAACCGTACCAAAAACCAGATTCTGGACGCTCCGATGGACCCCACGACAGGTTACAGCAAAGCGACCATCAATTCCGGATGTGTCCGTAACCGCGGTTACGAGATTCAACTGAACGCTACGCCGGTAGCCAGCAGGAGTTTCCGCTGGAACGCCACTTTCACATGGTCTAAAAACGAAAACAAAATCCTTTCACTGGCGGAAGGAGCTGACGAGAACCAGCTAATCAGCAGCATCGGCAACGTATCCATTATCGGACGTGTGGGAGGAACTACGGGCGACCTTTGGGGATATAAACTGGTACGCGACCCGGAAGGCAACGTGGTGATTAACGACAACGGGCTCCCCGAACGCTCAGGAGAAATAGAGTATGTAGGCACGGCCTATCCGAAATGGAAAGCCGGACTCTACAATGAGTTCTCCTACAAGAATTTCACGCTCAGCATCTTGCTCGACGGACAAGTCGGAGGCAAAATGTACTCCCATTCACACCACAAAATGACGGAACAAGGAAAGCTGGTGCATACCCTGAACGGCCGTCTGCCGGGAACCGAATATTACATGTCTAAAGACGACCCCCGCATTGCCGAAGCCGGCCTTTCACCGCAGGACGGCATGTATATGATAGCTCCGGGAGTGGTGAGAAACGCCGACGGCACTTATTCGAAAAACACCAAAGTCGTAACCGTAGAGAGCTACTACAAGGAATACTACCGGATGGCAAACGTAGAGACAAACACGTTCGACACTTCATTCCTCAAACTGCGCGAGATGAGACTGGAATACAAGCTGCCGGGCAGCACGCTGAAAAAAACGCCGTTCAGCCAGGCATCGGTAGCTCTCTACGCACGCAACCTGTTCTGTCTCACGGACTTTCCTCTGTTCGACCCCGAATCGGCAGCCCTCAACGGAAGTTCGATGGTAACGGGAGTAGAGACGGGTTCACTGCCGACGGCACGCACATTCGGACTCAATATTAATTTATCTTTCTAACTTATACCGACTTATGAAAACCAGAATATTTTTCAAACGTATCATACTGGGGGCAACCTTATTGGGGAGCCTCTGCACAACGTCATGCACCGGTTTCGACGAACTCAATACGGACCCCACACGCATGGATGAAGTAAACCCCGGCACTTTGCTGAACCCTCTCCTTTACGAGATGTCTGTCTACAACTGGAAACGCTACAACAGTTATACATACGACCTGATGCAATGCGCCGTATCCACCAGCAGCACCAACGGCGTAGGATGGTGGTACATGACAGACAGTGAGGGAGACGGCACATGGACCACCTATTATAAATGGATTAACAACGCCAAAGAGATGATGCGTCTCACCGGAAAACTGCCGGAAACTTCCCGTCAGCCTAACTACGACGCCATATCACTGACCTTGCAGAGCTGGATGTACCAAATCCTCGCCGATGCCTTCGGAGACATTCCGATGACCGAAGCCTGCTCTGCCGACCAAGGAATCCTCGCACCGAAATTCGACAGCCAGGAACAGGTCTACCGGCAAATCATCGACAACCTGAAAACAGCGAACGGACTGTTCGACACTTCCGACGGGCTAATCTATAACCAGTCGGGCGAATTGCTGTACAACACGAGCAACGGAGATGCCTCCGGTATCCTGAAATGGAAGAAATTCTGCAACTCGCTCCGCCTGCGCGTATTGCTCCGCGTACTCGACGTACCGGAATTCAATGCTAAGGAAGAACTTCGCACCATGCTGGCAGACCCCGCCACCTATCCGGTATTCGAATCGAATGATGATGCCGCCCTTCTTTCCATCAGCGGAACTTATCCGCAGGAAGCTCCGCTCACCCGTCCGCAAGATTTTACCTCTTACGTCAACATATCCGAGTTTTTCGTCAACCTGCTGAAAGACTGGGAAGACCCGCGCTTGCAAGTCTATGCAACGGAGGTCACGCTTCCCGACGGACGGAAAGACTATGTAGGCCTGCCCAGCGGCTACCTGACATTGCCTTCAATCACCGCCTCAGGACTCAACCAGGAAATGGCAAAAGCTCCCATGAAACTCGCCATCATGCCTTATGCCGAAGTGGAATTCATCAAGGCGGAACTATTGAACAAGGGTATCGTCGAAGGAGGAAGCGCTGCCGCCAATACAGCCTACCGGAAAGGAGTACAGGCAGCCGTCGAACAGTGGGGCCAGGAATTGCCGGAAGGGTATTTCGACAATCCCAAAGCAGCCTATGACGGAACGATGGAACGAATCATGGACCAGAAATTCGTCGCTTTGTTCTTCTGCGATTACCAGCAGTGGTTCGAATACAACCGCACCGGTTATCCGGAACTGCCCATAGGAGAAGGTATCCTGAACGCCAACAACAAAATGCCGAAACGATTCAAATATCCCGCTTCCCTGCAACGCACCAATCTGAAAAACTACCAGGCAGCCAAGGCGAACATGGGAGGAGATGACTTCGACATCAGACTGATGTGGCAAAAATAGACGGATACCATCCCTGCAATAACGAAAAATCAATCAAACCTTTTAAAAATTCAACGTATATGAAGAAAATTATCTGTATGGCTGTCATGTTATGCATAACGATGGCGGCAACGGCACAGAAAGGAGAGCTTGCCATGAGCACGAATGCGGAAAACGTCTCCGGAAAAGGAAATGTCTCGGAAAAGGGTTCCGGAAAAGAAACCGCCCCTGCAGGCGGCAAAGCGGAAACAACGTTTGTATTCGATGTATATGGGGAGATTCCGACAGTCAGGCCGGTGTTTGAAACAGAGCACTACCTGGGCAAGGACATCACCGGAAAGTGGAACACTTTCATCCAGAACTACACGCACGAATACGATATAACCATCGGACTTACGAACTCTTCCGTCGAAATCCTGAAACCTTCCATTTACAAGGCGGTCAACAAGGTGAACAAGTATTACAAGAAAGCGCTGAAAAAGAAAAAAGTAAGCCGGGAAGCCGCTACGCTCAGCATGGCGCACATCCTGGATTGCGCCAACGTGATGTGTTTCGACGACAACAGCCAGTCTTTTGAGGAAGCTGTCAAGTCGGCGGACGAACCGGAAGAAATCATCTCATTATTCAATCAGGTCATTTTAAGAAAATTATAAGCAATGAAAAGGAGCATTTACAAAAACATGCTGTTAGCAGCAGTCTTGCTTTTCCAGTTAAACACCGTCGCCGCCTTCGGTCAGACGGTTGTGAAAGGCAGTGTAAAAGATACTGCCGGCAAACCCGTCAGTGGCGTGGTCGTGACGGATGGAACACACTTCAAGACAACCGACGCACAAGGAAACTATGTCCTGAACACCGACCCTTCACGTCATCCTATGGTTTACATCTCTACTCCGGCAGACTATGAGCTTCCCTCCAAAGAGGGCGTAGCCGACGGCTTCTATCGTTACCTGGATGTCCAGAAGAGTGAAAACCGGTGTGACTTCGTACTGGCTAAACGGCAGAAACCGGCGGATGAATTTGTTTACATCGCCATTTCCGACCCGCAAGTGAGGAATGAGAAACAACTGGACCGCTTCCGCACGGAGACCGTGCCCGACCTGAAACAGACCGCCGACTCGCTGAAAGACTTCGAAATCGTGGGGATGGGGCTGGGCGACCTCGTATGGGATGCCATGAATCTGTATGAGCCTTACCGGCAAGCGGTATCCGATTTGGGAATGACCATGTTCCAAGTAATGGGAAACCATGACTTCAACCTGCTCTACAAATCCATGACGCAGACGGACAATCCGACGGACGGATACGGGGAACAGAATTATTACCGGTCATTCGGCCCGACGAACTATTCATTCAACATCGGCAGGGTTCATGTGATAGCGATGAAGGATATCGACTATGACGGCAACAAGAAATACACGGAACGGTTCACACCGGAAGACCTGGACTGGCTGAGGAAAGATTTGAGTTATGTGCCCGAAGGGAGCACCGTATTCCTGAATGTACACGCTCCGGTGGCAAACAACACGGTGTCCGCCGGCGGAAACACGCGCAACGCCAATACCCTCTTCCAAATCCTGAGACCTTATCGGGTCCATATCTTCTCCGGACATACCCATTTCTACGAAAACCAGCAACCCGCACCGAACATTTACGAACACAACATAGGAGCTGCCTGCGGCGCCTGGTGGGCAGGACACGTAAACCGTTGCGGAGCGCCGAACGGCTACCTGGTAGTCCGGGTAAAAGGGGATGACGTGAAATGGCGTTACAAAGCGACGGGCTGCTCTCCCGACTATCAGTTCCGTCTTTACCGCCCGGGAGAGTTCGAAAGCCAGAAAGACTGCGTAGTAGCCAATATCTGGGATTGGGACTGGACATATACGGTCAACTGGTACGAGGACGGCGTACTGAAAGGAGCCATGCAGGCCTTTGAGGATGAAGACCAGGATTATATAACAATGGTAAAGGGAAAGAAAACCGGTTATCATACCCGCCATCTGTTCCGTGCGCGGCCGTCCAAAACTGCCAAATCCGTCAAAGTGGTAGTAAAAAACCGTTTCGGGGAGACGTTTGCAAAAGAGATGAGGTTGTAGTTCTTTGGTGAAAGATAAAAATATTCATATAAAAAAGAAAAAGAGGCTTGTCAGCTTCTTTTCAACGATTTCATCCCTGCCGGGATTTGTTCCGGCAGGGATGATTTTCCGATTTCGGGATTTATCAGCCCCTTTTTTATTAACCGGACTTGTACGACCCGCCCGTCGGGTGTGACCTTCCCTATTCCCAATTTACTATCATAATTTCAGTGGTCCCGTTATAAGATTAATAGAAATTATCAAGCAAAGCCTACAAATTCTAACTTTTATTCCTACATTTGCAGCCAAATGATAACTTATTAATAAAAAAATACATATCATGGCTAAAATAACCAAAGAAGCCGCTTTGCTCTACCACTCACAGGGCAAACCCGGTAAAATCGAGGTAGTTCCTACCAAACCTTACAGTACACAAACCGATTTATCACTCGCATATTCTCCCGGCGTAGCGGAACCTTGCCTTGAAATAGAGAAAAACCCGCAGGATGCCTACAAATACACTGCAAAAGGCAATCTTGTCGCTGTTATCTCTAACGGTACGGCGGTGCTTGGACTGGGCGACATCGGCGCATTGAGCGGCAAACCCGTCATGGAAGGCAAAGGGCTGCTCTTCAAGATTTATGCGGGTATCGACGTGTTCGACATCGAAGTAAATGAAAAAGACCCGGAAAAGTTCATTGCGGCGGTCAAAGCCATCGCTCCCACTTTCGGAGGTATCAATCTGGAAGATATCAAAGCGCCCGAATGTTTTGAAATCGAACGCCGCCTGAAAGAAGAGCTGGACATCCCCGTGATGCACGACGACCAGCACGGTACTGCCATTATCTCCAGTGCCGGACTGGTGAATGCCCTGCAAGTGGCAGGAAAGAAAATAGAAGATGTGAAAATCGTCGTGAACGGTGCGGGCGCCTCTGCCGTATCCTGTACCAAATTATACGTGTCACTGGGCGCACGCCTCGAAAATATCGTCATGCTGGACAGCAAGGGAGTTATCAGCAAAGCGCGTACCGACCTGAACGAACAGAAGAGATATTTTGCAACCGACCGTACGGATATTCATACACTGGAAGAAGCCATCAAAGGCGCGGACGTATTCCTCGGACTCTCCAAAGGCAACGTATTAAGCCAGGACATGGTGCGCAGCATGGCACCGATGCCCATCGTATTCGCATTGGCGAACCCGACGCCGGAAATCTCTTACGAAGACGCCATGGCGGCGCGTCCCGACGTGCTGATGGCTACCGGGCGTTCCGACTATCCGAACCAGATTAACAACGTTATCGGTTTCCCGTATATCTTCCGCGGCGCCTTGGATACCCATGCCAAAGCCATCAACGAAGAAATGAAGATTGCAGCCGTACACGCCATCGCCAACCTGGCAAAACAGCCTGTTCCCGATATCGTCAATGCGGCATATCACGTGAACAACCTCTCTTTCGGACCGGAATATTTCATTCCCAAACCGGTAGACCCCCGTCTTATCACCGAAGTATCCTGCGCCGTGGCAAGAGCTGCTATGGAAAGCGGAGTGGCGCGCACGGACATCAAAGACTGGGACGCTTACTGCGTGCACCTGCGCGAACTAATGGGATACGAATCCAAGCTGACCCGCCAACTGTATGACACCGCCCGCCGCAACCCGCAACGGGTCGTATTTGCCGAAGGTATCCACCCGAATATGCTGAAAGCCGCCGTGGAAGCGAAGGCCGAAGGCATCTGCCACCCTATCCTACTGGGAAATGACGAGGCAATCGGCAAACTGGCGGAAGAACTGGACCTGAGCCTGGAGGGTATCGAAATCGTGAATCTTCGCCACCCGAACGAATCGGAACGCCGTGAACGCTACGCCCGCATCCTGACGGAAAAACGCGCACGCGAAGGATTCACCTACGAGGAAGCCAACGACAAGATGTTCGAACGCAACTACTTCGGCATGATGATGGTGGAAACCGGAGACGCCGACGCATTCATCACCGGACTCTACACGAGATACAGCAACACCATCAAGGTAGCGAAAGAAGTAATCGGCATCCAGCCGGGATTCAAACATTTCGGAACCATGCATATCCTGAACTCCAAGAAGGGAACTTATTTCCTGGCGGACACCTTAATCAACCGCCACCCGGATACGGATACATTAATCGACATAGCCAAACTGTCTGACAAGACAGTCCGTTTCTTCAACCACACCCCGGTAATGGCAATGCTGTCTTATTCAAACTTCGGCGCCGACACCACGGGCAGCCCTGTCAAGGTGCATGAAGCGGTAGAGTATATGCAGAAGGAATACCCGGAACTCGCCATCGACGGAGAGATGCAAGTCAACTTCGCCATGAACCGCGAACTGCGCGATACGAAATACCCGTTCACACGCCTGAAAGGAAAAGATGTAAATACATTGATTTTCCCGAACCTGAGCTCTGCAAACGCCGGCTACAAACTGTTGCAGGCAATGGACCCCGATACGGAATTCATCGGCCCCATCCAGATGGGATTGAACAAACCCATCCATTTCACCGACTTCGAAAGCTCCGTCCGTGACATCGTCAACATTACGGCAGTAGCAGTGATAGACGCGATTGTAGACAAAAAGAAAAAAGAAAGTGAATGAGACGGCCGTTATCCAAATCGCAAATAGTTTGTATCAGCCTGCTTTGGCTGGCGCTTTGCTATTTAGTCCTTACAAAAGCCGAACGAATTGACGGAATGACCGTGATAATGCTTGCCATTTCGGCAGCATTGGTATTCATTCCTGTCTATAAGTCGATAAAAAAGAACAAATAAATATCTTTTTTCCCGCTTTTAATGCGATAAAATATCAAATTTGATGTTTTATCGCATTTTTCTTTATAAAATGTTTGCCAGTTTAATTTTTATCTTTACTTTTGCAACCGGAAATAAATCTTTGGCGTGCCAATATGCCGGATGCATGGATGCCATGTAGCAAAACGGCGGACTACCGGCAGGGAGATTGGCAAATTGTCAAAATCAGCACATTATTTAAAACCAAATAAAAGTAAAAAAGATTATTATGAATGCAGCAAAGGTATTAGACGATTTGAAAAGGAGGTTCCCCAATGAACCGGAGTATCATCAGGCGGTAGAAGAAGTACTTTCCACTATCGAAGAAGAATATAACAAACATCCGGAGTTTGACAAAGTAAACCTGATTGAACGTTTGTGTATTCCTGATAGAGTATATCAGTTCCGTGTGACTTGGATGGATGACAAAGGTAATATCCAGACCAATATGGGTTACCGTGTTCAGCACAACAACGCGATTGGCCCGTACAAAGGCGGTATCCGTTTCCACTCTTCCGTCAACCTTTCAATCCTGAAATTCCTCGCCTTTGAACAAACATTCAAAAACTCGCTGACTACCCTGCCGATGGGCGGCGGCAAAGGAGGTTCGGATTTCTCTCCGCGTGGAAAATCCAATGCCGAAGTGATGCGTTTCGTACAGGCGTTCATGCTGGAGTTATGGCGTCATATCGGTCCTGAGACCGACGTGCCTGCCGGTGACATAGGTGTCGGCGGACGTGAAGTAGGTTTCATGTTCGGCATGTACAAGAAACTGACCCGCGAATTTACAGGAACATTCACAGGAAAAGGCCGCGAATTCGGCGGTTCGCTGATTCGTCCGGAAGCTACCGGTTACGGTAACATCTACTTCCTGATGGAAATGCTGAAAACCAAAGGCCTCGACCTGAAAGGCAAGACCTGTCTGATTTCCGGTTCCGGTAACGTGGCTCAATATACAGCGGAAAAAGTACTCGAAATGGGTGGTAAAGTCCTGACAATGTCCGACTCCGACGGTTATATTTATGACCCGGACGGCATCGACCGCGAAAAGCTGGACTACATCATGGAACTGAAAAACCTGTACCGCGGACGTATCCGCGAATATGCAGAGAAATACGGCTGCAAATATGTAGAAGGGGCCCGTCCGTGGGGTGAAAAAGCAGACATCGCACTGCCTTCCGCCACTCAAAACGAAATCAACGGCGACGATGCCAAGAAGCTGGTAGCCAACGGTGTAATCGCTGTGTCCGAAGGTGCTAACATGCCTTCCACTCCGGAAGCCATCCGCATATTCCAGGATGCAAAAATCCTGTATGCTCCGGGCAAGGCTGCCAATGCCGGCGGCGTATCGGTATCCGGACTGGAAATGACCCAGAACTCTATCAAACTGAGCTGGAGCGCCGAAGAAGTGGACGAAAAACTGAAAAGCATCATGAAAAACATTCACGAGGCTTGCGTTCAGTACGGTAAGGAAGCCGACGGATACGTAAACTACGTGAAAGGTGCTAACGTAGCCGGATTCATGAAGGTTGCCAAAGCCATGATGGCACAAGGTATCGTATAATCAGCAAAGATACGAAAGCTATAGTTTATAAGGAACTCCCGCCTTCTCCTCTCCGGAAGACGGGGGTTTTCTTTTTAGGGATATTCCGGCAAACCGGACATCCCTTTTTTTTCCGGCGCATTAAAGCCTATCACCGGGATTCCCCAATCGGATTCCGACATCTCTTCCTTATTATTTCGTCACCCTCTCAAAGGTGTACGGCACTTTTTTCCGGGATGGCATCGGAGCCGTCCGGACGGAAGGCTGTCCGGAAACCTGTGCAGGCTTGTAATATTTCATCGCTTCCGGCATCAATTTCCGGATGTTGCTGATACGGGATGCATCCGAAGGATGGGTACTCATAAATTCCGGTACTTTCTGCGAACCGGACGAAGACATGCGTTGCCAGAAAGCGACAGCCTCTTGCGGGTTATACCCCGCCATCGCCGCGAATACCAGTCCCAAATGGTCTGCTTCACTCTCGTTTTTACGCGAATAGGGCAACATCACGCCGTACTGCGCTCCCAGCCCGTACACCTGCTGCGCCAAAGTCTGCGTAACAGCGGACTGATTGGAAAGCAACCCTCCCAATATCTGTCCTCCATAAGAAGCGACCATCTGCTGGCTCAGCCGTTCCGCCGAATGTTTGGCTACGGCATGCCCGACCTCATGTCCCAGCACGATAGCCAGTCCTTCTTCCGTCCGGGTATATGGCAAGATACCTTCATTCACCACAATTTTTCCACCGGGCATGCAGAAAGCATTCGGTTCCGGGTCTTGTACCAGATGGAACTCCCAAGCGAAATTCCGGACTTCATCAGCCATCCCGTTATTACGCAGATAGGTCTCCACAGCACCGGCAATCTTCTTGCCCACCCGCACGACCATCTCCGTATTAGCCGCATTCGCCGAGGGTTTGGCGGTTTTCATATAATCCCGGAAACTCGAATTGCTCAGGCTCATCACCTCCGAGTCCGAAACCAAAAGCAACTGTTTACGGCCGGTCAAAGCGACACTGCTACATCCGGCAAACAATACAAGCAAAAACACAGCGACGACACTCTTTTTCATATTTTCTCGTAGTTATAGTTAAATCTTTCAATCATTTAATCATTCAATCTTTCAATATATTCAGTCATTCAATGTATTCAATCATTCAAAATGTTCCTCCATGCATTAACAAAGATATGAGTTCTATTTATAATAAACAATAGTTTCCCCGTCCTCCCTCCTTATATAATGTCGTCCTTCCTTTCCTTTTGAATATTTCTGCCTTACGTAGAGTTCTCTTTCACAAAAGAAAGACTTATTATTCCCCTCTTCCCAAATTTGCTTTCACTTTCCGGCAAACGATAAATGCAGCTTCCATTTTTATAACTGCAAATTGTGTTTAATAAAAATGAAAGCTGCAAGTGTATAATCAAAGCTTCCGTCTGTAGTTCCGTCCGAATCAAAACCTTACTTTCCTACGGACAAACATAAGTTTGCAATAAAGAGATAACAACTTAATTGCCAACTGTTCAGAAAGAAAAGAACGGAGGAATAGCCGTGGTTTCCACAGAACGATTCGGACAAGGCGGGAAAGCGGGTAATCCCTTTTTAACATTCTATATAAATTGAAAACCAGCACTTTTGATTACCTTTGTACCCAAATAATTTTAAATTAACCATTTTAAAATAAAACTTGATGAAAATAAAAAATGCAGTAGCCGGAATGATGCTATGTCTGGCAATGGTTTCATGTATTCAGGATGAAGCTCTGAATGTGGAGGCGGCAATAGATGGATGTAGCGGTAGCAATATCCAACTGTCGACTATCAATAACAGCAATAAGACCGTATCTATTTATGTACCTAAATCTACAGATTTATCGGCATTAGAAATAAATTTCGAATTACCCGAAGGAGCCAGCATAGAACCTGTTGACAGAGAAGCAAAAGATAACGCCCCTAAATACGATTTTTCTAATTCAGGAATTCCTAATCAATTGGAACAATATCAACGAAAGTTCAAGGTCACATCCGAAAGTGGTACTACAGAAGCCACCTACACAATCACGACCATCATCTCCGAACTTCCTACTCAGTATCATTTTGAGACAATAGAAAATGGAAATACCGAATATGATATTTTTTACGAATTAAATCTGAATAGTGCCAATGCGGAAATATTACAATGGGCGAGTGGCAATCCGGGATTTAAACTTACCGGTATGGCTAAATCATCGGCAGACTACCCGACAATGCAAACTGAAGGCTATCAATTTGGTAAAGGGGTAAAACTAGAAACCAAAAGTACCGGTACTTTTGGTACATCTGTAAAAATGCCCATTGCCGCAGGTAACCTTTTCATCGGTTCATTTGATACGAACAATGCACTAACGGCTCCCAGAGCTGCAACTAAATTCGGTTTCCCATTTTTCAAACATCCTGTATCAATGACAGGATATTATAAATTCAAACCCGGAGGAGACTATATTTCCGGAATAGACGAAAACAAGAAGCCAATTTTCGACGAAAGTATGAAAGGTAAGGATAAAGGAGACATATACGCAATTTTATACGAAGCAAATAGTATTGATGTTTTCCTCGACGGTTCCATCAAATTTGATGATTCCAGAATAGTATCGATTGCAAGAATCCCGTCAACAGAAACAACAGACGATTGGACTCGTTTCGATTTGCCTTTCGATAATAAAAAAGCGATTGATGAAAATGCTCTTTCCGAAGGTAAATACAAACTTGCCATAGTATTCTCTTCCAGTATAGAAGGAGCTTATTTTAAAGGTTCAGTAGGCAGCACATTGTGGATTGATGAAGTAACTATTCACTGTGAAGAAGATAACGAACAATATAATTGACAAAAATTATACGTATGAAAAAATATATATTAGCGAGTTTAGCAGTACTTCTTTTTAGTATCAACATTATCAATGCACAATCAACCGAAAACAAAGGTCTGATTTGGTCGGCCCTTCACGGTTTAGACTATACATTTAAAGCAGGTGTAAATATCGGTGGTACATCTCCTCTTCCCCTTCCAAAAGAAATCAGAGATATCGAGAGTTATTCGCCAGGACTTGCCATTACATTGGAAGGCAATATAACCAAATGGCTGGATATACAAAAAAAATGGGGTATCAGTTTAGGAATACGCCTTGACAGTAAAGACATGACTACCGAAGCAGCAGTTAAAAACTACGGAATGGAAATTTTTAACGAAATAGGCGGGAAAGTAGAAGGTCTTTGGACAGGAGGTGTCAAAACCAAAGTCAAAATGTCACTTCTTACCATACCTGTATTGGCTAATTACAAAATAAGCAATCGCTGGAAACTAGTGGCAGGTCCTTATTTCTCATACATGATGGACGGCGATTTCTCCGGACACGTTTACGAAGGACACCTCCGTTCTCCCGATGCTACCGGCGACCGGGTAAATTTTACAGGTGACAATATCGCAACTTATGATTTCTCAGACAATTTACGTAATTTCCAATGGGGATTACAAGTGGGCGGAGAATGGAAAGCTTACAAACACTTGAACGTGCATGCAGACTTGACATGGGGATTAAATGATATTTTCAAGAAAGACTTTACGACAATCTCATTTGCCATGTACCCGATTTATCTGAATATCGGATTCGGATACGCATTCTAAGAATTTCATTATAGAAAAAGGAGGTGTTCGTGCGGATACCTCCTTTTATTTTTATTGAAAGAACTCACAGCCGAATTCGGAAAAGGCTTCTCTGCCGATTTACTGTATTATTCAGGTAATTTCCATCTCGCCTTCCTTGAAAAAACTTCCCGTACTGCAGGAAGATTAATATGGGCGCATTACAAAATTCCTAATCAATATTCCCAGTACCGAAGCTCGCACGGATATCCCAGTGTTCCTTTTTCAAAATCAAGCAAACCAAACGAATCAATCTTAAATAAAAATGAGGTTGTGCCTACTTTTTGACCTCTATTTTATATATATCCATTGAACCGGGAAACAGAATAACAGTACCCCATATCTCCCACTTCAAGTATAATGAATTTAATAATGTACTCTTTTAACTATAATTTCTCCCATAGATGTTCCTCCTTTTTTTCTTATTTTCATTTTCAGAATTGTGGGAAAATCATTCAAGGTTTGTTGTGAGCGAGTTATACGGAATGCATTTCTATCCGATAAAAAAGAAAGAATACCTTCTGCTTTCACTTTGGAACCATACATAAATAATTCTATATCTTTAAATTCCAAAGTCGAAATCTCGCAATTCAAATAATCTGTAGCCAAAGGATTAAAACAAATCTCATATTCACCTATTTGAGTGATATAAGAAGTTAAATCAAAAGTAAACAGTCTCCAATTATCAGCATTAAAAGTTTTTTCATTCCAAGTACCAATTTGATATTCCTCAGAAAACATATTTTGTAAGCTAACTTCATTATCTGCGACATAATAGGCGGAAAAACGAGAAATTAAAGGAAAATTCTTGGCATCAGTAATGCGAAGGCGTAATTTACGCATAAATCGGGAAGGAAAAAAATCTATTTTCTGATGTCCTACAGAACTTCCTTTTAGGAAGGTCTTCCACTCTCCATCATCCATACACTCTTCCAACTGATAACCGACCACATTCTGCCCCATCGATAAATCTTCTTGTATGACACAATGGTTGACTGCCACCAAATTTCCAAAATCAAGCTCCATCAAATAACCTCTTCCTCGCGTTTCTTTTAAAGGGACAGAAAAACGTCTGGTAATTTCTTGGCCGAATGCTTTATATACACTTACATGAGAAGACGGTATCACTCCTGTTGTGTCTGGAGTTGCATTCAATAACAAAACAGCTCCACGACCTACGGATTTATAATACAATTCCATCAGTTGTTTTTGTGTCATCAATAAAGAATCACATCCTGGTGCCCAAAACCATTTATGCCCCCCATTCTTCAACAAGGGGACATCGACCTCTACCGGAGCATAACAATCTCCATACAAATCAGAATGTAATGCAGTGGACACCCCAGTCCGCAAATCTTTTCCACAGACCGTATACCAGTTAGGATAAGGAGCATAACCATCTTCATTTCCAACCCATCTGAGATTTGCCTTTTCACTTTGAAATATCACGGCATCCTTTGCATATTTTTCTAAAATATCTTTTACGTCAATACGGCAATTGCCATCAAACCAAACCTCACTGATAGTTCCATATTTAGTAAGTACCTCTATCATCTGAGTACGAAATATACTATTGTAAATCGATTGCTTATTTGGATCAGCCGTAATTCCCCCACTACCAATGCCTGCTCCCCACCGTTCATCTCCAGGATAGATATAAACTCCTAAATCCAAACCATACTTTTTACACGAACGGGACAAGTCTTTTAAAACGTCACCTTTACCTTTCTTCCATGGGGTCTCTTTTATACCATAATCAGACGTTTTCGTTTGCCACCAGCAGAAACCACCACAATGTTTGGCTACAAACAATATCATCTTCGCCCCCCACAAACAAGCGACCTCACACCATTGATCCGTATCTAACAAAGGCATTTGCATGCGCTCCAATAAAGTCGTATGATTGTCATATTCACGTCCCTGCCAAGTCGCAGGTCCATAATGAATAAACATCACCCGCTCATAATTGTGCCAACGTAACTGTGCTACAGACGGTTTAGGATTAGGGACCTGTCCATATAAAAAAACAAACTTACCTGACAATAAAAGGAATAATAAAAACAATATTCTCATATTATTTCATAGCTTTAATAACTAAACAGAAAAACACTAAAACACATCCTAGGAAATGTTTAATCCATATACCATAAAAATCATGGAGTTGTCCTCAATTCTATAAATTCCGGAATACCACGGGTTATATAACGAATCATAATTTCAGGTCGTTCTTCACTCTCAAGTTTACAAGAAAACGACACAGCAAAACTACCCTCAGGGAATATAGCTTGTCCCTGTGGACAAACATTGCATATGGTTTTCAGATTCCGGTCAGTAACAACTGCCGTACCGTCAAAATCAAAAATAAGATATTGGTTCCCAGAGATTCGACAAGGAAATTTCAATGTACCACCAGGAGTAATGATGACAGGATTACTGATAGTACCTTCTCCCTCTACCCTCAATTTGAAAGCAAAAGTTCCTACTCCATATTTATTGTTCCACAGCCAATCAGCACCACCAGGTTGTCCTGGCTGCATCTCGCTTAAATTACAGTAATATTTTTTTGATATATCAAGAGGGTAAAGATTATAAGTACACTCATCCAGCTTCTCCAAATGCCATTCACTTTGCACATCCCTCAACCTGTTCTTTTGTTCTTCAGAAAAAACACGGTTCCTTCTCAAAAGATTCCAATATTTAATAGTAGTGAGAAGTTTATCAATCTGTCCATGTTCTTTCAAAGTTTTCAAACTAATATTCATAGCATATCCTGCATCAAATCCTGCTGCTTTAGACAACGCCCATTCCAAATCCTGTACCGAAGTACATTCAAATTTCCTGTCTACCAAACGAATCAGAAACCATCCTAACATCTGTGGAAGAAAATTACGAGAAAAAAACATTTGATTTTTTATCCGGTTTTCCACTTGTCCTGTCCTCATCTCTTCTCCCCAAGGTTCGCCCCAGTTCATTCTTGTATGGATATGCCAAAGAAAATGGTTCAGGTTGCTTGCATCATTAATCACGTCGCAATGAGTCAAACTATCATAAAAACGTGTAACAAAACGAGCCACGGCATAATCATCCTGCCCAGTGTATGTACAACCTTCCAGACCATCGAATGATATTTGCTTCAGTCCGGTCTTGTTAAAGATTTCAGCCAACCGGTCAGAAAAACGGTCTTGTAACTTTAAATCGGGGAATAAAGTCTTATATGGATAATCCCATAACTTATATAAAGGAACATTTGAAAAATGAGAAGCGGGGCGAGTTCCGAAAACTCCCCTCCTACATTGTTTCAAAACACCCCAAGCCTCCTTTTCTTCGTACTGTCCATAAGTTATCAATTCATCATCTATCTGTAAAACATTCAGATTCATCGGCATTGCAAATAACGAAGATTTTTCTATCTTTATTTCATTCTGCTTGTCATCTACATCTGAAATCAGCCTCAATACCCCTTGTTTTAATAGATGTCCAGATGGAACCGGAGTAACGTAAGCATCATTGGTTGTCATGAAATTAGACAATGTATGAATACCCATCGCTATGCCATCATTTCGCGCTTTGTCAACCATCTTCCTAACCCCCTCATCACCCTTTTTTGTAAACTCCGGACTCCAGTCAAAATGTCCCCAACTTTTAAATGGTTCCGGATGATAAATATATTCGAAACCGGCAATTTTTGCCTTATCTAATACAAAATCAATATCATTTTCTGAGAAATTCGATATCAAATAAGGATACGTCACATCACGAGAAATTTTTCCCCATTCGCCATTAAACAGAGGATGAGGTAACCCTTCTGCTTCCTCTATTTTACCTATATATTGCAATACATCGGCACTTCGACATCCGAATAAAGCTATTTTACTTCTCTGAATAAAAGCATCATCGTTATCAACCGGGTAAACGATTGCCTGTTCAGTCTGCTGGATGTGTCTGTATTCCACTTGTGTTCTTCTCCTTACAGAAAACTGGAACATTGTCCCACCTGTTTCCCTGACCGGAACAGCAGCCAACCGATAACAAGGAATACTACCTACAGACAATTCTACATCATTTCCCGAATAACCAAATGTTTTTTCTACCTCATCAACATATTCAAGAGGGATTCCTGCACATGTTTTCATATTCAGACTTTGTACACCAAAAGCGATTCCACGTCCCTGGGCAACACCAATCACATCACCTACCGTTTCGTCTATATTGATTTTCAACGGACCAAATAGCAGAGCCTCATAGCAATCCGGAATTTCAATAACTTCCAACGTGATGTGTGTATTATACTGAAACTGACGCAATTTCACACTCTCCCCATCTGTCATCTTTAAAATTAAATACTCTCCTTCAGCCCTCATCAATTCGGGCATAATCAACCGACCGGTAACACAGGCAGTGATAAAAGGGCAATTATCTGCATATAAAACCTCTTCACCGTTAACCTTCACAGATGAGTAAAAGCCTTTTTCATTGATTGTGATATCAGCACACAAAGTCTTTAAACTAACTGCAAATGAATCTATTGAGTTCATTATGACAAAAAGGAAAGCAAAATAAATTCCTATTTTTGTTTTCAACGGATTTTTCATTTCTCTCATGATTATTAAACAGAATACCATGATCGGAAGAGGTATGACAAACATCGATAGAATACATACCCCTATCCGATCTTTCTTAATAAATAAATTCTTTAATCCAATGGATTAAACGTACCATTGTTCCAACCGACTGTTTGTTCTAATAAAGAATTTGTTTCCAAATGCTCATTCGGTATTGCAAAGAAATAATAATTGTCCTTGAAATTTATAGTATACTTTTTGTCTGTATTATACAATACATCTTTAAAATACAATGAGTAATTATTTTCAAAATCAGCCGAATCCTGAATTTGCTTCAATTTATCCACATCCATTCCTTCTGCAAAATGCGGCCTCATCCCATGTCTTACCTTACCGTTCAGTTCTTTAGCAAACAATCTTCTTCTCCTAAGATCCCAATAACGTTTTCCTTCATAAGCCAGTTCTATTTTTCGCTCAAGCATCACAGCATCTACCAACTCCCGCTTAGCCAACTGTTGCTTCAGTCCATACATTCCATCTGCTCCAGCCTTGATACCTGCCCGTTTGCGTATATGCTTCAACATGGAATAACTCTCATCACTTTTTCCTATTTCAGCCGCACATTCCGCGTAATTCAGCATAACCTCGGCAAAACGAATCTCAATCCAATCAGTGCTACTGAATTGTGACATCACAGGAGAATAACTTGTATCTACAGCTTTACGACAATAGAATCCTGTTTCTGTAGTGAAATTACCTTGTGCACCTTCATAGGTCCATTGCCTACGTCCGGTTTTTCCACTCAACTCCCATATACAGCCGTTATAAGCAACTGTCTGTTTGAAACGCGGATCACGATTCTTCCAAAACAAAACGGAATCATAATCATCGGATTCATCAATAGATTCGCCTGTACTCATTGGATAAGACTGAACCATTTCCCATGTAGGATGATTAGCTCCCGTATAATTCTGCGCTTCATCTACAGGACGTGAATATGCGTTCCAAGGATTACCCAGTCCAATTCCTTCACCGGTAGAATAATAACGGCTAACCATCACTACTTCTTTATTCATCTCATCAAACCAAAGGTTCTCATAACTATCATACAAACCATACCCATTAGCTATCAATTCATCCAATGCTTTCTTATTGGCAATATAAGCTGTTTCCCAACGTGCCTGATTATTATCCGGGTTAAATTGAGGACTGGCATAATACAACAATATCCTTCCTTTCAAAGCTAAAGCAGCCGCTTTAGTAAAACGCCCTTCATCATCACCTTCCCAATGCCAAGGCAGAATCTCATATGCATAATCCAAATCTTTTACAATCTGAGCGATACATTCGGAAGTCTTATTTCTTTTTACATAAATATCATCATCCAAACTCTGTGGTTCCAAAATCAAAGGTATGCCACCATAAAGCCGTACCATTTGAAAATATTTCCAGGCTCGCAACATGGCAGCTTGAGCTTTCAATTTTTCTTTTATATCAATATCCAATGTACTGTTATCCATCTTTTTCAATAATATATTGATATTACGAATTTTATCATAGGGCCATACATTAACCGATTGAGTGGTTAATTGCCCATATAATGTCGCATTCTGCGAGTCATCCGCTTCATCCGAATAACCAGCAATATTCGGATTCCACCTCGGAAGGTTTTCTCTATATAACTGATTGAGATAATCAGTTGCATAAACCTCTGTATTCCATACATCTTCATCTGTTAAAGACATTAAGTCTCTTTTATCAAGAATATCTGTACATCCAACAAACAAGCAGGAAACAAACATACTTATAATTATATATCTTACTCTCATATCATATTTTCTTTTTATAATTAGAAATTCACATTTACACCTACTGAGAAACTTTTCATCAAAGGATAATTCACAATACTTGTAGATTCAGGATCAAAATATTTAACCTTGTCATACAACAGGCACAAATTACTTCCCGTTATAAAGAACTGTACATAGTCAATCCCCAATTTAGAAAGAAACGAAGATGGAAGCTGGTATGACAAGTTTATATTCTTCAAACGAACAAAGGAACCGTCACGTTTCCAAAAAGTAGAATAATAACCACATTGGTTTTCTGCAGCACGCGGAAACTTCGCATCAGTATGCTCCGGTGTCCAACGATCATTCCAATATTTAAATGTCGATTCACTAATACGTGTTTGCGGATCTCTCATATCTATGACTTTATCATTACCTGCAACTCCTTGCAAAAATATATCCAATGCCCATCCTTTCCACTTTGCTCCAAACAAAAGACCAAAATTAAAAGGAGGAATGATATGTTTCACAATCCAATCTTTATCATTTTCATCAATAATCCCATCAGGCTCATCACTATCAGGGCCACGTAAGTCTCTATAATTCAGCATACCCAATTCCGGTTTTCGGCCAAATATCGTATATCCCTTTGGCAATGCATCCAAATCTTTTTGAGTACGAATGATATCTGTGGCAATATATCCCATTTTCCGGTCATAATTGTAACCGATACTAGACTGGTAAGCCCTAATGTTTTCCGCTTCATCCTTTTTCTTCAATTTATTGACAGCATAAGATAAATTCCCCTTTATGTAATAATCCACATCGGAAATTTTATCATTCCATCCCAGTTCCAATTCAAATCCTTTTCCGTCTATAACAGCATAATTCTCGGCAGGCATCTTTACTCCTACTGTGGTAGGAAGACTGGCTAAACGATTTCCTAAAATATCATACGTATGTTTAAAAAAGAAATCAAAATTAAATGTCAATTTATTAAACCACCTTGAATCCCAGCCTATATTATTTGTCAAGGTTTTCTCCCAAGTAATTTTCTCATTAGGTATAACATCAGCCTCCAATCCTCCCGTAAGTGCTGTGGTACCGAATATGGCTCCAGCCCTACTAGGCAGATTATAACGTTGCATCCACTGCCATCCGCCTACAGCATCATTCCCCAACAATCCGACCGAAGTTCGTATTTTGAGAAAATCAATAAAAGGAACTGATTTTTTAAAGAAAGGTTCCTCAGATATCCTCCAAGCCAACGAAGCTGACGGGAAAAAGCCCCACCGGTGTTTTGGAGCAAAATTGACAGAGGCATCATAACGGAATGCTCCTTCAAACAAATATTTACTATCATAAGCATAATTGATTCTTCCTACATAAGATATCCGTGCCGTTTCGGAACCCTCACCATCAATACGCGGATTCTTTTTACTTGCCATATTCAACTGATCGATATTCATGGAGGCATAATCATATCCACGTACCCATAAATCATCATAATACCCTTCAGATTGTTCATAAACAACCAAAGCACCTATATCATGTTTGCCTAGTTTCTTAACATAAGAAAGAGACATATTTAATTGATAATTGTCCCGGCGTACATAGTACTCTTCCAAATAATTACCATCGCTACGCTCATAAGTACCGACAAGCTCATTTGTGGGGATATGATTATGGGTGCCAGTACCTTTAAAATTATACATCAAATATGGGAAACAAAACATTTTGACAAAAGAATGTTTCATAACTTTGTTATATAACAATTTTGCACTTAATCCTTGAATAAACGGCACATTATATTGCAAGGATAAAGAAGTATCATAAGTTGAGTATTTCTTTCTATTATATCCTGTACGGGTCCCATCAATAAGCTCCATAGGGCTCCACTCTACAAAAGTATTCCCCCCAATCTCCCTCACAGGTTTGCCATCGATATATGGAGGAACCATTCCTGTTCTGAACAACAATCCTCTATATAGATTCTCCATATTGTCCGAGTCGCCATCCCAACGCCAATATGGTTTCCTGTCATTTCTGATATCCATGTTCATATTCAGACTAACCATCAAATGTTTGGTAATATTAGCTTCTATGTTGGACCTCAAATTATACTTTTTGAATCTTAAATTATCGAATGACCCGGTTTCATCATAATATGTGCCACCTATGAAATAGCGTACATGTTCACTTCCCCCACTTACATTAATAGAATGTCTGGTAAGTACAGGTTGTTTCCAGGCTTCTTGTAACCAGTTATAAGAATGGTGCTTAAAATATTCCAGTTCATCATCAGTAAACCAATCCATACTCGAAGCATCGTATCCATGTATAGCTAATGCATCATTTATAATAGTAGCCTGTTCATAAGCATTCATCATTTGAGGAAGTCTAGTAGCATCGGACAAACCTACCGTTCCCGTATAAGAAATAACCGGTTTACCAAACTTTCCTTTCTTCGTCGTCACCAGAATAACGCCATTAGCTGCCCGGGCTCCATAAATAGCAGCAGAAGCTCCGTCTTTCAAAACGGATAAATTCTCAATTTCACTGGCATCCAACCCATCAAATGCAAATTTATCCCGTACTACTCCATCAATGACATACAGCGGTGCATTATTATTCCAAGTACCGACAGAACGAATTTGCATAGATGACCCAACTCCTGGCTTACCACCCAAAGAGGTAATCAAAACTCCGGATAATTTACCACTCAGAGAGTTTGATAAAGAAGAGGAAGGAATATTTCGTATTTCATCAGCATTTACCGATGCTATAGAACCTGTCAGATTAACTTTCTTTTGTATCCCATATCCTACTATTACAACCTCATCTAAGTTCAGGGTCTCCTCTTGGAGGATGACATATAATCTTGTCTGGCCAGTCACCTTAATTTCATATGTCTTATATCCAATGCAGGAAAAAGACAAAGTTGCATTTTCCGAAATATTCAACGAGAATTTTCCATCCATATCGGAAATACTCCCATTCTCAGTACCTTTCTCCCGGATAGCACATCCACCGATAGGCTCCCTATCTTTACCCACAATTATTCCATTGATTGTTTTTTTTCGAACAGGAACGGATGATACATCCTGATATTTCGGATAAACAACTATGTGATTATTCTCAAACCGATAAGTTAATCCCGTACCTTTTAAAGTCTCATTAAGCATATTTCTTACACTCCCATTTTTGACTGTCACTTCTTTTTTTAGAATATCAGAAATTTGGCTATAATTATAGTCAACAGATAATTGTGTCTGTTTTTCTATTTGCTGAAATATTTCCTGAATAGTGGTACGATATTGTGGAAGACGTATCATTTGATTTTGAGCAAGACATAAACTTGTCCCGAACACAGCTAAGAACAGAACTAAAAATTTAGTGTTTTTTATAGGACAAAAAAATAGTATTTTAAAATTTAAAGTCATATTTTTGCGTATTAGGTTTATCTAAAATAATTATTACACTTCTCCCCTATCTTCAGCTTGTCTGTTGAAGGGAATTATTTGGATAGATCTTTTATTTCAAATATCGGAAAGTTGTTGTAACGGGCACTTTCCGATATCTTTTTATTTATTTCCAACACCTCCTTTCCTCTCTAAAAAAATTGTATTGTCATCTTTATAAAGAGTAATATTTCCTATTAAAAGAGTAAGCACTTCCATCACTTCCTCTATGGTTTCATTTTTTCCAAACTTCATTGTATATATTTCAGATAAATTGATATTGTCATCATATACAAATAATACGTCATAATGACGTTCTATTTTTTTCAAAATAGAAGATAAGGATTGACGATTGAAATACAATTCACCATAAATCCAGGCCATATATTCCTGCGGATCAGTCTGATACAAATAAAAGTTCTCATCAGAAATACAATATACCAAATGGTCATTAGGTTTCATCATAATACACCCTTCTTCACAACCGTATGGATATACCTTTATTGTTCCTTTCATCAAAGTGGCAGTGATTTTATTACAATCAGGATAAGATTCTACATTAAAATTTGTGCCTAACACTTTTACATCCAACATACCGGCATGTACAATAAAAGGCAATTTTTCATCACGCACAACTTTAAAATACGCCTCCCCTGATAAATAAACCTGTCTCTTATCTCCAATAAAGTGCTGTGGATAAACAAATAAACTACCAGAATTGACAAAAACCTCACTTCCATCGGACAATCTGACTGTATCCCTTCTCCCATACGGCACATAACATTCTATCATTTCTATCGGCATTACAAATTCATCCTTTCTCACACTCCACATTAACCAACCGATTAAAAAAGCTACAAATAGAACGGCAACACATTTATAAAATATATGAATTGGTAAAATCCGTTTATATTCAGAAATTCCGGCATTTAATTTCGCGATATGCAAAGCACGGTACATTTTTTCTTCAGAAACAATGTCATCAGCAAATTTCCCCCACAAAAGAAAGAGTGCTTCATCTTTCTCCAATATATCCTGAGTATTTATAAGCCACCTCTGCAAGTGCAACCGTGCAGATGGCGAAATCATTCTTTTTTCAGATATATACAGAAATAGTTTATATATACGTTCCGTCTTTTTCATCTCATTGCAGACCTTTGTATATAAGACTCACTTTTTGTTTCCTACACGTAGTCTAAAAGAGAGAAAAAAATAATATAAATTTAAATCAAAAGAAAATCGAAAGAGCAGAAGTGACCTTTCTCAATGTAGACAGAGCAACAGAAATATGTGTTTCGACAGTCCGCTTACTGATATTCAGCCTAGAAGCAATTTCATCATTGCTCAAACCATCTCTACGGCTCATACAAAATACTTGTTTTTGCTGAGAAGGCATCCTATCAATGACTTTATCTATTAAAGACTGAAGTTCATGACTATACACAAGGTTCTCAATATCATCAAGGGAATCTTGCTCTCTTACATTATCAATGTTTATAGAAGAAACATTGATTTTACGATCCAAATAAGTATATAAAGTATTTTTGGCAACCCGATAAATATATGCATTAAGATTCTGAACCTGTTTCAATGAAACACGATATTTCCACAGTTTAGTAAAAACATCTTGGGCTAAGTCCTCAGATTCCTCATTATTGTTTAAAACACAATTAAAAAAATTATAGACTCTTGGATAATAGCAAAAAAAGAGTCTCTCAAAGTTTCTCACATTACCATGACTTAAGGCGATTATATCTATATCAATACTATCATGCATGTCATTTTATCATCTAGTATCATTTTTGTTCAAGAACAAAAGTACATAAAAAAAATTATTCATCACACAAGAACTTGTAGAAATCTTATTCAACGGCATTCCAACAAATATTTGTTCAATCTTACCTTGTATAGTGTTAAAAGAAGAATTAAAAATTCAATGCTATATCTACTCCACCTTTACAGAAACAAAACACTCATACTACAAGAAGATATAGAATGGAAAGGAACAGATTCCAGAAGAATAATAGAAGGAGAGGCATACTTTCTGAGAGAATTATATTATTTCATGGCGACAACATTTGGTACGGTACCCATCGTTCCCCCCCGAACCTCAGAATAATCCTAAAGCAAGCAGTAATGAAATGTTCCAACTCATTCTATCTAACTTGAATAAGGCTGTCGAACTATTACCATCGGAAGTGCAACCGGCATCCGAATTAGGTCATGCCACCCGTTGGGCTGCCGAAGCATTGCAAGCGCATGCTTATTTATTTTACGACAGATATTATAAAAATAACCAACATGTAGAATGAATGGGAAGATAATGATATCTGCAAACATGGAAGCATAATAGATATTTAGGCATCAACAAAGTACGTGCTCGTATGGGATTAGCACCTATTCCTGCTTACACAGACGAAGCTTTGCGTAACGAACGCCGTTGGAAATTGACATTTAAAGAGCTTAGAAATGTAAGGACAAAAATGTAACTTTGCCATAGCGAAAAAACTGATGTCTAAAGTTACAAAAACTTTGGATAATAACAAAGTCCGGGCTTGGGAAAGCCCGGACTTTGCGCATAAAAAGAGATTGTGCCTACGTTTTGCCACAACCTCATTTTTATTTATTCAATTTTTATTACTCACCTAAGACTTCCAAATTATCTATAATCAATGTACTATTCGCTGCTCCTCTAAAACGGTCTCCTTCTTTACTTGAAGAACAAACAACAGCTAATTTATACTCTTTCGTCGCATCATAAGATTTTCCATTAACATACACAAAATCTTCATCAATAGGTGTCCACTCAGTTGTCTCCATAGGATTCTTTAATTCAGCAAAAGCTACCCGATATTCAGAAGTATTAATATCATTACCTGTTAAAATGACTTCCTTTCCTTCCGCATCTTTTGCTTCATATAATACAGCGCTAATGGAGGGGGAATCAATTTCATCCGTTTCTTTTATATTACTCTTATCAGAACCATCAATAAAAGGTTTTCCCGGAGTATATTTGTACACCCCTTTCAATTTCAATGGCTTTTTATCATAAAGAAGACCGAATTTCGTCAATGACAATGGGTCACTAGCACCTGCAAGAGAAAAAGCGAATTTACCCGTAAACAAAGAACCAGGAGTAATAGCAGGAGCCAACCCTACATCTCTTGTATCCAATGTTACCAGCTTCACAGCATGTCCACTTTCACCATAACCTTTTTCTTCTTTCACTGTAGCATAATCGCCTTTATAATTTCCTCCTAATGATGTTCGCAAAGCAGCGATACCTTCATTAGCACTAGCCAATTCCTCTTTAGGAGAAGGAGATTCCCAACTATATTTTTTCGTCAAAATAGAAGTTCCCGTCACTTCTTCCCACACATCAAAATCATATTTCAAGGAAATCAATGGTTTTTCCAATGAGGTAGGAGTTTTTACAATATATGTGTTTACAACATCCCCACTTTCGGAAATAACAGAATATTCCATATCTTCAGAAAAATCAATAACTTCCGGTGCATCAAGTATAGC
This sequence comes from uncultured Bacteroides sp., assembly GCF_958445495.1. GTDB lineage: Bacteria > Bacteroidota > Bacteroidia > Bacteroidales > Bacteroidaceae > Bacteroides. Next base: position 33,146 of record NZ_CAUCSQ010000018.1, on the reverse strand, counting down.
CTTTTCAGATATTTCAATTGTAGGAACAAGAGCTTTCAACTGGTCACTCGTCACACCTTCCGTCACAACAAATGTAATCGTATTATCATCATTAATGGACGGATCACCAACTACAATCGAGTTTGCCTCAATTGCTTTATCAAAATAGAAATTGAGTATTTCAGCTTCACGACTCTCATTTCCTTTCAATTTTGTTCCCTGATAAACAACCTTAACAACCTGATTATTCATCTCAGGTGCTATAATATCCAAATCAACTACCACACTCTCATTTTGAACTGTAATATTTGTCTTCACATTACAAGTATTCACCGGTGATTCCAATGTCAACTGTTCTTCACGCTGACAAACATAGGTATCACCATTCGCCTGCAAAACACAATTCTCCAGTTTTATATCTCCCAATTTTAAACCTTTAAAACTAAAATCAGCTATAACCAAACGAATAGAATTTTCACCAGCTTTTGTAACAGAAACATTCTGGTGTACTATTCCCATATCGATACCATCAACCTTTACAGATAATGTACCTTTATAATTGCCTACAATTTCTTGCTCAATAGGAATAATCGTCGGAACATCATTATCATTACCGTCATCATCACTACAAGACGCAAACAATGCCACTGTACACACTACAGCAAACAAGTAATAAAATAATCTCTTTTTCATTTTCTAATTTCTACTTTTAATTAATATAAACATCCGTACGACTCAAAACTCCATACGGACACCAAAGTTTCACGGATGCAAAGTAACGACCTTTTCTTCAATGCAGCAAGGTCTATTTTTAGTCTTTATGGTCTATTTTTAAAGTCCCGTACAATCAAATCCTTTCCAAAGTACGATTTTTCAAGGGATAAATTATTTTTTATCCCGCAAAAAATAGTCTATTTATCAAAATCCGTTACCTTTGTGCCTCTTAATAAAATAAAAAGCCATATCATCATCATGAACAAAGAACTTCCCAAAATAGACTTGCCCGAAGAATGGATTATAGGAACAGGAATCAACAAAGAGTTACTTAACCTTTACAAAAATTTTCCTTGCAGGCTGAAAGCCGAAATATTCGTATTATGCATGGGCGGAGAGATAGAAGCCTCTATCAACCTGAACCGCATCACCGTACGCGCCAATGACTTCGTAACCATCATGCCCGGCAACATCCTGCAGATACACAGCGTAAAGGGAGAACCGATCATTTATTTCGGCGGTTTCTCATCCAAATACATCGAACAAGCCAACCTGAACCGTTCTACGCTCAACACGCTGTTTGTCGCGTCAGGGCGGCCGGTCATCACGCTCAAACCGCAAGGTGCGAAACTACTGGAAGAATACTTCCTCTTCCTTATCAAACTATACGACTTTTTCAGTGAATCGACCCGGCAAGGGCTCACGCAACACCTATACAATGACATACACACCGGAATAGCAGCCATGTATAACAATCAAACACAAAGCAGCAAAGAATGTTCGACCAAGAGCGAGCAGATATGCAAAAACTTCACCCAGCTCGTCATGCAGAACTACAGCCATACGCGCAATGTGGCCTGGTATGCCGAAAAGCTGGGCATCACCCATACGCACCTCTGCACCACCGTCAAGCAGGTTACGGGAAACACTTGTGTGGAAATCATCTCACGCATGGTTATCATGGATGCCAAATCGCAACTCAAATCCACCAACTTCTCCGTCCAGAACATTTCCGACTCGCTCAACTTCCCCAACGTATCGTTCTTCGGGAAATACTTCAAACGCTATGTAGGCATGAGCCCCCTCACCTACCGCAACAACGGATAGACGGAGCATCCATGTCTCTTTATTTCGGCATCATGACTACCCCCAGTTTCTTCTTTCCGTCCATCTTGACTACCATCGGCTTCTCAAAACGGACATGGCGCAAGAACTTCGTCTCTTCCTCCGCAGGCTGGGCATTCAGGAACTCCAGGTCATAAACCCCGTCGTTCATAAACGCATTGATAGTAAAATAACCTACTCCGAAAGAAGTCAGGTTCTGGAAGAAATGCGTCCCTTGGCTGGGGTCTACGCGGTAGTTAGTCAAACCTGCCTCCACAATCACACGCGCCGCGGAAATATGGGGCCATTTCACCGGAATCCCCAGCCACGTGTCGCTGCTTCCCCAACGGCCCGGACCGACAAGCACGTAATTCTTCCCCTCGTTCAGGAATCGTTGGTTGAGCTTCTCAATCTCCCAGGCAATCGCCTGATTGTTTGAAGCGCTGTAACCGTCAGTCTTCACATAAACGATGTCATGGATTTCGTTCATGACACCATGTCCCAACGAATTATACGACCGGAGAATGACATCCTCGTCCCGTATCTCGTTCAAGTCCTCATCGAGCATCTCCTTGCTGTCTACAATCGGACGAATCTGCAACAAATAGAAAGTCCCCGTCTTATCCTGCTCGCGGCTCATCGTAGCGGCAAACTCCACCTCGACCGGACGACGCATCTCCTGTTCGCCATACTTCAAGACCAACTGGAGAATCCGCGGCAACGGGAAAACATCATGCTGCAGGATATTGGCAAACGTAATCACCTTGCGCCCTCCCGGATATAAGCCGTCCCGAATCACCTGGTCGTACGGGTCGTACGTAGAAGCTATATACCGCAAGGAGCCGTCGCTCTCCGCCTCTTTCACATGCAGTTTCAGCAAATTGAAACCATCGTCGATGGAGAAGTCATGGCCGGCATTCTTCAAGTCTAAAGCGTAAAAGCGGGTCTGCGTCTCTTTCAAGGCAATCTCCATCTCACTGGTCTGCAACACCTGATTCGGATGATAAGGAGAAAAACGGAGCGTCATCCCGCCGTCAACGATATATTTCCCCAGTCCCAGAGCCAGATTGACAATTCCCTCTTCCGCCTTCTCGTCGCCCAACGGATAATAGTTCAGCGAACGCGCCACACCGGACATGGAAGGATAATAACGGTCGCCATACTGGTTACCCACCACCTCCTGCAGGATAACAGCCATCTTTTCCTGGTCAATCACATTCGACGTAGCCTGCATATAAGCCTTGCTGTCCCGGAAATAGACCGAAGCATACACTCCTTTAATCGCGTCGGAAAGCATGCGCAACATCTCATAGCGGTCATCCAGATACGGAATCATATACGTATTGTAGATACCGGCAAACGGCTGGTAATGGGAATCTTCCAGCAAAGAAGAAGAACGGATGGCAATCGGCGACTTCACCACATCGAAGAACGTAAAGAAATCCTCCACCAGCCTGTCCGGTAACTTCGCTTTCAGGAAATACCGGAGAATCGTGCCGTCGTCGGCATCGGAAAGTGCAATCTGATAAAGGTTGTTGGTATCCATGAACTCGTCAAACACATCGGTACAGAGCACCACCGTCTTGGGAATGGCGACACGCGCATTTTCAAACTCGTCGAATTCGGGATGGCGCTTCACCATATTGTCGATGAAAGCCAATCCGCGGCCTTTTCCTCCCAATGAGCCGTCTCCGATACGGGCGAAATTGGAATACCGGTCGAAACGGTCCCGCTTAAACACGGCGACAACTCCCTGGTTTTTCATCTTGCGGTATTTCACAATCGCTTCAAAAATAATTTTCCGGTGAGCGTCCACATCTTGAAGACTGCTCCACGTAATCGGTTTCAGGAACTCCGCCACGGGAAACATGGCACGGGAATAAAGCCAACGGGAAACATGGTTCCGGCTGATATGGTAGAGAAAGGATTCCGCAGGAACGGCAAACAGGATATTCTGCAACTCTTTCAGGTTCCGCACATGCGCAATCTCTTCCCCCGTCTCCGGGTTGCGGAACACAAAATCACCGAAACCGAAATTATCGGAGACGATGCGCCGCAGGTCAACGTCCATCTTCTTCGAATTCTTATCAATGAAGCTCGCTCCGTACTTGGCCGCATAAGAAGCGTTCTCCGACTCGGAAGACTGGATAATCAACGGCACGAACGGGTCGTTCTTCCGTATGGCGGCACACAGCTTGATGCCCGCCAGCCCGTCTTTCTCGCCCCGCTCCACCTTCGGGAAACGCACGTCGGTAATGACTCCTAATATGTTGTTCTGATACTTTTCATAAATCTCCATCGCCTCCTGGTAAGTGCGCGCCAGCACAATCTTAGGCCGCCCACGCATGCGAAGCGTACGCTGATGCGCATTCAGAGCCTCGGTAGAGAATTCCTGGCTCTGCTTCAAAACGAATTTATAAAGATTCGGAAGAATGGAGGAATAGAAACGGATGCCGTCTTCCACCACGAGAATCAACTGCACGCCGACTTCCCGTACATCATGTTCGAGATTCATCTTGTCCTCCATCAGCTTGATGATGGAAACCAGCAAATCCGTATTTCCCAGCCAGCAGAACACGTACTCAAACGCGCTCAAGTCTTCATTGATAATTCGTTTCGTTATGCCGTGGCTGAAAGGGGTCAGAATGACAATCGGAATATGTTCATACTTCTCCTTGATATGCCGGCCGATGTCAAAGCTGTCGTTATCGCCCGTACTCGGCATACAAATCACCAGGTCGAACGACATGTTTTCCAACTGCGCCAACGCTTCTTCTTCCGTGGAAACCTGAGAGAAACGGGGCGGATAGCGCAAAGACAGGGAGGTGTATTCGTTGAAAATCTTTTCATCAATACGCCCGTCATCCTCCAACATGAAAGCATCATAAGGATTGGCTATCAGCAACACGTTGAAAATCCGTCTTGTCATCAGGTTGGCAAACTGCGTATCTTTGAAGTAAAGCTGGTTTAATTTGTATTTGCTAAGCATAAATGTTCTCCTTTCTTAGTTCCAATCTTAAATTCCCAATCATCCGAATTACAGAATCCGACGTGCAAAGTTAATTTTTTAAATCTCATTTTCCGCCATCTTCCTTATAAAGTTTGCCCGTTTGTCCTTTCATTTGCCTGCCGGCAAGCACGGAACGATATACGAAAGAGTATATAAAGATGAAACAATATAAGAGACAACGCATGAACCGCATACGGAGTAACCGATGAAACAATATCGAGAAACAGCCTACGAGACAATGCACGAAATCCCGAAGCCGGTCTGCCCACCCTTCAATAGGGGAAATATCATTTTATCATTATTTAATCAAAATATCAGCACTAAACCTATCCTATTTGAAAAATTTTCCTATATTTGCAGGAGAGTTAATTGACATTTTATCAGAATAACCTTTTTAAAACATACTATTATGAACATCCAGAAAATCATGTCCTCTTTGGAGGCAAAGCATCCCGGCGAATCCGAATATCTTCAAGCCGTGAAAGAAGTACTTCTCTCTATCGAAGACATCTACAATCAACATCCGGAATTTGAGAAAGCTAAAATCATCGAAAGGCTGGTAGAACCGGACCGCATTTTCACTTTCCGCGTCACCTGGGTAGACGATAGAGGAGAAGTCCAAACCAACCTCGGCTATCGTGTACAATTCAACAACGCAATCGGCCCGTATAAAGGCGGTATCCGTTTCCATGCATCCGTCAACCTCTCCATCCTGAAATTCCTCGGCTTCGAACAGACATTCAAAAATGCCTTGACGACCCTTCCTATGGGCGGCGGCAAAGGCGGTTCGGACTTCTCGCCGCGCGGGAAGAGCAATGCTGAAATCATGCGTTTCTGCCAGGCGTTCATGTTGGAGCTGTGGCGTCACCTGGGTCCCGATATGGACGTACCTGCCGGCGATATCGGCGTAGGCGGACGCGAAGTAGGATATATGTTCGGTATGTATAAAAAGCTGACCCGCGAATTCACCGGAACTTTCACCGGAAAAGGGCTGGAATTCGGCGGTTCCCTGATTCGCCCCGAAGCGACCGGTTTCGGCGGGTTATACTTCGTCAACCAGATGCTCCGGGCAAAAGGCATCGATATAAAAGGCAAGACAGTCGCCATCTCCGGTTTCGGCAATGTAGCCTGGGGAGCAGCCACGAAAGCCACTGAGCTGGGCGCCAAAGTCATCACCATCTCCGGTCCGGACGGATACATCTATGACCCGGACGGAATCTGCGGCGAGAAGATAGACTACATGCTGGAGCTCCGCGCTTCGGGCAACGATATTGTTGCACCCTACGCAGAAAAATACCCGAACGCCACCTTCGTAGAAGGCAAACGTCCGTGGGAAGTGAAAGCGGACATCGCACTTCCATGTGCCACCCAGAACGAATTAAATGGAGAAGATGCACAAAATCTCATAAAAAATGACGTACTTTGCATCGGAGAGATTTCCAATATGGGATGTACGCCCGAAGCCATCGACCTGTTCATCGAACACAAGAAGATGTATGCTCCGGGGAAAGCCGTCAATGCCGGCGGTGTTGCCACATCCGGTCTGGAGATGTCTCAAAACGCGATGCACATAAGCTGGAGCGCCGCAGAAGTGGATGAGAAACTGCATGCCATCATGCACGGCATCCATGAGCAGTGTGTGAAATACGGTACGGAACCGGACGGTTATATCAATTATGTCAAAGGCGCCAATATTGCGGGCTTCATGAAAGTAGCCCACGCCATGATGGGACAAGGTGTCATTTGATTATAAACCGGTTACGGATAGGTTGTGTGTCGTACACGCGGATACTGTACATGTAGTATGATAGATAGATGATACATGGGTACGGTATCGCAAAATATGGTATCATAGGACATGATATCACGGGATTTGCAATAATATCATGAAAATTGCAATCCATCATAAAAAGATTTTGTTTAGTTGTATTTGTATTTGTGGTTTGCGCTGCTCGCCTCCTGTGATAGGACGCGGGCGGCGCTATTTTTTTGAAGACAAGCATTCCAAAGAAAATCTTTTGAGGAAGTGTATAGAAAGCCCTTGTTTCCGGTAGTAGAAGCCCTTATTTCCAGCGACATTAGAAACCTTCTCGATGATAGAAACAATTTATTTCTAAAAACAAAAACGACCATTCCCAAAAACGGAACAGTCATTCCAAACAACGGGAACAGCCATTCCAAACAACAGAAACAAACATTCCACAACAACGAAAACAGCCATTCCACAACAACAGAAACAATCATTCCACAACAACAGAAACAGCCATTCCACAACAACAGAAACAGCCATTCCACAACAACAGAAACAGCCATTCACAACAACGGAAACAGCCATTCACAACAACGGAAACAGCCATTCCACAACAACGAAAACAGCCATTCCACAACAACGAAAACAGCCATTCCACAACAACGGAAACAACCATTCACAAAAACGAAAACAGCCATTCCCAACAACGGAACAGTCATTCCCAACAACGGAACAGTCATTCCCAACAACGGAAACAAACATTCCAAACAACGGAAACAACCATTCCACAACAACGGAAACAATCATTCCACAACAACAAAAACAATCATTCCACAACAACAGAAACAGCCATTCCTCAACAACAAAAACAATCATTCCACAACAACGGAACAACCATTCACAACAACAAAAACAACCATTCCCCCAAAACAGAAATCCCCCTCTCCCCCCCAGAACGACAGATTTCTCCATCCAACCCATGCATAAATCAATATTTATATGTAAGTTTGCGGCATAATAAAGTAAACAAATATACAATGCTACAACCCGAATTAAAACTTCGCCGCGATAAGATTCGCAGTCTGATGGCATTACAAGGCATTGATGCCGCACTTATCACTTGTAACGCCAACTTAATTTATACGTATGGATGTGTAGTCAGTGGTTATCTCTACCTTCCCCTACACTCGCCTGCCTTATTATTTTTCAAGCGTCCCAATAACATCACGGGAGAGCATGCATTCCCCATCCGCAAGCCGGAGCAAATCGTTGATTTGCTGAAAGAACAAGGACTGCCAATGCCCTCCAAACTGATGTTGGAAGGCGACGAATTGCCCTACACCGAATATTGCCGGCTGGCAAACCTGTTTCCCGAAACGGAAGTAGTCAACGGGACGCCGTTAATCCGCCAGGCACGCAGCATAAAAACCTCCATTGAGATTGAAATGTTCCGCCGTGCAGGTATCGCCCATGCCAAAGCCTACGAGCAGATACCCGGCATATACCGTCCCGGCATGACAGACATAGAATTCTCCATCGAAATCGAACGTCTGATGCGCCAGCAAGGATGCCTGGGCATCTTCCGTGTATTCGGCAGAAGCATGGAAATCTTCATGGGCAGCGTGCTGACCGGAGACAACGCCGCATACCCTTCCCCCTACGACTTTGCACTGGGAGGCCAAGGACTCGACCCCGCCCTACCGGGAGGAGCCAACAAGACACCCCTGAAAGAAGGACAAAGCGTCATGGTCGACCTGGGCGGTAACTTCAACGGATACATGGGCGACATGAGCCGCGTGTTCTCCATCGGCAAACTGCCGGAAGAAGCCCTCCTCGCCCACCGGGTCTGCCTCGACGTCCAAGAAAAGATTGCCTCCATCGCCAAACCGGGAGTCCCTTGCGAAACCCTCTACAACACAGCCGTCGAAATGGTTACCGCAGCCGGATACGCCGATAAATTCATGGGTACACAGCAACAGGCAAAATTCATCGGCCACGGCATCGGGCTCGAAATCAACGAAGCCCCCGTTCTGGCTCCCCGCATGAAACAAGAGCTGGAACCCGGAATGGTCTTCGCCCTCGAACCGAAAATCGTTCTGCCGGGTATCGGACCGATAGGTATCGAAAACTCATGGGTAGTCACCAACGAAGGCATAGAAAAGCTGACAAACTGCAACGAAGAAATCATAGAACTGAAATAAATCCCGTTTGAAAGAGAAAAACATTTCAAGCCGGAAAAACCGTTCCAAAAGGAAAATGTCTTAAAATAAACACAATGGACTGTAATCACAAGACCCGTAACCTATTCCGTGACAAAAGTACATATCCGGAAAAAAGACGGACAGGCGGAAGCCGGACAGCCGTACACGATATACGGCCATGTAAGCATACCTTACAACAAATGACGCTTGAAAAGAAACCGGACAAAGTCTTGTAAAGCCAAACGATAAAGTCCTATAAAAAATGAGGCTCCGAATGGGTTCTAACCCAAAGGAGCCTCGTTCTTCCTTCCGATTGCAGACAGGCACGGCAGAGATACAAATAAAAAAACAACCCCAATTGAAGAGAAAAAGTTATCTTATCAGAAAAATTCAACCAAACGACACGATACAAACCGTAACACATGCAACATTGCATCCATATCCCCGCCAGCTCCCAATCAACATTTATTAAGTAAAATAATGTTTTTCCCCATCCCCATTCCCGTTTTTTAAAGCAAAAAAAGACAATCCATGTACGGGTATCATACGTTTTGATTGTATTTATTAGTGAGAAGATAAAACCGAATATATTATGGCAACAAAATCAACAGACCCAACCAAACTGATAAACACCATTAAAAAGATGCTGACAAAAGGACTGACGGCGTCTGAAAAGATTGAATTATCAGAAGAAAAGCCCGTAGAGTACTTATTACACAAACAATGGGAAAAAGATTCATCCACTCACATCAAAGACCAGGTAGACCCGACGGAAATATGGAACCATATCATCTCCGCCTGTTGGCCTCACGAAAGAAAAATATCACGCAACAGGCGCTACCTCAGAATCGGATATTCCGCGGCGGCAGTCTGCCTTATACTCCTTGCGGGAATGTGGATAGCCGACTATTTCAGTAACCCCTACATCACAATCAGCACACCTCCCGGCAAAGAACAGACAGTAGCGACCTTGCCGGATAACTCCAAGATACGATTAAAAAAAGGCTCAAGCATCCGCTACAAAAGCAAATTTATCAAAAACCGTGACGTGACACTCACAGGTGAAGCCACCTTCGACGTCGCCAAATCCTCCCATCCCTTCCGCGTCTATTTCCAGAATGCCCATATAGAAGTGAAAGGAACGGAATTCAATATCAAATCCTACAACGAACAAACCGAAATCACCCTCTATACCGGAAGCATAGAGTTCAGCGCCGAACCCCTCCGCAACAGCATTGCGATGAAACCCTCGGAGCAAATCGTCTATAACGCGCTCACCCACCAGATAACCAGCCACAAGATAGATTTGGAAGATTACGACTGGCATTCGGAAGAATACCACTTCGTAGACAAACCCATGAGCGAACTCATCCGGTTGATAAACAAATCATATAAAACCAACATTAAAATATACGACGAGCAAAACGCCCAAAACCTGTTCACCGGTAAAATACGTAAAAACGAAACCCTGGAAGACGTCTTAGATAAGATATGCATCTCATTCAACCTGAAAATAAAACAGGAGAAAGACAGCATCATCCTGTACTGAAACACTGCCAGACAAAAATAAAAAAGACAACCCGGAGGAACAAAGGCGTAAACACGGAAAAAACAATCAAAGAAACCCAGCATCCGGTTAAACGGCACGCATACAACGATAAAAAGCCCAAAAACGCTATCTTCCGCCTAATGAAGATTATCCTCTACATCTACAACCTTTTTAGTCGCAACTTATCATTCAACAAATAAGAATAAAAGTATTTGTATAGTATATGATAAGTTGCTTATGACAAAAAACACAATGGGAAAAAACACAATGGAAACCAAGCCACCCCGTAAACCGGGACAAAAGAAGCAAGCGGCAGGAGAACAGACTGAACCGGCACGTCTTCGCCGGAGAACCAGAGCGCGGGCCAAACAGCCAAACGCGCCATCCGGCAATATTACCTGATGCTTGCCGGAACTCTATATACCTGAGAGGAAAACTTCCAAACGAATCACGCCAGAAGCGGTTGAAACCATGCAAAGATGGCAAGAATCGACGTTCCGGTCAGGAATCCCTAAAAGAAAGACGGAAACGTTCGGCGGAATGCCGGATGGCCGATACGGAATCACCGTGCCAAAAAGATAAGAAACAAAACGATATTCTGTTTCAAATACTTCAATGCCCGGACGATATGCACCTCCACCGTCCGCTCGCTAATCCCCAGACGCTCGCCTATCTCGCGATACGTCAGCTTCTCAATCCTGCTCAGCAGGAAACAGTCACGCTGCCTGTCCGGCAAATTCTGAATCAACATATCTATAAACTTGCTCAGCTCCAATGCATACATCTTTTCCTCCGCTTCGCAAGAAGCGAGAATATTGTCCTCGCTATACGCCTCCAGTATAGTAGTCTTATAAAAATCCTCATAAAAACTCTTCCTTTTCTGATTAAATATCACGTTACGGGTGACAATGAAAAGATACCCCTTCAAATTATCATTCTCCTTTAAAAAGGCACGAGTCTCCCACAACTTCACAAAAACAATCTGCACCACCTCCTTCGCCTCTTCCACGGAAGCAATATAAAGCCTGGAAAAATTATATACCTTACTCCAGTACATCTTATATAAAAAAGAATATGCCTCGTGACTGTCTTCTCTACTCAACAATGTTATTGCTTGCTCTTCCGTCATTTCAAATTTTTATAAACTGTCGGCTAAAGTACGAAAAATACAAAGAAAAAAAAGGGTAAGAAGAAAAAAATATGGGAATCATGTACGGGACAAGCCCGAGTTATTTGTATTTATAGTATAGAAGGGAAAATAAAAGTAATTTTTTAACTAAAACAATCTAATAAGAAAACACATGAAAAAAGACAAATCTCCTTAAAAAAACAGACAAAGAGACAGTCTCGTTATCTGTAAAAAACATGAATCCAACAAATTTTGTACTAACCAATTTTTTTATATGAAAAAATACAATTCTAAAAAATGGTACCTGCGGCTTATCATTTTGTTCCTATTCGTCATTCCGTTGTCTGCCAGTGCGGCACAGGAAAAAGTATCTGTAAAAGGAAAAGCCCTCACCGTAAAAGAAGCAATCAGTATGATTGAAAAAAACACGGACTACTCCTTCTTCTTCAAATCTACAGACCTGGACAACCGCAAGAAAAAAGACATCAGTTGCGAAGGCACGCTCGATGAAGTGCTGGGCGAAGTTTTAAAAGACAGTAACATCAAATACATCATTAAAGGAAAAGATGTAATCCTGACCGTCAAAGAAGCCCAGAACGTCGCTCCCCAACAAAGTAAGAAAAACGAAATTATCGGTGTCGTAGTAGACTACCAGACAGGCGACCCCGTAATCGGAGCCACCATTCAGATTAAAGGCGGCAGCACCGGAGTAATCACAGACATCGACGGTAAATTCAAAATCAACGCTTCGCCGGACGATGTGATACTGATTTCCTATATCGGCTACCAAACCGAAGAAAGAAAAATCAACAAACAAAAACTCATCACCGTTGAATTGAAAGAAGACAGCAAAACCCTGGACGAAGTAGTAGTCACCGCCTTCGGCGTAGGACAGAAAAAAGCCAGTATGGTAGGTTCCGTGCAGCAAATCAAACCTGCCGAACTGAAAGTGCCCTCTTCCAGTTTGAGTAACAGTTTCGCCGGCCGCCTGGCAGGCGTTATCTCCGTACAATCCAGCAGTGAACCCGGAGCTGACGGCGCCAACTTCTGGATTCGCGGTAAATCCAGTTTGAACAGCAACAGCGCCCTGATTGTACTGGACGGAGTAGAAATCAGCACAGCCGATTTGAATGCGCTCGACCCGGAAGTCATCGAAGGATTCTCCATCCTGAAAGACGCCACCGCCACAGCACTGTACGGAACCCGCGGAGCCAACGGCGTCATGATTGTAACCACCAAACGGGGGGAAGACGTACTGAAACCCATCATCAACATCCGCCTGGAAGGTTCTGTCCGCCAGTTAACCAACGTTCCGGAATTCGTGGACGGCGTAGAATATATGAAACTCTATAACGAAGCCAAGCTGACACGCGGCGATAATGAAGGCCTGTATTCAGAAGAGAAAATCGCTGCGACAGCCGCCGGACTCGACCCGTTGAGATACCCGAACGTCAACTGGTATGACGAAATGTTCAACAAGCTCGCCTTTTCAGAACGCGCCAACCTGAACATCCGCGGAGGTAAAAAGTCAGTCCACTACTTCATGAGCGCAGCAGTCAAAAGAGACGGCGGCAACATGAAGTCGTTGAGTAAAGACTATTTTTCCTACAACAATAGCATTTCCGTTATCCGCTATGACTTTGTCAACAACCTGGACATCGACGTCACCAAGACCACCAAAGTCTCTATGGGACTGAATGCCAGCATCCGTAACTGGAACGGCCCTACACAAGACGCCGACGGCATTTTCAACTTAGCGCGTACCACCTCCCCGGTAGATTTCCCGGTCGCATTTCCAGCACAGGAAGGCGATACCCACATCCGTTGGGGCGGTCTGAGCGGAGGCAGTAACGGTAGAGGCGGTTACAACAACCCTGTTGCCGAATACGTAAAAGGATACCGTTCAAACGAATCCAGCACGTTCCAGGCCAATTTACGCTTAGAACAAAACCTGAGTTTCATCACCAAAGGATTAAAAATCAAAGCGCTTGCCTCTTTCAAGAACTATACGACAACCGTAGTATCGCGTACCGCCAGCTACAACCAATACCAATATGCAAAAGACAGCGATCAATTGGAAATGGTCGGTCCCGAACAATCCACCAATCTAAACATTGAAGGCGCAAACAATTCTACCGGTAACCGCAGACTCTATTTCCAAGCATACCTGGATTACAACCGCACCTTCGGAAACCATGACGTCAACGCCATGTTCCTTTACAACCAAGACGAAATATCAATCAACAAGCCGACAACGCTGTTCGAATCCCTACCTCAAAGGAAACAAGGAATCGCAGGACGTCTCTCCTATGCTTATGCCAATAAATACCTGGTCGAAGGAAACTTCGGTTACAACGGTTCCGAGAACTTCGTCAAAGGACACCGGTTCGGATTTTTCCCCTCCATTGCCGTCGGTTATAACATTTCAGAAGAGAAATTCTGGAAACCGCTTTCCAAAGTCATCAACCACTTGAAACTGAAAGCCTCTTACGGACTTGTAGGTAACGACTACAGCTCATTGCGTTTCGCCTATCTGGAGACAATCAAATTAAACGGCGCTCCCAAATACACTTTCGGCGACAAGATGAACCAAGGAACCGCCGGTCCGGTATGGGAACGGTATTACAATCCGGACTTGCAATGGGAAGTAGGGAAAAAGCTTAACATAGGATTCGATTTAGGCCTGTTCAACGACGTGAATATCTCGGTAGACATCTTCAAAGAACGGCGTGAAAAAATCTATTTGCAACGGACAAACAGCATCCCCACCTTCATCGGCATCGGTTCTACCAAAGTTTACGGCAACGTAGGAGAAGTGGAGAACAAAGGACTGGACTTCACGGTAGACTACAACAAACAAATCAACAAAGACCTGTTCGTCTCCGTGAAAGGAACATTCACCTACGCCCACAACGAAATCATAGCGTATGACGACCCTCCTTTCAAGAGTACCCCCAATCTGTCGAGAGTCGGACATTCCATCGACCAACAGTTGGTGTACGTAGCCGAAGGACTTTTCACCCAAGAAGAGATAGACGACCCGAATACGCCCGAACAATCCCTGGGATATATCCCGCGTGCAGGTGATATCAAATACAAAGACATCAACGGAGATGGAAAGATAGACACGGACGACCGCATATACACGGGGAATACGACCACCCCGGAAATCATCTACGGTTTCGGAAGTTCCATCAAATACAAGAAATGGGACGTGTCCTTCCTCTTCCAGGGAGCAGCCAGACGTTCGTTGATGATGAACGGTTTCCATCCTTTCGGCAGCAATGCCAACAGAGGCGTCATGGACTTCATAGCCGAAGACCATTGGACCGAAGACAATCCGAATACGAATGCCACCTATCCGCGCCTGAGCGTGACCGACAATGCCAATAACAATGTCAACTCCACCTATTGGATGCGCAACGGCGCCTTCTTGAAACTGAAAAATGCAGAAGTCGGTTTCACGCACAAATTCTTCCGTGTGTACCTCTCCGGCAGCAACCTGCTGACATTCTCGCCGTTTAAATATTGGGACCCTGAAATGGGAGGCGGTTCCGGCATGAGCTACCCCACTGCACGTACCTTTAATCTCGGTTTTCAATTCACTTTTAAATAATAAGATATTATGAAAAGACTAAAAAACATACTGATAGCATTGTCTGTCGTATCACTGGCCGGCTGCGATTATCTGGACATCGTTCCGGACGAACAAACAACCGAATTCAACATGTACGACACCCCTGCAAAAGCAAAAAACTATCTGAACGCCTGCTACGGATACCTTCCCAATGCACGGGCCTCCGAAGCCCTCGATAAAATGACGGGAGGAGAAATAGCCGTTGCCAACGAAGAGAAAAACGAATGGTCCAAATTCTCCAGAGGATACTATTCACCGGCAGCCCCCGGCCTGGCAAAGACATATTGGGAATCATGCTACAACGGGATTCGTACCTGTTGGCAATTCCTGTCCGTCGTAGACAAAACGCCCAATATCACAGAAGAAAACCTGACCTACTACAAAGCAGAAGCACACCTGTTGATTGCCTACTATCACTGGCTGGTATTACGGGCATTCGGACCGGCTGTCATTATAGACAAAGCATACGATGCAGCCACTCCCTACTCCGAGTATCCCGAACGTTCCCCTTATGACAAATGCGTGGAATTCATAGACGGAGAAATCGAAATAGCACTAAAAGGTTTGAAAGATGAACAGTTCTTTGAAACGGACGACTACGGACGTCTCACGAGATATTGCGCTTTAGCATTACGCTCACGCATGTACCTATATGCCGCTTCTCCCCTGTTCAACGGAAACAGCGAGTTCTACAGCGACTTTAAAAACAGTGCGGGCGAACATCTGATTTCCCAGGAGTACAAAGCAGAGAAATGGGAAAAAGCAGCGGAAGTTACCCTGGCAGCCATCAACGAAATGGAAAACGTCGGTTTCAGATTATACAACACGACCGATGCCGGTGCTGCCGCAGCCACCAAACCCGGTATGAACGACCTGCACGAACGTGCCGTACGCTGGGCATTCATAGACAATGACGGAAACAATCCGGAAGTGATATGGGGCGATACCCGCCAGGAATCAGCATACATGGTTTCCAACCAGTCAACCCCTTACCAGCAGACCCATAAAAACGGAAACAAAAATTCCTGGAGCCTGATTGCCCCGACTTTGGAAACAGTGAAACGGTTCTATACCAAAAACGGACTGCCCATCGACCAGGATACGGAATGGGACTATGCAAATTGGGACAAAATCAGCCTGATAACCAAAGAAAACTACTCTCATGACGCAGATTATCTGAACGGCTGCCCCTCTGCCGGCCTCAAAGAATATGCAGCCGGAAAACCGTTGCTGAACGACACGATACTAAACCTGCATCTCGGACGCGAACCCCGTTTCTATGCATGGATAGGATTCCACAACGGTCCTTTCGAAATCAGCCAGTTCTACGGAGTCGCCATCACAGGCAATCAGAAGAACCGGATAGTCAAACTAGACCTCAAATACGGGCAAGACCAGGGTTGGGACGGCCGTTCCACCAATTATTCGATAAGCGGATATCTGAACAAAAAATGTGTCAGTCCTCTTTATAAAGTAGGTCCTGCAGCCGACCAGTACCCGTTCCCGGTATTCAGAATGGCGGAAATGTACCTGAACTATGCGGAAGCCCTAATCGAGACAAAAGACCCGGCTAACTTCCAAACAGCTAAAGACTACATCGACAAAGTACGCGAACGTGCCGGAGTGCCGAAAATAGACAAGGCATGGGCCAAATCCAAAGTCGGCGCGGAATACGCAAACACTTATGAAGGCCTGCAAGCCATCGTCCGTCAGGAACGCCAGATAGAATTCTATATGGAAAACCACCGTTTCTGGGATTTACGCCGTTGGAAAGACGCGGAAAGCTTGGGAGAAATACCGGAAGGAATGAACATCAGCGGAAAAACCGACAAAGACTTCCTCGGCACAATCAAAAAGCTGAATGTAATCCGTAACTTCTCGCAAAAGAATTACCTGATGCCTATTCCTGTAGGTGAAACGGACAAAGTTCCCCAGATTATCCAGAATCCGGGATATTAAAAGTATATTTTACTGAGAATCAAGCAAAAAAACAACTTTATCATCTATAAATACGATATTAATGACTATAATGGATGATAAGGTTGTTTTTAATGAAATAGAGTGATATATTTGCAAACTTATAAATCATTAATAAAATCTGCAGAATGAAACAACCTTTGTTATTCACCCTGTTGTCCTCTACTGTTTGTATCACAACTACCGCAGCAGACAAAACACCGGGAAAAGCCGTATCCGAGAAATCGAAAATCCCCAACGTCGTATTCATTTATGCCGATGACCTCGGTTACGGAGACCTGCAATGCTACGGAGCTAAAAACGTAGAAACCCCCAACGTCAACCGTCTGGCTAAATCAGGCCTTCTTTTCACCAACGCCCATGCTACCGCCGCCACCAGTACCCCTTCCCGTTATTCCATGCTGACAGGAGAATACGCCTGGCGCAAAAAAGGAACAGACGTAGCGGCAGGCAACGCAGGAATGATTATCCGGCCGGAACAATATACAATGGCAGACATGTTCAAAAGCGCAGGCTACGCCACCGGCGCCATCGGCAAATGGCACTTGGGACTCGGCGACAAAGCCGGCACACAAGACTGGAACGCCCCGCTTCCCTGCGCACTGGGCGACCTGGGCTTCGACTACCATTACATCATGGCAGCCACAGCCGACCGCGTGCCTTGCGTATATATCGAAAACGGGAAAGTAGCGAACTACGACCCCAGTGCCCCCATCGAAGTCAGCTACCAGAAAAACTTCGAAGGCGAACCCACCGGCAAAAGCAACCCGGAACTTCTGTACAACCTGAAACCCAGCCACGGACACGACATGTCCATCGTTAACGGCATTTCCCGCATTGGCTTCATGAAAGGCGGAGGCAAGGCGCTCTGGAAAGACGAAAACATCGCCGACTCCCTGACGACCCATGCCATCCGATTCATTGAGGAAAACAAAGACAAACCCTTCTTCCTCTATTTCGCCACCAACGACGTACACGTCCCCCGCTTCCCGCACGACCGTTTCAGAGGAAAGACCCCGATGGGACTGAGAGGCGACGCCATCGTACAGTTCGACTATAGCGTAGGCGAAATCCTCAACACGCTGGAAAAACTGGGTCTGAGGGAAAACACCCTGATAATCCTGTCAAGCGACAACGGCCCGGTAGTAGACGACGGCTATGACGACAAAGCCGAAGAACTCCTGAACGGACACAGCCCTACAGGCCCCCTCAGAGGCAACAAATACAGCGCATTTGAAGGAGGAACCCGCATTCCCGCCATCGTAAGCTGGCCCAAAGAAGTAAAAAAAGGCAAGACCTCCGACCTGCTGGTGTCCCAGATAGACTGGCTCGCCTCCCTGGCAGCCCTGACAGGAGCCACCATGCCCAAAGGCTCGGCTCCGGACAGCTATGACTTCCTGGGAAGCTGGCTGGGCAAGGAAAAGAAAGACCGCCCCTGGGTCATTGAACAAGCAGCCAACCACACGATGTCCGTACGCACCAAAGACTGGAAATACATCGAACCGCATGACGGCCCGAAGATGATTCAGTGGGGTCCCAAAGTAGAAACCGGCAGCTCCAAAGAGCCGCAGCTCTACAAGATGGACGAAGTGAAAGAAGTTATCAACTACGCCCCCCAAATGCCGGAAAAGGTAGCGGAATTACAAGCCATCCTGAAAGGTGTGCGCGAGCAGAAAGAGTTAATCAACCAATAATCCCGAAGATAACGGCACGCTCCCCGGCATGTTTTCACATCTGCCGGGAGATGCGTCGTGCCAATCAGGGCAACACCTATTAAAGAACAACAGAATGAATTATAAATCCATCTCATTAATCGGCGGCGCATTCCTCCTCTCCACCCTTTCCGCCAACGGGCAGAAGAAAAACGCAAAGCCCAACATCCTGTTCATCCTCTGCGACGATATGGGATACGGCGACCTGGGATGTTACGGCCAACCCTTCATACGCACCCCACACATAGATGCCATGGCAGGCGAAGGCATGCGGTTCACGCAAGCGTATGCCGGCAGCCCGGTCAGCGCACCCTCCAGAGCCTCGTTCATGACAGGGCAACACACCGGACACTGTGAGGTCAGAGGCAACAAGGAATACTGGAGACAAGCCTCCACCGTCATGTACGGCAACAACGAAGAACCGTCGGTAGTAGGCCAGCATCCCTACGACCCGGAACACGTTATCCTGCCCGAAATCATGAAAGACAACGGCTACGCCACCGGCATGTTCGGCAAATGGGCGGGAGGCTACGAAGGTTCCTGCTCCACCCCCGACAAACGGGGCATAGACGAATATTACGGCTACATCTGCCAGTTCCAGGCACACCTCTACTACCCCAACTTCCTGAACCGTTACAGCAAAGCGTTGGGCGACACAGGAGTGGTGCGGGTGGTTATGGAAGAGAACATCCAACACCCGATGTTCGGCGCCGACTACCGGAAACGGTCGCAATACTCCGCCGACATCATCCATCAGAAAGCGATGGAGTGGCTGGACAAGCAAGACGGCGAACAGCCGTTCTTCGGCATACTCACCTACACCCTTCCCCATGCGGAACTCGTACAACCGGAAGACTCCATATTGAACGAATACAAGGAGAAGTTCAATCCTGACAAGGTGTTCAAAGGCAGCAAAGGCTCGCGCTACAACGCGATAACCCATACGCACGCCCAATTTGCCGGCATGATTACCCGCCTGGACTATTACGTAGGCGAAGTATTGAAAAAGCTGAAAGAAAAAGGGCTGGATGAAAACACCCTGGTTATCTTCTCCAGCGACAACGGCCCCCACGAAGAAGGAGGGGCAGACCCCACTTTCTTCGGCAGAGACGGAAAACTGCGCGGATTGAAACGCCAATGTTACGAAGGCGGCATCCGCATCCCGTTCATCGCCCGCTGGCCGGGACGAATCCCTGCAGGACAAGTCAACGACCACATCTGCGCCTTCTACGACCTGATGCCCACCTTCTGCGAAGTGGCAGGCATCAAGAATTATGAAAAAAAATACCGCAACAAAGAAAAAGAGACGGACTATTTCGACGGGATTTCTTTCGCTCCCACCCTGCTGGGCAAGAAAAAGCAGAAAAAGCACGATTTCCTGTATTGGGAGTTCAACGAAACGAATCAGATAGCCGTACGTATGGACGACTGGAAGCTCCTGGTGAAGAAAGGGCAACCTTTCCTTTACAATCTGAAAACGGACATCCACGAAGACAAGGACGTAGCGCTCCAACACCCGGAAGTGGTAGAGAAGCTGAAATCCGTCATACTTGAACAACATACTCCCAATGCGCATTTCTCAGTGACACTGCCCAAGTAGGATTGAACTGAAAAACAGAAGAATAAATAACAGATTGCTTGCAAACGGGTTTCACCGGACAGACGCCGGACGACAAACTCATTCTGCAAGCAGTGTGGATTCATTTACCTATAAACAAACCAGCACATGAAAAATATTTATCCATATTTATTACTAATTCTTTTCGTATTCGCATGCGGCGACTCGAAAGATGAACTGATTGACCCTTATCTGACTCTGGAACTCGAAAGCAACGTACTGAACATACCTATCGAGGGAAAAAGCGAAACAATAAAAATACGCACCAACCTGTCGGACTGGGAATTGCTTCCCCAAGCCTCAGGCGGCTACGACTGGTGTAAGACATCCATCGGGCTGACCGCTTCGAACACACACATACTATCGCTCACCGTCTCCCCCAACGAAGGCATGGGCACACGCGAGGCAGTCTTTGTGCTCCGCGGCGCCGGTGTGGAAAACATCACCTTCCGCGTTGTCCAGTTAGGTTCGGAACCTGCGATACTGGTAGACACCGAGTCTAAATTATTGTCGAAAGAGGAACAGACATTCATCATCAAAGTGACTGCCAACGTAGCGCATACGTGCCGGAACGAAGAAGGATGGCTGACACTGGTGGAAAAGCCGGCGTCGAGAGGCATGACAGAATCGGCCTACGAATATAAGGTGACAGCCAACACAAGCCTGGAAATACGCAGGGACGTGATTCATATAGAATCCACCGACCTGGAAGGGGAGCCTGTGGTCGTAGAGATTCCGGTGGAACAAGAAGCTGCCGATGTAGACGAAGTTATCAAGCCGGACACGAAAATAAAAGTCGAGTCGGTAGAAATGATACAAGGCACTATTTACGGCGTGCAAACCCCGGAACTCTCCATCGACGACAAGCTGAACACATTCTACGGTTCGGGTAAAAATGCCAAAGACCCCACCCAGCCTATTATCTTCGACTACACACTAGCGGCAGGAACGGAGAAAGTGAGTTACGTCAGAATGACCCAGAAACCGGGCGCGGATATCACGTCAGGAATGACTAAAGGGGAAATCGCCTACAAATCCGAAACAAGCGCGGAATGGATCAAATGCGGTTCATTCGACGAAACCGAATTCAAATCAACCATCCAAGTGGATTTAGACGGAGCGGTCAACCCGACCCATCTGCGTCTCACTATGGAACGCGCATCGGTAGGAAGCGTCGCCATTGCCGAGTTTGAATGTTTCCAGAAAGCGGAAGGAAACGATTTCGACCTCACGGCGGATGCCGCTTACTTCGAAGATAACGTCTTTTCCCGGTTGAAACCGACCACCACGCAAGCGGACATCGCCAAGATTACCCATCCGATGGTCCGCGCCGTGGCTCAGGAACTTCTGAACGGCACATACGCGCATGAGTTCAGGGTGCGCACTTACCAATCATGCAAAGACCCGGAAATAACAGGCAGCGAGCTGACGATAGGCCAACGGAGCGCTTGCGACAATCCGACCGGACTGTTTTTCGAACAGGGTAAAAAGTACATCATATTCGTAGGAGACGAGATAGGTGACCAAATGCTGGATTTATATATCTGCGATTGGCGCGCGAATGTAAGACCCAAACAGACCGTCACCTTGAAAAGCGGGCTGAACACGGTGGACGCCAACGTGAGCGGCACAGGCTACATACAATACTGGACGAAGACGGACGACCCCGCCCCTGCGGTAAAGATACACGTATGCAACGGAAACGAAATCGGATTCTGGGATGTACGCGCCGGACATACGAATGCCGACTGGAAACGCATCCTCGCCCTGGCTAACGACTGCGCCC
Organism: uncultured Bacteroides sp.; assembly: GCF_958445495.1. GTDB lineage: Bacteria > Bacteroidota > Bacteroidia > Bacteroidales > Bacteroidaceae > Bacteroides. The sequence continues at coordinate 10,980 of NZ_CAUCSQ010000018.1, read as the reverse complement.
AGCGTCTGTCCATCAGCAATGCGATGATAGACGTCTCCGGCGAGCTGGTGCAGCTAATCAATACGGTGCAGGCATTCAACACTTATTGTCCGGACGATATCGAAGACGTGATGAAGATGCATGACGAACTGATGACGATAGAATACACGATGATGGGGCTCGTCAAAAACAATGCAGTTCCCCGGAACCGCATATTAGGCGTGCGTTCGTGGGGAGACAACCCCAACTGGGGAGGAAGCTGCGCCAACTTCCCCAACACAGAAGAAACGATGCTCAACAGAAGCATGTTCCTAAGCAACCTCTGGGTATTCGGCCATGAATTCGGACACGGCAACCAAGTGGCACAGATGAAAGGCGCCGGCTGGGCGGAAGTGACGAACAATATTTACGCCCAACAAGTCTTATACCTGTTGCATGACGGCGAATGCCGCCTGGAACACACGACATACAAAAGAGACGGATATACGGACAAACAATACGGCGACCGTGTCAACGCTTACCTGAACGATGCGCTGATTAAAGGCAAGCCCTATCTGACCCACGGAGGCGGGCTCGTCGAAGACGCCAAGAACGGCACATATTACCAGGCAGACCAGTTCGTGTCCCTGGCTCCCCTGTGGCAGCTTTCCCTTTTCTTCATGCTGGCGGAAGGCGCTCCGTGGCACAGGCCTGATTTCTGGCCCGACGTGCATTGGTCGGCTATCCAGGAGCACAATCCTAAAAACGAACCGGGCAAACGGTACGCGGACTTCATGAGGCGTCTGATAGACGCATCGGGAATGGACATGACCGAGTTCCTGGAAAAAATCGGATTGCTGCGCACCTATGACATGAGAGTCGGAGACTACGGCGGTCCGAAGCAGGTCACCATCACCCAAGCGATGGTAGACGAGATTCGGACTTACGGGCAGAGCAAACCCAAAGTTCCCACCCCGGTCCTCTATTACATCTCCGCCAACAGCCTGGAAGCGTACAAAAAACAACTTCCCGTACAAGGCACTTTCGGTCAGGGAATCACCTCCGGAGAACTGTCAAAAACCATTTCTCACTCGGTATGGAAAAATGTGGCAGCCTTCGAGACCTATGCCGGAGACGAAATGGTTGAGGTCTGCATCGCCGGAACAGGGAGAATGGATAATACGAGCACTTTCGTGCGGTATCCCGAAGGGGCTACCCGCATCGAAGCGGTATCGTGGGACGGCAAGCGCACATTGGTTTTCGGGGCAAGATAAGAGAGCCCCGGTCAATCGCTGGCAAGTGAAATGAAAGAAATCCCTTTTGCATGGGTTTTATCACTTAAAAACAGCAAGTTAAAAGGAAAATATATTCAATGAGAAAAAAACAACCGGTTCATTGTGAATCGGTTGTTTTTTTAGGGGGGGGAGTAACTGAAAACAATATCTGTCATTCAGTTCTTGACATCCTATATTAGTCAAGACACTCCGAATAGCCACCTCAATCTTTTCCATCTCATTGAAAAGAAGGATACGCAGTTTCTTGTCAAAACGGTAAAGCGCCAGAACTTGTTCAAAAGACACTCCTTCTTTCAGAACCAAATCGTTTTTGGGATTTTTATAAAAAGGATAGATATAAGCTGACAGCCGATGATAACCGATGTTCATCAAATAATTCTCAACTTTCTGCTCATCATCCATAAGCATACCCGCGCTCTTTCAATATCCGGACGATTTGTTTCGGAGAGGAATACGGCTTGGTGAAGTTCTCTTTCATATAGGTATAATAAAAAAACGACCCGCCGATTTGAGCATTGTTAAGAGGCTTGGCAGGTTCTAATGCCACAAAGATAGTGAAACTGTTCCGGATAGCAAAATATCCGGTAACTTTATTCTTTACAAAACGGAAAATAAAGGCTTACAGCAATAATGAGAACATCGAAGCCCAGCAAAAAACATGCCCCACCATTCACAAACCACCACCCTGCCGCACAGGCGCCAGTCCCATCTTCTCCGCCCGCTCCAGCATAAAAGCGCGTGCCGCCTCATACTCATTAGGAATCACCCCGTCCAGAATCGCATCCTTTATCGCGCTTTTCAAAGCCCCCACCTCCCGGCAAGGCTGCAAGCCGAAAGTCTCCATGATTTCCTCCCCGCTCACCGGAGGCTGGAAGTTACGGATACGGTCTTTTTCCTCCAGGTCCTTCAACTTTTGGCGCACCAACTGGAAATTATTCAGGAAACGCTGCTTGCGCTCCATATTCTTGGAAGTGATATCCGCCTCGCACAACGTCATCAAGTCGTCGATGTCGTCCCCTGCCTCGAAAAGCAGACGGCGGACTGCCGAATCCGTCACCACGTCATCCGCAATGACAATCGGACGCATGTGCAGCCCCACCAGCTTCTGCACATACTTCATCTTCTCATTCATCGGCAACTTCATCCTACGGAAAATATTCGGAATCATCTTCTCACCGATAAAATTATGGTTGTGGAACGTCCACCCCGCCTTAGGCTCCCAACGCTTGGTCGCCGGCTTGGCAATGTCATGCAGCAAAGCCGCCCACCGCAGCCAGAGATTGTCCGTCTTCCCGCTGATGTTGTCAAGCACCTCCAGCGTATGGTAGAAATTATCCTTGTGCGAACGGCCGTTCCGCGTCTCCACCCCCTGCAAAGCCACCAGCTCAGGGAAAATCAGCGGCAATAGCCCGCTGCGGTCCAAATCAATGAACCCCTTGGAAGGAACGGGCGAAAGGATAATCTTATTCAGCTCGTCCGCGATGCGCTCACGGGAAATAATCCCGATACGCTCCCTGTTGCGGCAAAGCGAATCGAACGTATCGTCATCAATGTAAAACCCGAGCTGGGTAGCGAAACGGATGCAGCGCATCATCCGCAAAGGGTCGTCGCTGAACGTTATGTCCGGGTCGAGCGGAGTACGAATCGTCTTCTCCTTCATGTCCTCCATGCCGCCGAACGGGTCCACCAGTTCGCCGAAACGCGCCCTGTTCAGACAGACGGCAAGAGCATTGATGGTAAAGTCCCGGCGGTTCTGGTCGTCCTCCAGCGTGCCGTCTTCCACAATCGGTTTCCGCGAGTCCCGCTGGTACGACTCCCTGCGCGCCCCCACAAATTCGACCTCCGTCCCCTTATACTTCACCTGTGCCGTTCCGAAATTCTTAAACACGGAAACATGGGCGCCGCGGCCCAGACGCTTGCCCAGCGCTTCCGCCATCGCAATCCCGCTGCCTACGACCACCACATCTATATCTTTAGAAGGACGTTGAAGAAAAATATCACGGACATAACCGCCCACCACATAACACTCCAGACCAAGTTCATCAGCCGTTTCGGCTATCTTTCCAAAAATGGGCTCACTAAAATATTGCTTCAATTCCTCTTGAGTCAGCTCTATCATTCTTTCCCGTTATAAGTTTAACCTCCGCAAAGGTACAAAAATAAGGGATATATTCGTACCTTTGCAAAAGTAAAGTGACGGCAGGCGGCAAACGGTGAACGGCAAAACCGGAACCGGCAAACGACGGACCCGTAATTTCCGGACAGGCGGACGGCAAGGCGCCGGAGCCTGTCCGGCGGGGAAAAGACACCGCATCCGCCGCTTTACCCGAACAGTATAAAAAAGCGAAACGACATGATGAAAAAACTGATTTTCCTCTTTTGCGGCACGCTGGCGTTGAGCGCCTGCGGAAACGGCGTTGAAAAGAAAGCCGGTGAGAAACTGACGGCCGCCCAGACCGCCTATGAACGCGGCGATTATGAAGAAGCGAAGTTACAAATCGACAGCATCAAGATTTTGTATCCCAAAGCATTCGAGGCACGCAAAGCCGGGCAGAAACTATTACTGGACGTAGAGCTGGAAGCACAGAAAAGAAACCTGGCATATCTGGACAGTGCGCTCCAAGCGAAACAGCAGGAATTCAAGGCAATCGAAAACAGGTACATCCTGGAAAAAGACGCCGAATACCAGCAGACGGGCAACTACCTCTGGCCCACCCAGACCGTTGAAAAGAACCTGCACCGTTCCTACCTCCGCTTCCAGGTAAACGAGCTGGGCGTCATGAGCATGACCTCCATCTATTGCGGCAGCCACAATATCCACCACGCAAGCGTCAAGGTGACCGCCCCCGACGGCAGCTTCGCGGAGACCCCCGCTTCCAAAGACAGCTACGAAACGGCCGATATGAATGAAAAGATAGAGAAAGCGGATTACAAACTGGGAGAAGACGGAAGCGTCATCGAGTTCCTGAACCTCCACAAGAACGAGAATATCCGGGTGGAATATCTCGGCGACCGCACCTATAAGACCACCATGAGCCCCGCCGACCGGCAGGCAGTGGCAGGCATCTACGAACTCTCACAAATCCTTTCGGCGATGCAAGAGATAAAAAAAGAACAGAAAGAAGCTAACCTGAAAATCGAATTCATCCAAAAGAAGAAAGAACGGAACGCACAAGAAGAAGCTGCCGGCAAGTCCCGATAAAAACCTGCAATGCCCGAAACGCCGGAATGACGATTTTGCCGGAATGACGGAATAAAACCACCTCCACCCAAGGCACATCTTAGGAAAGGCCGCCGGGCATTTTGCCGGAACGCCGGAATAAAGCCACATCATCCACCGGACATCAGGCAAAAAATACGGATTGAACGAATACGGCCCGATAAAGCCAAAGAGGCTGTCTCAAAATTCAAAAATGGGACAGCCTTACTTATAATCTATAACTATAGTATAAAAAATCCTCCTGCTTTAATTTTAGTTTATCCTAATTATAAGGCTAAAAGCAGGAGGATTTTCACTTTTAAGTTTCAGTCTATAAAATTTTCATTTTCGTAATTCTATTTTGAGACAACCTCTTTGTCAATTTATTCCATAATATGCTTGCCGTAATTCCAGCCTTTAAGCTTATACAGCAACGCATCCTCACAAATCCTCTTTTTGAAACTCTCATAATCCCTCTTCTCCTGAGGAGTCCAGCCAGCCTCAGCCACCGCAGCCAGACGAGGCAGCATCAGATACTCAAGCACGGAACTGTCAACCACCCACTCCGTCCAGAAGTTAGCCTGCACCCCCCGGTAATAAGGCTGCAAGCCCGGCTCCACATCCTTCAACGGCTGATAAGCGTAGACCGCCTCCACCGTCTCGGTTCCACGCCCCTGCGACATCGGTTCGGTAGGAAGAGGCGACTGCTTCCTGTTTATGTAATACGGAATCTGCGGGCTCAAAATCGTATTCATCCCCCGCTTCGCCGCATCCTTGGCGGCAGCATCCGCCCCTATCCACGCCATAATCGTGATATCATTGCCCAACAACCCGGTATTTCCGTGCAACACCTCGTTCCAGAATACCAGATGACGCTGCTGGCCGGCCGGTTTCGAAGCAATGTAATCCTTCAACTGCTTGTAGAAATAAATCTGCAAATCCCTGAAATTATCAGACCCCATCTCTTTCAGCAACGCCTTGCATTCCTCATTCTTCCGCCACTTGTCTACCGGACACTCGTCACCGCCCAAATGGATATAACGGAACGGGAACAAACCAATCAGCTCATCTATCACATCCTTGGCAAACTGCATAGCCCGCGGATTCGCCACATTGATGACATCCGCAGAGACCCCCTGCCGCAACCACACCTTATGCTCATTCTCAGGGTCGCAAGAAAGAAACTCCGGATAAGAAGCGACAGCAGCCTGCGAATGTCCGGGAATATCTATCTCAGGGATAATCTCGATAAACTTCGTCTTGGCATAAGCCACAATCTCCCGGATATCCTCCTGAGTGTAAAATCCCCCGTACCGTTCGCCGTCCGGCTTCACCTTGCCGTATGCCAGCACCTTGCTGTCTCTCCAGGCGCCCGTCTCCGTCAGCTTGGGATACTTCTTGATTTCAATCCTCCAGCCCTGGTCCTCCGTCAGATGCCAGTGAAAACGGTTCATCTTGTAGACAGCCATCATGTCAATCACCCGCTTCACCTCTTCCTTCCCGAAGAAATGCCTGCCCTCGTCCAGCATGAACCCCCTCCATGCGAAACGGGGCGCATCCTCAATCTCCACGGCAGGAATGCTCCACCGGCGGTCGACGTCCGCCGCCACCCCCGCCATCACATTACGGGGCATCAACTGCTTCAAAGTCTGGAGTCCATAATAAAAACCGGCAGGACGCGCCGCTTCCAGGCAAATCCGGCCAGCCGTGACATTCAGCCTGTAAGCCTCCTCCGCAAGCGCCGGGTCGAGCTTCAACACCATTCCCGCCTTGGCTTCGTCACGGACAGAGGACACCTTAATCCCCGTAGCCCTCCGCAACTCCTCCTTGAACGAGCCGAACACCAGATTAATACTGTCGCCCCGATAAGAAGCGATGTTGGCCTTGAGCTGCTTGCCGAACTCAAAACGCGCATTTTTCACAACCAGACGGGCGGGTTGAGGGATGACAGCCGGCTCCTGCGCCGGCAAACCCGTTGCCCCGCACACCGCTGACACCCACAAAAGAAGAGGTAAAAGACATTGGTTTTTCATAATAAAATATATTTAAATGTATATTCGGAACTATCTATCCCCGGAAAATATGCCTCCGGACACTTCCCCGGACAAATATTCTTACCCATAGGATACATACGGCCCGCAGACGAATATCCCGGTCCAACGGCATATTCTACTATTTTTTTTCAAAAATACGAATAAACTTTGTTTTACTAATTTGTTTAACCCGATTAATTTATATTTCTTTGTGAAGAAAAATCACTTTAATCAATTAACCCCTTTACTACTCATGAAAAATAAAAAGATTTATTTGCTGGGAGTCTTATTTTTATGCAGTACCGGCATCCCCGCCCCCGCACAAGAGATAAACGTGCAGCCCACCCCCCAGCAGCTCTCCGCAGAGGGCAAGACCATCCAACTCCCTGCCACCTACCGGATAAACGGTGAAAAAGAAACGAGCCTCCATGCCTTCCGGGCATTGCAAAACCTCCTTTCCGGCAATCATCCTTCCGGCAAACAGGACGATACGGGAAAATTCCGTATCCACATCGGAGAAAAGGGAGACAAAAGCGTGCGTAAATACAACCGGCAGATTCCCGACCATAACGAGGGATACTACCTGGCGGTCAACGATAAAGAAATCATACTGGCGGGACACGACGAACGAGGCACTTACTACGCCGTCCAAACCCTGTCTCAACTGCTGAAAGACGGGCAACTGCCTGAAATAGAGATAAAAGACTACCCTGCGGTACGCTACCGCGGCGTCGTGGAAGGATTCTACGGAACCCCGTGGAGCCACCGGGCACGCCTCCGCCAACTGGAATTCTACGGCAGGAACAAGATGAACACCTACATCTACGGCCCGAAAGACGACCCTTACCACAGCTCACCCCATTGGCGCCTGCCCTACCCCGAAAAGGAAGCCCTCCAATTGCAGGAACTAGTGAAAACGGCACAGGAAAACGAAGTCGATTTCGTATGGGCCATCCATCCGGGCAAAGACATCCGGTGGAACCGGGAAGACCGGGAACTCCTGATTGCCAAGTTCGAGAAGATGTACCAGCTCGGCATCCGCTCCTTCGCCGTGTTCTTCGACGACATTTCGGGAGAAGGGACCAATCCGCAGAAACAGGCGGAACTGCTGAACTACATCGACGAGAACTTCGTGAAAGCCAAAAAAGACGTCACCCCTCTCATCATGTGCCCCACGGAATACAACAAAAGCTGGTCGAACCCCAAAGGCAACTATCTGACCACGCTCGGCGAACGCCTGAATCCCTCCATCCAAATCATGTGGACGGGAGACCGGGTAGTCTCCAACATCACCCGCGACGGTATCGAATGGATTAACGGACGCATCAAACGCCCGGCATACATCTGGTGGAACTTCCCCGTATCCGACTACGTGCGCAACCACCTACTGCTGGGTCCCGTCTACGGAAACGACACCGACATCGCCCAGGAAATGTCCGGCTTCGTAACCAACCCGATGGAACATGCCGAAGCCTCCAAAATCGCCATCTACAGCATAGCGGACTATGCATGGAACCCTTCCCGGTATGACATGCGGAAAGCGTGGAAGAACGCCATCCGCGACCTTCTGCCGGACGCCGCTGCGGAACTGGAATGTTTCGCCATGCACAACTCCGACCTGGGTCCCAACGGACACGGGTTCCGCCGTGAAGAATCGACGGACATCCAGCCGGTCACCGCCCGGTTCCTCAAAGACTACACCGGGAAAGGCGTTTACGACAAAGCGGATTTCGACACCCTGCGGAACACTTTCGAAAAGATGCGGAAAGCAAGCGATGTACTGCTTGCCAGTACCGGCAACAAGGCGTTGATACAGGAAATCACTCCCTGGCTGTACCAGTTCAAACTACTGGCGGAAGTGGGCGAAGAAGTATTGAAAATGGCAGACCACCCGTCTTCCGACGCACAGTCTTACTTTTTAAGGAAATACAACCATGTGAAAGCCCTGCGGCAACAAATGTTCCTCATAGACCAGACGTATAACCAGAACCCCTTCCAACCCGGAGTGCAGACAGCGGGCAAAGTGATAAAACCATTCATAGACCAAGTATTCGTGACTGCCGTTGACCGTTACAACCGGGAAAACAACACTCTGCTCGCCACCGCCACGGATTACATGCCGCATAAGCTGTCCGGCAACGTAGAGCAGATTAAAAACCTGCCCCTGCAGATAAAAGGCAACCGCATCTCGCTCTCCCCCGTCAATGAAGTCGTGAAGTGGGGTTCGGGAAACCATGTCGGGATAGAGCTGGACACGGTTTACCGCGGAGAAGGGATTACGGTTAATTTCGGGAAGAAAGAACCCCAACAATGGGGACGCCTCGAAATATCCGCCGACGGCAAAGAATGGCAAACGATATCCCTGAACCAGAACGGGAACAGGCTTACGGCTTCCCTCAAAGACGCTCCGGTCAGATTCGTCCGGTTCACGAATACAAGCGGCAGCGAACAACAGGTGTATTTACGGGAGTTTGTCCTGACGGTGGCAAAAACAAAAACGGCTCAATAAATTGGGAACAGCTCAACAAACAGGAAATGGCTCAATAAACAGGGGTATCCGGCAAATGCCATATCCCTGAAACACAATTGTCCAATACATTTGTCTAATGCAATAGTCCAATGTAATTGTCTAACATGGAAACAGAACCGAAAAAATGCCGGGCTGGAGACGGTCGCCCATTCCATAGCGAATAATTGCGTAACCGTCGGAAATCCTTGCAGAGTAATCAAACAGATAGAGAATACAGAAGGAAAAACAATGGGAGTGTGTCGAAACAAAGATGAACACTCCTTTCACATGTAATTTTGCAAGCATTTGGAACAGTTACAGAATCTAACTGATAAACATAAAAATGGCCGTATCATTACTCAAAAATAGAGTTGATACGGCCTTTTTATTGCCGATGAAGAGTGCCAGGTTTCAAACGAAGAGTGTCGAATTTCAAACGAACAGTGCCGAGTTTCAAATGAACAGTGCCGAGTTTCAAATGAACAGTGCCGAGTTTCAAATGAACAGTGTCAAGTTTCAAATGAACAGTGCCGAGTTTCAGATAGAGTACCAGGTTTCAGATGAAAAGTTCATTTCCTCTAAAATTGAATTTTGGCACACTCCCTTAAAGTATTTGCACAATTTGAAAACGTATGGTTACAGAAATGGGAACAATACAGTAATCTGCATGCATCCAAAGCAGTAGTGGCTGCAAACCCGTCTTACTTACCCTCGTAATATTCGCCCAAAAACCAACAGGCTATGAAGTCCCAGTTTTCGTGGAGCAACGCTTTTCCGCCCTCAAACAGGAATTGTGCTTCCGGCAGCAGATTGTTCTCCATCGCATACTTCAATAAATCGAAAGGACAAACTCCTCTCTCACAGAACAAGCTATATGCTTTCTTCCTAGCTTTTTCCGCATCATAGAACGGATTATTTCCGGCAGCAAAACAAAAGGCGATGTTCATACCTATCAGAATCCCCTTCGGATTGGCATACAACACGAAGCCGTCACAATCTGCCAATTCAGGAAACAAAGAATCGTCTTCGTTCCCCCATTTCAACGTATGAATCAGGAAGTGCCTCAGAAGTTCATAAGAATCAAAAAACAGCAACGGTTCGCCTTTACTGGACTCCAAAAAACGCTCCACATCCTCCGGCAACTTATTCCCGGCAACAGCAACAGGCAACGGCGACCGTTTCTTCTCCATCTGTCCCGTCTCCATCACCCAGTCCGCAGCAAGATTCTCACTGACAGGAGCCGATTCAAAAGCTGCATCCAGCCGTTCGTAAATCACGCCGGCAAGCTCCAGCAAGTCTCTATCCATCGGATTCTCCACAGAACCACAATAATCATCACCCGCCGGGTCATCTATCCCCCACAAGAGAAAAGCGACATCCTCACGGTTTATTTCATCCGGCAAATAATCTTCCGTCAATGCATAAAAAGGCAGATAACGCCCATGATTCTCCTTATGCCAATGAATGAACTGCCGCCAGTTTCCTCCGTCCGCCACACAGTCTTCAAGATATAAGGCGAATGCCAGAGCCATTCTTTTCTGCACCTCATAAGATTCAGACGCACCCCAAGCAGAACCGACAATATCGGGCAACAAACTATTGGCAAAATCAAGATACCATTGGTCGGTATCTACTATTTTCACACGCCTGTGAGCTTTCAGCCACATTTGCATATAGATTTTCTGTTTCTTCATCGTCTTATAGAAATTAAGATACGCATTTCATATTGTAACGGATTATTTTGTCTATTGCAACGGGAGAATTCTATTTATTTACAATGGAGACATTCCGTTGATTGCAAAGAAAGCATTCTGTTTATCGCAAGGGAGGCATTCCGTTGATTACAAAGAAAGCATTCTGTTTATCACAAGGGAAGTATTCCGTCGATTGCAAAGAAAGCATTCTGTTTATCGCAAGGGAGGTATTCCGTTGATTGCAAAGAAAGCATTCTGTTTATCGCAAGGGAGGTATTCCGTTGATTGCAAA
>NZ_CAUCSQ010000017.1 GCF_958445495.1 uncultured Bacteroides sp. | reverse complement strand
GCGGTGCAAAGGAATGAATATTTATCGTTTTGCGCAAATATTTGACTAAATAAATACAATGTTTTGCACATTTTTCACTGTTTTGTGCATTGAAATTGAGAGTTATGAAGAAAAACATCGCAATTTTTGCTTCCGGTTCCGGTTCGAATGCTGAGAATATCATCCGGTATTTCCGGAAGAGTGAAGCTGTCGGGGTCTCCTTGGTGCTTTCCAACAAAAGTGACGCTTATGTTTTGGAGCGTGCACGCCGTTTAAAAGTACCTTCCAACGTATTTCCGAAGGAGGATTGGATGGCCGGTGACGAGATTCTGGCTGTTTTGCAGGAGTACCGTATCGATTTCATTGTGCTGGCAGGTTTCCTGTTTCGGGTCCCGGATTTGCTTTTGCATGCTTATCCCAATAAAATCATAAATATACATCCTGCTCTTCTTCCGAAATACGGGGGAAAGGGAATGTATGGGGAACGTGTCCACCAGGCGGTGGTGGCTGCCGGCGAGAAAGAGAGCGGCATCACCATACATTATATTAATGAGCGTTACGATGAAGGAAGCGTGATTTTTCAAGCTGTTTGTCCTGTTCTTCCGGAAGATTCTCCCGATGATGTAGCCAGGAAAGTGCATGCCTTGGAATATGAGCATTTCCCGGTTGTCATAGAGCGGGTGCTGAACGGCGGGCTTGAATGATATTTTTGTTGCCGGCGGTTAAAGTTGGAAACTTTCGTCCCACTTACAATTCGATTGTGTATGCTTTTTCTTCCCTTCGCAAAGGGTAATTCCCACGCAGAGACTCGAATAATCCGGGTTGTTGTTTTAACCGGTTGCTGTCTTCTGCCGGGTTGTATATCCGGAGCAATGCTTCTTCGTAGTTCTTTGCATGGATAACGGGGGAGGCCGGTGCAGGGGCGTTAATCTCATAGTCGCCTTTTATCTGGAAAAATCTGCAGACCGCATCCAATGACATGCGTGTCGCATTTACTTTCCCGTCGGCGGAATATCCGGCGATATGCGGAGTACTGATAAAAGCTTTGGCAAGTAATTCGCGGTTGATATCCGGCTCATGTTCCCACACGTCGATAATGGCATCTGTTACGCTTCCGTCGTTCAATGCATCTAACAGGGCGCATGTGTCGATGACTTCCCCCCGCGAAGTATTGATGATGACCGGTTTCCGTTTCAATGACCGGAAAAACGTTTCATCCGCCAGATGGAATGTCTTGTATCTCCCTTCCTTATATAAAGGTACATGGAACGTAATGACATCACATTCTTCCGCTAATTTTTGCAGGGAGGTGAAAGTTTGGCTTCCTTCTTTTTCTTCCCGCGGCAAATCATTGAGTAGAATGCGCATTCCGAAATTCCCGACTACTTTGGCTACTTTGCTCCCTACATTTCCTGCTCCTACGATTCCGATAGTCAGCCCGTCCAGTCTCCTGTTTCTTACGGATTTCCAGACTAAGAGCGAGGATTGTACATATTGGGCCACGGAGGATGAATTGCAGCCCGGAGCGTTGGTCCATTCAATTCCGGCTTTTTCGCAGTATGCGGTGTCGATGTGGTCGAAGCCGATAGTGGCTGTCGCTATGAATTTTACCCGGCTGCCTTCCAGCAGTTCCCGGTTGCAACGGGTCCGTGTCCGGATGATAAGCGCATCCGCGTCCCGCACTAATTCCGGCGTGAAATCTTTACCGGAAACGTAGACGGTTTCATCGGCGATTTTGTCTGCCGCTTCTTTTATATAAGGTATCTTGTTGTCGATAACAATTTTCATGTACAATTCTCTTTTATATCTACAAAGGTAGGAAATAAAAAAGTAAGAAACGGTTGCTTGTCTGAAAAATATTACATAGCTTTGCCCTATTATATATCTATTTAGTTAAGATTATGACATTTAGTAACCTTTGCAACGATATTTTTGAGAAGTCTACGATAGATTATCACGTAACGGACAGTGTGGATGCGCCGATGAACAATCCTTACGAGTTAAAATCAATAGAGTATTATTTATACCTGAAGAATTGGATTGACGCCGTTCAATGGCATTTCGAAGATATTATTCGCGACCCTCAGATTGACCCTGTGGAAGCATTGGCTTTGAAAAGAAGAATTGATAAGTCCAATCAAGACCGTACGGATTTGGTGGAATTGATTGACAGTTACTTCCTTGACAAATATAAAGGCGTAAAATTACTTCCGGATGCGACAATCAATACGGAGAGTCCGGCATGGGCTGTCGATCGTCTTTCCATTCTCGCTTTGAAAATTTATCACATGCAGCAGGAGGTGGAACGTACGGATACTACGGAAGAACATCGGGTGCAATGTCAGAACAAGCTGGATATCCTGTTGGAACAGCGGAAAGACCTTTCTGCGGCTATTGATCAGTTATTGGCTGATATTGAAGCCGGAAGAAAATATATGAAAGTCTATAAACAGATGAAGATGTATAACGACCCGGCATTGAATCCGGTGTTGTATGCTAAGAAATGACGAATGGCGCGTATTCTTATTATCCGTTTTTCGGCTCTTGGCGATGTCGCAATGACAATACCGGTCATTTATTCATTTGCCGTACAATACCCTCAACACGAGATAACCGTGTTGAGCCGTGCTGTGTGGCAGCCTCTTTTCCAGGAGTTACCCGGTAATGTAAGTTTTATCGGAGCAGACTTGACCGGTAAGCACAAAGGCTTATGGGGGTTGAATCATCTCTACTCGGAGCTGAGGAGAATGCATTTTGATTGTGTCGCGGATTTCCATCATGTACTTCGTGCAAGATATCTGTGTTTGCGGTTTCGTCTTGCAAACATTTCAGTCGCTTCCATTTGTAAGGGAAGAGCGGGTAAGAAGAAGTTGGTTCGCCGTCAGCATAAAGTGATGGAGAGCCAGAAGAGTTCTTTTCGTCGCTATGCGGATGTTTTGGAGAAGTTAGGTTTCCCGGTTTTGCTGAATTTCTCTTCTATATATGGGGAAGGAAAGGGAAACTTTGCGGAAATAGAACCTGTTACCGGTCCGAAAGAGAATCGGAAATGGATTGGTATCGCTCCTTTTGCCAAGCATGCCGGTAAAATTTATCCGTTGGAGTTGCAGGAACGGGTGGTCGCCCATTTTGCCGCCGACCCGTCGGTAAAGGTTTTTTTGTTCGGAGGCGGGAAAAAAGAACAAGAAATCTTTGATGCCTGGATTGCCAAATACCCTTCGGTTGTTTCGATGATTGGCAAACTGAATATGCGTACGGAATTGAATCTGATGAGCCATCTGGACGTAATGTTGTCTATGGATTCGGCCAATATGCATCTGGCGTCTTTAGTGAATATCCCGGTTGTTTCTGTTTGGGGGGCAACGCATCCTTATGCAGGTTTTATGGGCTGGAAACAGTTGCCGGTCAATACGGTACAACTCGATTTGCCGTGCCGCCCTTGTTCAGTGTATGGACAGAAGCCGTGTTGGCGGGGGGATTATGCATGTTTGTGCGGTATAAGTCCTGAACAGGTGATAGAGAAGGTTGAAGGAACTATTGTGTAACAATAAAAATGTAAATATGCAGAAGGATTCATTAGGAAAAAACGAAAGAATATTTTCGATTCTTATTCCAACATGGAATAATTTGGATTATCTTAAATTGTGCCTTGCTAGCATAAAAAAGAATTCGGCATATAAGCATCAGATTTTAATTCATGTTAATGAAGGAAGAGATGGTACGCTAGAATGGTTGAGACAACAAAAAGAGTATGAATATACTTATAGTGAGGATAATATAGGGGTTTGTTGGGCATTAAACGGATTGCGCCCTCTGGTGAAAACAGATTATATATTGTATATGAATGATGATATGTATGTTTGTCCTGGTTGGGATAGTGCATTATGGAATGAAATCCGCTCTTTACCGGATAATAAATTCTTTTTATCTGCTACTTTAATCCAACCTCGTCCGTTTTTTTGTAAGAGTGTTATAGCACCTGCCAATTTTGGTGAGAGTGTGGATACGTTCAATGAAGAAGAACTTCTGGACAAATATCATTTGTTACCTCATTCAGACTGGTTCGGTTCTACTTGGCCGCCTAATGTTGTACATCGTGATATCTGGGATTTAGTAGGCGGATACAGTATTGAATTTTCACCGGGTATGTACAGTGATCCGGATTTCTCAGCAAAATTATGGATGGCAGGAATACGGTTGTTTAAGGGAATCTCCGCTAGCCGTGTCTATCATTTTGAAGCTCGTTCAACAGGACGGGTAAAGAAGAATGATGGCAGTACGCAGTTTTTATTGAAATGGGGTATTACTTCTGCTTCTTTTATGCGGAATATTTTGAAGAGAGGAGAGTGTTTTGATATGAATTCGATAGAAAGGATAGATAATCTGACTTTAAACAAAGATATTATCCGTAGTCGATTGAAAAAAATTTTATGTTCGTTTAAGAAGAACCTACATTCGAAGAATTTATGGGAAAATAAATTAAAATAATATGCATTTAGGAGTTATATTACCTCATACTAAGCTTTATGGCGGAGTAAAGCGTTTTTTGGAGTTAGGAAATATTTTTATAGAGCTGGGACATACTTTTACTGTGTATACGGTAGAAGGAAAAACGCCAGTCTGGTTTGACTTTAAAGGAGAAACAAAGACTTTTGATAAACTGAAAACGGATAACCTTGATGCACTGTTTACAACGGAAGTGAAGTTTCTGGAACAGTTAGTCACAGCTAATACAAAGAGGAAAATTTTGTATCACGTACGGATAACTGAAAAAATCCGTAAAGCCTTCAAATATCCTGATATTGAGATTTTTGCTTGTTCCACAAATATCTATTTATATGATAAGAAAAAATATGGAATTGAACCTTTTAAGGCTCTTGGAGGGGTAAATGTTTCCAATTATCAGGTAAAAACGGATTATTTGGTTCAGGGGCGACCTTTCTGTGTGATGGCTTACGGGCGTTTGGCAGAAAAGGTGAAAGGTACAAAGTATGTAGTTAGGGCGTGTGAAAAATTATACAAGAAAGGATATAATATAAAGTTGCTTTTATTTGATACGGCAATAAGTGAGAAAGCACAAAAAATGATAGACAATTTTTCAACTTGTGTGCCTTTTGACTTTATTCAGAATCACCCTTTTGATAAGAATTCGGAACTTTTTAACCGGGCGGATGTTTTTGTTGCGGCCGAAGGACATGCAGGTTGGTCCAATACTGTAGCGGAAGCAATGGCATGTGCTCTTCCTGTAATCGCTACAAAAGCTGGTACACGTGACCTATTGATAGATGGGGTGACTGGTTTGAATACTTGGAGGTATTCTTTTATGATACGCCGTAAATTGAGAACTCTGTTCGAGGATGAAGAGCTAAGAGCGCGGCTTGGAAAGGCTGCACGTAAGAATGTAGAGAACTTTGATTGGAATGTACTGGCACGAAATATAGAACGATATCTTATGGAGTCAGTAAATGTTTAATTTTTCTTCGGGTGTTTCGAATAAAACTTTTTCTTTCAGTTATTTTGTTATGTGTTTCGGTTAGTTGAATTAGTTTTTGGATGGTGGATTTTGCATCACTATGGGTTAGAAGGGCATATTCTTCTCCCATAATATGCAACATATTGTGGGAAGCTTCGAGGTTGGATAGATTCTTTAGTCCTTTGGGGGCGGATACTTTAGTAAATTGAGTTCGGTTTAAATCGACTAAGTAAAAGCTGAAGGTTCCATCGTTTTCCTTACGTATCAAAGTGTTCCCTGGAGAATGGTCGATAAAGTATACTCCTTTTTGATGAAAATTATAAGTGAACCGAACGAATTCCCGGAGTACAGTTTCTTGTTCCATAGGGGGGAGGTTAATAATTCCTCTGAAAGTAAAGTCATAATCCAATTGACGACAAATATAATAACTTTTTGTCAATCCGAAATTGTCTTGGTACAGAATGAATGCTATCGGTTCAGGTGTGTTGATTCCTAGCTGATGAAAACGAGTAGCATATATGAAAGAACGTTCTGCCTTAGACTTCCGCAAATAGGCATAAGCTATTTTGTTTATGAAATGAGGTATTTTAAATGCTTTAACACACATGCGTATACCACCACATACAATTATTTTAAGTGTGTTTCTCCCCTTATATATTATTTCTCCTTCTTTGTCGAAACGTTCCGGTATGGAAAGAATGCACTCTTTTAAGTTTCTATATTTAGGATTAATTTGGTAGTCAGTCATAAATATTTATAAACGTCCGTCTACTATGTCACTATTGAGCAAACCTTTTACATCATAGATGATTCCGTTTTCTTTTATCATGTTTTTGATATTGAGTTGCAAGAATTCTTTGTGTGCTACAGCGAGAACTATTGCATCAAACTTCTTGACAGGGAGAACATTTGTCAGTTCCAGATTGTATTCTCGTTTCACTTCAACCGGTTTAGCCCAACAATCATATATTGTAATCTGGGTATCGTAGTCTTCCAGTGCTTTTACAATATCATAAACTTTCGTATTACGTACGTCAGGACAATTTTCCTTAAATGTATATCCTAGGATTAGAATTTGGGCCCCTTTTATGTAATTCCCTTTTTTTATCAAACATTTTACTACTTGATTAGCGATATATTCACCCATACTGTCATTCATTCTTCGTCCGGCAAGTATGACTTCTGGATGATATCCGTAATCTTGTGCTTTTTGGGCAAGATAATAGGGGTCTACACCGATACAGTGCCCACCAACCAAACCGGGTTTAAAAGGTAGAAAGTTCCATTTGGTGGCAGCGGCTTCCAGTACTTCTTGTGTGTCGATGCCAATTAAGTTAAATATTTTAGATAATTCATTGACAAATGCAATATTGATATCTCTTTGGGAGTTTTCAATAACTTTGGCAGCCTCCGCCACTTTGATACTTGAAGCCAGATGGGTACCTGCGGTGATTACGGAACTATAAAGATTATCGATTTTTTTTCCTACTTCAGGAGTAGAACCGGAAGTGACTTTTTTTATTTTTTCTACAGTGTGTTGTTTATCTCCGGGGTTGATACGTTCTGGAGAATATCCGGCAAAGAAGTCAACGTTGAATGTGAACCCGGAGATTTTCTCAATTACAGGTATACATTCTTCTTCAGTTACTCCAGGATAAACAGTAGATTCATAAATAACGATATCTCCTTTGTTAATCACTGTAGCTACAGTTTCACTTGCTTTATATAAGGGTAATAAATCGGGACTGTGATGTCTGTCTACAGGAGTTGGAACACAAATAATGTAATAATTGCAACCTTTCAAGTCTTCCGCTTTGTCTGAGCAATATAATCCGGTTTCCTTTTCGGAGGGTATCTTTTTCTTTAATACAGAGCACAAGGTTTGGTCATCAACCTCCAGAGTCGAATCATGTCCTTTCATAAGTTCTTCAACTCTTGCTTTTTGGGCGTCAAAACCTACAACTGGATACTTCGTCGCAAACAGCCGTGCCAATGGTAATCCCACATAACCTAATCCGATGATGCCTATTTTTATGTTTCCCATACTCTTTATTTTAGGTTTGTCCAATACCATTTTACCGCTTCTTTCAGTCCTTCTCTCATACTATATTGAGGTATGTAACCTAGTAATTTCCGGGCTTTGTCAATGCAGGCAAGAGAATGGGGAATGTCTCCAATTCTATTGGGACCATGCTTGATTTCGACCGATGCGATATCGTGGTCATAAACACTTAGGAATTCTTTTAAGTAATCTACCAGTTGATTGAGGGTGGTTCGTTCTCCAAAAGCTGTATTGTATACAGTGTTAACAGCCTCAAGGTTATTGGTAGACAATGCTAACATGTTCATTTGAATGACATTCTCGATATAAGTAAAATCTCTGGAATACTCCCCGTTTCCGTTGATTACAGGAGATTCATGTTTCATCAACAATTTAACGAAGAGAGGGATGACAGCAGCATAGGCTCCGTTGGGATCCTGACGGCGTCCGAATACATTAAAATAACGTAGTCCGATACATTCGATTCCGTATGTTTTGGAAAATACGTCAGCATATAATTCATTGACGTATTTAGTTATAGCGTAAGGCGATAACGGTTTCCCTATTACATCTTCCATTTTGGGAAGTGATTGGGAATCTCCGTAAGTGGAGGAACTGGCTGCATAAATAAATCGTTTTACTTTAGCGTCTCTAGCGGCAATCAACATATTCAGAAACCCTCCGATATTGACTTCATTAGTCGTAATCGGATCTTTTATTGAGCGGG
Source organism: uncultured Bacteroides sp. (assembly GCF_958445495.1). Lineage (GTDB taxonomy): Bacteria > Bacteroidota > Bacteroidia > Bacteroidales > Bacteroidaceae > Bacteroides. The sequence goes on along the minus strand of NZ_CAUCSQ010000017.1, from coordinate 85,807 downwards.
GAACGGAACCCAATGCTGCTTCGTGTAGTACGTAGTCTGCTTTTTCTACAGCTTTACGGCAATCTTCAAGATTACGTATGTCACCTACTATTAGTTTAAAAGCTGGGTTATTGAAATGTTGTTGTATGTTTTCGGGCTTTCCTGTAGCAAAATTATCTAAACATACCACTTGGTATCCCTTATTAAGGAGATGTTCACATAAATTGGAACCAATGAATCCTGCTCCTCCTGTTACTAAGATAGTTGAATCTTTTTCCATTATTTCTGAATATTCTAATTCCGGACAAAGATAATACTTTTCTCGGCTATTAATTGCTTCTTTTAAAAACTTTATATAGCTTTGCTTAATTAAATAATGGATATATTCATGCGACATATCTTTTTAAAGAGGGCTATGGTTAGCTTGGGGATTCTCGGACTGTTGCGTACACTCAATAAAACTCCAAGGGTGTTGTTTTATCATGGTGTTGATAAAATTGTGGATTCATCGGTGCAGTCGTTACATCTGCCGCCAGAAGTGTTTGAGAAGGAAATGCAATACTTGAAAAAATATTATGAAGTGATATCAATGGACGAATATTATGAAAGATTTGTCTCATCTGGATTTACAGGGAAGGAGGTTGTTATTACTTTTGATGATGGTTATAGAAATAATCTGACAGTTGCAGCTCCTATTTTGGATTCTTTATCCCTTCCTTTTACAGTGTTTGTTTCTGTTAGGCATTTGGATGAAGGTAAGCGTTTCTCAACTTTCATTAATAGGGCTATTTTATTGGATAAACAAACTACTCATGTCCGGATTGAGTGCTTAGGCATAGATTGTAATCTAACGTCGGATTTCGATAGGGTTGCTGTAATGAGAAAGGTGAATGAGGCCTTAAAACATTCTGATATAACTAAGGTGAATTTAATTTCTGCACAATTGGAAAGTAACCTTGAAGAGGATGAGTTGAAAGAACTTTATGATAAATTTTCTTCTGATGCCCCGATGGATTGGGATGAGCTTTCTATATTGAAACAGAATTATGACTGCATTATCGGCTCTCACTGTTTGGACCATTTCATTTGCAATTCATCTCAACAAATGAAAGAGACACGCAGGCAGATTTTTGAAAGTAAGCGTATCCTTCAACAGAAATTGGGCTGTGAATGCGATTATCTAGCTTTTCCAAATGGAAATCTGAAACAAGGAGATATCAGTGAAACGGCTCTTGCGGCAGTCAGGGATGCGGGATATAAGTTGGCTTTCACTACAATGAATGAACGAATGAAGAAAAATAATGAACCTTTCCTTTTACCCCGCTGTGCCGCGCGTTTTGAGTTGTTGGATTTTCAAGCAAAGTTAGCTCTCAAGCCTAGTTGGTAATTAACGCTTTTTGATATACTTGCATGATATTTCGAGCTATAACCTGACGGGAAAAACGTTTTACGTATGATTTCCCTTTTGCTCTCATTTCATCAGCTAATTTGGGAGAAGATAGAATTTTATTTATATTTTGTGCAAGTCCTTGTTCGTCGTTTGGATCGATATAGATGGAACCGGGACCACCCGCCTCTTCTAAGCATGAACCCATGGCGGCAATAACCGGTAAACCGGAATGTATAGCTTCAATGATAGGGATACCGAAACCTTCAAAGAAAGAGGGATATACGAATAATTCTGCCAATTGATAAAATACGGGTAACTCTTGAAAAGGAATATTATGTAAAATGTGTACTCGTTGGTTGAGTCGATGATCAGTTATGTATTCTTCGATTTTATCAGTATAGGTTGTTCTTTTCCCGATAGCGACTAAATGTATTTCCTCAGGAATATAATTCAGGGCTTTTACGATTAAGAGTAAATTCTTACGGCTTTCGATACTGCCTACATTTAAAATATATTTGTCGGGTAACTGGTATTTAAGTCGTACTTGTTGTTTTTGTTCATTACTAGTTACTTGTTCAAAGATAGGATGACAACTTTGATAAACAACATCTATTTTCTGTTCGTCTATCCCGAAAAAAGCTATAATGTCACGCTTTGTCATTTCGCTTATAGCGATAATGCGATTGCTATTTTCGCATGCTTTTCTGAATTTGTAAGTATATATATATCTATCAATCCATTTATAGAATTGTGGGTAACGGATAAAGATAAGGTCATGTATGGTTACTATGCTTTTTGTCCGGCTTTTTTTTATGTTTAACGGAAGTTCGTTACTAAGTCCGTGAAAAAGTGTAACTCCTTCTTGTTTTATCTGGTTGTTAATACCCCATGTTCTCCATAAAGATTTATATTTTTTCCATAAAAAAGACATGGGATATATCATTTGTGTATTGTCTTTTTGAAGAATGCGTGTCAGAATCTTATTTTCTTTATGTTTTGGAGCATAGATTAGGTATTGATTTTCTTTATAATATTCGCTCAATATATCTATTACAAAACGACTGTAATTACCCAGTCCTGTATTGTTTTGTACGGCTCGTTTACCGTCGAAACCTATTTTCATATATTCGGATACTTTTAAATGATTGGGCAAATGTAATAAAAATAATAAAATCCCTTCCGTTTCTAAGTGTATTTTGCGTATCTTTGTCTAATTATTGTAATTCAAGGCTATTTTATGGAACGGAAGTATGACTATTTAATTGTGGGCGCAGGTTTATATGGAGCTGTATTTGCTTATCGGATGCGTCAGGCAGGTTATTCCTGTATAGTGATAGATAAACGTTCTCATAAAGGTGGAAATATTTATTGTGAAGAAATTGAAGGAATACGTGTTCATAAATATGGAGCCCATATCTTTCATACAGATAATTCGGAAGTGTGGGAATTTGTAAATCGATTTGTAAGATTTAATCGATATACGAATTCACCGCTGGCTTGTTTTGGGGGAAAACTATATAATTTGCCTTTTAATATGAATACCTTTTCCCAATTATGGGGGGTTAAAACTCCTGTAGAGGCAAAGGCGAAAATAGAAGAACAGCGTAAGGAATATGATTATATAAAAATCCCGCAAAATTTAGAAGAACAAGCATTGAAGCTATGTGGAAAAGATATTTATATTTGTCTGATTAAGGGATATACGGAAAAACAATGGGGACGTTCGGCTAAAGAGCTGCCACCTTTTATTATCAAAAGAATTCCTTTTCGTTTTGTATATGATAATAATTATTTTAATGATGCTTATCAGGGTATTCCTTACGGAGGGTATAATGTTTTGATAGATTCTTTATTGGAGAGTGTTGATGTTCGTTTGGGTATAAATTTCTCTGACAACAGAAATGAATTGGAGGAGATGGCTGATAAAATTCTTTTCACAGGTTGTGTTGACGAATATTTTGACTATTGTTTTGGGCATTTGGAATATCGTAGTCTATGTTTTGAACATCATCATTTGGATATTGACAATTTTCAAGGTAACGCTGTTGTTAATTATTGCGAGCGTGAGGTTCCTTATACGAGGGTAATTGAACATAAGCATTTTGAGTTTGGTGTTCAGCCGACAACGGTGATAACTTATGAATATCCGGATTCATTTGAAGTGGGGAAGGAACCTTATTATCCGGTGAATGATGAAAAAAATATGAAACTATATTATAAATATCAGGAGCTTGGTAAACGAGAGAGTAATGTGTTATTCGGTGGACGTTTGGGAAAATATGCTTATCTGGATATGGATGATACGGTAGAGGCGGCGTTGAGGTTAGCGGAAAAGGAAATAGAAATTAGCAAAAAATAATATGAATTGTTATTTGTCTCGTAATTATAAAGGGCTTTCTAGCGCAGGGAATAAGGCTAAATCTGATATTGAACAGATTATGTCTGAATTGTCATTTCGGAATGTGGGATTGAAACAAACTACTTATCATAACAGTATATTGGCGTTTGCCGTAACTCTTTTGGGAGTGTTAAAAGCTCCTTTTTGTTTTCGTAAAGGAGATGTCCTGGTTTTACAATACCCATTAAAAAAATATTATACGTTTGTTTGTAATATGGCACATCTCAGAGGTGTCAAGGTTGTGACAATTATCCATGATTTAGGTAGCTTCCGTCGAAAGAAATTGACTGTTGGACAAGAAATTAGACGTTTGAATCATTCGGATTATATTATTGCTCATAATGAAAAGATGAAGCAGTGGCTTGAACTTCATCATTGTCAGGCCCAGGTGGGGGTATTGGGGATTTTCGATTATCTTTCCGCTTCTGTTGCGCCCGTTTCTAGGCAGGTGCGGAAACCGTTTAAGATACTTTATGCGGGTGGGCTAAATCCTAGAAAAAATGCTTTTTTATATGAAATCGGTGCTCATGTTGATTCTTCGTTCCATCTAAATCTTTATGGATCAGGTTTTGAACTTGATAAGGTGAAAGGGAAAGAGCATTTTACTTATATGGAATTTGTTAAGTCCGATGACTTAATTGCTACTGCACAGGGAGACTTTGGGTTAGTGTGGGATGGCTCGTCAGTTTCTTCCTGTATCGGTGATTGGGGAGAATATCTTCAATATAATAATCCTCATAAAACTTCGCTTTATATTCGCTGCGGATTACCTATTATTATTTGGAACAAAGCAGCTTTAGCTTCTTTTGTTCGTGAACATAAAATTGGTATATGTGTTGATTCTTTAAAAGATTTGGATAAGATTTTGTCAGGATTGACTTTGGAACAGTATGTTGAAATGCAAAAGAACGTTGCTGTAATCAGCCGTAAACTTTCTAAGGGTGAATATTTTGCTGTAGCGGTAACCGAGGCTGTGGATGTATTAAACAGTATGGGAAAATAATCTTTTTTGTATAATAAATGTAAAGGACATGCAATATTTCATATCTTTGTGCATTTAATTATAGAAGTGGCTAACCTTTGAAAGTGATTTTGATAAGAGGATTTAAGGATTTTTAAAATGGAACAGAAAGAAAAGAATTTGAAAGAACAGATACTTTCACTTGTGAAAGAATATTACGCTGAAACTTTCGGACAGTCTAAAGAGTTTGTCCCAGGTGAAACATTTGTTAATTATGGCGGTCGTTATTTTAATGAAGAAGAATTAGTGAACCTTGTAGATTCTTCTTTGGATTTTTGGTTGACTGCTGGTCCGTGGGCACATCGTTTTGAAAAAAAACTTGCAGAGTGGTTGGGAGTTAGGTTCTGTTCATTAACGAATTCAGGTTCCTCTGCTAATTTGTTGGCATTCATGTCTTTGACTTCTCCTGAATTGGGGGAACGCCGAATAAAAAGAGGTGATGAAGTGATAACAGTAGCCTGTGGATTTCCTACTACTGTAACTCCATGTATACAGTATGGTGCAGTTCCTGTATTTGTAGATATTACTGTTCCTGAATATAATATTGACGTTACACAGTTAGAAGCGGCTTATTCGGAAAAAACCAAAGCGGTAATGATTGCTCATTCCTTGGGAAATGCGTTTAATTTGGAGGCCGTAAAGGAATTTTGTGATACTCATAATCTTTGGTTAGTAGAAGATAATTGTGATGCGCTTGGAACGGAATATACATTAAAAGGTGAAACTCGTAAAACTGGAACTTTTGGTCATATCGGGACCTCAAGTTTTTATCCTCCTCACCACATGACTATGGGAGAAGGAGGGGCGGTTTATACTAATGATCCTCTATTACATCGGTTGATTAATTCGTTTCGTGATTGGGGGCGTGATTGTTGGTGTATAGGAGGGGTAGATAATACATGCAAATCGCGTTTTAGTAAACAGTATGGTGAACTGCCTCTTGGATACGATCATAAGTATGTGTATTCTCACTTTGGGTATAATTTGAAGGTGACTGATATGCAAGCTGCTATTGGGTGTGCTCAATTAGAAAAGTTGGATCAGATTGTAACTGCGCGTAGAAACAATTTCAAATTTCTGAAAGAGAAACTGTTAGGAACAAAGGGGTTGATTTTACCAGAAGCTGAAAAAAAATCTAATCCAAGTTGGTTCGGTTTTCTTATTTCCGTGGCAGAAAATGCAGGCTTTACTCGTAATGAACTATCTGAATATCTGGAAAATAATAGAATTCAGACTCGTAATCTTTTTGCCGGTAATTTGTTGAAGCATCCTGCTTTTGATGAGATGAAACAAAGTGATAAGGGATATCGTGTTATAGGTGAATTGGTAAATACGGATTTTGTAATGAATAATACCTTCTGGATTGGTGTATATCCGGGAATGAAACCGGAAATGTTACAGTTTATGGTAGATACGATTAAATCGTTTGTGGATTCGCATTAGTAAATTATACGCAAAATAAATGAGATCATGAAAGCTGTCATTTTAGCCGGTGGTTTTGGCTCGAGATTGAGTGAAGCCACGAATTTGATACCAAAGCCGATGGTAGAAATTGGTGGTAAACCTATTTTATGGCATATAATGAAAACTTATAGCCATTATGGCATTAACGATTTTATTATCTGCTGCGGATATAAACAATATGTTATAAAAGAGTATTTTGCTAATTATTTCCGTCACAATTGTGATATGACAGTAGATTTATCTAATAATTCTGTAAAGATACTGGATAACCATTCTGAAAATTGGCGTGTGACGATGGTTGATACAGGACTTAATACAATGACTGGTGGCAGAATTAAACGGGTACAAAAGTATATTGAAAATGAGCGTTTCCTTCTAACCTATGGTGACGGAGTGACAGATCTGAATATTGCAGATACAATTATAGAACATGAAAAATCAGGTTGTTTACTTTCTGTGACAGCATATAAACCGGGGGGAAAATTTGGAGCGTTGGAGATTGATTTGAGGACAAATAAGGTGAAGTCCTTTATGGAAAAACCGGATGGTGACCGTAATTGGATTAATGCTGGCTATTTTATTTGTGAGCCGGGCGTGATAGATTATATAAAAGATGGAGATTTAACGGTTTTTGAAGGTAAACCCCTAGAAGAAATAGCTAGAGACGGGGAGATGCATGCTTATAAACATCGCGGTTTTTGGAAGCCGATGGATACATTGAGAGATAATTCGGAGTTGAATGAAATGTGGGAAAAAAACAAGGCTCCTTGGAAAGTTTGGGAATAAAAACAAAGTGAAATGGTAGATATTTTTCATAACTTTTATCGTGGGAAAAGAGTGCTGGTAACCGGTCACACAGGTTTTAAGGGTTCGTGGCTTTCTATTTGGTTGCATGAATTGGGGGCTGAAGTGATTGGACTGGCATTAGCCCCTGTTACAGAGAAAGATAATTTTGTCCTTTCCAGGATTGGAACCAAAATTACAGATTTACGGGGAGATATTCGTAACGGTGAGCTGATAAAAAAAATCTTTAGTGACTATCAGCCTGAGATCGTTTTTCATTTGGCTGCTCAGCCACTTGTCAGAGAATCTTATGAGATTCCAGTGGAGACTTATGAAACAAATGTGATGGGTACAATTCATGTAATGGAAGCTGTACGTATGACTAATAGCGTAAAAGTTGCTGTTATGATTACTACTGATAAGTGTTACGAGAATACGGAACAATTGTGGGGATATCGTGAAAATGAACCGATGGGAGGTTATGATCCTTATTCTTCTTCAAAAGGTTGTGCCGAGATCGCTATTTCTTCGTGGAGACGTTCTTTTTTCAATCCTATTAATTATAATGTGCATGGAAAATCAATAGCCAGTGTACGGGCCGGTAATGTGATTGGTGGTGGTGATTGGGCAAAAGACCGAATAATTCCGGACTGTATCAAGGCATTAGAAGCTAATAAAGATATTGAAATCAGAAGTCCTCAATCTATACGTCCATGGCAGCATGTGTTAGAGCCTTTGAGCGGTTATTTGTTGTTAGCTCAGAAAATGTGGAATGCTCCTGTTGATTATTGTGAAGGATGGAATTTCGGACCCAAATTAGAGTCTGTGGCAAATGTTTGGGATATAGCGATGTTGGTCGTGAAATATTATGGTAAAGGTTCTCTTGTTGATTCTTCTGTTCCCAATAGTCTGCATGAAGCAAAATTGCTGATGCTTGATATTTCAAAAGTTTATTTTAAATTGGGTTGGCAACCGCGGTTAGATATAGAACGAACAATCCAATTGACTGTTGATTGGTATAAACGATATAAAAATGAGGACGTTTATAGTTTGTGTGTGGAACAGATTGGTAAATATATATCTTAATGAAAACAATCTTATTAACTGGTGGGAGTGGCTTTATAGGGAGGAATATTTTAGAAAGTCCTTTAGTTGAGAAGTATTTGATAGATGCTCCTTCCAGTAAAGAACTGAATGTTGCGGATGAGAAGAGTGTAGCACAATATTTTGTATCGCATCATCCGGATATTGTGATTCACGCAGCTGTTAAACCAACTCATCGAAATGCCAGAGATTTTAATAATCTGTTTTTTACTAATACCAGAATGTTTTTTAATTTGGAACGTTATTCTGGACAATACGAAAAGATGTTGGTGATAGGTTCCGGAGCAATTTATGATAATAGGAACTATCGTCCGAAAGTTAAGGAAGAAGACTGGAAAAATAATATTCCAATTGACGAACATGGCTTTTGTAAGTATGTCTGTGAAAAGGCGATAGAACATAGCCGAAATATTTATGATTTACGTGTTTTTGGTATTTTCGGCAAATATGAAGATTATGCGATACGATTTATTTCAAATGCAATTTGTAAATCTTTGTTTGATTTGCCAATAACAATTAAACAAAATCGTAATTTTGATTATCTATATATAGATGATTTGATGCCCATTTTAGACTGGTTTATATCAGGGACTCCTCATTATAAGGCATATAATATAACTCCTGAACGGTCGATATCTTTGTATGAATTAGCCTTGATGGTTCGAAAGATATCCGGGAAACTGGAATTACCGATTCTAATTGCACAAGAAGGATTGGGATTGGAATATAGCGGTGACAATCAAAGATTACGAAATGAATATAAGGATTTGAAATTTACTCCGATAAAAGAGGCTGTTGAATGTTTATATGATTGGTATTTATTACATAAAAATGAGTTAGATAAGAATTCTTTGTTGATAGATAAATAAAAGATAGATATGGAAGAAGTTAAGAAGACGGCGATTATTGTTGGAGCAGGCCCTGCAGGTTTAACAGCAGCTCATGAATTGTTGAAGACCCCGGTACACCCTGTTGTTTTGGAAGAATCTGACGAGATAGGAGGAATCTCTAAAACAGTGCGTTACAAGGGAAATAGAATTGATATTGGCGGACATCGTTTCTTTTCTAAAAGTAATGAGGTGATGAGTTGGTGGAGTAAAGTAATGCCTTTGCAAGGAAAACCTTCTTCCGACCAGATATTACTTAATACAGAAAAAGATGTGACTTTATTGGGGAATGTAGATCCTGAGCAAGAAGATAGGGTGATGTTGCTTCGTCAAAGAGTTTCTCGTATCTTTTATTTACGTAATTTCTTTGATTATCCAATCTCTTTAAAGTTGCAGACATTTACTAATATGGGGTTAATCCGTACAGTTCAGGCTGGTTTGGGGTATTTGTATTCTGCGGCATTTAAGCGTGAAGAAAAATCTTTGGAAGATTTTTATATCAATCGTTTTGGACGTCCTCTTTACAAAATGTTTTTTGAAGATTATACGGAAAAAGTGTGGGGAGTACATCCGTCAAAACTTGGTGCAGATTGGGGGGCGCAGCGTGTAAAAGGGCTGTCTATTATGGCTGTATTGAAAAATATGTTTTTACCTAAGAAGAAGAGTGACGATATAAGTCAAAAAGACGTAGAAACATCACTAATCGAAAGATTTATTTACCCGAAGTTTGGTCCGGGACAGTTGTGGGAAACGGTTGCCAGAGATATTCAACCGGATGCGGATGTCATAATGAAAAGTAAAGTGACTCGTATTTATGTAGAAGCCAATAAGGTTGTATCTGTAGATTCGGAAGAGAATGGAAAAATTGTTAATAGAAGATGTGACTATTTGTTGTCTTCCATGCCTATCAAAGACTTAGTTGCTGCTATTGACGGCATTGAAGTTCCCGTAGAAGTACGTAGAATTGCTTCTGAACTGCCATATCGAGACTTTATAACAGTTGGTTTACTTGTAAAAGAATTGAAAATCAAGAATGAAACCTCAATTAAAACATGGCAGAAACGTGTACCGGATACTTGGATTTATATTCAGGAACGTGATGTAAAGATTGGTCGTCTACAGATTTTTAATAATTGGTCTCCTTATATGGTTCAAGATTACAAAAACACAATGTGGGTTGGGCTAGAGTATTTTTGCACTGAAGGGGATGAAATGTGGCAGATGGATGAAAAAGCATTTATAGAGATGGCTATTGATGAGTTGGAAAAAATTGGAATTCTTGATAAGAAGGATGTGCTAGATAGTACTCAAATAAAAATAAAGAAAGCTTATCCTTCTTATTTTGGAGCTTATTATGAACTTGATAAAGTAAAATCATTTCTTGATGGGATAGAAAATTTGTACTGTATTGGTAGAAATGGGCAGCATCGTTATAATAATATGGACCATTCTATGTTGACAGCTATGGAGGCTGTGAAAAATATCAGGGACAATAAAACTTCCAAAGAAAATATTTGGGCAGTAAATACGGAAGAAGAATATCATGAAACAAAATCAAGTTAATTTACCTTTCAGATGCTATTAAGAAATAATTTATTTCGTAGGTTATTTATTCAGCCTACTGAAAATCTTCTACTCCAATTGATACGTTATACTTTTGTTGGAGGAGTGGCTTTTGTTGTAGATTTTGCTTTGCTGTATATTCTTACAGAATATTGCCATTTCTATTATATAATCTCTGCTACGATATCTTTTATTGTTGGATTATTGGTAAATTATATTATTAGTATATTATGGGTATTTCGTGGATTTGGATCGGTTAATAGGTTTCGGGAATTTTTATTTTTTGCACTGATAGGGGTAATAGGTTTGGGGATAAATGCAGGATTATTATGGCTAATTACTGATTGTTTTGGAGTGTATTATATGCTTTCAAAATTGATAACAGCAATTATTGTTTATCTTTGGAATTTCTTTGCAAGAAAATTTCTTCTATTTTCAAAAAAGAGCGAGTAATAATGATTAATATTAAAACTAGATATATTAGAATTGCTGGACTATTTTATCTTTTTATTCCAGTATTAATTTTTTTTCTTGGGTGGTGTCATTGGTATTTGGCTGTGCCTTTATGTTTCTTAATGTTTTTTTGTTTCTATAAAACTACTTCTGTAATTGGCGGAATAGAGCTTTCTATATCCTACAAAAAGTTATTTTCTATTTTGTTAATATTGTTATTATGGAGTATTTTATCCGGAGTTGGGCGATATGTATGGCAAAATGAAGATCATTATTGGAGGAATGCCATATTTAATGATTTGGTTTGCTATGATTGGCCTGTTATTAATAGCGGTAATAGTTTGTGTTATTATTTTGGTTATTGGCTTCCTGCCGCTGTAGTTGGTAAACTTTTTAATTCTGTAGAAGTTGGAAATGTTTTTTTATTAATATGGACCTGGTTAGGAGTATCTCTTTTCTATTTTTTGATAAGTGATTATTTAAAACACATAAAGCTTGGGGTATTGTTTATCCTTATATTTTTTAGTGGGATTGATATTTTGGGTTACTCTGAGTTTTATCTTAAAACGCACGATTTTTCTGAACTTTTTTTAAATTTAACAACTTTCCCACATTTAGAGTGGTCTCATATACCTTTTCAGGCATCGTCCATTTCAACATTGTTATTTTGGGTATTTAATCAAGCTGTTCCGTTTTTTGTCGGAATGATATTGCTTTTGTTAAGTAGGAAATGGACATATATTCCTTTTCTTTATTCTTTACTATTGATTTTTTCTCCTTTTCCTTTTGTTGGATTCGCTCCAATAATTGTATATTGGGGAGTGAAGGAATGGCATAAAATGGGATGGAGAGCATTTGTAAAGGAGAATCTTAGTATTGAGAATCTTACTGCCATTCTTATTGTTTCTTGCGTCGGAATTTTTTATTTATCTAATATTGCAGCAGGAGAATCGAGTTTCAGAGAACCTACTAGTAAATATTTATTTTATTTATTAACTCAATATGTGGTTTATCTTTTCTTTGTTTTTAAAAAAAATAAGAAAGATTCTTTATTGTGGATAATGTTTGGTACTTGTATGGTTTTTTCTTTAGTGAATTTAGGTGAATCTACAGATTTTTGTATGAGGACGAATATTCCATTAACTATTTATTTAATGTTACTTGTTATGAAATATATATATATGCCCGATATTAACAGGAAAATAAAGTGTTTTTTTATTGTAGTTTTTCTTATTGGGGCTATTACTCCTTTTTTTGAAATAGCGCGTACAGTTCGTGAGACTTCTTTATGTATCCGTCGTGGTGAGATTTGCGAACGTAGGTATTCAATGGATGATTCGATTTTTGACAAGAAGTTAATAGGACCTAATTTTTTAGGTAAGCAAGAGAGCTTATTTAATAAATATTTGATGAAGTAAGGTTATGAGACTATTCTGGGAAAAATTGGACTATACTTTCATTCGTTTTGTTTTTGTTGGGATTATAAATACTGTTTTCGGGGTTGGATTGTATTGTTTATTTATCTATCTAGGAATTTCATATCATTTATCTGTATTTTTTAGTACAATATTGGGTGTTTTGTTTAATTTTAAGACGATAGGTACATTTGTTTTTAAGAATAAAAATAATCGATTATTATTTAGATTTGTGCTATCATATGTTATTGTATATTTTATTAATATAGGGATAATTCATTTATTTCTAAGTATAATTTCCGTAGGGGAATATTTGGCGGGAATAATGGCTACTCCGATAGTAGCCATTATTTCTTTCTTTCTGCAAAGGAGGTTTGTTTTTATCTCTCGCAAATCATCTTAGTTGTGTGATTTTGGGAGGATTTTAAGGCTGTAGTGATTAATAGTATCCATATTAAAATGAAGCTTATATTGTTTATTATAAAGCTGGCTTTTCCGATTTGAAGTGGCAGTAATGCAGGTATAAATAACAATGTTAGTATTGTATACCATATATATGGCTTTTTATCAATATTGGGTGAGAATAACATAATTAACAATGGAAATATGTATATCCCGCTATATACAGAAGCTTGTTGAGGGAACAATATACATATCATTGATATTAGTCCAAAATTTAATATCGGAGACTGAGTTTTGAAGAATAAAAAAATTGTTATGCTTCCCATTATATAATTGGCATATTTGGCGATAATATAAGTTATAGAATATATGGTGGGATCGGAAGTATGTATAATTTGTAGGAATAGTGGTATTATACCGAAATGATCACGGGCTTTTGACATGCCATAGATAGGAGTTTGAGCAGAGATATTGTGTAGTAGTTGAGTTAAATTTTCCACAAAGCTATGTTTAAAGAAAAGAAATGGAACAAATACTAATATTGCTGTTATTATGGCTAAACAGATAAATGATTTGTATTCTTTTCTGCGTAAATAATATAAGCTGAAAAAAACAGGAAATACTTTAAATACTGATGCTAACGCTAAACATATAATACCTATCCATTTTTTATTTTCATTATCTTTTGTATAAAGAAAATAGTTTATGCAAGCTGCTGTTAATAAGATAAAATTACCTCTTTCCATCGCAAACAAATTGACAGAAGAGAAAAATATAATTATTAATAAATAACGGGGGCATTCATATTTCTGGCACAGTAAATATAATGAATGTAGAAACGTTACAACCGAGATTAGAAAAAACACACCTGCACTGAATAAGGCGTCTTGTGAATTCCAACAGTCTTGTAAGCTCATGGATGAAAAATCTATGAGAAGAGTCTGAGGATATAGGAGCATGTAACATAGTGGCAAGTAAATGTGTTCGTGCAATCCATTTGTTGTATTAAAATATGGGTCTCTTCCTGCTGTATATCTAATATGATTGAAATAATCGGCGAAGAAGTCGTCTAGTTTATGAAAAAATACATTTAGTTGAAAATGTGAAGGTTCTATCATCAATAATAATACCCATATTAATATGAAACTAAATGCACAAATTTTGAAAATTCTCTGGATTTTTAATGGAAGCATAGCTGTAGTTCTTATTTTTACGCAAAGATACACTATTAAATAGTTCACATCAAATTAAATAAATTATACTTAAAAGATATAGTGCCCCTTTTTACAATTAATAACATAATAATTATTGCTTCTCTAAAAAAAGATGAACGTCTACTTCTATTTTTAAAACGAATTTTTGTAAGATATCTGAAAGCGATTATATTTATTATATTTGTAAACATAAAAAGCTATTCCACCATAAGGTGCTCCTTGATAATGGCTCATTTTATTTATACTATAGTAATGATTTAGGTGTCCATCAATAATTCTACTATAAAAATATACAGGCATAATTTCCGATGTGGTATTAAGATTAGGAGAAGGTACGTAGCATTCAACGTGAAAATATCTATAACCATGATTTTCATAATGAGAATCATTTCTTTGGTAAGTGTAAGTATGATCATTATTGTAAAGGGATTTATATACATGTAATGCCACGGTACCTGAATATTGGTAAGGATATACATATCCATAACTGCCCACTCTTGAATAACCATAAGATTCTAACTCTTCAACACTTATAGTACAAAAGAAATTTCCATTTGAACAAACATATTCATACATCATAACTTTATCTGTTAAAGCTTTGTTTATAATATATTTCTCAATTGCTGTTTGAAGGGAATTTCTTTTATTTGTATCTGAAACAAACTCCCATATTGGAATTAATGTGCCAGGGTTAAAGTCTATTAACGTTGTTGCTCCGTCAGTAACACTTCTTTCCCATTCTTGAATATTAATGGAATAATCATTATTTTGTGCATTTATGGTTACTCCCATCATAGGAATACTAGAATTTCCTCCTATTGCATTTATAACAAATTGGGCATAAGAAATTCTTTTTGATACTTTTTCTATTTCTTCTTTGCTAATTGAGGTTTCTATAGAACCTCCAAATATTTTACCAATACTACCCGATAATCCTGCAGTTACAGTATTTTTCTTTTCAGTGGCAGATGAAGTTGACGACAAATTTGCCCTATAAAGAACAACTATTTTCCCACCCACTTTGATATTTGTATAAACATGGGTACCGTATTTAGAAATGATAGTTTGGGGATTAAAATTATGATTCAAATCATCAATAAAATTATTAGATAAACAGTTTCTCAACTGTTCAGAACTTAAGCTATAATTATATTCTCTTTTTTGGATTGTTCGTTCAAAACTAGCATATGAGTATTTAATACTACATGCATTAGTTTCTTTAAAAGAAGATGAGATACTACTACTTGCTGTTGCAAAAAAGAAGCTTTAATCCTTACCTCTTTGTTTTCAGATATACTTTTTAAATAATCATATGCTGTAGCGCCGGAATTATAAATATAGTTTCCAGATTGTCTGAAATTTACAATTATAGCATTATAGTATTTTTCTTTTGCTTTTTATTGTCTATTACAGGTAATTTGCTACATAAATAATCACTAGAAATATCACAGCTGTAACCTAAAACATCATCTTCACCATCTCCGCCGTAGGTCCTTGTTACAGG
The DNA here is from genome assembly GCF_958445495.1 of uncultured Bacteroides sp. Classification (GTDB taxonomy): domain Bacteria; phylum Bacteroidota; class Bacteroidia; order Bacteroidales; family Bacteroidaceae; genus Bacteroides. The sequence continues at coordinate 70,230 of NZ_CAUCSQ010000017.1, read as the reverse complement.
TAGTATGTCTTTATCTGTTAATATTTCAAGAAAATCCTGTTTAGAACATGATGTTAATATGAATAAAGCACTAATAATAAAATAATTTTTTTTCATGGTATTTTGATTTAAGATTAGAAGATTGAGAAAATCGCTGTAATATAGTGATTTATTTTTTATTTCAACCTTGCTTTTAATTATTTATTTTAGTGTTCCATATATCTATTATATTCTAATATAAGACTGATAAAAGTACTCCGATTTATTGGTCAAATTTAAATCAAGAATAATTAATCTTCCAACATGATACTTTACTAAAAACACCTAAACTATAAATAGGTTTATAAGAAATATTTTGGATAATTCGTTAATTCTCTATACTTTTGTAATTTCAATTTAGTTTCGAATTTAATAATATAACCTAACCTAATTCAATAATAACCTAATGAAGGTAAAGAAAAAAATAAGTATTGTCACTCCTTGCTACAATGAAGAAGATAATGTGCGGGAGTTATATAATCAGGTTAAACAGCAATTTGAAGCTTTGGTTGATTATACGTATGAACACATCTTTATAGATAATGCATCTAAAGATCATACAGTTGCTATTTTACGAGAATTGGCACGGGAAGATAAGAATGTAAAACTAATATTGAATATTAAAAACTTTGGACATATACGTTCTCCGTATTATGGGCTATTGCAAGCTACTGGGGATGCAGCGATTTTAATGGTTGCGGATTTGCAAGATCCTCCTTCTTTAATTCCTGTTTTTATTAGAAAATGGGAAGAGGGAAACAAGATAGTGTTGGGGGTAAAAAATAAAAGTAAAGAAAATCCGATTATGTTCGGATTGAGGAAAATGTACTATCGTTTAATGGCAAAGTCTTCTTCAATAGGACATATTAGTAATTTTACAGGGTTCGGTCTATATGATAATTCTTTTCTAGATACTTTGAGGGATATAAATGATCCATATCCTTATTTTAGAGGAATGGTTGCAGAATTAGGAGCAGATTATTGTGCAGTTAATTATACTCAGCCAATTCGGAAGAAAGGTAAGACTAAGAATAATTTCTATACCCTTTATGATATGGCTATGTTGGGATTTGTAAATCATTCCAAGCTTCCCCTTCGTATGGCTAGTTTTATTGGATTTATTGTTGCTTTTCTTAGTTTGTTGGTGGGAATTGTTTACTTGATATATAAGTTAGTATATTGGGATAGTTTTAGTTTGGGAATGGCTCCTTTAATTATTGGACTTTTCTTTTTCTCGTCAATACAATTATTGTTTGTGGGAATAATAGGTGAGTATATTGGTGCTATTTATACTCAGGTTAGAAAGCGTCCTTTGGTGATAGAACGTGAAAGGGTGAATTTTTGATATACAAAAAGTCGGGTATGAAAGTGGAAAATAATAAAAATGAAGAAGTGTTGGTTTCTATTTTTGTACCGTATTACAATGATTGCGCATTTTTACGTGATTGTATAGATTCCATATTAAACCAAAGTTATAAAAATTTTGAATTAATCCTTTTGGACCATGCTTCTACCGATGGGTCTTCCCAGATAGCAAAAGCTTATACGGATGGAAGAATAAAACATATCTCATTGCAAAAAAATCTGGGAGCAGGAGGAGGTGCTTTAGTAAAAGAGTTTATAAATGTTGCAAAGGGAGATTATGTGAAGTTGTTTTGTGCAGATGATATGATGTTTCCGGATTGTATTTCAATCTTGGTTGATTATATGAAACAAAATCCTCTGGTGGATGTCGTTTTTGGAAATGTTCGATATGTAGATGAACATTTACATTCGCTGAAAAACGATTGGTTTAATAATCGGCGAGGATTTGATATCGATGACCGAAATATAGATATATTGCGTAAACTAAAAGACGGGAAATCTTTTTTACCTTATATTGGTAGTTTGGCTAAAAGAAAGGCTTTTGAGTCTGTAAAGTTAAATCAAACGTTTATTATGATGTTTGATATGAGTCTTTGGACTGAAATGTTACTTAATGGGCTGAATTTTACTTTTCTGAATAAGGTAATTGCATCATATCGAGTACATAAGAAACAGGTTTCTGCAATTTATAATGTAGAGAAAGTATCAACACGTTCTTTTTATGAGTCTGTTGCATTTTGTGATATTTTTTATTCGTATGTCAGAAATGTAAATATGTTAAAGGTAATTTATAGTGAGAGTCCATTTGTAAAATACTTAGATGAGAATGATCTCGATTTGATAGAATTTGTGATAGCTCATTATTATTTGTCTGGCATTAATGAACATTACAAAGTAAATGCATACCTCCGATTAGAGAAAATCTTTGCAAATGATGAATTAAGGAGTAGAATTGAGTCAAAATTTTCTTATGGAATAAAAGAATTTAGGGAAGATTATTCTGGGAAACTTGTAACTTCTTTTAAGAGTAAAATATATAGAAAGAAGCCGGAAAACCTTAATATCGGTGATATTTTATTTCTTCTTTTTCGAAATGTTTGGGATTTTATTTCACTAAAAAATATGCGAAGAAAAAGAAAATATACAGCATAATAATAAGGTGATTGTTTTTGTTATTGGATAGAAAAAACATTGGTTATGTGAAAAAAAACTTAGTGGAGCTTTCTTCTTCAATTTTATAAACTAAATTTGTAGAAATTCTAAGTTTAGATTATTTTTCGAAATTAGGAAGTATTTCATGGTTGTAATTAGAATACTGTGTGACATTGTAAGCTGTATTTCAATCGGGTTATGGAATAAATCAAATTAGTTGCGAAGTTAAGGTGTAAAAAGTTTATTAGGATAGCTTGGATAAGAGTGATTTCACAAGTAGTTGGATTGTTTCTTTGATATATGTATAAGTCTTGATACATCCTTGGTGAAGTAACATGAGATTTTTAATTTTAGTGACTAATTTAAAATGATAGGCTGTGGTAAAAGTTAGTGATTTTATTTTTGAGTATTTGTACAATCAGTACGGAGTAGAACAGGTATTCCTGGTAACAGGAGGTGGTGCTATGCATCTTAATGACTCTATCGGACGTAATAAACATATTAAATATGTTTGTAACCATCACGAACAAGCATCTGCAATTGCAGCTGAAGGTTATTATCGTTCGGGTGGAAAACTTTGCGTTACAAATGTAACTACTGGTCCTGGGGGAACGAATGCCTTGACTGGTGTTTTAGGACAGTGGTGTGACTCTATTCCGGGGTTGTATATTTCGGGACAAGTGAAGCAAAGTACCACAGTTTGTGCATGTCCGGAATTGAATCTTCGTCAGTTAGGTGACCAGGAGGTGAACATTGTAGATATAGTGAAACCTATCACAAAAATGGCTATAATGGTAACTAATCCGTTAGATATAAAATATTATCTTGATAAATCAGTTTATTTGGCTTTGAATGGTCGTCCTGGGCCAGTATGGCTAGATATTCCTTTAGATGTTCAAGGAGCCGTTATCGATGAGAGACAATTGCGTGAATTTTTTCCTGAAGAAATTCAGGAAAGAACTCCTTTGGTAAAAGAAGCAGAGGTAGAATTGTTAGTTCAAAGATTACAAAAAGCAAAAAGTCCGGTTATTTATGTAGGGAATGGAGTGCGTTTAGCGGGAAAAGTTGAACAATTTCTTTTTATAGTTGAACAACTGAGAGTACCGGTTGTTACTGCCATTAGCGGTTCAGACATTATCTGGCATGATCATCCTTTGTGTTTCGGAAAACCGGGAATATGTGGTGATCGTATAGGCAATATCATGGTTCAGAATTCTGATTTATTAATTGTTATAGGAACGCGGTTAAGTATAAGACAAATAAGTTATGCTTATGATTTATTAGCTCCTAAAGCTTATAAGGTTATGATTGATATTGATGTAAATGAATTGAAGAAACCTACGCTTTCTATTGATTTGCCTATTCATGCTGATATACGTGATTTTTTGGATGCTTTTCAGGAAAAAATATCAGGGAAAAGTATTCCGTCTTTTGAAGATTGGATACAGTGGGGACGTGCAATAGAGAAAGAGTTGCCGACTTTATTTGAAGATAATCCTTCTGTACCTGGTTATATCAGTTCATATGTGTTTGCAGATGAACTATTCAAACAATTACACGATGGAGATGTCGTCGTGACGGGTAATGGTACAGCTTATACCTCTACATATCAGGCTATGAAGATAAATAAGGGTGTACGTGTTTTTGCTAATCAAGGATGTGCCGCTATGGGATATGATCTGCCGGCAGGTATTGGTGCGGCTATTGCTAATAATAGAGGACGTACAATTCTTATAACGGGGGATGGTAGTATTCAAATGAATCTTCAAGAACTTCAGACGTTATTGACTTATCGTATTCCGTTAAAAATATTTGTATTGGAGAACCAAGGTTATTTGGCTATTAAAACTACTCAACAATCGTTCTTCCAAGGTTATTATACTGGTAGTGATCCTACGAGTGGTGTAGTGTGTCCAGATATGGAGAAAATAGCTAAGGCTTATGGTATTTCATTTGTAAGATTAACGCAGGAAGGAGATTCTTTGAGAAATGCAATTGCGGATATTCTCAATGACGAAGGAGTGTGCATCTGTGAGATAAAAATGCATCCTCTCCAGACTCTTTATCCTAAGTCTGCTTCTTTTATGGATAAGGATGGTAAAATGTCTTCTGCACCTTTAGAAAAGATGGCTCCTTTCATGTCAGATGAACTTCAGGAGAAATGTGTATATCATCATAACTAAATAACATAAACTATTTATGGCTGATAGTACAAAATTGCTTTCCTTTTGTGTTCCTACCTTTAATCGGGTGGGAACTTTGTTGACAATGTTAGAGCGTGTCATACATGATCCAGATTTTGATGAGGAAGTGGAAATTATTATTTCAGATAATTGTTCTACTGACGATACAGAACAGCAAGTAAGGAGAATCGCTTCTAAATATGCCAATGTCAAATACTATCGTAATAAGGAAAATGTAAAGGATAAGAATTTCTATTTGGCTCTTTCTAGAGGAGAGGGACGTTATTTAAAATTATTGAATGATTACGTAACTTTCAAAAATGGCAGTTTGAAAGTGATGAAAGATTATATACGAAAGTATGAAAACCAGGATGTAAATTTATTCTTTTATTCTAATCTTCGAAGTCCTCATCGTGCTTCAAAAGAAGTCGTTTTTGAGAATGTAGACTCTTTTGTGCATGATATTAATAATAAAATTACTTGGATTGCTAATTTTGGAATTTGGAAGAAAAATTTTAAAGAACTTGATAATTCGAATACACTTTGGGAAACCCAACTGGCGCAGATGGAATGGACATTACATGAAGTCTCGTTGCGTAAGACTGTCGTTATAAACTATCATGGATATGAAACTCTTAATGTGCCCAACAAGAAGATGTCTTATGCTTTTTTTGTACCTCATGTAATTAATTATTATAATATATATAAAACGTATATAAAAAGGTCTCTTATAACTCAAAAAACTATTGACCATGATAAGTATCGTGTTCTGTCACATTTTGTTGGCAGTCGAATTATTGAATATCTTTATTTAGAGAAGGAGGTTTCCTTTGATTTGGTAACGGCAAAAAGAGTTTTGGATGAATATTTCAATGACGTACCTTATTATCGGTATTTGAAGGTGAAAGGCTCTTTTTTGAGGGTATTGCAAAGAATTGGCTTTTTGCCAGCCTTGAAGTATATTCGAAAGAATGTATATGGAAAATAGTAGAAAAATATTTTTGTAATTTATCTGATTTACGTAATTTTAAGAGTATACATATTCTATATTTATGATACCTAAGTTTATACACTTATGCTGGTTTAGTAATGAACCGTTTCCAATTGAAATTGAAATCTGTCAGGAAAGTTGGAAGCGCCTGCTTCCTGATTATAAAATCAGACATTGGACATACGCAGACGCAAAGGCTATCAATTGCAAATATATTGATGAAGCATTAGCTGCAAAAAAATGGGCTTTTGCTTCAGATGTCGTGCGTTTCTATGCCTTATATACGGAAGGTGGAATTTATATGGATAGTGATATGCTTGTTAAAAGGCGTTTTGAGCAATTTATACCGGAACATGGGTTTGCTACGTTTCATGAACATATTGGTACGGTACTCCAATTACAGGCTGCATTCTTGTTTGGAGAGAAAGGCAATGCATTTTGTAAAGATGCTTTTGAGTATTATCAGCAGCGTTCTTTTATCAAGCCTGACGGTTCTTATGATATGGAAATCTCTCCTCGTATTATGGTAAGAATTGCTCAGAAAAGAGGATATAAATTACTTGATGTCGAACAACATCTGGAAGATGATGTTATTATTTATCCGGGATATTTTGTAACTCCTTGTAAAAAGATACAAAAGCACCCTGATGCAATAGCTCAGCATCAGATTTATGGAAGTTGGAGAAAGCGTAAATTGGGTAGGCGGTTTGAACTTTTTATGAAAAGTATTTTTCTTCGAATACGTTTTACATTGTTTAGACGATAATTGAAGAGCGATCTATCTGGACATGATTTTTATTCTCATATTTTCATGGATTTGCTTTTGTTTTATTATCAGTGATGTTGATATGATGTATTCAGATTGGCTGGAATTATTCGGAAAACATGTATCGTTATTTGATGAGGAGTGATATAGAGTATTGTCATACAAATTGTAGAGAATGATATATCTGGCATTTTCTAAGGAAAATATATCTTGATAATTCACATAAATAATTATCTGAAACCACAAGCTGGTAATCAGTTTTATTGTATCTTTGTACCCTTAACTCATTTAATGCTGAATAATGAAAGAATTTCTACAATTAATGCGGCGTTTTGTGTCGCCTTATAGAAAATATATTGGTTGGGCGATAATCCTTAATATATTGTCTGCTGTTTTTAATATCTTTTCTTTTACTTTGCTTATTCCTATATTGAATATCTTGTTTAAAACAGAGGGAAGTACGCAGATTTATGAGTTTATGGAATGGGGAAGTGAGGATTTGAAAGATGTGGCAGTGAATAATTTTTATTATTATGTATCACAGATTATTCAAATTTATGGTCCTTCTCTGACCTTGTTGTTTTTGGGATTATTCTTGGCTTTTATGACAATGCTGAAAACTTCTTGTTACTTTGCTTCATCTGCAGTTATGATTCCACTTCGTACGGGAGTTGTACGTGATATTCGTGTAAAAGTGTACACGAAAGTGTTACGTTTGCCTCTAGGCTTTTTTTCGGAAGAACGGAAAGGAGATATTATCGCTCGTATGAGTGGTGATGTAAGTGAGGTGGAAAATTCAGTGACAAGTTCGTTGGATATGTTAGTGAAGAATCCTATCTTAATTTTATTTTATTTTGTTACTTTGTTGGTGACTAGTTGGCAATTGACATTGTTTACTTTACTTGTGTTACCCGGTATGGGGTGGCTGATGGGTAAAGTTGGAAAACGCTTGAAACGTGATTCGCTTGAGGCACAAGGAAAATGGAGTGATACCATGTCCCAGTTGGAAGAAACATTAGGAGGGTTACGTATCATAAAAGCTTTTATTGCGGAGAATAAAATGGTTGCCCGTTTCTTGAGATGCAGTAATGAACTTCGTGATGCAACTAATAAGGTTGCGATTCGTCAGGCTTTGGCTCATCCGATGAGTGAATTTTTAGGAACGTTATTGATAGTTGTTGTTCTATGGTTTGGTGGTGCATTAATCTTGGGAGAGAATTCTACTATTGATGCTCCGACTTTCATTTTTTACATGGTTATTCTGTATAGTGTGATTAATCCGTTGAAAGAATTTTCAAAGGCTGGTTATAGTATTCCTAAAGGATTAGCTTCTATGGAGCGTGTAGATAAAATTTTGAAAGCGGAAAATAAAATTACAGAAATAGCTAATCCTAAGCCATTGGAGGGATTGAATGATAAGATTGAATTTAAAAATATTTCATTCAGTTATGATGGAAAGAAAGAGGTCTTGAAACATATAAATCTGACTGTTCCGAGGGGACAGACGATTGCTTTGGTCGGACAGTCCGGTTCGGGAAAATCCACATTGGTCGATTTGTTGCCGCGCTACCATGATGTACAGGACGGAGATATAACTATCGACGGTACAAGTATCCGTGATGTACGTATTGCCGATTTGCGCAGTCTGATTGGTAACGTAAATCAGGAGGCCATCTTGTTCAATGATACGTTCTTCAATAATATTGCTTTTGGCGTGGAAAATGCGACCATGGAGCAGGTTGTGGAAGCGGCGAAAATAGCTAATGCGCATGATTTCATTATGGAGAAACCGGAAGGGTATAATATGAATATCGGCGACCGCGGCGGAAAGTTGTCCGGCGGCCAGCGCCAGCGTATCAGTATCGCCCGCGCCATCTTGAAGAATCCGCCGATTCTGATTCTTGATGAGGCTACTTCGGCTTTGGACACCGAGTCGGAACGTTTGGTACAGGAAGCTTTGGAGCGTCTGATGAAGACACGTACGACGATTGCCATTGCCCATCGCCTCTCCACTATCAAGAATGCGGACGAGATTTGCGTGCTGTATGAAGGAGAGATTGTAGAACGTGGTAAACACGAGGACCTGATTGAATTGAACGGCTACTATAAGCGTTTGCATGATATGCAGCAATTGTAATGGGACTTTTTAAAGCTGAATCTGAAATGAAAAAAATCTCTGTAAAACGTTTTGAGTGTTACCTCTTATACCTGTTGTCGATACATGTGGTGGCCCTCTTCATTTTTTTTGTTTTTCGATTCACGCTGTTCTGTTCCGTTGATTATCAGTTCCCTGCAGAGATTGAAAACGATGTTGCCCTGCAATCCGTCGCTTTCCTTCGCGGACTGTGGTTTGACAATGTGATAGCCTGTTATATTTTGCTGTTGCCTTTGGCAATGCTGTGGATAGCCGCTCTTTGTAACTATACGGCCAGATGGCTGTTTCGGGTAATCACGGTTTATTTTATTTGTTTTTATTCGGTATCTTTTGTTATCGCTGCTGCAAATATCCCATATTTTGAGTATTTTTTCAAGACCATTAATTCCTCTATTTATAACTGGTTCGGTTATGGTGCTACGACGGCGGGAATGGTGTTCGGCGAGTCTTCTTACTATTTCCCCATGTTTTTGGGGCTTTTGTCTATCGTGGCGTTTGGTTGGGGAGCCTCTTCCCTTGCATCCTTCTTCTATTGCCGGTCGGAAAAGGCTGAGCCGCGGATAAATTGGTTGAGCCGGGCGGTTGTGTTAACGGCGGGAGCGGTATGTGTCGGACTTTGCGTGTTCGGCATTCGCGGACGTACGGGGTATAACCCGATAAAGGTAAGCCAGGCATATTATTGTGAGGACCCGTTCTTGAATCAGTTGGGTGTCAATCCGGTCTTTAATCTGATGACAAGTACAGTAGATGATAACCGGAAAGAAAACCGGACTTTGCATTTGATGCCAGAGAAAGATGCTTTATCAAAAGTGCAAGAATATTTGAAGAGGCAGGGAATTGCCGGACTGTCTCCGATAGCCCGGAAGATAGAGCGGGAGGGGGCGCCCGACCGCAAAAATGTGGTCCTGATCTTTATGGAATCCATGTCTGCCAATCTGATGGGCACTTTCGGGTCGGATAAAAGACTGACTCCTTATCTGGATAGCCTTTATCAACAATCCTTAGGCTTTAGCCGTTTTTATTCGTCCGGCATTCATACCAATCATGGCATTTATTCCACTCTTTACTCTTTCCCGGCTATTATGAAACGGAATGCGATGAAAGGTTCGGTTATTCCTGTTTATTCGGGCCTGCCTACCGTATTGCAGGAAAATGGATATTGCAATCTGTTTTTCATGACTCATGAGTCGCAGTATGACAATATGAATGCCTTTCTCCGGACAAACGGCTTTGACGAAATCTATGCCCAGGAAGACTATCCTTCGGAGAAAGTTGTGAATAGTTTCGGCGTACAGGATGATTTCATGTATCAGTATGCACTTCCTGTTTTGAATGAGAAGGCAGAGACGGGCAATCCTTTTTTCTGTGTGTTGCTGTCTATCAGCAATCATCCTCCTTATGTGATTCCGTCCTATTTCCATCCCCGTAGCGGTGTGTTGGAAGAGCAGATTGTGGAATACGCCGACTGGTCTATCAGGCAGTTTATGCAAGCTGCGGAAAAACAACCCTGGTTTGATAATACGATTTTCGTATTCCTGGGTGATCATGGAAAGATGGTGGGGACTCCTGAATGCGAGATGCCCCAGTCTTATAACCATATCCCTTTGATGATTTACGGGAAAGATATTGAGGCGGGTGTCCATGACGGCTTTGGCGGGCAGGTGGATGTATCTCCTACGTTGCTGGGACTTTTGAATATAAGTTACGTGCAAAACAATTTTGGCGTCAATCTGTTGGAAGAAGAGCGTCCTTGCATGTTCTTTACGGCAGACAATCTGGTAGGAGCGAGAGACTCGGCGAATATGTTTATTTATTCGCCGGAAAGCCGCCAGGAATTCAAGTATAAACTGAAAGAGGGCAAACTGCATGCCACTGCTGATGAAGCGCCTTTCCGGAACTTGAAGGATTATTGTTTTTCCATGCTGCAAAGTACGGAATGCCTGGTAAAAGAACACAAGACATTAGATAAGATGCCCGTCAGGAAATAGATGCTTTATGAAAACAAAACCGTTGATTAAAGAGTTTGTGCGTTTTGGCCTGGTCGGTGTGACGGTTACGGCGTTGCATTATGGTATTTACTACCTGTTGCAATCTTTTATCAATGTCAACATCGCTTATACGACAGGGTATATCATCAGCTTTGCCGTTAACTTCTATCTGACTTCTTATTTCACGTTCGGAACCGTACCGTCATGGAAAAAGCTGGCAGGTATGGGAGGGGCGCATCTGGTTAATTATTTGTTGCATATCATTCTGTTGAATGTATTCTTATACCTGGGAATCTCTAAAACATGGGCGCCTGTCCCGGTATTCGCAATAGCGATTCCTGTTAATTTTTTATTAGTTCGTTTTGTGTTTAAACATAAAAAGCTATGAACGGCATAAAGCTTGCGATTGTAGTTCCTTGTTATAATGAGGAAGAAGTATTGAGAGAGACGACTCACCGGTTATCCGATGTGCTGGCCCGAATGGAACAGGAAGGAAAGATAGCGGAAGGAAAAATACTGTATGTGGACGATGGCAGCAAAGACACTACCTGGCAGTTGATAGAACAGTTGGCTGAGTCGCACCGCTCTGTAGCAGGATTGAAGCTTGCCCATAATGTAGGACACCAGCAAGCGCTTTGGGCGGGGTTGGAGTGGATGGCAACCGGCGATTATGACGCGGTTGTGTCCATCGATGCAGATTTGCAGGACGATGTGAATGCCATCATTGAAATGGTGGATTATTATAATCAGGGGGTCGATGTCGTGTTCGGAGTGAGAAGAGAACGTAAGACGGACACTTTCTTTAAAAAGCACACCGCACAATTGTTTTATAAGTTGATGCGGACGATGGGTGGGGAAATAGTCTATAACCATGCAGACTTCCGCCTGATGAGCAAACGTTCTCTGGAAGCCTTGGTCTCTTTTCCTGAACGCAATCTTTTTCTGCGGGGAATGGTCTGCATGTTGGGGTATTCTACCGCCTCTGTTTATTACAACCGTAAAGAACGTTTTGCCGGCGAATCTAAATACCCGTTCAAGAAGATGCTGAATTTCGCGTTGGACGGGATTACTTCTTTTTCGGTGAAACCTCTGCGGTTGATTACTACATCCGGGCTTGTATTCATGTTGGTCTCTTTCCTGGCTATCATATATGCTCTTGTGGAATTTATCAGCGGAGATGTGATACGGGGATGGACTTCCTTGCTTATTTCCGTTTGGTTCATCGGTGGGGCCATTCTGACGGCCGTCGGGATTATCGGGGAATATGTCGGGAAGATATATAAAGAGGTGAAACGCCGTCCGCGTTATTTGATAGAAAAAGAAGTAAACCTGTAAAAGGCCTACTCCTTTTTATCATGTATTGTCACGACCTCTCTACGGGGTTCACGGTTTTCTTTTGAAGTGGTATAAATAGATGATATCACGGACATCACATCCTCTTTTCGTACTCCGGTATGTCTCTTCGAAAAGATATTGCGGGTCGTATTTGGGTTTGAAATTCTCGAAATCGCGTTGTCCCACCAATAGATATCCTTCTGCCGGCATTTCTTTCTCGAACAGCCCTATCCGGTCGTTGTGATAGAAGTTGATGGTGTAGAAACGGAGCATGTCAGTGCCCACGTAGGAATAAATTCTCTTGCCCGAAACTATCTTCTGAATATCCTCGGCCATTCCTTTGTCGGATTTAACATTCAGTACGGTAGGCTGGTAAACACCATCTAAAGATATGAATACGGAGAAGGTGACAAAAAGAGTGGCGTACACTATTTTCATGCCCGGTTCTTTCTTCCTGATGACCGCAAAGAATAGGGCTGCGGCAATTGGCGGCAGGCATATTATGGCAATACGGGGTATGTTGAGAGATATATTTCCCAAAGCATTCATGAAAGCTATGTTTTCCGCGGCGTGTTTCCCGTGGAACAGTGTATCCGGGACTAATCCCAGCCGTACGGCTATAAACGTAATAAGTAAAAGGATAGCGGCAACGGAGAGGAACCCGCCGTATAATTTGAGCGCTTTTGATTTTCTTCTCACCAGGTATATGATATATTCCGCCAGGAAATAAGCGATAAACGGATAAATAGGCAGCAGATACACACTGCGTTTGCTCTTGGGGATACAGTAAAATATGAAAATAAGAACGATACTCAACAGAGAGAATAAGCGCGTATCGTCCATTTCGCGGATATATGCCGTAAATCGTTTCCACCATTCACGGGGTTTCCCGGTTATTTTCCGGTAGGTCAGTGTAAAGAGCGAAAGCAAGACCAGCAACGTGTAAGGAGCATAACCGGATACGACGGTGATTACGTTGTAGTATGCCGGATTCTCATGGGATTCATAACTCATTTTACCCATGAAACGCCCGAAATTTTCTTCCATGACTAAATTGATGAAATTCTCTCCTCCTTGCTGATAAGCGGCAACATACCAGATAGCGGGCAAGACACAGGAAGTGATGGCAATCAGCGCCATAGAGAAAAAAGCTTTGAAGAAATTCGTGCCTCGAAGCAGTAAAAAAACACCGGTCACCAGGCAGGGCAGGAGAATGCCTACCGGTCCTTTGGTAAGTGTGGCGCAACCCATAAGCAGGGTGGCTATCCATGGAAATCCTTTCCGGCCTTTTTCGCACCAGCGGTAGAGCTGGTACAATGCAAGGACGATGAAAGCCGTCAGCAGCATGTCGACCCGGCAGTTCATACCGGCGCGATGGACTTCAAAATTGGAGAGAGTGATTAATCCCATGAGCAGGGCAATGGATGCCCCTTTGCGCTTCGCATAGAATAAGAATCCTCCCAGTACCATTGCAATCAGTGCCAGTGCGGAAGGCATCCGTGAAGTATATTCCGTTACCTTGCCCATGACCGAAGAGAGAGCGGCGATGCACCAGTGAAACAATGGCGGTTTGTAGGCGATGTCTCCTCCGTTGTTTACGGGCAAAGTCCAGTTTCCTGTTTCAATCATGGTGTACGATACGATTGCTTCGCGGGGTTCTCCTTTGGTGTGGAAATCCGTTAACCCTAAAAAGGGGAGAAGGGTGATGACGCAAACGACTGCTAAGATGATAAATTGCTTATTTTTCATACATTTATTGATGTGTTTGAATACAAAAAGCTTTCCGGGGCTCAAAGATAAAAATATATTTTGGTGAGTTTGTCCTTTTAGTCTCATTTTCTGCCGAAGTCAGCCGGAATCTCCCCCCATTCTTTCGTCTCCCATTTCAGGATACGGGTTGTATAAGTATTTCCTTGGAGCCATTTCTCCGCCCGTTCTATCAGTTTGAAAAGCTCCTCCGTTTCCCCGGTGCGCGGCAGTTTGGTTTTGCATTTCTTTTGCCGTACCCAGTTGATTGCGTTTACGCTGTCGCTGTAGATAGGCATGTCGAGCCCTTTGTTTTTCAATAATGCCAGTCCGTGTACGATGGCGAGAAACTCTCCGATGTTGTTTGTTCCTTTCATCGGGCCGAAATGAAAGATTTCCTGGCAACTGGCGATGTGTACGCCGCGGTATTCCATCGGACCGGGATTGCCGCTGCAGGCGGCATCCACCGCCAGACTGTTGCCTATGACGGAAGCGGGCAGTGTGGCGGGAGATATTTTTTCATTGTTGTTCTTTGCATTTTTCCCGATATAAGCGTAGGGGGATGACGCAAGTGCACGTTCCGCCTCTTCGCGGGTGTCGAACGATTTGTACTTAGCGCCTTCATATCCTTTGATTTGGAGCTGGCAGTCCGGCCAGGATGTGTAAATTCCGGGCGTTACGCCTTCCCATACCACATAGAATTTCTGTTTTGCCATAAATAAAATAATGATTCGATGTTTTATCCGTTCATCCGGGCGGCGTATGATCGACGGGCGCCGGGATATTATTTCGCGAAGGTACGAATATATTCTCTAACTGAACAAGTTAACAGAGGCGCTTGTTATAAAAATAAGAGAGTTTAAGAATATAACATTTAGAAAGGAACTATTATGGAGAGAACTTTTAGCGAAGCTTTAAAACATCGTCGGACTTACTATTCGATTGCCGCCCGGTCGCCAATCCCGGAACAAGAGATTGAACGCATCATCAATACGGCGGTATGCCATGTACCGTCGGCCTTTAATTCCCAGTCTACGCGCGTGGTGCTGTTATTGGGAGAGTCACACCGGAAGTTATGGGAGATTGTGAAAAATACATTGAAGAAAATTGTGCCGGAAGAGGCCTTTGTCAAGACAGAAGAGAAAATAGACCGTTCATTTGCCGGCGGATACGGGACTGTGCTTTTCTTTGAAGACCGGGAAGTAGTCAAAAAACTTCAAGAGGCTTTTCCCGCTTATCGGGAGAATTTTCCCGGATGGTCGTTGCAAACTTCCGCCATGCACCAACTGGCTATCTGGGTGATACTGGAAGAAGCGGGTTTCGGGGCTTCATTGCAACATTACAATCCGTTGATTGACGATGACGTGCGCCGTGAATGGAAATTGCCGGAACATTGGCATTTGATTGCGGAAATGCCGTTCGGGACTCCAGCGGGAGAACCGGGTGAGAAGGACTTCCAGCCGCTTGAAGAGCGGGTGAAAGTATTTAAATAAGCCGATTCATTCCCATATCTTAATTAAATGACTAATTTTGTAAGCAAAATTAGTCATTATGGTTCGTATCTTCCTTACCGGCTATATGGGAGCCGGAAAAACGACATTGGGCAAGGCATTTGCCCGTAAGCTGAACATACCGTTTGTCGATCTCGACTGGTATATTGAAGAGCGTTTTCACAAAACCGTCGGAGAGCTGTTTGCCGAACGGGGTGAAACCGGATTCCGGGAACTGGAAAGAAATATGCTGCATGAGGTGGCGGAATTCGAGAATGTGGTTATCTCTACAGGGGGAGGAGCTCCTTGTTTCTTTGATAATATGGAGTTTATGAACAAGGCAGGAAAGACCGTTTTCCTGGATGTGCATCCGGATGTGCTGTTCAGCCGTTTGCGTGTTGCCAAACAGCAACGCCCCATACTCCAGGGGAAAAAGGATGATGAACTGAAAACCTTCATTGTGCAGGCGCTGGAGAAGCGCGCTCCTTTTTATACGCAAGCGCAATACGTGTTCAATGCCGACGAGCTGGAAGACCGCTCCCAGATTGAAGCGTCCGTGCAACGCTTGCGGCAGCTTTTAGAGGTGTAGACAGGCGTTTTTACCGGACAAGCCGGTCGGCTGTAAAGGCCGGTCCCATCTGTTTTTTTATTCCGGTTCTGTTTCCTTGATTTATTCCGTTCACCGGAACCGGTGCCTCCTTTCCATCCGTAGCGGGAGCCTCAGGCGTTTCCGGATTGCCTGACGGCGGAAAAAGCGGGTAAGCCGGCGAGCCGGCGTGTCTGTCATTACAGTGCCTGTAACGGAAATGGCGGATATATGGACTGTTTGAAAGAAATAATGTTCAATTAATTGGCAGCATGTAGATAAATCAGTATTTTTGTCATCCGATTATTTACTAAAAACACCGAATTACAGAAAAATGAGAAAGTGGCGTATTGAAGACTCTGAGGAGCTTTACAACATCACGGGTTGGGGAACCTCGTACTTTAGTATTAATGACAAAGGTCATGTCGTTGTTACACCGCGGAAAAATGGAGTAGCGGTCGACCTGAAAGAGTTGGTCGACGAGCTGCAACTGAGGGATGTAGCCGCTCCGATGCTGGTGCGTTTTCCGGATATTCTGGACAACCGTATTGAGAAAATGTCCTTCTGTTTTAAGCAGGCTGCCGAAGAGTACGGTTATAAGGGGGAGAATTTTATCATCTATCCGATTAAGGTTAACCAGATGCGCCCGGTCGTGGAGGAGATTATCAGCCACGGAAAGAAATTCAATCTTGGGCTGGAAGCCGGTTCCAAACCGGAACTTCATGCAGTGATTGCCGTCAATACGGATTCTGACTCATTGATTATCTGTAACGGTTATAAGGACGAGAGTTACATCGAGCTGGCTTTGCTGGCGCAGAAGATGGGCAAGCGCATCTTCCTTGTGGTGGAGAAGATGAACGAGCTGAAACTGATTGCAAGGATGGCGAAACAGTTGAATGTGCAGCCGAATATCGGTATCCGTATCAAACTGGCTTCTTCCGGCAGCGGCAAATGGGAAGAGTCGGGCGGCGATGCCAGCAAATTCGGCCTGACTTCCAGTGAACTTCTCGAAGCGCTCGACTTTATGGAAAGCAAGGGACTGAAAGATTGCCTGAAACTGATTCATTTCCATATTGGCAGCCAGGTGACGAAAATCCGCCGTATCAAGACTGCGTTGCGGGAGGCTTCCCAGTTCTATGTACAGCTTCATGCGATGGGATTCAACGTGGAGTTTGTAGATATAGGGGGCGGCCTGGGAGTTGATTATGACGGGACCCGTTCGTCCGATAGCGGGGGCAGCGTAAATTATTCCATTCAGGAATATGTCAACGACTCTATTTCCACTTTGGTGGATGTCAGCGATAAGAACGGCATTCCGCATCCTAATATCATTACCGAAAGCGGACGCGCCCTGACCGCACATCATTCCGTATTGATTTTCGAAGTCCTTGAAACCGCCACTCTGCCGGAATGGGACGATGAAGAGGAAATCGCTCCGGATGCGCACGAGCTGGTGCAGGAGTTGTACGGAATCTGGGATACGTTGAATCAGAACAAGATGCTGGAAGCGTGGCATGACGCGCAACAGATTCGTGAGGAAGGTTTAGACCTGTTCAGCCACGGAATCGTGGATTTGAAAACCCGCGCCCAGATTGAACGCCTGTATTGGTCTATCACGCGGGAGATTAATCAGATTGCCGAAGGGCTGAAACATGCGCCCGACGAGTTCCGCGGACTGTCCAAATTGCTTGCCGATAAATACTTCTGCAATTTTTCGCTGTTCCAGTCATTGCCGGACTCATGGGCCATCGACCAGATATTCCCGATTATGCCTATCCAGCGGCTGGACGAGAAACCCGACCGTTCGGCGACGTTGCAGGACATTACCTGTGACTCGGACGGCAAGATAGCAAATTTCATTTCTACCCGTAATGTGGCTCATTATTTACCGGTCCACAGCCTGAAAAAGGCGGAGCCTTATTATGTAGCCGTGTTCCTGGTGGGAGCCTACCAGGAGATTCTGGGAGATATGCATAACCTGTTCGGAGACACGAATGCCGTGCATGTGTCCGTGAATGAAAAGGGCTATAGTATCGAGCAGATTATTGACGGGGAAACGGTGGCGGAAGTGTTGGACTATGTTCAATACAATCCGAAAAAACTGGTGCGTACGCTTGAGACGTGGGTGACGAAATCGGTGAAGGAAGGAAAAATCTCCTTGGAAGAGGGGAAAGAGTTCCTTTCCAACTATCGTTCGGGACTTTACGGTTATACATATTTAGAATAACGGATGCGCCGCGTGCCGTGACAAACGTATCGGCGGAACGGCACGTGCGGGCGCGCTGAACAAATTTTACGAATGATGATGAGAGAAAAACTGACTGTAATTAAGGTGGGTGGCAAAATCGTGGAGGAAGAAGCCACCCTTTGTCGGCTGCTGAATGATTTTGCCGCTATCGGAGGACGTAAGGTGCTGGTACACGGAGGAGGCCGTTCAGCTACAAAAATAGCCGCCCGGCTGGGGATTGAGAGTAAAATGGTAGACGGCCGCCGGATAACCGATGCCGGAATGTTGGAAGTAGTGACGATGGTGTACGGCGGTTTGGTCAATAAGAATATTGTTGCCGGCCTGCAGGCGCGCGGAGTAAACGCCTTGGGATTGACGGGGGCGGATATGAATGTGATACGTTCGGTGAAGCGCCCGGTGAAAGAGGTTGATTACGGCTTTGTCGGAGATGTTGAGAAGGTAGATGCGGGATTGCTGTCCGATTTGATACATAAAGGAGTGGTGCCGGTCATGGCGCCGTTGACGCACGACGGGCAGGGAAATATGTTGAACACGAATGCGGATACCATTGCCGGAGAGACGGCAAAAGCCCTTTCGGCTATCTTTGACGTGACGTTGGTGTACTGCTTTGAGAAAAAGGGAGTGCTGCGCGACGAGAATGACGATGACAGCGTGATTCCCCGGATTACCCGTACGGAATTTGAACAATATGTGGCCGACGGCGTTATTCAGGGAGGTATGATTCCGAAGTTGGAAAATTCCTTTAAAGCGATAGATGCAGGTGTGTCGGAAGTGATAATCACCTTAGCGTCAGCAATTAACAGCAACGAAGGAACAAGGATAAGGAAATAATTCAAAAAAAAGTAGAGGGCGGCTGTAACTTTTCGAATCCTGGCCCGTCATTATTATAGAGATGCAAGAAATCAGCTTCCGAAACGATATTTTGCCGTTGAAGGATAAACTTTTTCGATTGGCTCTCAGAATCACCCTGGATAGGGCCGAAGCCGAGGATGTCGTTCAGGACACCATGATAAGAGTGTGGAATAAGCGTGATGAGTGGTCTCAATTTGAATCGGTCGAAGCCTATTGCCTGACAGTGGCAAAGAATCTGGCGATAGATAGAAGTCAAAAGAAAGAAGCTCAAAACGTGGAACTCACCCCCGAGATGGAGGAAGAACCTGATGCAAACAGTCCGTATGACCAGATGATTCATGATGAAAGAATGAACATTATTAATAGACTGGTAAACGAACTTCCCGAAAAACAGCGGCTTATCATGCAACTGAGGGACATTGAAGGTGAAAGCTATAAGAAAATTGCAGGGTTGCTGAATCTGACAGAGGAACAAGTTAAAGTGAACCTCTTCAGAGCCAGACAAAAAGTAAAACAAAGGTATTTAGAAATTGACGAATATGGATTATAAGGATATAGAACAGCTCCTGGAGCGATACTGGCAATGCGAAACTTCCGTTGAGGAGGAAGCAACATTGCGCGACTTCTTCGCAAAGGAGGAAGTTCCTGCTCATTTGCTTCGCTATAAAAACCTGTTTGTTTATCAACAGGTTCAGCAGGAAGTAGGACTGGGCGAAGACTTTGATACACGTATTCTGGCAGAGGTGGAGCCTACGGTCGTAAAAGCGAAACGCTTGACACTGACCGGTCGTTTTATTCCTCTGTTCAAAGCCGCTGCCGTGATTGCAATCATCCTTTCTTTGGGGAATGTGGCACAACATTCTTTCTCCGGAGATGACGGAAGTGTATTGGCAACGGATACCATTGGTAAACAAGTAACAGCACCATCGGTCGCTATTTCAAATGATGTGAAAGCGGAACAGGTTCTAGCCGATAGTTTGGCGAGGGTTAACCACAAGGTGCAAGTTATAAACGAATAGACATTTTCATTTGCTTTAAACATATAATATAGTTAGTGTGCTTAATTAAAACAACAACGAAGGCGAAACTGTGAAGTTTTCAATTCTCTCAAATTTTTAGATTAAAACTAACTAAATAAATGGGCTACCGCGTGATGCAGTAGCCCTTTTATGATGATAATCAGTCATCTGCCGTATTTTCTTTCGAAGAGCGCCGGTTTCCCGGAGATGCCTTCTATAAGCGATATCGCTGCTTCTGCCCGCACGGGCGGCCGGTTTCCGCTTGCATGGCAACTGATGTTTCCCAATCCCGTTGATTATCGGTTTATTCCAATCCGATGAGGAAATTCTGATATCCTGCCTGCCTTGCCATATCGTGACGTTTTTCTTGAATCTTACGGTTACATTGCCTTCTATGGCAGTTTACGCAAGCGGTGCGATATTGCCGGAACCATCGATTCCTGTGTCGTTGCAACTGTCTTCAGAAAATGGCATCTTACCTCAGTTTTTTCGCCGGTATCTTCTTTTTTATTACTTTTGCAATGCCGGCTTTTGTAATGACAGCCTGGAGAAGACAACAATGGAAAAGATTATAAAAGATGATGAATTGGGGTGCTTGATAGTGCGTGTCAATCCGCGTGCGAAAAGTCTCGTGTTCCGGACAAAGAGCGATGCTGTTTATGTCTCGGTTCCTCCGGGCACTACGGTGAAAGAAGTGAAACAGGCGATTGAGGATTTGCGTGGCAAGCTGCTGGCTTCCCGGCAAAGAGCGGCTCGTCCTTTGATTGATTTAGACTATAAGATTGATGCGGAACATTTTAAATTGTCTTTGGTCTCCGGTGAGAAAGAGAGCTTCCTTGCCAATTCCCGGTTAGGGGTCATGGAAATAATTTGTCCGCCTCATGCCGATTTTACGGATGGTAAACTGCAAAGCTGGTTGCATAAAGTCATTGAAGAGTCGATGCGCCGGAATGCGAAGAGTATTCTTCCGCCGCGTTTGGAACGTTTGTCCAGAGCGTGCGGGCTGCCTTATGCCGGCGTAAAGATAAATTCCAGCCGGGGAAGATGGGGAAGCTGCTCGGCAAAGAAGAATATTAATTTATCCTACTATCTCGTCTTGTTGCCTTCCCGTCTGATTGACTATGTGCTTCTGCATGAATTATGCCATACCCGTGAAATGAATCATGGCGAACGTTTCTGGTCGCTTTTGAATCAGTTCACAGAGGGGAAAGCATTGGCTTTGAGAGGGGAATTGAGGAAATTCCGTACGGAAATATGAACTGTGTCCGCAGTGGGTCCTGCCCGTATTATTTCGCCAGTTGCTTAATCCCGTCCTCTTCCTTCTCAAACTGATAGGTCCCGCCCCTCTCGCTGAGGTCGAAAGTCGATACCAGTTCCGTTTTGTTATCCACAATCAACAGGGCGCTTTGTTCTGCAAAACGGCCTATTTCTACGGTATAGGGTTCTCGGGTGATGGTTTTGTCGGAAATAAGGCTGTCATTGACAAACAAGGAAATGGAATCTCCGGCAAACCCTTTTACCAGGCTAATCGTATAAGTTTCGATGAAATGCCGTTCCTCCTGCTTTTCCCGTTGCAGCCGCATACTCATGTAGATAAAAATAACGACGACGAAAATGACGGCGAAAGCAAGAATCCCATTGCCTACCATGAACTGTTTGTTAGTGTTGAGACGATGTGCCATAGTGTCTGTTTTTTTAATTGCGGCGTAAAGATACGAATATCGCACTGTTAATTCATACTTTTTTTCTTTAATGTTTTGTAGTCGAATAGATTATTTATATCTTTGCGTCCGAAAACGGATGAAAGGTGGAGGGGCGATTAAGCTCCTTTTTTTGTTCTTAATAGCTAATAAATGATAGAAAAGAAAACTGTTTGTCAGATTGTTGAAGAGTGGCTGGAAGGAAAAGACTACTTTCTGGTAGAGGTAACCGTGAGCCCGGACGACAAGATTGTGGTTGAAATAGACCATGCGGAAGGGGTTTGGATTGAAGATTGCGTGGAGCTTAGCCGCTACATCGAGTCGAAACTGAACCGTGAAGAGGAAGATTATGAACTGGAAGTGGGGTCGGCCGGTATCGGACAGCCCTTTAAAGTACTGCAACAGTATTACATCCATATCGGGCAGGAAGTGGAAGTGATGACCGTAGGCGGGCAGAAGCTGACGGGTATCCTGAAAGATGCCGATGAAGAGAAGTTTACGGTGACCGTACAGAAAAAGGTGAAACCGGAGGGAGCCAAACGTCCGAAACTGGTGGAAGAGGACGAAACCTTCGCTTATGAGCAAATAAAATATACTAAATACTTAATCAGCTTTAAATAGTTATGGCTAAGAAAGAAGAAACAATCAGCTTGATTGATACATTTTCGGAGTTTAAGGAACTGAAAAATATCGATAGAACGACGATGGTTAGCGTACTTGAAGAGTCGTTCCGCAGCGTAATCGCGAAAATGTTTGGCACCGATGAGAATTACGACGTAATCGTGAACCCGGACAAGGGGGATTTCGAGATATGGCGTAACCGTGAAGTTGTGGCCGATGAAGATTTGACAAACCCGAACATGCAGATTTCGTTGAGTGAGGCGCAGAAAATCGATGCTTCCTACGAAGTGGGCGAAGAGGTGACGGATGAGGTAATCTTTGCCAAATTCGGCCGTCGTGCTATCCTGAATCTCCGCCAGACGCTGGCTTCCAAGATTCTGGAACTGGAAAAAGACAGTATTTATAACAAATATATAGATAAGGTAGGTACAATCATCAATGCGGAAGTTTATCAGATCTGGAAGAAAGAGATGTTGCTTCTCGACGATGAAGGAAACGAATTGCTGCTGCCTAAGACCGAGCAGATTCCCAGTGATTTCTATCGCAAGGGAGAGACGGCCCGTGCGGTGGTTGCCCGCGTGGACAATAAGAACAATAATCCCAAGATTATCTTGTCGCGCACTTCTCCCGTTTTCCTGCAACGCCTGTTTGAGATGGAAGTACCGGAAATCAATGATGGTCTGATTACCATCAAGAAGATTGCCCGCATCCCCGGCGAACGGGCCAAGATTGCGGTGGAATCATACGATGACAGAATCGACCCCGTAGGCGCCTGTGTGGGAGTGAAGGGAAGTCGTATTCATGGTATTGTTCGTGAACTTCGCAATGAGAACATCGACGTAATCAATTACACGTCGAACATTTCATTGTTTATACAGCGTGCTTTGAGCCCGGCAAAGATTTCTTCCATCCGTTTGAATGAGGAAGAGAGGAAAGCGGAAGTATTCCTCAAGCCGGAAGAAGTTTCGTTGGCTATCGGTAAAGGCGGTTTGAATATCAAGCTGGCCAGTATGTTGACTGAGTACACTATCGACGTGTTCCGTGAGTTGGATGAGAGCGTGGCTGATGAAGATATTTATCTCGATGAATTCAGGGATGAAATCGACGGATGGGTGATTGATGCAATCAAGGCTATTGGCATTGATACGGCGAAGGCCGTGTTGAATGCGCCTCGTGAGCTGCTGATTGAAAAGACGGATTTGGAAGAAGAGACGGTGGACGAGGTAATACGCATTTTGAAATCGGAGTTTGAAGAGGAATAATAATGCGGCGGTATGCCGATGTGCCGGCGGGAGGACAGGAATAACCTTTTCGGCCGGGCTTTGTTGTTATTCGCTATTCACTGCGTAGCCGACGGGCATATTTGCCGTTGGCACATTAATTCATTATTTTAAAATATGACGATAAGGTTAAACAAAGTTACAAGAGATTTGAATGTAGGAATCGCGACGGTAGTTGAGTTCCTGCAAAAGAAAGGGTACACCGTAGAGGCTAATCCTAATACCAAAATTAGCGAGGAGCAATACGCTATGCTCGTAAAAGAGTTTAGTACAGATAAGAACCTTAGACTTGAATCGGAGCGTTTCATCCAGGAACGCCAGAATAAGGAGCGTAATAAGGCGTCGGTTTCGATTGAGGGCTTTCAGAGACAGCCGGAAAAACCGAAGTCGGAGGATGTGATCAAGACAGTCATACCTGAGGATGCACGTCCGAAGTTTAAACCTGTCGGTAAAATAGACTTAGATAAATTAAACGGCCGTAGAACTGATAAAGTAGAAAAAGAGCCGGAACAGAAAAAAGAGACTGTTGCGGAACGCCCGGCTGTAGAACGTCCGGTTGCGGAACGTCCCGCCGTTGAGCCGGAAGTGAAGAAAGAGCCCGAAAAGAAAGAGCCTGAGGTGAAGAAAGAAGAGACGGCGGCGCCATCGTCTCCGGCTGAACCTGTAGTGGTGAAGCAACCGGAGCCGGAGGTAGCGGAACCGGCACCGGCAGACGTTGAGAAAGCGGTGGCGGAAGAAATGATTAAAGAAGAGCCGAAGAAGGTAGAGACACCAGTGAAGGCGGAAGAACATAAAAAAGAGGAGAATACAGTGGAAGTACCAGCGGCAGAAGTCGTTCCAGAAGAAAAAGAAGCTTCTAAGGAGGATGAGATATTCAAGATTCGCCAGCCGGAATTGGGCGCGAGAATCAATGTGATTGGGCAGATAGACCTGGCAGCACTGAACCAGTCTACCCGTCCAAAGAAGAAATCGAAGGAAGAGAAACGCCGCGAGCGTGAAGAGAAAGAGAAAATCCGTCAGGATCAGAAGAAACTGATGAAGGAGGCCATTATTAAGGAAATCCGCAAAGACGACACCAAACTCGCAAAGAATGGCGCGAAAGATAATGCGGACACTGCCGGCAATAATAAGAAAAAGCGGAACCGTATTAATAAGGAGAAGGTAGACGTCAATAACGTCGCCGCTTCCGGATTCGCCGCACCGAAGCCGAATGCGCAGGGCAAAGGCGGCAATGGTAACAACGGCGGCAACAACCAGGGCGGCAACAGCGGCCGGAGAAACAATAAAGACCGTTTCAAGAAGCCGGTTATCAAGCAGGAGGTGAGCGAGGAAGACGTTGCAAAGCAGGTAAAGGAAACGCTGGCCCGCCTGACTACCAAAGGCAAGAATAAAGCATCCAAATACCGTAAGGAAAAACGTGAAATGGTTTCCAACCGCATGCAGGAACTGGAAGACCAGGAAATGGCAGACAGCAAAATCTTGAAGCTGACAGAGTTCGTTACGGCTAATGAGCTGGCTACGATGATGGACATTTCCGTCAACCAGGTCATTGCTACCTGCATGAGCATCGGCATTATGGTTTCCATCAACCAGCGTTTGGATGCGGAGACTATCAATCTGGTGGCGGAGGAATTCGGTTTCAAGACCGAATATGTAAGCGCGGAAGTGGCGCAAGCCATCGTCGAAGAGGAAGATGCTCCGGAAGACTTGCAGCCGCGTGCTCCGATTGTTACGGTAATGGGACATGTCGACCACGGTAAGACCTCTTTGCTGGACTACATCCGTAAGGCGAATGTCATTGCCGGTGAGGCCGGAGGCATTACGCAGCACATCGGTGCTTATAATGTACAGTTGGAAGACGGCCGCCGTATCACTTTCCTCGATACTCCGGGACATGAGGCGTTCACGGCCATGCGTGCCCGCGGTGCGAAGGTGACGGATATCGCCATCATCATTGTGGCGGCCGACGACAATGTGATGCCGCAGACGAAAGAAGCGATTAACCATGCGATGGCGGCAGGCGTGCCTATCGTATTCGCCATCAATAAAGTGGACAAGCCGACAGCGAATCCGGATAAGATTAAAGAAGAACTGGCCGCGATGAATTTCCTTGTTGAAGAATGGGGAGGCAAATACCAGTCACAGGATATTTCAGCCAAGAAAGGCATCGGTGTGGAAGACTTGTTGGAGAAAGTACTGCTGGAAGCGGAGATGCTCGACCTGAAAGCCAATCCGAACCGGAACGCCACAGGTTCCATTATCGAGTCATCCCTGGATAAGGGACGCGGTTACGTAGCTACGGTACTGGTGTCCAACGGAACCCTGAAAGTGGGCGATATCGTGCTTGCGGGAACCAGCTACGGGCGTGTGAAAGCCATGTTTAATGAGCGTAACCAACGTATCAAAGAAGCGGGGCCTGCCGAACCGGCATTGATTCTGGGATTGAACGGCGCTCCTGCCGCAGGCGATACGTTCCACGTCGTGGAAAGCGACCAGGAAGCCCGCGAGATTACCAACAAACGCGAACAACTGGCACGCGAACAAGGCTTGCGCACGCAGAAGATTCTGACTTTGGACGAGTTGGGCCGCCGTATTGCCTTGGGCAACTTCCAGGAATTGAATATCATCGTCAAGGGTGATGTGGACGGTTCTGTAGAAGCGTTGAGCGATTCGTTGATTAAATTGTCCACAGAACAGATTCAGGTGAATGTCATTCACAAGGGCGTGGGAGCGATTTCCGAATCGGATGTCTCTCTGGCTGCCGCTTCGAATGCGATTATCGTCGGATTCCAGGTACGTCCTTCGGGCGCTGCCGCCAAGATGGCGGAGCAGGAAGGAGTCGATATCCGCAAATACTCTGTCATCTATGACGCGATAGAAGAAGTGAAGGCCGCTATGGAAGGAATGCTGGCTCCGGAACTGAAAGAGCAGATTACAGCCACCGTCGAGGTGCGCGAAGTCTTCAACATCACCAAGGTGGGACTCGTTGCCGGTGCGATGGTGAAGACCGGAAAAGTGAAACGGAGCGACAAGGCACGCCTGATTCGCGACGGTATTGTCATCTTTACCGGCAATATCAATGCGCTGAAACGCTTCAAGGACGATGTGAAAGAAGTAGGTACGAATTTCGAGTGCGGTATCAGCCTGGTAAACTGCAACGATATGAAGATAGGCGATATCATCGAGACATTCGAAGAAATAGAAGTGAAGCAAACTTTATAAATTGTGATTCATGAATGATGATTTGTAGAAGCATAAGGTCATTGACCGAATGACGGCCGTAACATATATGGGTGGTAATGTGGTACTGTGACAGGCAGGACGCCACCTTACCACTTTATTGTTTTATCACCCTGGCGTGCTGTCTTTTGCCTTGGGCAGATTCATAATTCCGGATTCATGATTTAAAATATTAAGACGTGGCGACAATTGATATCATTATCCTTGTTATAACAGGTGCGGGGGCGGTCATGGGCTTCATGAAAGGCTTCATCCGCCAGTTGGCATCTATTCTGGGATTAATCGTCGGTTTGCTGGCGGCAAAGACTTTATATGCCGCTCTGGCCGAAAAACTTTGCCCGGCAGTGACGGATTCAATGACCGTTGCACAGGTGTTGGCTTTCATAATGATTTGGATAGCTGTCCCGCTGATATTCTTATTGGCGGCGTCATTGCTGACAAAAGCGATGAAAGCCGTTTCGCTGGACTGGCTGAACCGCTGGCTCGGCTGTGGACTGGGAGCGTTGAAATTCCTGTTGTTGACAAGCCTGTGCATTTGCCTGATAGAGTTGCTGGATAGCGATAATAAGTTAATCAGCGCAACAAAAAAGAACGAGTCTTTGTTATATTATCCGATGGAAACATTTGCAGGAATCTTTTTTCCTGCTGCAAAGAATATGACGCAACAAATATTAGAGAATAAAGATGCAACAAGAAGAACCCAATAAATATGTAAAGGAACTGACGCAGGAGAAGTATAAATACGGCTTCACTACGGAAGTGCACACAGACATCATTGAGCGTGGGCTTAATGAAGACGTGATTCGTTTAATCTCGTCGAAGAAAAATGAACCGGACTGGCTGCTGGAGTTCCGGCTGAAAGCATACCGCCATTGGCTGACGCTGGAGATGCCCTCCTGGGCGCATCTCCGTATCCCGGAGATTGACTATCAGTCCATCTCGTATTATGCCGACCCCACCCGGAAGAAAGAAGGGCCGAAAAGCATGGATGAGGTAGACCCCGAATTGATAAAAACCTTCAATAAGCTGGGAATTCCTCTGGAAGAGCAGATGGCTTTGAGCGGGATGGCCGTAGATGCCGTCATGGACTCGGTTTCTGTAAAGACCACCTTTAAAGAAACCCTGATGGAGAAAGGAATCATTTTCTGCTCTTTCAGTGAAGCGGTGCGGGAACATCCGGACCTGGTAAAGAAATACCTCGGCTCGGTAGTGGGATACCGCGACAACTTCTTCGCCGCGTTGAATTCGGCGGTGTTCTCCGACGGTTCTTTCGTATATATCCCCAAAGGAGTGCGTTGCCCGATGGAGCTTTCCACTTATTTCCGTATCAACGCCCGCAATACGGGACAGTTCGAACGTACGCTGATTGTGGCTGACGACGACTCTTATGTCTCTTATCTGGAAGGCTGTACGGCTCCGATGCGGGATGAAAACCAACTGCATGCCGCTATTGTGGAAATTATCGTGCACGACCGTGCGGAAGTGAAATACAGCACTGTGCAGAACTGGTATCCGGGAGATGCCGAGGGCAAGGGCGGCGTTTACAATTTTGTGACAAAGCGCGGCAATTGCAAAGGAGTGGACAGCAAGTTGTCCTGGACCCAGGTGGAAACCGGTTCGGCGATAACCTGGAAATATCCCTCATGTATCCTGTCAGGCGATAATTCGACTGCTGAATTTTATTCCGTTGCCGTAACCAACAACTACCAGCAGGCAGACACGGGTACGAAGATGATTCATCTCGGCAAGAATACGAGGAGCACCATTGTCAGCAAAGGCATCTCCGCCGGACATAGCGAGAACTCGTACCGGGGGCTGGTGCGCGTGGCGGAAAGAGCGGACAATGCCCGTAACTACAGCCAGTGCGACTCTCTGCTGCTGGGCGACAAATGCGGGGCGCATACCTTTCCCTATATGGATATCCATAACGAGACGGCAGTGGTAGAGCATGAAGCCACGACGAGCAAGATTAGCGAAGACCAGATTTTCTATTGCAATCAGCGCGGCATCTCGACGGAAGACGCCATCGGGCTGATAGTAAACGGATATGCGAAAGAAGTGTTGAACAAACTTCCGATGGAGTTTGCGGTGGAAGCGCAGAAACTGCTGACTATCTCGTTGGAAGGAAGCGTGGGGTGATTGGATAAGAATAGTAAAATGACAAAATAGTAAATAGAAAGATGTTAGAAATAAAAGACCTGCATGCCAGCATCAATGGCAAAGAGATATTGAAAGGCATCAACCTGACGGTGAAACCGGGCGAAGTACATGCGATTATGGGGCCGAACGGTTCCGGTAAGAGTACCCTTTCCTCCGTTCTGGTGGGGAATCCGGCTTTTGAGGTAACGAAAGGCACGGTTACCTTTTACGGGAAAAACCTGTTGGAGCTGAGTCCGGAAGACCGTAGCCATGAAGGCATTTTCCTCAGCTTCCAGTATCCGGTGGAGATTCCGGGAGTGAGCATGGTGAATTTTATGCGTGCCGCCGTCAACGAGCAACGCAAATATAAAGGTTTGCCCGCACTGACCGCCAGCGAGTTCCTGAAATTGATGCGTGAGAAACGTGCGGTTGTCGAGCTGGACAATAAGCTGGCCAACCGTTCGGTGAACGAAGGTTTCTCTGGCGGTGAAAAGAAACGGAACGAGATTTTCCAGATGGCGATGCTGGAACCCCGTTTGAGCATCCTTGACGAGACCGACTCCGGACTGGACATCGACGCATTGCGCATTGTGGCGGAAGGAGTCAATAAATTGAAGACTCCCCAGACGAGCACCATCGTCATTACCCACTACCAGCGTCTGCTTGACTATATTAAGCCGGACATCGTGCATGTGCTTTATAAAGGCCGTATCGTAAAGACTGCCGGTCCGGAACTGGCTTTGGAACTGGAAGAGAAAGGATATGATTGGATTAAGAAAGAACTGGGAGAATAACGATGAATGCGGAACAACAATACATAGAGCTCTTCTCGCAGACGGAAGCCATCATCTGCAAGCATAGTGCGGAAGCGCTGAATGCTCCCCGTGCCGCCGCTTTCGCCGATTTTGAACGGCTCGGATTCCCGACCCGCAAGCTGGAGAAGTACAAATATACGGATGTAAGCAAATTCTTTGAGCCGGACTTCGGGCTGAACCTGAACCGCCTGTCCATTCCCGTCAATCCGTATGAAGTGTTCAAGTGTGATGTGCCGAACATGAGTACCGCCTTGTACTTTGTAGTCAATGACGCTTTCTATAATAAGGCGCTTCCGAAAACACATCTGCCGGAAGGAGTCATATTCGGCAGCTTGAAAGAGGTCGCCTTGCAGCATCCGGAGTTGGTGAGAAAATACTACGGCAAGCTGGCGGATACCTCCGGCGACGGAGTGACCGCTTTCAATACCGCCTTTGCGCAAGACGGCGTTATCTTTTACGTGCCGAAGAATGTCATTGTGGAAAAACCGGTCCAGTTGGTGAATATCCTTCGTGCGGATGTCAACTTTATGGTGAACCGCCGGGTGCTGATTGTCCTGGAAGAAGGCGCGCAGGCACGCTTGCTGATTTGCGACCACGCGATGGACAATGTGAATTTCCTTGCGACGCAAGTGATAGAAGTCTTCGTCGGCGAGAATGCGGTATTCGATATGTACGAGCTGGAAGAGACACATACGAGCACGGTCCGTTTCAGTAATTTGTACGTCAGGCAGGCGGCGCACAGCAATGTGTTGCTGAACGGCATGACATTGCATAACGGCACTACCCGCAACACCACCGAAGTGATGCTGGGCGGGGAAGGCGCCGAAATCAATCTTTGCGGCATGGCAATCGCCGATAAAAACCAGCACGTGGACAACCATACGAGCATTGACCACGCCGTTCCGGATTGCACCAGCAACGAACTGTTCAAGTACGTGCTTGACGAACAGGCGGTAGGAGCTTTTGCCGGGCTGGTGCTGGTACGTCCCGGCGCCCAGCGTACGAACTCTCAGCAGACCAACCGGAACCTCTGCGCTACGCGCGACGCGAGAATGTACACGCAACCCCAACTGGAGATTTACGCCGATGATGTGAAATGTTCTCACGGGGCGACAGTGGGGCAGCTTGACGAAAACGCCTTATTCTATATGCGTTCGCGCGGGATTGACGAGAAAGAAGCCCGCCTGCTCCTGATGTTCGCCTTTGTCAATGAAGTTATCGATACGATTCGGCTGGATGCGTTGAAAGACCGCCTGCACTTGTTGGTCGAGAAACGTTTCCGGGGCGAGTTGAATAAATGCCAGGGATGTGCAATCTGTAAATGATAATAAAGAACAAGATGGATATTCAAAAGATACGTGAGGATTTTCCGATATTGGGGCGCACGGTGTACGGCAAGCCGTTGGTCTATTTCGATAACGGCGCCACGACCCAAAAGCCCCGCCTGGTAGTCGATGCATTGGTCGACGAATACTATTCCGTCAATGCAAACGTACACCGCGGCGTGCATTACCTTTCGCAGCAAGCTACGGAGCTGCATGAAGCGTCCCGCGAGACGGTGCGCCGGTTCATCAATGCCCGCAGCACGAATGAAGTAGTCTTCACGCGGGGAACCACGGAAAGCATCAACCTGCTCGTTTCCAGTTTCGGAGACGAGTTCATGGAAGAAGGCGATGAAGTGATTGTCTCCGTTATGGAACACCATAGCAACATCGTCCCCTGGCAACTCCTGGCGACCCGCAAAGGGATTGTCATCAAAGTGATTCCGATGAACGACAAAGGAGAACTTCTGCTGGACGAATACGTGAAATTATTCTCCGAACGTACGAAGATTGTCAGTGTAGCCCATGTGTCAAACGTGCTGGGTACGGTGAATCCGGTGAAAAAGATGGCGGCTGTCGCCCATGCCCACGGCGTGCCTCTTCTGGCAGACGCCGCCCAGTCCATTCCCCATATGAAAGTGGATGTGCAGGATTTGGATGCCGATTTCCTGGTGTTCTCCGCACATAAGATATACGGTCCGACCGGGGTCGGCGTGCTCTATGGAAAAGAAGAGTGGCTGGAACGCCTCCCGCCTTACCAGGGAGGAGGAGAAATGATTCGGCACGTCTCCTTCGAGAAAACGACATTCAATGAACTTCCTTTTAAGTTTGAGGCCGGCACGCCCGATTACATCGGTACGACCGGACTGGCGAAAGCCCTGGACTATGTGAGCGGATACGGCATTGAACAAATCGCGGAACACGAGCACAGTCTGACCCTTTATGCTTTGCAACGCCTGAAAGAGATACCCGGAATGCGCATATTCGGTGAAGCGGCCGAACGGGGAGCCGTCATCTCCTTCCTGGTGGGAGACATCCACCATTTTGATTTGGGCACATTGCTGGACCGCCTGGGCATCGCCGTCCGCACAGGACACCATTGCGCGCAGCCTTTGATGCAGCGGCTCGGCATCGAAGGAACGGTGAGAGCTTCGTTTGCCATGTACAATACGAAATCGGAAATCGATGCGCTGGTGGCGGGGATTGAGCGTGTCAGTCAGATGTTTTAAAAAAAAGGAAGGGTGCGCGAAACTGAACCGGGCGCTCTGAAAAGTTATAGATTGCAGTTGATAAATGCGAAAGAGCCGTATCACGCTTTACCGGAGTGCATCCCGAAAGCCGGACACAAAATTTCCGGAGTGCATTGCATCCTTCAAAGTAATGATACGGGTTTTTTTATGGAAGATGAGGCTGCCGGGTTCCCGGACGGAAGTCCGTCTTTTCCGAAATGGCGTTCTGCATACCCCTTTTTTTATTCTTTAACTAAAAAAAGGACTCTTGGAATGCAGTGATTCCGTTTCCCGTGCGTCTAATAAATAAAGAAATCGGATAGCGAATATCAGGAGGGTCGTGAGACCGTGCTTATATTATAAATTCTCTCTCTTTAACATTAATGGCAGCTATATCGTAAAACGTTACGGTATAGCTGCAACTTTTTTCGAGAGACCGGGCCTTTAGTCCGGAAAAGCGGCGGCCGGACATATCACGTGGCAGAAATTCCCTTCCTGTATTCGAGAGGGCTTGCCAGCATCTTGTTCCGGAAAAAGCGGCAAAAGCTTGTCGAGCTGGAAAAGCCGAGAGAAGCCGCGATATTTTTAATCGAGCGGCCGGTTGTTCTCAATTGTGTTTGCGCCTCTGCGATAATAAAGGAAGAAATGATTTCCTGCGGGGTCTTTCCGATTTCCTTTTTGACGATGCGGCATAATCCCGGTACGGAAATATTCATCTTGCCGGCATAAAAAATCAGGCTATGTTCGGAAGCGTAATATTGCATTGATAAGCGGACGAACGAATGGGCGGTTTGGTGGTGGGTCCGGGGCATCATTTCTTTCCGGAGCCTGCGGGTAGCCGCATGCTGCTTGTACAGGCGGAGAATGATGTGGAAAGAGGTGTGCATGATATCTTTTGCCATATTCCTGTCCATGATGATTTCAGGTATCGTGTACAGCTTCCTCCACAAGGAGAAAGACTGTTGGAAGAAAGACGCCATATCAGCAGACAGCGAAAGAACCGGCGAATGGTGGAAATCAGGTATTGTCTGGTGAAACGTCCGGAAAAAGTTGCCGTCTGCGGCGATTTCAGAAGAAAAACCCGAAAAAGAGATTAGAGTGTCCGGCGAGATAGCGTTGACCTTTATGAAACTATGAGGCAGGAACACAATCATGTCGTTTGCTTTTATCACATATCTGTCCGTGTTCAGCGTTATCGTCAGCGTCCCCCTGATACACAATATGAATACGCTTCCGTCCATCCTGAACGAGCGGCCGACAGCAGGCTCCAGTTTATCGTAAGGCATGTTCTCTTTGCAGGCGAAGTCCGTAGACCAGTCAATGCAAGTAATAAGTTCCAATGCTGTTCCGCATCGTATTTCACGGCATTTTATATCATTCATATTTTGTTTTGTTGATAATACGGAGCACTATCGGGACCCTGTAAACGTTAAACATTACAAATGTATCAATAATTGGACATTATTGGCAATAAATGGACTTTCTTTTCTATTAAATCTTTCTTTTTTATAGATTTTAATACGGACCTTTGGAAAGTAGTATGTCCGCTTAGCGGTTCAACTGCTTTTTGGCGGCTTCAAGCACGATTGGATTGCCGGGCAGAGGCTTTCGCCTCAAAGAAGAAGGTGTTTTTGAAATCTCAAGGGAATGGAAATAAAAGATGTTATCATGAATAATAAGATTAGAGAAGACAGTTCCCGTTGGGAAGAGGTGATATCCACGGCAAATATAGGCTGGTGGGAAGCCGACTATGATAAGGAAGCGTATATTCTGTCTGATTTTGTATCCCGGTTGTTAGGGTTGGCTGGCGGTGAGAATGAGATTTCTTTCCGTAACTTCCGCGAGCTGCTCCCGGAGGAATACCGGGGCCTGCTGGATGATTCCGGCCTGTTTGATAAAGACAGCGGCAAGGCAGCCGAACAACGTTTCCCCGTCATCACGCCTGAAGGAAAAGTCTGGGTGCTCATGCGCGCCGCCGGCGGGCAGGGCGCTAACCGGCGTACAGGCATGTTGCAGCTATTGAGCAGGGAAGAAGCGAACTATATGGAATCCGGTTGGGGCAAACGCCTTGAGCGTATGCTCTACTGGCAAACGTCCGTATCCGAAGCGTTGCTTGTTTTTCTGCAGGAGAAGAATACGGCTGTGGCTATCCGCATGATACTGAAAGAATTATTGACCCGGTTTGATGCTGACTATACCTATATTATAGAGTTCGGGAAGAATGATGCCGGCGAGAACTGTATATATGAAGTGGGCAGGGAAGAAAATAATTCCGTCCGCCATGAAAATACGTGCGACCTCATTGACCGGTCAGACTGGTGGTATGGCAAGTTGACGGCGGGCATTCCGATTATGTCGGATATAGCGGACATACCGCCTGAGGGAGGCAGGAGGCTTGAGTGGATGAAAGACAGGAACGTGGTTTCAGTCATACTTCTTCCTCTGTTGTCCGACGGCGGAGTATGGGGATATATGGGAATCGAATTTGTTACGCACAAGCCTTTGTGGAAGCAAGACGAATCCCTTTGGTTTACCTCCATAGCCAACATAATCAGTATTTGTTTGAAATTGAGATATTCCATTGAAGAGGCCGAAAACAAACACCAGTATTTCAAGTGGCTTTTGTCCTGCATACCTGCCGGGATAGAACTCTATAATGCGGAAGGCGTGCTGATAGAAGTCAATGACAAAGATGCTGAAATATTCGGGGTTGCAAAAAAGGAAGATTTGTTGGGCATCAACCTGTTTGAACACCCGCTTGCCAATAAGGAGCTGAGAGACCAAATCCGTCTCGGCGGAACCATCGACCTTTCTTTCAATTACAGTTTTGATAAGATGGCGGATTACTATGAAACGCCTCAGAAAGGGACGCGCGCGTTGATTACCAAGATAATGCCGTTGCACAACAGTGAAGGAAAAATAATCAATTACCTCATTCTGGTGATAGATAATACCGAAACCCGGAATGCCCAAAGCCGCATTATGGAGTTCGAGGAGTTCTTCTCGCTTGCAGGCGACTATGCCAAGGTGGGATATGCCCGGTATGACCTCATTCAGGAAGAAGGGTATGCCAGCGACAGTTGGTATCTGAATATGGGCGCTTCCAAAGACCAGCCGTTGAAAGAACTGTTCGCCTCACACGAATTTATTTATCCGGAAGATGGCAGGAAGATAAACGCTTTTCTGGAAGAAGCCCGGAGGGGGACATCCGGGAAGTTTCGCGAGAATCTCCGTATCCGCCGGAAGAATGACAGCTATACGTGGAGTTGCGCCAACCTTTTAGTCAGGGATTACCGCCCGGAGGAAGGCATCATTGAGTTGGTCGGCATCAATTACGACATCACCGAGCTGAAAGAGATGGAAGAAAAACTCATCGAAGCGAAAAACCGTGCCGAAACTCTGGACCGCCTGAAAAGTGCCTTTCTTGCCAACATGAGCCATGAGATACGCACCCCGCTTAATGCCATCGTAGGATTTGCCGATTTGCTGGTGGATACGGAAAAGGCAAGCGAGCGCCTGGAATATATGGTGATTGTCCGTGAAAATACGGAGCTGTTGCTGCAACTTATCGGTGATATTCTCGACCTGTCTAAAATAGAAGCCGGCACGTTTGATTTTGTTTTCGGGGATGTAGACGTCAACCGGATGATGGATGAGATTGTCCTGTCTTACCGGATGAAAGTTCCTGAAAATGTCAGCCTGTTGCGGGGCGGGTGTCGGGATGAGTGCCATTTGCACGGCGATAAGAATCGTTTGACGCAAGTCATTACCAATTTTGTGAACAATGCGTTGAAATTTACCTTCCGGGGAAGTATCACGTTGGGATATGAGATTGCTCCCGGCAACATGCTCCGTTTCTATGTCACCGATACGGGGACAGGCATCCCTTCCGATAAGATTGGCTCCATCTTCGAACGTTTTGTCAAACTGAACGATTTCGTGCAGGGAACCGGGCTCGGCTTGTCTATCTGTAAAAGCATCATAGAGCAGTTGGGCGGCCATATCGGTGTGGAAAGTGAACAGGGAGCGGGTTCCACCTTTTGGTTTACCCTTCCTTGGATATGTCCGGAACAGGATGATACGCCTTCGGACGAATCCGGCTTGTTTTCCGGCAATTCCCACGTCCCGGCAACTGCCGGAGGAGAAATCCGTAAGCCGCGTATCCTGATTGTAGAAGATAATGTAAGCAACTACTTTCTGCTCGCTTCCATCCTGCGTAAAAACTATGAGCTGCAACATGCCGAAAACGGGAAGGAAGGGGTGGAAATGTACCGGTCATGGAATCCGGACCTGATTCTGATGGATATAAAGATGCCGGTTATGGACGGGTTGACCGCTACGGCTCTTATCCGCAAGCAAGATAAGGAAATTCCGATTATTATCACCACAGCGTTTGCCTTCGAGCAAGACAAAGTGAACGCGCTGCAGGCAGGAGGTAGCGATTTCTTGCCCAAACCGATAAATAGCGCGCATTTGAAAAGCCTGATAGCCAAATGGACTGTGAACGGATGAAAAAACAATTGCGGCGGAACGGGTTTTAATACAGTCCCTTTCCGCCGTTGAAGGGGGGGGAGGCGGTCAGCCGGTTCAATCTGGAAACCGCTTTTTCCCGAAGTGGAATGCTGGGACTCTTTCCCCTCTCGGCTGTTTTCAGGGAGTGTATCAGAATTCAATTTTAGGGGAAATGAACTTTTTATCTGAAACCCGGTGCTCTTTATCTGAAACCCGGTGCTCTTTATCTGAAACTTGGCGTTCTTTATCTGAAATCTGGCGTTCTTCATCTGAAACCCGGCGCTCTTTATCTGAAACCTGGCGCTCTTTATCTGAAACTTGGCACTCTTTATCTGAAGCCTGGCGCTCTTTATCTGAAACCTGGCGCTCTTTATCTGAAACCTGGCGTTCTTCATCTGAAACCCGGTGCTCTTTATCTGAAACCTGGCGCTCTTTATCTGAAACCTGGCGCTCTTTATCTGAAACCTGGCGCTCTTTATCGGCAATAAAAAGGCCGTATCAACTCTCTGTTTTTGAGTAATGATACGGCTATTTTTATGTTTATCAGTTAGATTCTGTAACTGCTTCGAGTGTTCATTTTAGTTTCGACACACTCCCTTTTTATGGTGCATTCATTCTTTTATTTCTGTACGAAAACTGCAACGGTTGTTTAAGACTAGCCAAATTTTTGTCCGGTTATTAGTCCTTTATTCGGCAGTCAGTTCAATCACGCGGCTGAAAGTCTGCTCCGTCGTGAAAGCATGAAGCCCCGCCTTCATCAGATAATCTCCCGAATACGTCTTTTCATCGGCAGCCAGATTGGACTTCTTGCCCGGCATCAGGTTGATTTCTTTCACTTTGTACATCCTCTTCGCATCCAGTCCCTGCAATTTCACCGGGAGCAGTTTCTCCCCGTATCGTGGGTGGATGTCGTAAGTGTAAAGAAGAGCTTTGCCCTTGTCCGGAGAGACATACATCACCGACATGTGGTTGCCGTCGTAAGGCGAAACCAGCCTGTATTGCTCACCGTCGAGGATTACTTTCTTCAGGCGTTTCCAGTTGGCGACAGCGTTTTGGCAGAAAGCCAGTTCGTCCGGGGCCAGCTCTTTCAGCCCAAGGTCGAAACCGAGCTTGCACATGCTGGCTACGTCGGTGCGGAACTTCACGCTAGTCTTTTTATTCCAGCTAGTCACGTGCGCACACATCGCCTTTGCCGGAAAAACTTGCGAGAATCCCCATTGGATAAACAAACGTTCTACCGGGTCGGTATTGTCGCTGCACCAGAATTCCGTGAAATATTTCAGGGCTTCGTAGTCGCAGCGCGCACCGCCGCCGGAGCAGAGCATCATCGGCACGTCCGGGTATTTCTCTTTCACACGTTTCAGGACGTTGTAGATGCCGCGTACATGGGCGATGTAAAGCTGTCCCTGCTTGTTTTTCAGGTATGGAGAGTAGATGTTCGTAATCGGAGAGTTGCAGTCCCATTTGAAGAAAGCCACTTCCGGATTCCCGGTCAGGATATTGTCTACCACGCCGAAAACGAAGTCCTGCACTTCCGGATTGCTCAGGTCGAGTACCAGTTGGTTCCGGTAATAATAAGTCTCCCGGTTCGGCAGCCTGATAGCCCAGTCGGGATGTTTCTCGAATAGCTCGCTCCGGGGATTCACCATTTCCGGTTCAATCCAGATACCGAATTTCACTCCGGTTTCTTTGGCGGATTTTACAAGAGCGGGAATGCCGCCGGGCAGTTTGGCTTTCATCGCCTCCCAGTCGCCCAGGCCGGCGTTGTCGCTGTTGCGCGGGTGTTTGTTACCGAACCAGCCGTCGTCCAGAAGGAACATGTCTACACCGAGATGTTTGGCTTCCTTCATCAGTCCGGAGAGTAGCTCTTCATTGAAGTTGAAATAAGTATTCTCCCAGTTGTTCAGCAGCGTAAGGCGGTCTCCTTGTCCGTCTTTCAGTTGGTAGTTGCGCGCCCAGGCGTGGAGGTTACGGCTGGCTTCACCCGTACCGTTGTTGCTGAACGTGAATATGAATTCGGGAGTCGTGAATACCTCGTCCGCTTTCAGCTCGTAGTCGGATGCGTAAGGATTGATGGCGGGGATTACGCGGAGATTGCCCGCATTGTCCACCTCGAAGGTGAACCGGAAGTTCCCGGTCCATCCGATAGTGCCCAGCATCACGCGACCCTGTGCCTCCTGTGCCGGTTGTTCGATGCCGAGTTCGAAGAACGGGTGGGCGTGCATGGCGGCGCGGCTTCCCAGCTTGGTGTCGATTACTTTCTTTCCGAACCGCAAGGGCTGCGTGCTCATTTGCGCTTCTTTCGCCCAATCGCCGCTGAATTCGGTCAGGTAATATTCATTCCCTGAAAAGTAGAGCATTGCGGAAGCATAGCGCCACAGGGTGACAGAACGCTTTTCATTGTGTTTGATTTCACTCCACGTTTTGATGACGTTCTCTTTCGGGTAAGCGATATAATGCAGGGTGACTTCCACCGGATATTGGTCGTCTTTCAGTCGGATAACCGTTTCTGTTCCGCCTGTCACGGCTTTCTGCCCGGAGGAGACATAGCGGAGGACGGTGCTCGGATTGCCGTCATGATGGGTGATGGCTACGGCCGGTTCGAAATAATCTTCTGCGCCGGACCCCGGATATGCCTCCCAACCGCGGGCGGATACGCTTCCGTCACTGCCGCTTTTCACATAAGGAGAGAAATGGTCGATGTCCCGTTCATTCAGCAGTTTGTCGCCGAGGTAAGCTTGATAAAGGCGTCCGTTCGGGGCCACCTGGAGGATTAAGTCCGTGTTGTCCGTTGTGATGCGGATAACGTTCTTTTCCTGCGCATTCATCGGCGCCAGTGTAAAACAGGCCATTAGTAGTGCAAATAGTTTCTTCATGGTTTTTTTAAGATAAATAATATTAGGTATCAGTTTGTTTTCGGTCATAAGGAGACACCGCAAAGATAAGGATAATTCGTTATGTACAACCCGGAATTCGATGCTTGTGCCGAATTATATGATAAATGGGAACGAAACGGTTCCCGTTTGTCCTGCTCATGCGGTTCCGGTTACGGGCGCATCGGGCGGTTTCCTTTTTTATGGTAAGTTGTAAGGCGTTCCCCATCCGGGATTTCCGGATTCCGGTCGGGAATGGCCGGTGCGGGCCGGGTAAAAAAATAAATGAATATGGACAACCGTATCCGGATATGAACCGGCGGACAGCCGTTTTGGGGATGCGTCGTGTCGTTTCGTCCGGTTCATTATGAAGGAACGATAGGTTCCACCGCTTGAAACTGTTTGTTCCACACCGAGAAACTGTAGTTTCCATAGTTTGGAAACTTTAGTTTCTGGCGGTTGAAACTGTAGTTTCTTTCTATTGAAACTTTAGTTTCTATCAGGTGAAACTATAGTTCCAATAAGTGGAAACCGATAATTGCCTGATAGGGGTGTACTGTACTGGATTTAGTTGACAACTTTGCTTGTTATGCCTAAATTGGTTTACTCGATATCTTTAAAAAACTAAATAAGTTTACTTATCCCCTTTGTAATTCCTGCATAAGTTGTCATTACACTGGATAAGGTTGGTATGTTCATACCGTATAATCTGAAAGCTTCCCTTTATTGCAACGGCAGGAGGGGCGGCGGGGGTATCGTATAATTGCTGGCGGGCGATGTATTCCGGGCTTTTCGCATGACGGGGACAACAGTGTTCCGGAATAACCGGTTTTTATGGCAGGGATATCCGCCCGTTGCATTTTTCATACGGAACTTCTTGTGCTTGTCACCTTATTTCCGGTATATGTCAACTAAACCAGATACTCCATACGGATAGTTATATATCGGCATATCCGCAAAAGGATGTTTATATATAAACGGTTGGTGGGGATGCCCGTTGCACTCATATAAACGGAAAAAGACATTGCCTTTTGATGGCGCCGTGTATGAAAAACAAACAAATTCTTTCTTCTTTACTTGCTTTTTACGATTGGTTTCCATACTTTTAGCGACCGTAAACCCTTTAATAATTTTGAATCTATGGACAACATTCTTTTCTGGCTGGTTCCAGCCGCTTCCGTGTTGGCCCTCTGTTTTGCTTATTACTTCCATAAGCAAATGATGAAAGAGAGCGAAGGCACTTCCCAAATGATAAGAATCGCCGCTGCCGTGCGCAAAGGCGCCATGTCTTATCTGAAACAACAGTATAAGATTGTCGGTTGCGTGTTCTTGGGGCTGGTTGTTTTGTTCTCAATCATGGCGTATGGTTTCCATGTCCAGAATGCATGGGTTCCCATCGCTTTCCTGACGGGCGGTTTCTTTTCCGGGCTTTCCGGCTTTCTCGGAATGAAGACGGCTACTTATGCGTCGGCACGTACGGCAAATGCCGCACGGGGTTCGCTGAACGCCGGATTGAGAATCGCTTTCCGGAGCGGTGCGGTAATGGGACTGGTGGTGGTCGGACTCGGCTTGCTTGACATTTCTTTCTGGTATCTGCTGCTGAATGAGGTGATTCCCGCCGATGCGCTGTCGCCGACTCATAAACTTTGTGTCATTACTACCACGATGCTGACTTTCGGTATGGGAGCTTCCACCCAGGCGCTCTTTGCCCGTGTGGGAGGCGGTATTTATACGAAAGCTGCCGATGTGGGAGCCGACCTTGTAGGAAAGGTGGAAGCGGGAATCCCCGAAGACGACCCGCGCAACCCGGCGACGATTGCCGATAATGTGGGGGATAATGTCGGCGATGTGGCAGGCATGGGCGCCGATTTGTACGAATCTTATTGCGGTTCGATTCTTGCGACCGCCGCATTGGGAGCCGCCGCCTTTATCCATTCTTCGGATACGGCGATGCAGTTTAAGGCTGTCATTGCCCCGATGCTGATTGCCGCTGTGGGGATTATCCTTTCCATCATAGGTATCTTCGCCGTCCGCACGAAAGAAAATGCGAAGATGAAGGATTTGCTGGGCTCATTGGCATTCGGCACGAACCTGAGTTCCGTGCTTATCGTGATTGCCACTTTCTTTATTCTGTGGCTTTTGCAGTTGCAGAACTGGGTATGGATTTCTTGTGCCGTGGTGGTCGGTTTGTTGGTCGGCATCGTGATTGGCCGTTCCACCGAGTATTATACTTCGCAGTCTTACCGTCCTACTCAGAAATTGAGCGAGAGCGGCAAAACCGGTCCTGCCACGGTAATCATTTCCGGCATCGGCCTGGGCATGCTTTCTACGGCTATTCCTGTCATTGCAGTCGTGGTGGGCATTATCGCTTCTTACCTGTTGGCTGCCGCAGGCGATTTCACTGACATAGGCATGGGACTGTACGGAATCGGTATCGCCGCTGTCGGCATGCTTTCTACATTGGGCATTACTTTGGCGACGGATGCGTATGGCCCGATTGCCGATAATGCGGGCGGCAACGCGGAGATGTCCGGCTTGGGCGAGGAAGTACGCAAACGTACCGACGCGCTCGATTCTCTCGGAAATACGACTGCTGCGACCGGAAAAGGTTTTGCGATTGGTTCCGCCGCATTGACGGGGCTGGCTTTGCTTGCATCTTATATTGAGGAGATACGCATCGGACTGACTCGTCTCGGACATGCGGATTTGACTTTCCCGAACGGGGAGACTGTCAGTGTGGCACATGCGACGTTTATCGACTTCATGAATTATTATGAAGTGAATCTGATGAATCCGAAAGTCCTTTCGGGCATGTTTCTCGGTTCTATGATGGCTTTCCTGTTCTGTGGCTTGACGATGAATGCGGTGGGACGTGCGGCAGGGCATATGGTAGATGAAGTGCGTCGCCAGTTCCGTGAGATTAAAGGAATTCTGACGGGAGAGGCCGAACCGGATTACGAGCGTTGTGTGGCTATTTCTACGAAAGGGGCGCAGCGCGAGATGGTCGTGCCTTCCCTGATTGCCATTATCGCTCCTATCTTTACGGGGCTTGTTTTCGGCGTTCCCGGTGTGCTCGGCCTGTTAATCGGCGGTTTGAGCAGCGGTTTCGTATTGGCTATCTTCATGGCGAATGCCGGCGGTGCGTGGGATAATGCGAAGAAGTATGTGGAAGAGGGGAATTTCGGCGGTAAAGGCAGCGAAGTCCATAAGGCGACAGTGGTCGGGGACACGGTAGGCGATCCGTTTAAGGATACATCCGGCCCCAGTCTGAATATATTGATAAAACTGATGAGCATGGTTGCCATCGTCATGGCAGGGCTGACTGTCGCGTGGAGTTTGTTCTGACGGTTATATGGGCATGGCGGCACGCCTTGTCCGGTGAGGTTGTCCGGAAATAGATTCTAAGGACTGATAATCTTCCGGTTTGGAATTTTTTAGAAGAATCATCCCCTTATTTTACCCGATATTCGTTGAATGAGGGTTCAAATAAGGGGATTTTCTTGAGGCTGCTTTATGGGTGGCGGAGGGGTTCGTTTTTCTATTTCGGGTTCGTTTTGCCAGGCGTTTTTTTGAATCTCTCACTCATTTATTTTGACCAGGTAGGCGTAGATAAGGGCATTCTACTCAGATGTCCGGAGGAACCGGTTTTCCCGTATTTGGATATATTGATATATTTGTCCTAGGTAAACAGTATGTGTCGATAAGGGCTAAATGCCTCTTGGAGAGGTCCCTGCACTATGCTTTTTAGAAAATGCCTAAAGAGGGGGCCATAGGCAAAATATGTGTTTGTTATGGGATGGTTAAAGTATTTTTCTCTTTTCTTTTGTTTGGTCGCGTTGGGAGTAAATTTTACGTCTTGCGGCGGTGACGAC
Source organism: uncultured Bacteroides sp. (assembly GCF_958445495.1). Classification (GTDB taxonomy): domain Bacteria; phylum Bacteroidota; class Bacteroidia; order Bacteroidales; family Bacteroidaceae; genus Bacteroides. Next base: position 26,733 of record NZ_CAUCSQ010000017.1, on the reverse strand, counting down.
GACGAGGGTGTCAGTCTGGGGGTGTCTCCTTATGAAGGAATAAGCGGTAAGTATAATGTTACGAACGCTTCAAGCGAATATCAATCCATAGAATTGGGGGCAAGCGGGAATTACATCATAGAGTTAAAACAGAATTCCCCGGTGCGGAGCTTGTCGGCAGGCGGGCAGTACGGTCGTCCTTCTTTCTTGCGTAATGGTTCCGGAGTTGCGTCTACGCGGAATGTAAACGGATATATTATCTATGGAAAATATACTCAAGACGGGAACATCCTTCATCTGGAAAATTTCGGGACGTTGGAGATTATTTATGAAGGGGATATCATAGCGGGGTTTGAACTTACGCTGGCGGGTGAAACGGAGTCTGTCTCTTTGGAAGTCGAGAAGGAGGAGCAACTGGAAGATGATGAGCTGAACAATCAATTGTGCCGTACCTGGAATATTGTGTCCGTACGTGATGTGGAGTATGTGAACGGCGAGAAGGTTTATGATGCTACAATGACGCCGGAAAATCCTTATGCTCCCGATGATGATGGCAATATGGAGGAACTTACGGCATTTCCGCTTCAGATATTATTCTCGAAGGCCGGGACTTATTTAGTCTATTATAAGGACGGAACAGTGGATATGGCGAAGTGGAAATGGAAAAATAAGGCTGATAAGACGATTTGTTATGCCTGGGGAGAAAGTTGGCTGGAAGATGAATGGGCTGCCTTGGAGTTTTCCGGAAACAGGCTGACTGTGATTGAGGATTACAGTGAAACATATCATGGTGTGACCGAGAGGTATTACAGCGAAACGGTGCTGGCGGCTGTCAATTGAGGAAGAAAAGAGTTGGCAGTTTGAAGCGGTCATGCGGTTAAAGGGAGGGGAATCCGTCTCTTTAGCCGCATGATTGTTTCAGTTGTTCGGGATATAGTCTTTTTAATCTGATTATTTTGCGTATTTTTGCGGGGATTGAAATGTATGAAACAATGTTGTTACCTTATTTGAATGAGACTTTGATAGAAGCGGGGTGTGACGAAGCGGGACGCGGCTGCCTGGCGGGTTCCGTATATGCCGCAGCCGTCATTCTTCCTAAAGATTTTAAGAACGGATTGCTGAATGATTCCAAGCAACTGACGGAGAAACAGCGTTATGCTCTCCGTGAGGTGATTGAGAGGGAGGCGGTAGCTTGGGCGGTCGGGGTCGTTTCTCCCGAAGAGATTGATGAAATCAATATTTTGCGGGCTTCTTTTCTCGCCATGCATCGTGCTGTGGCCCGGTTGGCCGTACGTCCGGAGCATTTGCTGATTGACGGGAACCGTTTTGACAAATATCCCGGCATTCCCCATACTACAGTAGTCAAAGGCGATGGAAAGTATCTTTCGATAGCCGCCGCTTCTATCCTGGCTAAAACTTACCGTGACGATTATATGAACCGTCTTCATGAAGAGTATCCTTGTTATGACTGGAACCGTAACAAGGGGTATCCTACTAAGAAACATCGTGCCGCCATCGCCGAGTACGGTACGACTCCTTACCATCGAATGACTTTTAATTTGTTGGGAAGCGGACAACTTTCCCTGGATTTTTAGGGCCGGCAGATTTTTCCTACACTTTAATTTCTACATTTTTTTGCAATATAAGCACGATTTTATTACGTTTAACCGTAAAATTGTTCTGTTTAGGCTAAAAAAGTGTTGCTCTGTGCTTTTATTTGTTATTGAAATGCTATATATTTGCGAACAATAATAAGAATTAAAAAGTTTAAAATCATGGCAACGAACAAGCTACTTTCGTCGGTGAAACTCCTTGGAGTGTCCTTTATTATGTTAATGGGTGTCATTCCTGCAAATGCACAGTTTTTACGTACTTCTTATTTTATGGAAGGGACGCATTACCGCCAACAGTTGAATCCGGCTTTGACGCCGACTAAGGGGTATTTTAATCTTCCGGTTATCGGTGCGGTAAACGCCACTGTCGGTTCTACTTCGTTAGGTTATCAGGATATTATTGATATTATTGACGATGGCGATGATTTTTATACTAAGCCGGATTTCATGAATCGTCTGAAAGACAATAATACGTTGAATGTGAATTTCAGCACGGAGATTCTTTCGGCCGGATGGTATAAAGGAAAGAATTTCTGGTCGTTTAATATCGGACTTCGTACGGATATCGGGGCGAATCTGACTAAATCCATGTTTACGTTCCTGAACGAGATGGAGACGATAGAGGAAAATTGGCGGAATAGTAGTTATGATATTAGCGGCCAGCAATTGAATATTAACGCTTATGCGGAAGTCGGGTTAGGACTTTCACGTCAGATTAACAAGCGTTTGACAGTTGGCGGACGGGTAAAAGTGTTATTGGGTGTCGGTAATATGGAATTGAAACTTAATAATATTGCAATGAGCGCCAACTTACCGACTGATGCGGAAATTGCAGATTGGTCGAATTCTGATTATTGGGCAGGTTTAGGTGATGGAGCTGCTGCAAAAATCGAGGAACTGAAAACTAAATTCAACGATTATCATGCTAACCTGGCAGTAGGGGCCGAACTGAAAAGCTCTTTTAAGGGTTTGGACTTGAAAGAGGAAGAAGGTAAGGATTATGTTACTGATTTCGATTTCAACGGTGATGATTTGGGGATTGCCGGTTACGGTTTCGGTATTGATTTGGGAGCTTCTTATAAGATTCTGGACAACTTGACTGTATCTGCGTCTATTCTGGATTTAGGTTTTATCTCCTGGTCGAAGTCAAGCACGAAGATAGCATCGGCTAATCCGGACCCGATTAATATTGAAGGAAAGTCTTATGCGGGAATGATTAACAGTAATGATCCGGCAAGCGTTGTAAATGCCTTGAACCAATTTCAGAGTGACACGGAAGGATATATGGACCGTGTAACAAACGGTGATGTCCTTGATTACGACATGTTGCAGCTTAAAGTAGGAGATGCTAAAGAGTCCCGTAAGTCACGTTTGGCTTCTACATTGGTATTGGGTGCGGAATACGGATTCTTTAATAATAAACTGGCGGTTGGCGTTTTGTCTACGACTCGTTTCGTACAACCGGATGCTCTTACGGAGTTGACATTCTCTGCAAATTATCGGCCGAAGAGCTGGTTTAACGTAGCGCTCAGCTATTCTGCAATCCAGTCTGCAGGTAAATCATTCGGTTTGGGTTTGAAACTAGGTCCGTTGTTCCTCGGAACCGACTACATGTTCTTAGGTAAGAATTCCAATTCTGTGAATGGATTTGTAGGAGTTTCTATTCCGTTAGGTGGAAGAAAAGCAAATAAACAAGGATAAAAATAATTTCTCTCTCTAAACATTCTCTTTTAATTAATTCTCTATAGAGGAAAAACGTACTATTCAGCTTACTATCTTAGAATCCGGTTAAGGATTAAAGATGGTAAGCTGTTTTTTTATGTCTTGGAAAGAAAGAGGAAAAATATTGGCTGTTTATCTTTCTTTTTCGGCAAGATAGTCATAAGAAAAGCATTCTTAGTATATTAGATAGATATTTGTACTTTTTTCAGATTAATAATTTTGTATAATTTCGCCTTCAAATAAGTATTGGAGTCAACACGGGTTTGAGTGAGTAGTTCAGATATTAAGTAAGTTGATATATAGTGAAATATAGAATTGAATAAAAACTTAACAGAATTAGTATGTGTAAAAAACAATTTGTTATTTCTTGGATTTTCTTATTGATTTTAGTAGTTGTGTCTTGTTCGAAAGATGAAAAACAGGATGGGGATGAGGAAGGTGTAAAAGCATTGTTGGTCGGTTTGTGGGAAAGCGAATCGGCGCAAGGAGCTTATACGGGTGAATATCATGAGCGTTATGATTTTAGGGATAATGGGAGTTTCACCGTTTATGATTATGATAATGAGTCTGGATGGTATAATGATGGAGAAGGTATTTGGGAATACGAGGGTGAGAGTCTGACTTTGACTTATACGGATCAGTCGGACGTATTCAAGGTAGAGTCACTTACAGAAAATGCGTTAATCCTGGTTAAGCCGGGGGACGATGGAAATACGACTGTCACCTACCGGAGGATAGATTCACAGGAAGATGACCCGGACGGGAATTTTACTGTTGTCGGACTTTGGGTAGGAGCAATTGACTTTGTCTGTTCTGATGGCCGTCACGATTTGCGCGAGGGTAAGATAATTTTTGAGGCTGACGGTACGGGAATGCTGTTTCATTCGGAAGAGGATTTGCATCCATTCAATTATGATGTTGATTTGAAGAATAGAAAAGTTTATATCCATTTTGATGATGGCGATAAGAAAGTAGTCGTTACGAAGAGACCGGAAGGGGGATTGATGTTGACAATGTCTTGTCCTGATTGCGGCAGCCAAGTGTGTATGGAATTGTTTCCTTTTATGCAGATTCGGGAAATGACGGTTAAATCGACCGAAGGATATTGTGAGGCTTATCTATTCTCGTATGATAAGCTGAGACGTGTTTGTGGAATAAAATATACATCGATTGACGAGGGTGATATGAATGTTGCCGATATATCGGTAACCTATATCGATAACCGGATAGAGGTGACCGGTGCGCTTGAGTATGATTATCCGTATTCTGTGATATATACGCTGAATGAAGACGGTACGGTAAAGAAATCTGTTTCGAAGACAAGCGTTACAGGGGATTCTTACACGGAGGTTTTAAATTTTACCTATGATTCTAACCGGCATTTAAGTAAAATCCGTTCATCAGAAGTGTCTACGGACGATATCATATTTAGTTGGAATGACAAGCAGCTTAATCAAATAGGGGAGTCTGAAAATAAAGTGATTTTTGGCAGTTCGCCAGCTTCTACGCCGCGTGCATCTGTGAATTTCCCTTATTTTATGATTTTCAGATATGATAACGATATCGTGAATACGGCGGATAATACGGCTTTATTATATGCATCTATGTTGGATATATTAGGAGATTCTTCCGGAAATCTGTTGGATTCTGCTGTCAGATATGACAGTGACGGATATTGGTCTAATGTGTTTCAATTTGCTTATGAATGGGATGAACAAAATAGGTTAGTGATGATAAATGACCATAGCAACTATGGGGGCGAGAAAAATTATAATGATGATATAAGTATTTCTTATTATTAATTTTCTGGCAAGTTTGTGTAGTGTAAAGATGGAGTTTCCATCATTCGTGTTTTTAAGGAATTGTAGAAAATAAGGACCGGTGAACTTCTTCCTGTGATGTAAACGGTTGAGGCGAAGGAAGAAACTGAAATATAAAAAATAGGGTTTCTTATACTTTCCGGACCGAAAATGTATCCCCCTTGTCCAGTTCTGACCTCCAACAAGCAAGAACTGGACAAGGGGGATTTGTCTTGAAGCGTCTTTCGGCAAGCAGGTTTTTCCATTTTCAAAGCTTGTTTTTGAGACTTCTTGGCGGTGGGAACAGTTGTATCCGGTTTTGAGAAAACAGTTTACCGTATTGGAAACGATGTGGAAGGCGGAATTTGCAGTAATAAAAAACGACTGTTTAGGCACGATTTTTGATAAAATAATTGTAAAATTTGACTGTTTAGGTATATTTAGTGAAAAAGGATGTTTGTTTAGCTTTGTTTTAATCTTTATTTTTGCGCTTGAATAAATTTATTGGCAAAATAAGCATAAAATAAGGGCAATTAAGGGAAAAAAAGTTTTGTGTTCGTATTTTGCTTTAGTAGTGGGAACATAGCTTGTGAATAAGCTATCGTAATGCAGTGGGAAACTAAAATATGGGAAATTGTAGTTATAAGTGGGAAAACTACGTCTTAAAACAAAGAGTGGGAATCTTTGCAAATGCGGAAAAAACAGGACTGGAGGGTAAGAATAAATGGAGGTTGGTATTTTTTTTTCTACTGTTTATTTTTGCAGTGCAATCTTATGGGCAGGTGTCGGTAAATAACCGTGTCAAAACGACGGAAAAAACCAAAGTCTCCATACCTTTTAAGGAACGTTGGGCATTCAGGACAAATGCTGTGGACTGGGTGCTGCTGCTGCCGAACATAACGGCGGAATTTGACTTGTTTAATTCTCCTTATAAACATTATACGTTGAGTCTGGGGGTCAGGGGTAATTGGAACTCCACTCAGAATTATGTTCCCGATATTGTATATAACCTGTTTGATGTCCGTTCCGAATTTCGTTGGTATCATCGTACTTCTCCCCGTAGTTACCGGCGGCCGGATTCCGTGAAAGTCAATCTGTTTAAACGTTTGAAAGAGGATGTGTTTACGTGGAAACGTTTTCATCCCCGTTATTGGCGCGCTTATTATATAGGCGCGTATGTTGACGCATGCGATTATTCGTTGAAGTTCGGTAAAAACGGCTATCAGGGTACTGCTTACGGATTGGGCGTTTCGGCAGGTTTCGGCATACCGCTGTATGCTTATAAGAAGAACTGCCTGGACTTAGAGTTTGGCGCCAGTGTCGGTATGGTTTATACGGGTTATGATGTGTTCCGGCGCGATGCGGAGAGTAATTGCTATCCTGTAATCCAATCTAAACACCGTGATTTTCATTTCTTGCCATATCCTGTAATCAGCGAGTTGCGGGTTGCTTTTGTTTACCGTTTCGCTTCCATCAAGAATAAATATACGCAGATAGACGAAGCGAAGAGGGAGGCCCGTTTGGAGAGAAAACGTTTGCAGGCTCTCGCCAGAGACTCCATTAACGAGATGCGCATGAAGATACAGCGTGAGCGGGAACTTCGAAAAGACTCGCTTATGAAGGCGAAAAAGGCTGAAAAGCTTCAAAAGGAAGCGTTGAAGGATTCGCTGGAACAAGTTAAGCTGCTGATGAAACAGGCTAGGAAGGCGGAAAAAGATTCCATTCGTGCGGCGGAAGAACTGCGGAAGGAACTGGAGAAAAAGAGCAAACGGAAAGAGAAGGCAGCAGGTGATTCTTTGATTGATAAGGGTTTGCAGAATATGACTGACAGCTTGCAGGCGGATAGTTTGTCTGCAAAGGCAGAGATGGTTCCGCTGGAGCGGATGCCGGGTAAAGGACAGGCCGGCAGCCTTTCGCGGCAACTGCCGCTACACTCGCCGCCTTTGCCGGCTGTTACGGCGATAGGGTTGTTTGTCGGAATAAAAAGGGAAAGGAGTCTTGCATGAAGGGGAAATATAAATTCTGTTTAGCTGCCGTGTTTGCTTGTTTGTCTGCCGGGTGTACTGAGGTCGATTTGTGTGAAGAGGCTTCGCATCCTCATGTAGCTTCCCTGAAAGTCAATTATGAGTGGGGAGACTATGCTTCGGAAAAACCGGAACAAATGTACTTGGTTGCGGCGCGTATTTTGAACACGTATCATTGTTGCTTTACGACACGTGCGGAGGACGGGGCTTTTCTGATGCCTGCCGGCGATTCGGAGAAGCCGGATGTTCCTGATGTACCGGAGGTTCCCGATACGCCGGATACTCCTGACGGGTCGGGAAGCTCTGACGGAACGGGGAATGCTGCACTGCCGGATGCTTCGGGAAAGACAGATGCTGCGGAAGAGCCGGAGACCCCTGTAACGCCGGAAGAACCGGAAAATCTGGTTCCGCAGGATGAAACTCCCGTTTTAGGCGGAGAATATTTTATGATGGCTTTCACTAAGGACGACGAACGGTTGAAGGTGTTGAACTTGCAGGAGTATCTGGATGACCCTTCGGTCAGTGTGAAAGAGATTCGCCTGTGTAATGAATTGTTGAAAGAGGAGGACTATCCGAGTCTGGAGCCGGATGCGGAAGACAAGGAGAAAGTATGGATGGATTTTAATCCGGGATATAAATTCGTATCTTCGCCGGGGCGCGTGTTCGTCAGCCGGGTGAATTATGCGAAATTCACTGTGGGAAAGACATATACGCAGACTTTCGTCCCGTCTGCCTTGACCCAGCGTATTTTTTTCACTTTCACTATGGACTTTGACAATAGCGGTATCGGAAACGAGTCTTTGATTGTGGAGCCTTCGCAATTGTATCTGGAAATCGCAGGCGTCATACCGGAAGTCGGTTTGGCGGACGGGCTGCTTTATACGAACTCTCTGAGGCGGATGTTCCTGACTACCGAAGAAGACGGGGTGAAGACGGAGACGGATGGCAACGGGCGTGTGAAAACGATTACTTATAAAGGGTATATCGACGCTTTCGGGCTGATGCCCGGTCCTGATGTGCATGCGATTTCGGGTCCCGGAATTTTGCGTCTGGCAATGAAGGTCACCCTGTCGGACGGAGGCGAACGCACGATACGCACCTCATGCAATATATCGTCCGAGATTGCGGAAGCTAATCTGACTAAGGCCACCGGATATTCCAATATACGCGAGAAAGTTGTTGATGAGGGAACAGTCCGTGTCTCCCATAACATACAGATTAACGCGAAGAAAGTGATAGCCGGAAATTCCGACGGCGTGAAAGGTTGGGACGAGGCTTTTGTGGATGTGGATATCTAAACAAGGAGTGTAAATGAAACGGAGACATATTCTATTATTTCTAGTTTGTGGAGCGGTGCTGGCATCTTGCTCGTCTACTACTTATACAGGGGAGGAGGACATTCAGAAACCGGATGTAGGTTATGAACAGGAGCCCGTGCCCGTGACTTTGCGAATCGGCAATGCTTCTTATGTAACGGAAACCCGCAGTACCGGCGCATTCGGCTCTTTGTCGGGCGAGAATTCATCGGAGACGGATTTTATCCAGTGGAATAATGCCCGTTTCTACGTATATGCTTTTGCCAGAGGGACGGATACCGATTTGAGTATATGCTGGGACGACCCGGAAAACACGGATGAGAACAGTTGTTTGATAGACGCTACCCGTCCGGGCAAGAAAGACGGGACGGAGCAGGGCGGGGAAATGTCCGTTTTAAGAGGAAAAGAGACGTATATAGAGCAGGAAAGCTATTCCTATCTGTACTGGACGAAAGAGGAGGGCGACACGGACGCCCCCGTTTATTACAATGTAGTGGACAGGGAAAGACCGTATAATTTCTTTGCCTATTATGTGGACGATGCCGAAGTAAGCAATTTCCGGCGGACGCATGACCGCATTTATTTCGATGTCGCCATCAACGGGCAGCAGGATTTGATGACTTCTATGGCGACACCTACTTCCGTGCAGGTTGACAGGCTGAAAGACAATCCCAATAAGGATAAAATCCTGGATTGCGCGTTTAGTGCGTATTCCGGTAATTATGATTTGTCTCCTGTTTTTGAGTTTGAGCACCATTTGACTTGCTTGAGGTTCGCGATTTATCCGGCAGGCGAACTGGAGGATGGGGAAAATTCGGACTGTTACCGGTTGGAGATAGCTTCTATAAAGGTGGTGAATCCGCAGACGAAAGGGGTATTTACCGTGGCAACGAATAATCCGGAGGAATATCCGCTGGGTGTCCGGTTTACGGATTCGCCGGAAGAGGGGACGGCTCCTATTCTTGTACAGAAGAAAGCGGTTGAAGAGGGGAATATTGTTTTCCGGACTACTACGGGCAATTTGAGCGAGTCTGCCCCGTATTGGGAAGAAGACAAGAAAATACCTTCGGAATTCTATTACAACCGGCATGGACAAGATTTGGAAGGTTCCGTGCTGTTGGCTCCGCAGCCGTTCTATACGTTGGAGATAAGGCTGGAAGGAGAGCTGGAAGGGGCTGAATACGAAGGGGAGACTTTCAAGGTAGACGTATATCCTCCCGAAGAGGGCGAAACGTTCGAGAGCGGGAAAGGCTATGTTGTCCGCTTGGGGGTGTACGGACGCCAGCGGATAGAGTCGGATGTGGCAATCGGGGAATGGAAACCGGGAGGAGATATCGATTTGAAACCTGAAGGATAGAGGGGAGAAATGTAAATGCATGAAATGTAATAACTGTATAATCTTAAAGATTGGATGTATGAAAAAGATTTTGCTTGGTACGATGTTGTTGGCGGCTGTTTTTGTTTCTTGTTCTAAGGACTCCGCCGTTCCGGATGAGACGGGGGGCGGGACGGGAGCCGGCAACGAGAATGTACCGCAACCTATTTTGCTTTCGGCCGCTTTCGATGCCGTTTCCGTAACAAGGGGGACGGGTACGGTAGGCGGTAACGGAACGGAGATTGACAATAAGTGGAGCGGACAAAGGTTGCGTATTTACTCTGTGAGAAAGGGAGAAATCCCTTCTTCGATGGAGAATCCCGGAGAAAAAATCAATTGGCCGTTTAAGTCGTCCGATACGGAGAGTGCCGGACGGGTAGGGATAGCTACGGAAAACAGCAGCAGCCTGGAGTGGGATGATGCCAGGGGGCATTTGTATTACCCCCGGAGCGGAGAGTTCGATTTTTGGGGGTATTATGACGACGGTACCGTTAGTGCCGCTAATGCGGACGGGCGTTACAATGCCGGTAAGAAATATTATTCGGTTCCTTTCGAGATAGACGGGACGCAGGATTTGTTGCGCGGCAGAGCGGAACGGAACGGTGAAAACGGAGACGGGGCTTATAGCGCGCAGGCAGCCCGCAAGGGGATTCATCCGAAGTTGCTTTTTGAGCATTTGCTGACCCGTCTGACTTTTAAGGTGAAACGTGAGAGCGGTGAGAGTGACAAAGGGGCTGCCGAAGTCTATGTGCGTGAGATTCGGGTGAAATCCCGTAAGAAAGGCGAACTGATTTTTATTTATTCCGATGAGAAGTATAAGGATGGCAAAGAGGCTATTGCCTGGGAGAATGCATCGGACTTTCTGTCTCTGAAAGAGCGTGTGGGGGAAGATGGCAGGACGATGCAGGATTTGAATGCGGAAAGTAACGGGTATTTGAATTCGAAAGACGGCAGGTTCAATCCTTATTTGCCTGCCAATCAAGGGAAATACGATACGAAGTCCAAATTGAAAGCCGCTGTGGAGAAAGAGGGGCTGACATTGGAAGATGTGTTGGGCCGCTATCATTCGCCGGACGGGACTGCAGTGCCTGTAGGCGAGGCTTTGCTGGTGTCGCCGGAATCGGAATATGACATAAAGATAGTCGTTGCCCAATATTATGATTCAGATGATAACCAGACATTGATTCCTGAAAACAATCATCTGTTTACTTATGAAAAGACAATTAAGGCGGAGGATGTCCAAGGGGGAGGCTTGACGGAGTTCAGTCCTTCTTCCTCTTACAATATAACGATTACGGTGCGTGCCCTTCAAAGGATTACGGTAAACGCCGAACTGGAGAAATGGACTCCCGGCGGTGATATTGTCTGGGACCCGGATATGGAGAAATAAGCTATTAATATTAATATAATTAATGATTGTGTATGAAAAAGAATTTATTGTTTGCAATGGTAGCTTGCGCTACGTTTGTAAGTTGTTCTGAGGATGTGAAAGAACAGGAAAATGTTCTTCCGGGCGAGAATGACCTGATGGAAGTTCAGTTCAACGGGGTTAATGTGGAGGCTGCTGTTGAACAATCCCGCGCATTGGTTCCTGACGGCGGATGGCCCGGAACTGAAGAAATCTCGTTGATAGGATTGGCGAAAGAAAGCGATGCGGACTGGACGGATAGCGAATCCGTATTGTTCAAGGACGCGGAGAATGGCTGCATAGTCGCTGCGGTTAGTAAAGGCAGTGTCACATTGAAAGATGCTAAGGGTGAAAAGGAAGAAACGTATTATTATCCTTTTGATTCGAAGAAGAGCTTTTCTTTTTATGCATGTTATCCTAAAGCGTCTGTAACGAAGACCAGGAACAAAGTGACTGTAAATTATACTGACGTGACCGGCTCTACGGATATCCTTGCGGGTTCTGCCGTCAGCAAATATGCGGACGGCTATAATGCTAAATATTATCGCCAGCACCTCAAAGACGGGGATAAAATAGAAGATTTGCATCCGACGCTTACTTTGGAACATAAATTGACGAAGCTGGATTTTTACGTGAAAAAAGGGGATGAAGACACGGAAGAGCTGAAAGTTAAAAACATTACCATAGAGAATGTGCCGACCAATCTGGTCTTGACTCTGGCTGATAAGAACAACTCGGCTTCTACCCTGACTACGGCTTCCAATCCTTCGATAAAGGACATCACCGTGTTTAAAAGCACCGGTAATGACGACTTGCTGATTCCTCCTTTCCCCGGACAGGGAGAAGAACAGAAGGGGAAACTGGCGGGTGCGGTTGCCGTTTATCCTTCCGATTATTATAAAATCTCAATGGAATTGGTGGACCCGAAAAATGAATCGCATGAGGGGAACGCCATCACGTTATATACGAATGACAAGCTTCCTTTCGCTGCCGGTACTTGTTATCAGGTGGTTCTGACTATATACGGAATGCGTCAGGTTAAAATCTCCAACGTGAGCGTGAAAGATTGGGTGCCGGGAGGCAGTATTGAAGAAGAAGTTAACTAACCAGTATTTTTCTTAGGTATGAATCGATGGATTACCGGAATATTATGTCTTTGTTTGCTCGTCTCTTGCAGTAAAGAGGAGGAACAGGCGGCTGACGGACCGGTTCAGACCGATGACAACGTGGGAGCTGAAATCAGTTTCAGCTCCAGCGTTGTGTCATCTGTCATAACCGATATTGTAGGCGATGTAACCCGCGGCCCGGTCAATGAACTGGGGAACAATGCCAAAATAGGCGTTTTTGGTATTCCTGCTGTCGAGGGAGGCGACAATAGCGCTTGTAACATGACAGACAAAAGCTTGCGGGAAGAGTTCCAGGAAAATCTATATAATGAACCCTATACCTATGTTTCGGGATATGATAATCTGCAGGCAGCCAATAAAGCCCGGTTTCCGCGAGGGAACAAGGCGGCACTTGCATTCTATGCCTATTATCCCTATGTGGAAACTACGTCACGGCAAGAGTTTGAAGGGAAAGTGGCGATGGCTGTTCCCTGGAAACTGAATATAGACGATATGCGTGAGACGGAGGACTATATGTACACCGGGCAAACGCTGAAAGCTTATTCGGAAGTGGGCGGCAGGCCGATTCATCTTCAATTGAAGCATGCCATGGCCCGTTTGGACCTTTGTTTTTATACGACTAGCCTGAAACTCGCACAGAGTAATTATGATATTGTATCGGTACAGGTATCCGCACTGGTCGGGGAAAGCGGGTATATGTCCCTGGAAGACGGGGCGCTTTCTTTCTCCCCGAAGTTTATCGGAGTGAATGACCCGGTACACCCGAATGGGATTTGCTATCCCATACCGGACGGGATTTCAATGACTTACAGCGACCCGAAAGAGACGCCTGTGAAAACCGGCAATCCGGTCGCGTCCTTTCTCCTGCCTTCCAACACGGTGGTGAGTTCTGTCATTTATAATGTGAGGGACGGATGGGGAAATGCGCAGGCTTATGAGGTGTACAGGTACAATCCGAATGACCCGAACAACATAAATATTTCTTTTAAGGCGGGCTGTATCACGAAGCTGCAGGTTAACTTCCAGCCGAAAGACGTGTCTATATCCAATGTCGGTGTAGATGCCTGGGAAGCTGATAAGAATAAATGTTACGATGTATCGATAAAAATAAAATGATGAAGCAGATAATCAAAATCCTGTTCCTTGTTTTCGCATGCCTTGCCGGTTTTCAAGATATTTCGGCACAGCAGGTTGCGGTAAAGACCAATGGCCTGATGTGGTTGGGAACAGTTCCGAACTTGGGGTGTGAAATAGTTACCGGCGAGCGGACGAGTCTTGATTTGTCTGCTTTTGTGGGATATAAGCCTTACGGGAAAGATATCAAGATTGTCGGTTGCCAGCCGGAGTTCCGCTACTGGTTCAACGGGCGTCCTATGGTGCGGGAATATGTGGGCATATCGGCACTGGCTGCCAGTTATAACATTAAATGGGGAGAGAAAAGATATAACGGCGACGCCGGAGGAGTAGGGTTGACGGTCGGTTATTCGCTTCATATCATGAAACGGATGAATCTGGAATTTTATGGCGGGTTCGGGGTTGTCCTGTTCCGCCATAAGCAGTATAACATATATGATAATCTGGACGATTATACGGCAGACGGATTGGGGAAAGTGAATGCTCACGGATACAAATTGCTTCCGACCAAGCTGGGGGTATCCATTTCTTATATAATCAAATAGTTTTTTTAACAGAGTAGCACAGGTCGTAAAGATGAGAAGGATGTGGAAAGTTTTATTCATGGCATTGCCGTTACTTGGTTATCTGTCTTTTCATTCCGGGATGTATGCGCAGGCCCGGAAGACGATTGCCGGCAGAGTACTGGACCAGGAAGCGACCCGCAGGGAGAAAAAGCCGATACCTTTTAATCCTGAGAAGATTGATGTCAGGGTTTATTATTTGAATACGGTATCCGAGGCGGAAGATTTGATGGCGGAATTGAGCAAGGAAAATATCAGTGTGACGATGGAAGCTTCTTATGAGATTCCCGACCCGACAGGTTTTTATGCTGTGCAAGTGCCGGAGAACGGGGCTTTGGTGATTAAGGTCGGCATTGGCAAGCCCGTATTGGAGAAGGTGAACGGAAGGCTGGAGATTACCACTCAGGTGGATGCCGGAATTGTACTGGAAACCGTGAATGTCATCGGTATCAGCAAGGTCGTGCTTCCTATGGAAGCTACGGGCGAGCAGTACGGAAATGTGATTTACCTGAATAATGTCGGGGTCAATGTGCCCCAGCAGATAGGGAAAAACAATGCCCGGATGATTATCCAGCCGTATGTGGTGAACAACAGCCGGAATAAAGAGCTTACCCATTACCGGCTTCCCAAGGTATATGACGGAGAGCAGTACGATTTGACTCAGGAACGCAGGATGGGGTATGATATGGAGAATGATTCTCTGTTGCCGTATATCCAGGAGACCGTACTGACAACGGACAAGGCGAAATATACATGGAATGACACGGTTGTAGTGCCGAATACGAAGGATAATTTTCAGGTGTTTGCGAAGATGCAGGTGGAAGATTATCTGGGTCCCTATTATTCGGACAGCCTTCCTTTGTCGACCCGGTGTCCCAGAAAACCGTTGAAGTTTCTCGAATATTCTTTGAATTCATACGACCTTGACCCTAAGAAGTATGAGGAAAGGCCCAAACGGGAATTGAGGACCGGCGTGGAGAACATCTCGTTGAGTTTCTTGGTCGGCAAGGCGGAACTGGACCCGAATGACCCCAATAATGATATCCAGTTGAATAAGCTGAAAGAAAAACTGTTGAATATCATCAACGGAGAAAGTTCGACTCTGAAAGAATTGCATCTCAGCAGTGTCTCTTCTCCGGAAGGGGCCTATGCTTTTAATGCGGCATTGTCGCAACGGAGGCTTGCTTATGCGCGTTCGTTGGTTTATTCGGTTATCCCGGCTTATACGATGAAGCGCCTTTATACGTTCACGCCCAATGATTCGCGTGTGGCTAGCTGGACGGAGCTGGCGGATATCCTGGAGCAGGATTCGTTGCTGGCGGAAGCGGCTGCTGTGCGCGAGATTGCGGAGAAATATCCGAAAAGCCGGGATACGCAGTCCATACAGGTCAAGAAGTTGCCTTTCTATGACACTGTCATCAAGGAACGCCTGACGAAACTGCGTACGATGAAGTGTGAGTACCAGGCGGAGATTTACCGGGCATTGACCCCTGATGAAATCATGTACCGCTACAAGAATGACCCCGATTACCGTTCCGGCAAGAAACAATTCGAACTGTATGAGTATTGGAACTTGTTCAATATGGTGAAAGACCCGAAAGAGCTGGAAGAACTGTATAAGAGGGCTTATGACTATTCTATCGAGATTTCCCCCGATTCTGTTCCCTGGGTGCTTGCCGCCAACAACCTTGCTTCTTCCTACCTGAAAAGAGACACGTTTGATGTCAAGATTCTCGATAAGCTGATAGACCGTTCGGTGAGAAGATGCAATGTGGAGAGAAGAATGGACGGAAGGCTTATGAAGGTAGTCAATGTGGAAGAGGTTGTTGCGAACCAGTTGGCTATGTACCTGAAGGCGGAGGATTTCGCCAATGCGAGCGTGATGGCTCAGATTTTGCCCGATACGGAGAGGAATGATACGCTGAAAGCGTATGCTTTTTGCCTGGGAGGTTATTATAAGGCTTCTCCCAACCTTAGCCTGCAGGAGATAGACAGGCGGAAACGTACTTTCTCTTTTGTGAAAAACAGTACTCCCGTAAACGGGGTGGTTATGTGTCTGGCGATGAATCAGAGGAATTACAACGAAGAAGCGGAAAGACTGGCTAAGAAGCTGCCTGCCGATGACCCGTTGACCCATTATTTGAGGGCGATTATTTATATGAGGATGGATAATGACTATATGGCGGGGCTGGAATTGGTGGAGTGTTTTAAAAGGGATGAGAAATATATTTCTATAGCCGAGTCGGACGGTGACATCAGGGAAGAGACGTTTAAGGATGCTTTGGATACTTATAAGGCGGACAAGGAGGCATCGCAGAAGGAAGACTAATGGTAAGTGGTAATATGATAAAAAGGATATTTATATTAATCGTCGGGGCTTGTGTCGGGGGCTGGGGACCGGTTACGGCGCAGGAGAACTACTCGCAGACACGGCAGGACTCTATCTTGAACGCACGGCAGGATTCCATCATGAATGCCAGAATCAAGTCTGACACGGCCTACCGGACAAAGGTGGATGCGTTGGAGTATTCCATGCAGAAACGTTATCGTCCGGGGTACGGGAGGTTTGCCAACGACAAGATTTGGGATAATTTATATATCGGTTTCTGGGGTGGCGTGAACGGATTGTTTTCCCGTGCCGGTTATGAGATGAAGGGAGGTTCGGAAATCGGCGTTTCGGTGACTAAATATCTTTCGCCTTACAATGCGGTCCGCATAGCGGGGATTATCAATGAGGGAAAGAGGAAACTGGATAATGAGTCGTGGTCGAGTTACGGTATTCTGGGAGAGCATTTATTTAATGTTACGACTTATGTCAACGGGTTTAATCCGGGGCGTCTGCTCGAATTTTCCACGATAGAGGGTATCGGAATGCACCGCTCGTCACTGGGAGGGGAGAAGCAGACTGCTTTCGACCTGCATCTGGGGGCACAGATGAAAATACGCACGGGTACGCGCCTGGATTTTTTCCTTGAGCCGCGCGTCTCTTTGTTTACGGATAATATAGACCTTTCGGGAGATGAGAACTGGCACGGTTACGATGTCGGATACAGTGCGTATCTGGGGATGAGTTACCGTTTGGGGCGTTCTTACAGCTCCAGTGAGGAGGGTTTCTGGGAAAATACCTTTCTTAGTTTTTCGGAGGGGATGCAGGTGCAGAACTCGGCAAACGCCCGTGAGGCGGGATGGTTGAAGGGGATGGGACCGGCCGTCTCGGTTTCGGCGGGGAAATGGCTGTTGAACTCTTTCGGGCTCCGGCTTTCTGCTTTTGCCTCATACAATACATGGAAATCAGACCGTGAAAAGAATCTGGACAGATTGACTGCTTACGGGGGAGGGCGTCTGGAAGCGATGTTGAATCCTTATGCGTTCTTTGTGAACGATGTGCGTCCGGTGAGATGGGGGATTATTCCTATGGTCGGCGTTGAGGCCGGGCTGATGAAGAAGCAGGACGAGAAGAAAATGATATCCAAGAGTTATGCGGCGCTGACCGCCGGTATCCAGTTCAAGTATTACGCCGACCGTGATGTCGCTTTGTTTCTGGAACCTCGTTTTTCAAACGTGCCTTATTCTTTCTCGCAAAAGAATTATATCGGGACTGTGGAGGAGACCGCATTTTCCGACCAATTGTGGAGCCTGAGCCTGGGAGTGGAGATTCGCCGTCCGCAGAAGCAGGTGAGACAAAATCTGCGGGCGCGGAAACAAGGCTTTAAACCTTATACTTATTCTTCTGTCGGCTTGGGACTGGCGTATCCCATGCAGTCGGCGCGTTATCATAGCCGCAGGGCGGGCAGCTCGCTGACCGCTGCTTTGGGGCGGCAGTTCACTCCTGTTTCCGGATTGCGGGCCAGCATCGATGCCGGCAATATGTACAGTTGGAATGACGGCTGGGAACCGCGAACGTATCTGACGGGGGCGTTGGATTATACGCTGGATGTCACGAATCTTATAGGCCTGTATGAGCCGGAAAGGAAATGGAGTGCGGAACTGTTCGGCGGGCCGGTGTTGACCGCCGCCACCGATTCGGAGAAAAGATTTTATATGGGTGTGGAAGCCGGAGGACGTCTGGGGTTGCAGGTATATGATAATCTGGGTATATATGCAGAACCCAAATTCCGTTGTTATTCGTCAAAGATGATTCCCAATGGGAAGGGAGAGGGGACTCCCCTGCAAATGAATTTGAGTGTCGGGACGTCGTACCGCTTCGGTTCGGGCTACCGGAAGGCTGCCGCATCCAGGGGATTTGGCGATGGAACGATATGGGGGAATACATTTATCAGCTTGTCCGAAGGTCTACAGAATACCATTGGAAATTTGCGGGGCACTGGCATTGGACGTTTGCGAACCCTTGGTCCTACAGTGAATGTCGCTTTCGGTAAATGGTTGGTAGATTTCTTCGGACTTCGCTTTTCCGCTTTCGTCTCTTCCGATTCTTATGCGCGGACGGACGCCCGGACAGGCAGGGATGCTTTGGCGGTCTATGGAGGCGGCCGCATGGAAGGAATGCTGAATCCGGTCGCATTGTTTAAGAGGGACGGCGGGAAACCGCGTTGGGGGATAGTGCCGATGGCGGGGCTGGAACTTGGCATGCTGGTGAAGCAACAGCCGGACGGGGCGTTCAAGAAGAAATATGCGGCGCTGACGGGTGGGCTCCAGTTGAAATATTATGCGACGGAACATCTGGCACTTTTCGTGGAGCCGCACGCTACACGTATCCCGTACACGGTGACGGAGCGCGGGAAGGAAGGGCTTCGGTCGGTCATGGTGGCGGACAACCTGATGAGTTTCAGTGTCGGTGTCGAGCTGAGCAGGCTTTCCGGGCTGACTATGGGCAAGCTTTCTTCGGCTAAAGCTTCCTTTGACGCTTACAACTTTGTTTCCGCTTCATTGGGGTTGGGAGTTCCGGTTTCTCCCGACCGGTATAGCACGCAGAAGTTGGGAACCATGTTTAATGTTTCCGCAGGGCGCCGGTTCACGCCTTATTCCGCCTTGCGTGCCGGGGGAGAGTTCATGTCCGTGTCTACCAGGTATGATAAGGAATGTACATTCTCCTATGCTTCTCTGGCGCTCGACTATATGATAGGGCTTTCCAACATCATGGCCGGATATGATGAAGAACGTTCTTTCGGTACGGATATATTTGCAGGTCCGGTTTGTTCGTTCGGTTTGAACGGGGGAGGCACGCACCTGGGACTGGAAGGAGGGGCACGTGTGTATTACAAGATGCAGAACGGCTTTGACATATACGCCGAACCTAAGTTCCGTGTTTATACCGGCAACTTTATGAATTATAAATCCTACAGGGGTACTCCGTTGTTGATGTCTTTTTCGTTGGGAACTTCCTATCGTTTTTGACGGTCCGGCGGATATGGGGAACAGGGATAATGTGAATTGAAATAATGATTAATGCGAAAGATATGATGAAACATTCTTTTTTAATTGTTGCGGCATGTATGATGGCTGGACTGTCTGCATGTTCCGATGAAGGAGATACGGCGGAAATATGCGGTCAGCCGGCGGACAATGTTATCCGCGTCACGACAACGGGCGTGGCTCCGAATGCTACCGCCACGGTGACCCGTGTGGGATACGAGACTTCTAATCTGGAGGAGTTCGGTTTCTTTGTAAACAATCCCGTCAGTGCCATGTTTACGTACGGCAATGTCAGAATGTCCAGGACGGAAGATGGCGGGTGGAAGGCTGCCGATGAGGTCGAGATGTTTTGGATGAGCCGTTTCCAGCCGGTGACCGTATTGGCTTATGCGCCTTACCGGGAAGGGGATTATACGGTTTCTTCAAAGATGGCGGTCAATGCGTTGCCCGACCAGTCTGATGAACGGAATGTAATGGCTTCGGATTTTATCGGAATGAAAGTGGATAATTTTTTGCCTAAAATCGGAGAAGGGGGAGATTTGACGGAGGACGGGATGGTTCCTGTCACTATGCGGCATTTGATGAGCAAGTTGAGAATCACCGTCGAGTATCCCGGCAGACTGAATTCGCCGGACGCTGCGAATCCGGTAACAGAGATGAGGATTGGCGGGGTGGCTTTGAAAGGTGTCTGCGATTTTGACGCCTGGAAGGAGGATGGCGCTTCGTCGGCCGTTGTGGTGGACGGGGAGTCGGCAGGAATGGAGACGGTCATTCCTTTTGTCGAGGATTTTTTCCAGGGAGATGAAGGGGGGACTGCTGTTTATGAGTGTATCTTGGTTCCGCAAGTGGTGGATAAACTGCAGGTTGGTTTTGTTGTAGGAGGAGTCCCGTATGCCTGGGAGAAGGAAGCGTTGGAACTGGAGGCAGGCACTATATACAGAATCAGATTGAAGATTGTGAGCAGAAAGGTCGAGCTGGGCGGCGATGTTGCCGTGGATGAATGGCAGGATGGCGGCAAGGAGGAAGTCATGGACGAACTGGACATGAAGAGCCGCTAGGGAATGTTCGGTTCAGTTTTGCACACTTGTAAGTTTGTGTGGGCATATAAGCCAATCGCCAATCGTCGGGAACGGGGACATTGAAACGGTTGTTTGAGGGGGGGGAAATTCGTTTTTAGAGGAAATGGACTTTTCATCTGGAACTCGACACTCTTCAGAAACCCGATACTCTTTATCGGTAATAAAAAGGCCGTATCAACTCTATTATTGAAGTGCACCCCAAAAGTTAGACACAAAACTTTTGGGGTGCACTTCATTTGAGTAATGATACGGCTATTTTTATGTTCATCAGTTAGATTCTGTAACTGTTCCGGGTGTTCATCTTAGTTTCGATACACTCCCTTTTCCTGTCCGGATGTTTTTCCCGGTCTTCAAAACCATTTGATTTTCCTGAATACCACAAATGCCAGTGCGGATAGTATCGCCGAACAGAATATGATGATGGCGAATGCATGCGAGGTTCCTTCCAGATGGATGTCTACGTTCATGCCATAGAAGCTGGCAATCAGGGTCGGAATCATCAGGGTGATGGAGAGGCTGGTCATGCGTTTCATGATGGCGTTCACATTGTTCGAGATGATGGAAGCGAAGGCATCCATTGTCCCCGTAAGGATGTCGCTATAGATATTCACCGTGTTGAGCGCCTGTTTCAGTTCGATGATTACGTCTTCCACCAGTTCGGTATCCAGATAGTCCGTATCTTGGAAAATCGTTTTCAGCTTGCCTATCATCACTTCATTGCCGCGGATGGAAGTATTGAAATAAACCAGCGTTTTCTGCAGCTTCATCAGGCGGAGCAAATCTTCGTTACGGATGCTGCGTTCCAGCTCTTTTTCTGCCGCGCTGATGTCTAAGTTGATTTGTTTCAGGTATTTGAGAAACCATACGGCGGATGAATAGATAAGCCGGAAAATCAGGTCGAGTTTGTTGCGGACAACAATTCCTTTCCTGCGCGTATGCTCGATGAAGTCCGGTATCAGGTCTGTATCGTGATAGCAGACGGACACGATGATTTCATTGTTGGTTATGATGCCGATGGGCACAGTACTGAAAGGCAAGCTGCCGTTCTGCTTGTTCTGTACGGGAATTCGCAGGATGGTGAGGAGCCAGTTGCCTTCCGTGTCCGTACGCGGGCGTTCGTCCGTATCGGCTATGTCGTCCAGGAATGATTCGGGGACCTTGAGGGTTTGCGTCAGGAATTTGAAATCATCGTCATCCGGGCATACTACATTCACCCAACTGTTGGGAAGCCACTGCGCTTTCTCTACGAAGCCGGCCTCACAATAAAGATATGTTCTCATCTTATTGCCTCCTTTCGTTTGTTTTCCACGAGCAGAGGCATCGGGCAGCAATGACTCTGTTCGCTTTAGTTAATACTGTAATTACACGTTCGCGGGTTTGAATCGTCCATATTTCTATGATTTAATTTAAAAGCGTTGCAAAAGTACGGAAAATAGTTGGAATACTGGCTGGCAGTCAGATTGCTTAACATAGATTAAGCGTCGACATAATCATCTTTTTTGTACCTTTGCGCCCGAAAATCAGAGTGATAATTTAAATATTGAAATATTATGAGTAAGAAAGCCCTTTTAATGATTCTCGACGGTTGGGGATTAGGCGACCACAAGAAAGACGACGTAATCTTCAACACTCCCACTCCTTACTGGGATTATCTGATGAACACTTATCCTCATTCCCAACTTCAGGCGAGCGGCGAAAACGTTGGCCTGCCCGACGGACAGATGGGTAACTCTGAAGTAGGACACTTGAATATCGGCGCCGGGCGTGTGGTTTACCAGGATTTGGTAAAGATTAACCGTGCATGTGCCGACAATAGCATTCTTGAAAATCCGGAGATTGTCTCCGCTTTCTCTTATGCCAAGGAAAACGGAAAGAACGTTCACTTCATGGGGCTGACTTCCAACGGCGGCGTACACAGTTCGCTTGTACATCTTTTCAAACTTTGTGACATCGCTAAGGAATACGATATCGAGAATACATTCATCCATTGTTTCATGGATGGCCGCGATACGGACCCGAAGAGCGGCAAGGGATTTATCGAAGAGCTCGCCGCGCACTGTGAAAAGTCGGCGGGAAAGATTGCTTCCATCATCGGCCGTTATTACGCCATGGACCGTGACAAACGTTGGGAACGGGTGAAAGAGGCTTATGACTTGTTGGTGAACGGAGAAGGTAAAAAAGCCGCCGATATGGTCCGGGCAATGCAGGAGTCTTATGACGAAGGCGTGACGGACGAATTTATCAAACCGATTGTGAATTCCAATTTTGACGGAACTATCAAGGAAGGCGATGTGGTGATTTTCTTCAACTATCGTAACGACCGCGCAAAAGAACTGACGGTGGTGCTGACCCAGCAGGATATGCCGGAAGCGGGCATGCATACGATACCGGGATTGCAATATTATTGCATGACTCCGTATGACGCATCTTTCAAGGGTGTCCATATTTTGTTCGATAAGGAGAATGTCGCTAATACGTTGGGCGAATATCTTGCTGCCAAAGGTTTGAAGCAGCTTCATATTGCTGAAACTGAAAAGTACGCCCATGTGACGTTCTTCTTCAACGGCGGCCGTGAGACTCCTTACGAAAATGAAGACCGCATATTGGTTCCTTCTCCGAAGGTCGCTACTTATGACTTGAAACCGGAAATGAGCGCGTATGAAGTGAAAGACAAGCTGGTAGCCGCTATCAATGAAAATAAATATGATTTCATTGTCGTGAATTTCGCCAACGGCGACATGGTAGGTCATACAGGTGTTTATGAAGCTATCGAAAAAGCTGTCGTTGCCGTAGATGCTTGTGTGAAGGATGTCATTGAGGCGGCGAAGGCGCAGGATTACGAAGCGATTATCATTGCCGACCACGGTAATGCCGACCATGCCTTGAACGAAGACGGCACTCCGAATACCGCCCATTCCCTGAATCCGGTTCCTTGCGTTTATGTGACGGAAAACAAAGCGGCGGAAGTAGAAGACGGCCGTCTGGCGGATGTCGCTCCTACTATCCTGAAGATTATGGGATTGGAGGTTCCGGCGGAAATGAACGGAAAAGTTTTGATTAAATAATTTCTTTCTATAATTGGAGGAGGCTGTATCAAAATGAAGATAAGCCTGTCATGCCGGCTGTTTTGAAAGGAAGGAGAGAAGGGATTTCTTCTCTCTTTTTCGGTAAGAGGAGGGATACCTCCCGTTCAAAGATGGCGGAATAACATGGCGGTCGGTTTTGTTTTTGGTACAGCCTCTTTTGTCTCATGTAAGTTTTATGGTTCAGATTGATGATGTAGTTGTCTCATTTGACGTATTTAAAGAAAAATTTCTCTGTAACCTGGATGCCTGTAAAGGAGAATGCTGCATTGAGGGGGATGCCGGGGCGCCGGTGGAGTTGGATGAGGTAATGAAGCTGGAAGAAGTGTTGCCTGTTATCTGGAATGAGCTAGCGCCGGAGGCACGTGCGGTGATAGAACAGCAGGGAGTGGTATATACGGACGAGGAAGGTGACTTGGTGACTTCTATCGTGAATAATAAAGACTGTGTTTTTACTTGTTATGACGAGAAGGGGTGTTGTTATTGCGCCATTGAAAAGGCTTACCGGGAGGGGAAAACGGATTTTTATAAACCGGTGTCATGTCATCTTTATCCTATTCGTATCGGGGATTACGGCCCTTATAAAGCTGTGAACTATCATCGTTGGGATGTATGTAAAGCGGCGGTTTTGCTGGGGAAAAAAGAAAATGTGGCTGTTTATCAATTCCTGAAAGAACCCTTAATCCGCAAATTCGGCGGGAAGTGGTATGAAGAACTGGAAACCGTTGCCGAAGAGTTGAAGAGGCAGCATTTTATCTGATTGTTTTCCTTATTTCCTGCGGGTACGGAATAACTGATACGACAGAATGCATAAGGCTGCTACCGTTATGCATGTCGGCGTAATCCATACTTCCGGATGGATAATCACCAGGAAGATGCAGGTAATGGTGATACAGGCTGTCAGTACGATAAGGAATAACCTGATTTTTGCGAATAACGGGTTAGTAGTTTTCATCTTACAGTTGTTGTTTATAATTGCTCTTTTCTTGGGTTTTATACAAAGTTACGATTTTGCCTGAGAATGCTGCTTCCTTTAGTTTTTATTAAGATATAGACAAAGAAAAACGCCGGGTGGAAGATGTTCTTCCGTTCCCGGCGTTTCCTCGTTGTAAGATGTGAGGATGGTTTATAAAAATGAATTTATCAAATTATGTATCGATATTCGCATATGTCGCGTTTTCCTCGATGAACTCGCGGCGTGGCCCTACGTCTTCGCCCATCAGCATGGAGAAGATATAGTCGGCTTCTGCGGCATTGTCGATATTCACCTGTTTCAACATACGGTTTTCGGGGTCCATGGTTGTTTCCCATAACTGTTGGGCATTCATCTCACCCAAACCTTTGTAGCGCTGTGTATGGATTGCACTTTCCGAACCGCCGCCGTAGGTATCTATAAACTTCTGGCGCTGTGCGTCTGTCCAGCAGTATTCTTCAATCTTGCCTTTCTTGCAGAGGTAGAGCGGGGGAGTAGCGATGTACAGGTATCCGTTCTGGATAATCTGCGGCATATAGCGGAAGAAGAAGGTCATAATCAATGTGTCGATGTGCGAACCATCGACATCGGCATCGGTCATGATGATGATTTTATGGTAGCGCAACTTTTCGATATTCGCTTCTTTGCTGTCTTCTTCGGTTCCGATGGTAACGCCCAGTGCGGTATATATGTTGCGGATTTCTTCGCTCTCCAATGCTTTGTGGTACATTGCTTTCTCTACGTTCAGAATCTTACCGCGCAGCGGGAGGATAGCCTGGAACATGCGGTTACGCCCTTGTTTGGCAGTACCGCCTGCCGAATCTCCCTCGACGAGGAACAATTCGCATTTTGCAGGGTCTTTGTCCGAACAGTCGGCCAGTTTACCCGGCAGGCCGCCGCCTGACATCGGAGATTTGCGTTGCACCATTTCACGTGCCTTCCTTGCTGCATGGCGTGCGGTAGCTGCCAGAATCACCTTGTCTACAATCGCTTTGGCCTCTTTCGGATGTTCTTCCAGGTAGTATGATAAAACTTCGCCTACTGCCTGGTCTACGGCTCCCATAACTTCGTTGTTGCCCAACTTGGTCTTGGTCTGCCCTTCAAATTGCGGTTCTGCCACTTTTACGGAAATAACGGCGGTCAGTCCTTCCCGGAAGTCGTCTCCGGAGATTTCCACTTTCACCTTTTCCAGCATTTTACTGTCTTCCGCATACTTTTTCAGCGTGCGGGTCAGGGCGCGGCGGAATCCTGCAAGGTGTGTACCTCCTTCAATCGTGTTGATATTGTTGACGTAAGAATGGACATTCTCGGAAAAGCCCGTATTGTACATGATTGCCACTTCAATGGGGATTCCTTGTTTTTCGGAGTTCAGATAGATAACGTCATTGATTAGGTGTTCGCGCGAAGATTCGATAAAACGGACGAATTCCCTCAATCCTTCTTCCGAATAGAACTGTTCGTTTTTGAAGCTGCCGTCTTCATTCACTGTCCGGCGGTCGGTCAGGGAGATGCGCAGGCCGGCATTCAGGTAAGCCAGTTCGCGCAGGCGCGAAGCCAGAATCTTGTAGTCATATACTGTTTCAGTAAAAATCGTCGCATCCGGCCAGAACTGTTGGCGGGTTCCCGTGATGTCGGCAGTGCCTACCTCTTTCACCGGATAAAGCGGCTTGCCTATCTCATATTCCTGCTGGTAGATTTTGCCGTTGCGGAATACCTGTGTAGTCATGTGGGTGGACAGCGCGTTTACGCAGGACATACCTACACCGTGTAGACCTCCGGATACTTTGTAGGAACCTTTGTCGAATTTACCTCCGGCGTGCAGGACTGTCATAGCTACTTCCAGCGCCGATTTCTTTTCCTTTTCGTGGAAATCGACCGGAATACCGCGTCCGTTGTCCTGTACTGTGATAGAGTTATCTTCGTTGATTGTCACTTCGATATGGTCGCAATAGCCCGCCAAGGCTTCGTCGATAGAGTTGTCAACGATTTCATATACCAAATGGTGAAGTCCCTTTACGCTGATGTCTCCGATGTACATCGCAGGGCGTTTTCTTACTGCTTCGAGACCTTCCAATACCTGGATGCTATCCGCAGAATAAGACCCGCTATCGGGAGTGATTTGTTCTTCGCTCATAATTGCCTTTCTAACTTTAATAACAGAGCAA
>NZ_CAUCSQ010000016.1 GCF_958445495.1 uncultured Bacteroides sp. | reverse complement strand
ATACAAAAAGTCGGAACATAAGTTTGTGTATGCATGGTTTGACAACAGTGAAAAGGTTCCTTATAATCGTGGGCAACACATGAGCGACTTACCTGACAGTATTGACATTGTTATATTAACTCATCCGGAAGAGTTAGTACCTTTCGAGAGAGAAGAAATAAAGATTTTAAAAGATAAAGGGACAAAAGTGGCTTATGCGATTAGTTATGATGATATCAAAGCTAAATATGACGAAGAGCAGATAACGGCTTCCCAAATACAAATGAAAGAAAGCCCAGAAAATACATTTGACGGCTTTCTGAGAGAAGAAGTAAAAAAGCAACTGACATATTCGGAAGCTTTCGATGGAATCATCACCAAATTCAATGGGAAAAACCCAAAATACATGACAGACGAGGATAAAGTATCCTACGAAGCAACTCAAGAAGTATTCTTTAATACAATATCTGAATGGAAAAAAGAAAACAAAAACAAATTTCTTTCTTTTCAAGGAAAGCCACAGAATATAATAAAGAAAGAGCAGTTGAGTCGTTTTCTCCACATTATAATAGAATTCTATCAAGTAACCGATGTGAATAAATTCTCTCTTACTATTCAGGATTGCCTAGAGCCGGGAGTACCTACTGACCGTTTTATAATGGCAGTTTCCACACCTTCTTTAGATTCCTCTGATACAACAGGTTATCTGGGAAAAGAGCTAGCTACCATTGAAACGGCTTACTGGATTACATCTATTTCTTCGGAATATAATAAATCTGGTATCGCAATTGATAATGTTCAGAATGATTATTATCAAACAAACGGTACTTACCGTAATGTAAAAGAAGTTATTAATATTATGAACCCAGCCCCCATCAAATAACTCAACTATCATGAAACTACAAAAATCATACAGTATTATATTGGGACTACTGATCAGTGTATTCACAGGATGCAACGATGACACAGAGAATTTTTCCAACAATATCTTCATGAGTTCCACTACTCCCGAAAATATCTTGGTAAAATCCAATATAGAGTCCGATGAACGGACTTTTCAGGTAGAAATGGCAAAGCCGGAAGCTACGGATGTAGAATTCACTATTAAAGTGGATCCTTCATTAATCTCTACGTACAAAGCGATTTACTATACAAATGACGTAGAAGAACTACCGGAGAAACATTACTTTCTTTCTACTACAACGGGAAAGATTCAGACCGGTAGCGTTATTTCAGCTCCAATTACCGTATCTTTTACAGAAATCAATCAACTAAATATTGATAAAGTATACATACTTCCTATCACAGTAAATAGTGCTAGTATCAATATTCTCGCGTCATCACGTACATTCTATTATGTATTTAAAGGGGCTTCACTTATCAACAAGGTGGCAAATATCAAAGAGAATAACATCTATGTAGACTGGAAAAATCCAGAAGTTGTTAATAACCTCAATGCATTAACAGCAGAAGCTCTGATCCGTCCTCACAGTTTCAACAATGCGATTAGTACGTTGATGGGTATTGAAGGAAAATTCTTATTCCGCTTCGGTGATAATGATATATCTAAAAACCATTTGCAGATTGCAGGAACTTCGTCACAGACCAATATTCACATTAACAGAGATGTGCCATTAGAAGAGTGGTTACATATCGCTATTACCTATGACGCAAGTGCAAAAAATTTAAAAGCTTACTACAATGGAGAATTAGTAACCGATAGCCGAATGGATATTGGTGCTATTGATTGGGGCATTCCTCACTCCGACGAATCTAACGGTAAACCACGCTGTTTCTGGATAGGCTACTCATATAATAATGAACGATGGTTAGATGCAGATATTGCTGAAGTACGAATTTGGAACCGCGTATTAAGTGAAGAGGAAATTAATGCACAGGATCATGCATATGATGTAGATCCTAATTCTCAAGGATTAGTGGCCTACTGGAAATTAAATGATGGTATTGACGAGATAAAAGATTATTCCGTAAATGGTAATAATGCAACTCCCTCTTCAAAATTAACCTGGGTAGACGTTTCTCTTCCCGCTAAAGAGGATTAATTATCAACAATTTTAATTAGAATTAAGTTATGAAATATACGAGATTTATCAAATCATCTTTTTGGATTGCGATATTAGCCTGTACGAGTAATCTATTTATTGCCTGCGAAGATGATATTACTATATCATCTGAAAACAAATCATTTGGCAATATAGAAGGTAACTTTGGCTATGTCAAATCTGCAGCCGGAGCAAAAGCCCTAACCTCCATAACTATTAATGGAGATAAACACGGTACTGGACACTTATATTTTGAACTGAATAAAGCTGCCAATAAAGATATTACGGTTACATTCAAAATCGACGAGTCAATTTTAAAAGCTTACAATCAAGCCAACGGAACCAACTATCCAATGTATCCGACAGATAAGCTTTCATTAGAAAATGAAGGAGTCACAACAATCTCGGCAGGGAAGCAAAAATCCTCATCTATTGAGTTAGATATTCAGTCCGGAGGAACAATAGGCACTACGTATGCAGTTGCAGTATCTGCAACTGCTTCAGACGGAATTGAGACTTCAAGCAATAATCAGTCCTATATCTATCTTGTAACTCCACAAGCTGCCCTGCCCAATACGGAGAAAGGAACAGTCAAAACAATTTGTTACATAGAGGTGAATAATGAGAATATATTGAATACAGGCGAATATACTATGGAAAACAGCGGGAAACCCTTTTTCGATATTGTCAATGTTTTTGCAGCCAATATTCGCTTAAATGAGGAAGGAAAACCATATGTATATTGTAACCCACAAGTAACTTTTGTTTTGGAGAATGCTGATAAGCTCATCCGCCCATTACAACAAAAAGGAATAAAAGTACATTTAACCATTTTAGGTGATCATACACCGGCTGGGATGAGAAGTTTGGGAGATGAAGCCGCTAAAGATTTTGCCAAAGAACTAAAATCCTATGTAGATATCTATGGATTTGACGGCATCAGTTTTGATGATGAATGGTCAAACTACGACCAAGTAGTAGGATATCCCGGTTTAGTGACACCTTCACAAGAACAATATAGCCGTCTAATTTATGAGTGCCGGCAAATAATGCCTGATAAACAACTGGGAATATATTGGTGTAAGCAAGAAAATGGTGGTGCTTCTATCAATTATCCTTTAGGAGAGGTCGAAGGTAAAGATGTAAATGATTTATTAGACTACACTGTTTATGGAAACTATAATTTATGGGATAAACTAGGTCACATTGACGAGGGAAAACAATGTCCTTATGCTATAAATCTAACAGAAGGAGGAAATCCCAACCCTGGATACCTAAATCAAATTAAAGACAGTTGGGGATATTTTGCTCTTTATAATTTACAAATATCCAAGAATTCTGAAACAATCATTAATCAGGTTGGAGAAACATTATACGAAGAGAAAGTTAATTGGACTGGACAAATATATGGAAGAACAGATTTTACATTTTCAGAAACAACAACCCGTATTAATTACAAATACTATCTTGGAGAATGGAATGTCACAGCAAGTTGTATTTCATGGGTAAATAATTCTTGGAATCAATGGGCAGGAAACATGAAATTCACAATAAAAATAGAAGAAAAAGTCAAAAATGAGTCCTATTATGTATATGGAATACAACCTTATGATCAAATTCTTAAAAAGTATCCACTAATTATGAACTATAATCAAGAAACTACTCAAATAAGTATTCCAATTCCACAAACGATTCATGAACCTGATGAAGAAAATCCTCTTTTATGGCAAATGAGTTATGCTACAATTGGCGATCCCAAAACTGCTAATACGTGGAAAAGAGTTGAAACAACTGGAAATATTATTGGAGCATTTTATAATGGCACGCTATATTTAGAAGCCAATGGAACAGCAAGAATGCAGACATTAATACCATTCTGCTCCAACGATAAAGGAAGCACTTGGCTATATTTGCATACAAACTTTACAGATAAACATCCTAAAGCAAGTTTCACATTAACTAGAAATTAAAAAATACAAGGCAACTACTTCATTGCAAGTCAGTTGCCTTTTTAATGCTTTGGATTCTCTTTGGTCTTCAACCAGTACTCAAATGCAGGATATTGAATTTCAATCACGTTTCCGAGCAATACATCAATTTTTTTTCCAAAGTCGCTTTCCGCAGTTTTTTTATATTAGCGGAAGTTCCCAATTTATATTAGTCAAAACTTCCTTAGAAGAAAAATTAGAAACTCCATCAGCAACAGCAAGCAGGGAATTTATCTGTTTAGGTGTCAATGTATCAATAATATTGGCAAACAATAGGCTTAATTGATCAATAAGACTATTGAAAGCCTCTTCAACATTTTTCTGCGTACAGCCGCTGTCCGGTGTACGAAACCACACTTACTTGCTAAGTTATTAGGTATAGTTAAGGATGATTTTCATCTTATCAACGATAAAACACAAAAGATCTGGCACCGGGAAAGACACCGTTCGGCACCGAAAAAGACATCGTTCCTTAGTGCCGAACTTTATAAGACCTGAAAGTCAGATCATTCCACCTGTTCTTTCGGATAATTCACCAGATATAATGTTTTTGCCGCACGGGTAAATGCTGTGTACAACCAGCGAAAATAATCGGGAGTCAGGTATTCATCCGTCATATATCCCTGGTCCAGAAACACGTTTTGCCATTGCCCGCCTTGTGCTTTATGGCAGGTCACCGCATACGCATACTTTACCTGCAATGCATTGTAATAGGGGTCGGCTTTCATCTTTTTCATCCGGTCACGTTGATTGGGAATATCTGTGTAATCCTCAAGAACGGTGTAAAACAGGCGGTCGTTATCTGCTTTCGGTAAGGCGGGAGCGTCTGAATGAAGCGTATCCAACAGTAAATTAGCGTCCAGTTCAAAATCATTCTGGTCGGGAAACCTAAGGGTTACCTCCGCAAAACGGAATCCATACATCTCACGGGTACGGCGGACACGGCGGACGACCGCTATCTCTCCGTTGGCAATAAAGTCCATTTCTTTATATTTTTCCGTCCAATAATAATTATTCTTGGCAATCATCAGCATGTCTCCCGCATTCAATTCGTCTTCACGCCAAAGGATTTGCATACGTATTCCTTTATTATACAGATTCGCACGCTTATTCGAACGGCAAACCACAATCGTCTCGTCCATGCCGTCACGCCCGTAACAGGTATTCAGCTCTTCTATCAACTCATTTCCGGGTACGACTTTTATATCTGGAAAACCTGTGACTTTTATCTTGGGTAATGAATAGCATTCGTCTGCCGCTATCAATTGCCTCAACTGTGTCGCATTCCATAAAATACCGGACTGCCGGACTTGGCGCACTACTTGCGTAAGGTTCATCTCGTGCACTTCAAGCCCGTATCCTTTCAATGCATCGGCAAACAGCGCAGGACTCAACTCCTCTCCCACTGGAGGAAGCTGCGCCGTGTCTCCCATCAGCAGGAGGCGGCAACCCTGACCAGAATAGACAAACTGTACCAAATCATCCAACAGGCGTCCCGTACCGAACGCACTCCCAGACAATCCTTCATTGGAAATCATCGAGGCCTCGTCAACAATAAATAACGTATTCGTAGCCAGATTGTCATTTATCGAAAAATTACCGGTATCATTGGAGAAAGATTTCTGTCTGTATATTTTCTTATGAATCGTGAAGGCCGGATGGCCGGCATACGCCGAAAAGACTTTTGCCGCACGTCCTGTCGGAGCCAACAATACGGATTTCTGCTGCAACTGGTCCATTGTCTTCACCAACGCTCCTACCAACGAGGTTTTACCGGTACCGGCATACCCCCGAAGGACAAATACCTCATCCGCCTGCACAGACAATAAAAACTCTGAAAGAGATTTTACAGCAATTTCCTGCTCTAAAGTTGGTTCATAAGGAAAATTTTCCTTAATTTGCCTTTCTAAATAGTTATTTATCATTTTTGTACGAGAAAAAAGTTCGAGGAACTATCGTATTTAAATTTATTTATTCTATTTTTGCGATGCGAATATAACAACTAAAAACATAATTTATCATGAAAACAGTATTTAATATTGTATTGGTGCTTTGTGCTGCTGCACTGATTTACATCTGTTACAACAGCATTATGGGTCCTATCAATTTTGAAAACGCAAAAAAAGACAGAGAAAAAGCAGTCATTGCCCGTCTGATTGACATCCGTAAAGCACAGCAGGAATACCGTATGTTACACCGCGGTATGTACACTGACAAATTCGACACGCTGATTGACTTCGTGAAGAATCAGAAGTTGCCGTTTGTTATGAAAATCGGACAATTGACCGACAAGCAACTGGAAGACGGACTGACCGAAAAGAAAGCAATGGCTATCATCAACAAAGCAAAGAAAACCGGCAGGTATGATGAAGTTAAAAAATGGGGACTTGAAAACTTCAAACGTGATACGATGTGGGTAGCGGTAATGGATACTATTTATCCGAAAGGATTCAATCCCGATTCTATGAGATATATCCCGTACGGAAACGGTGCACAGTTCGAAATGAACGTGAGAAACGATACTGCTAAATCCGGTGCTCCCGTGTTCTTGTTCGAAGTGAAGGCTCCGTATGAATCTTATTTGGGCGGTCTTGACAAACAGGAAATCATTAACTTGAAAGACGTTCAGAGCAAGTTAGGCAAATACTGCGGTCTGATGGTAGGTTCTATCGATACTCCGAACAATGGTGCTGGTAACTGGGAATAATGATTGATTTTACTAAATCAAAACAATATACTTTATCCATCCGTCTTAGTACGGATGGATTTTCTTTTTCTATCTACAGCCCGATTCACGACGACTCTTTATCTGTAATAGAAAAGGAGGTCGATACTTCTTTATCTCTCACAGCCAATCTCAAAACTGTCTTTCATGAATCGGATTTCCTCAACTATTCTTATAAACGGGTAAATATCATGATGGCGGGCAAACGTTTCACGATGGTGCCGGCCGATTTATTTGCGGAGGAGCAGGCTGAACTCTTATTTTATCATAACCATCCGAAACGGGAAAATGAAACGGTGATTTGTAATGTGCTGAAAAAGAACAATGCGGTCGTTATTTTCGGGATGGATAAGAGTGCATATTCTTTCCTGAACGAGCAATATCCCGAAGCCCGCTTTTACTCTCAATCGACTCCGCTCATTGAATATTTTTCCGTCAAAAGCAGATTGGGAAACAGTAAAAAGATGTATGTTTCCGTCCGTAAGGAAGGGATAGATGTTTATTGTTTCGAACGCGGGCATTTGCTTTTAGCCAATTCTTTTGAATGTAAGTGTACGGAAGACCGTATTTATTATCTGTTGTATGCCTGGAAGCAGTTGGAGTTCGACCAGGAACGCGATGAACTGCATCTGGCCGGGATACTTCCTGATAAAGAGGTATTGACAAATGAGCTAAAGAAATTCATCCAACAGGTATTTATCATGAATCCTGTAACTAACATTGATATGCAAGCTTTATTAACATGCGAATAATCAGCGGTATTTATAAAAGAAGAAGATTTGACGTGCCACGTACATTCAAAGCGCGTCCTACAACTGATTTTGCCAAAGAAAATCTATTTAACGTGCTCAACAATTACATCGACTTTGAGGAAGGAATCACTGCACTCGATTTATTTGCCGGGACGGGAAGTATCAGTATAGAGCTGGTGTCAAGGGGTTGTGGACATGTTGTCAGTATTGAAAAAGAACCGGCTCACTATGCATTTATCTGTAAGATTATGAAAGAGGTGCAAACCGACAAATGCATACCCATACGTGGGGATGTATTCAAATTTATCAACAACACCCGCGAACAGTTTGACTTTGTCTTCGCCGACCCTCCTTACGCCTTAAAAGAACTGGCAACCATACCGGAACTGGTTTTCCGGAATAATCTTCTTAAAGAGGGGGGGCTGTTTGTACTGGAACACGGAAAAGATAACAACTTCGAGGAAAATCCCCATTTTATCGAAAGGAGGATTTATGGAAGTGTAAACTTCTCTCTTTTCAAATAGGATTCCGATCGGATTGTATTTGCACATATATCAAGGGGGATTCCGCAAATGTCTTTATTTTAGGGATATTCATTAGAAGTATTTTATATTTTTCATCGAATCATCCTATCCGTCCGGTCTGTCCGGTTTATTCCGGTCTGTTGATTCATTCTCTCATATTGTCAAAGCAACGGCGCCAACAAGCGGACTACGGATTCCGCCGCTTTCTGCCTCCACGAGCGTTTTACCCAGTTTTTCAAAAAAATCTGCGTACATTCACGCTGGTCCTGGAGGAAGATTTCTTTCATTTCCAGCGCTGTCTCCACATCATACATGAAAGCATTCACTTCAAAGTTGTGTTCAAAACTACGAAAATCCACATTGGTGGAACCTACTGTAGAGAGCATATCATCAGAAACCATCAATTTGGAATGCAGGAATCCTTTTTTATAAAAATAGACTTTCACACCTGCCTGCATCACATCTGCCAAATAAGAACATGAACCTAAATGTGTAAGCCGGTTGTCTGCACGTTCCGGCAACATGAGGCGTATATCCACCCCGGATAACGCCGCATTCTGCATGGCTGCCAGAATTTGTTCCGTGGGCAGGAAATACGGGGTCTGCATGTAGAAATATTTCTTGGCATTCGCAATCGCTACTGTCAGCCCTTGCATAATTTCTTTCCAGGGACCGATAGGCTCGCTGGTAACTATTTGCGCCAATGAAGTCCCATAGGAGCCTATCTTCGGAAAATAACGGGAGGCTGTAATCAGTGTGCGGTCTACAAAATACCAATCGAGCAAGAATGCCGTTTGCAGACCGTGTACAGCCTTACCTTCCAACATGATGTGAGTGTCACGCCAAATTCCCCAAGAAAAACCGCGCATATAGCGTTCGGCCAGGTTCATCCCGCCGATAAATCCCACGCATCCGTCGATAACGACTATTTTTCTGTGGTTTCGGTAATTCACCCGACTGGTAAACAACGGGAAACGTACTTTCAGGAAGCTTCTCACTTCGATTCCGGCATTACGCATCTCTTCAAAAAAACGGTTGGGAACATGCCAGCAGCCTACATCATCGTAAATCACACGGACTTCGACGCCCTGTGATGCTTTTTCTATCAAGACATCTCTTACCAGGCGTCCGATGGCGTCATCTTCGAAAATGTAATATTCCATGTGGATATGCTGTTTCGCTTTCTGGAGTTCACGCAGCAATGATTGCAACTTGGTATAGCCTTCCGTATAAACAGAGACTCTGTTTCCTTCGAAGGGGAAAGCCTGATTGGTGTGCCGGAACAGTTGGATAAGGCGGAAATATTCATGGGGGACGTTGGAACAGTCTTGCGCCAGATATTCCGCCATGGGTTTCTTTAACAAGCGGTCGTAGCTTTTTCGACCGATAATGCGTTCCCTGCGCCGGCTCCGCCCAAAGAAAAAATAAAAAACAAGACCTACGATTGGCAGAAAAAGCAGTATAAGTATCCATGCCATTGTTTTCACCGGATTCCGATTATCAAGAATAATAATCACAATCGTACCGATTATGGCTCCGAAATAGAGTATATCAAAAGCTACCGTTGCAATCTGACTCACGATATAGTTCCAATCAATCATAGGAATTTCCTTTTATAAGGCTATATGACAACAAATATAGGGTAATTTATCGGATATACAAAAAGTCCCGGTGACAACTTGTTTTCATCATACCGGGACTTTGCCTGTCATTATTTGCCTTATTTTCTAAAAGTGCATCGGCCTCATACCACCGCGAGGACCACGCGGACCACGGGGCCCTCCTCCGTCGAAACCTCCGTGGCGCATGCCGCGGGCTTCTTTATTGCCAAACAGATTCAGGCGATAGGTAAAACGGAGCATACAGTAGCTGTTGATGCCATTGTATTCGGAAACGGAACGCATATCAGCGGTCAACGAACGGCTGATATTTGTCTGTTGTTTCAAAATATCATAGACTTCAAAACTAATAGTGGCCGCGTTACCTTTTAAGAAACTCTGTGCTATTTGCGCATTCCAGATAAGTTCGTTCTTATTCATACTGGCGTCACGGTAACCACGACGGGCATTATTGGTAATGTTAGTGGATATTGACATGGACCAAGGCAACATTATATTGGTGCTGGCTCCGTAACCGAAAGTATAGGGTTTTTGGTTATTTTCCGGACGCAGTTTGTTCCGTTCGAAGTTATATTCCATCGAACCGTTTACGGTGAACTCGAACCAGTCATTCCGGAATGTACCTCTTAAATCTTCTCCCAGAACCAGCGTAGTACTTGTGTTCTTATCATTATTCTTATTGTCTGAATTGTAAAGATAGGATACTGCGTTGGTATAGACTGCACGAGAAAAGGTATTAATGGTAAAGCGTTTATCTCTCAGCGCTCTATTATAACCGAACATGCCGAAGACATTCCAGTTGCCGTTGATATTTTCCGGTTGGGTTATCACTCCACCGTTTGACTCGTTATAACGTGTCACACTGCTTATGCTGTTCTGGGTCAGGGAGAAATTCACATGTGTCATTATGCCTTGCTGGATATCTGCATCATAGGTATTAAAGAATGCGCGCATGGTATGGGTAAACGCCGGCTTCAATCCCGGATTTCCCATGTGCACGTTCAGAGGGTTTGAGTTGTCCGTGATTGGCAAAAGGTTTTCCATACTCGGCTGGCTGCTGCGTCCCCGGTAATTGATTCGCAACTGGCTTACTTTAGAGAAGCGATAACGGAAATCAAGTTGAGGTGAGAAATTGAATACTGTTCTTACGGTATCGGTCATATAATCTCCTTTCTTATAAGAGAGGGATGATCTTTGCGGCTGGAATGACATACCTACGCTCAACTGGTATTTCTCACGGATAAAACGCAAGCTGGTCGTTATATCATGGTTATAATAATGGTATTCGGCATTTTTACCCAGACTGTCAACAATGTGAGAGGTGTATCCGCCGGGCAGGGGTTCGCCGAAATTCCATCCTAAATCATATAAGTCATAAGTACTCTTGTCGCTTTTACTGTATTTATACTGGAACTGATAACTGAACTGCAGGAATGTGGCACGGGCGATAGGTTCGCTATAAGTTACCTGGGCAGTATAGCTGTAGTTCTTTGTCGGCATGGTTATATATTGATCACGATGCAGAATGGAATCCTGGTCTAACTGGCCGGGAAGCTTGCTTTTCAACTGATAATAATGGGTCAGGGATTGGGAGTAGGTTTCGCTGTCATTGTCTCCATATCCGAAGGTGCCCCGGAAAGTTATGTTACGTCCTTTTGAATTAAGCCGTCTGTTCAACTGTAAGGTTGCATTGGCTGATATGTCGTTACTTTTTGACAAAGAATTACTATTGGAAGCATTGACGCGGATGTCTTTCAACGGGTCATCCAAAGAGGGGTCATCCAATGTGGTAAGATTCAGATAGTCATTAGGATTCGTTACGTAGTCAAACGGGTCTTTGTTGAAAGTTCCCGATTCGGAACCTGAGAATCCGTCTGTTTTTCCGTAAGAGAAGTTAGGACGGAAAATGATATTAGTCAATGTATCAGGTTTCCACTCCATGCGAAAGTCTGCTTTGAAACTGGTGTTTTTGTTACGGCTTTTACTATTGGAATTAGAATAAGAATTTCCATTTTGCAAAAAGCGTTCCGAATAATTGGTGGAAACAGCGTCCCTGTCACTGTAATTGTAAAGGGCGCTACCGCCTAGCTCCAATTTTTCAGTCTGGGTGGCAAAATTGGCTCCCAGCATCTTGGTAGCAGTCAGTCCGTTGTTATTCCGGAAACGGGGCCTTCCTCCGCCACCGGAGAATCCTTGGTCGTTTACGTTATTGGCGGAACCAATCAGTGAAAACTGGCTGTTATCTACAAAACGATTTAACATGATATTACTGGCATAGCGGTCTTCCGTGCCTGCAGCAGCGCTGACATTACCGAACCATCCTTGGTTCATTCCTTTTTTCACTTTCAAATCAAGCACGGTCTCTTCTTCTCCGTCGTCAATACCGGTAATACGCGCCAAATCTGATTTTTTATCGTATGTCTTCAGCTTTTCAATCATGTTGACCGGCAGGTTTTTCAATCCGGTTTTGACATCACCGCCAAAAAATTCTTTACCGTCCACCATTATTTTTTTCACTTCTTTTCCGTTTATCTTAACGTTGCCTTCATCGTCAATTTCCGCTCCCGGAAGTTTCTTGACAAGTTCTTCAAGCATGGCTCCTTCCGGGGTGCGATAGGCAGTGGAATTGTATTCCAGCGTATCTTCTTTTACAGTCACTTCCGGGGCGGCGGCCGTAATTACAGCTTCGCTCAGCATCACGGCATCCGGTTCCAACGAAATCGTACCCATTTTCTTGGAGGTCACTTTGTCGGACAATTGTACGGGAACGTATTTCGTTCGAAAGCCGATATAGGAAATCTTTAATATATATTTCCCTGCCTTCACTTTAGGAAGGGTAAACCACCCGCGGTTGCTACTGGCTATGCCGGCAGCGTAAGTACTATCGGGCAATGATAATAACTGGACGGTAGCTTGCGCTGCCGGCTCTTCAGTGTCTGACTCAACAACACGTCCCGAAACGGAAATCACCTTATTCTGTGCGAAAACGGAGAGGGTACACAGCAACATAAATGCCACCCCTGCTGAAAATCTGTTCATTTACCTTATTTACGATTATATTAGTAGCAATAACAATGTCTTTTTGACAAATTGAATCGTAAAAGGTTTAATTGAAAATAAAATTATCTTTTAAAGAATCGATCAATACGCGCTTTTTGTAGACCAAACTCCAAACAAAGCACATTAAATACCAGAAAGGTCAAAAAAGAAGAGGTATCTACGTTCATAATGTCTCCTTGCACAACCCGCCATAACATTCCGCCGAAAATAAAGAAGAATGTCAAAAAGACGGCATTGCGGACAGCCGCATTACGAATTTGTTCCGTTTCACGGCTTTCATTCTTGCTCAACGCAAAGATTATCATCAGACAGCCTGCCATCATCAGCAACTTTGTACATTCTTTATAAAATAAAAGATTACGATCGGTCACCATTCCTTGCATTACCAGAATAAAAGGGATGAACAGGGCTATTAACAAAATCAAATATCCTACGGGACGACAAAATACGGGTAATAATGCTTTCATGATTGAATGTTTTAACGGGACAAAAGTAAGTAAAAAAAATATTTTATTTACTTTTGCGGAGTAAAAAAGCAAAAGAACCATGAGTAAACAAGAGGTTATTCTTTGTGAAAGTCTGGAAACTAGTCTCGGCCGTGCCATTGAGCAATGTCCGCACGATAAATTATTCATCCTCACAGACGAGCATACCCAATATCTTTGCCTGCCTTCCCTGAAAGAAGTCACCGCACTGAAAGATGCTATTGAAATCCGTATCGGAGCCGAAGATGTGCATAAGACACTGGATACGCTAGCTTCTGTCTGGATGGCATTAAGCACCCAAGGGGCTACACGGCATTCTTTGCTTGTCAACCTCGGCGGGGGGATGGTTACTGATTTGGGAGGTTTTGCCGCCGCTACATTTAAACGTGGCATTGCGTATATCAACATACCGACAACTTTACTGGCAATGGTAGACGCTGCCGTGGGAGGTAAAACTGGTATCAATTTCAACGGGTTGAAAAACGAAATCGGCGCTTTCGCCCCGGCAAACAGCGTACTGATTGAAACTGAATTTTTGCGTACGCTGGATGAACATAATTTCTTCTCCGGATACGCCGAAATGTTGAAGCACGGATTAATCAGCGATAGTGAGCATTGGGCTGATTTATTAAATTTCAATACATCCGCCATTGATTATAACGCCCTAAAACTACTTGTGGGACGGTCTGTACAAGTAAAGGAGAATATTGTAGAACAGGACCCG
Organism: uncultured Bacteroides sp.; assembly: GCF_958445495.1. Taxonomy (GTDB): domain Bacteria; phylum Bacteroidota; class Bacteroidia; order Bacteroidales; family Bacteroidaceae; genus Bacteroides. The sequence continues at coordinate 83,517 of NZ_CAUCSQ010000016.1, read as the reverse complement.
TTCGAACATGGAATCCGCAAGGCTTTAAACTTAGGGCATACGGTCGGACATGCATTCGAGAGCATGGCACTGGCTGAAAATCATCCTGTTCTCCACGGATATGCAGTAGCTTGGGGGATTGTTTGCGAATTATATTTGTCGCATCTCAAAGCGGGATTTCCGAAAGAAAAAATGCGTCAAACAATCCAATTTATCAAGGAGAATTACGGTGTATTCACGTTCGACTGTAAAAAATATGAACAACTGTATGCGTTCATGACTCATGATAAAAAGAATACTTCTGGTACTATCAACTTCACTTTGTTGAAAGATATCGGAAATATCTGCATTAATCAGACTGCCGATAAGGATACTATCTTCGAAATGTTGGATTTCTACCGAGAATGCATGGGAATCTAATTTCCTATATATAAACGAATTGAGGAACTGATGTTGGGGACAGTTCCTCATTTTTTATTTATAGTCTGTAAGTTCTTAAAGTAATTTCATCCAATAAACTTGAAGTTATTATTTTTTTCTGGCAAGGCAGAGTAAGGGTATTTTCAACTCTCCTATTTTTGAAATATAAGTAACAGTAAGGGGCTATCCGACTTTGGACAGCCCCACTAATTCCCACCATCTTTCCTCATATACAGATGATTGTCAAACAATCCTTCCCTTTCTTTTTCAATCCGGATGCCTTATCCGGTATTGAGATAATGACATCCCCGTATGCTTTCTGAAAAAACGCCCAAGGGACGACTGATTGGCAAAATTTGTCTTGATTGCTATCTCTTGAATGTTTAAACTGGTATTTTTCAACAATGCTTTTATCTCCAATATCATATATTCTACAATCCAGTCTTTAGCGGACCTTCCGCTTGTCTCCTTGATTACCATTGTCAGGTATTTGGAGGTGATACACAATTTATCCGCATAAAAAGCCACCTCCTTATTTTCCCTGAAATGTTTCATGATGAGATTGAAGAACCGATTGGCCAATTCTTCTTTACGGGTATCTTTTCGCGTACTCGTCAATGCCGACTCTTTCTCATAGGCATTGAATAACTCCAAATACAAGTATCTCAATAAATGAATTATTAGTTCCCGCCTATAAGCATCTCTGGACAACACTTTGTCTTTTATCATCCCCAAATAACTGGACAGCCGCATAACATCACGTTCATTCTGCGGATAATAATAGTGGCTCCGCATATAGAAGAAGAAATGTGGAGTAAAACGGGGTGCCCCGCTTAGCGCATCGCTAAACATTGAAGAGGATAAGACCATTGTAACGGTCAAAAAATCTTCACTGGGGTCGCTGAATGAAACGAATTGCCCAGGCAATAAAATAATTAGCTCTTTAGGTTGTACCCAATGTACGTCATCATATACACTGATTTTAGCTGTTCCTCTCAAACTATACACAATCAGAGCCGATTGAATATTAGAAGGATAAGAATCCAAAGGAAGGTACTTCAGATTTTGATAGAACTTAAAATCATCACCTAAGACATGTATCTCTAATGTTTCCTTATTCTCGTTGTCTTGCATTTATACCTCTCGCTTAAAGACTTTCCACAAATGTATAATATCAGAATTTACCATTTGTTAAAAAAGGAAATAAAGTATTATACAAGGGAAGTTACACACTAACTATTTGCATTATTTCATAAACAAAATGTTTCCCACTTAGTTTTCATGCACCATCATAATTTAGATTTTATTAGAAACAGGATAATCTTTGATGGCATCCGGGTAAATATTAAGGAATCTGTATAGCAGAAATAATAAAAAACCTGCTATATATAGATTCTGTCCGATATCATTCAAGAAACCTGAAAAGACAACCTGATGAATTTACTAAAACAATACATGAATCTTATAACAGATGCATTAATCACTAAAATGACGCATTTCGAATGCATCGCATATAAAATAAACTTATAACAGAACAAAATTAAAAGAATTATTTGTATTTTCAAAATAAATACTATTTCTACCCTTGTAATCCAAGAAATATCTCTACCTCATACGGTGCCATATTTGAAATTGACTCAAACCATATACAAAAATCGGAAGAATTATTTGCTATTTTAAAATTTATCTGTACCTTTGCAACCGCAATTCGGGATGTAGCTCAGCCCGGTAGAGTACGCGTCTGGGGGGCGTGTGGTCGCAAGTTCGAATCTTGTCATCCCGACCGAGGAGTAGAGATTAACAATCAAGGGTTGTTAATCTCTTTTTTATACCCTATAACCAATGAAAGAAAATCCGAAACATATCCGTATCAGCGAATACAACTATCCACTTCCGGATGAGCGTATTGCAAAATTTCCCTTACCGGTTCGCGACCAGTCTAAATTATTAGTATATCGGCACGGTGAAGTAATTGAAGATATTTTTACCTCCCTGCCCGAATATCTGCCTAAAGGGGGGCTGATGATATTCAATAATACTAAGGTTATCCAAGCGCGCCTGCACTTTCGGAAGGAGACGGGAGCATTGATTGAAGTATTCTGCCTCGAACCAGTCCAGCCCAATGATTATGTATTGAATTTCCAACAAACGGAACATGCTGCATGGCTCTGCATGATTGGTAATCTGAAGAAGTGGAAAGACGGAACGTTAAAACGGGAAATGACAGTTAAAGGGTTTCCCATTACTCTGACTGCGACAAGGGGAGAATGCAAAGGGACTAGCCACCGGGTAAATTTCTCTTGGAATAACCAAGAAGTCACTTTCGCGGATGTCCTTGAAGTATTCGGGGAGTTACCCATCCCTCCTTATCTGAACCGGGCAACGGAAGAGAGTGACAAAGAAACCTATCAGACTGTCTATTCTAAAATAAAAGGCTCCGTGGCTGCTCCTACAGCCGGATTACATTTTACTCCGCGGGTACTGGATGTATTGCAGAAGAAAGGGATTGAGCTTGAAGAATTGACACTCCATGTAGGAGCAGGTACATTCAAACCGGTAAAGAGCGAAGAAATCGAAGGACATGAAATGCATACGGAATACATATCTGTCCATCGGAATACCATCAAGAAATTAATAGAACATGACGGTTGCGCAATCGCAGTAGGTACGACTTCTGTACGTACACTCGAAAGTTTGTATCACATCGGAGTGGTACTGGCCGATAATCCGGATGCCACAGAAGATGAATTACATGTCAAACAGTGGCAGCCTTACGAAAAATACGAGCAGCTTCCCCCGGTAGCAGCATTGCAAAAGATACTGGGATATCTTGACAGAAACGGACTTGAAACGCTTCACACCAGCACACAAATAATCATTGCTCCAGGGTACCAATATAAAATAGTAAAGGCAATGGTTACTAACTTTCACCAACCGCAAAGTACTTTATTGCTTCTGGTTTCCGCTTTTGTAAAAGGAGACTGGCATACGATCTACGATTATGCCCTGAATCATGATTTCCGCTTTTTAAGTTATGGGGATTCATCTTTATTGATACCATAGGACGTAAATTAATTGAGACTATAAACTTATTAAAAGACAGTATATAAAGAATGACGCCAATTGATAACAAGCGAGAAATGCTTCCCATTGTCGATGAACAAGGAAATATAACCGGAGTTGCTAGCCGCGGAGAATGTCATAGCGGTAGCAGATTACTTCATCCGGTAGTTCATCTGCACATATTCAACTCAAAGGGAGAACTGTACCTGCAAAAACGTCCCCAATGGAAAGATATTCAACCGGGGAAATGGGACACAGCCGTAGGTGGACATATCGACTTAGGCGAAAGCGTAGAAACTGCACTCAAACGAGAAGTTCGCGAGGAAGTGGGCATTACAGACTTCAACCCAGAATTTCTTACCAGCTATGTCTTTGAATCCGACCGTGAGAAAGAACTTGTATTCGTTCATAAAACGGTCTATGATGGCGATATTCATCCCAGTGACGAATTAGACGGAGGAAAATTCTGGACTATTGAAGAAATAAAAGAGAGCCTAGGCAAGGATATATTCACCCCTAACTTTGAAGGAGAGTTACAGAAAGTCTCCCTTATTCCTTCTCTATCCAAGTAATAATCTTTTCAGAGAACGGACTTTCTTTGGGAGCGACAAACCCTATCCAATTCCCGTTCTCGTCAACCATAAATTTCTGGAAATTCCATTGGACCGGCGCATCTTCCTTTCCATTCAATTCTTTTTCCGTCAACCACTGATAAAGTGGCGCCATATTTTTTCCCTTGACAGAAATCTTAGCCATCATCGGAAAAGTAACATCATAGTTTAATGAACAAAAAGTAGCTATCTCCTCATTACTTCCCGGTTCTTGTCCCATAAAATCATTTGCAGGAAAACCGATTATAACAAAATCCCTGTCCTTATACTTTTCATATAAATCTTGTAATTTCTTATATTGCGGAGTTAGCCCACACTTGGAAGCGACATTGACAACCAGCACTTTCTTTCCCTTCAGAAATGAAAGAGGAAACTCTTTACCATCAATCGTTTTTACCGTAAAATCATAAAAAGACTTATCCTGTGCCCCCAGAGAAAGTGTACACATCATCGTTACTACTATTAATATAAATGACTTCATACCAAATTTTCATTAAATTCATCTCATATTAAACGTACTTCTCCGAAAAAATGTTTGCTCTAACTACACAAATCAAGAAACATATAACTTATCTATTGATAATTAAAACGACACACATACAGAATCTTTTTATAAAATACCGAACCAAATTTAAATCAACGGTTACTTTTGATAAAATCACATTACTAAATTATTAAAATAAAAAAAGAAATGGCATCATTTATATGATACCATTTTCATCAAAAATTTTATGAAATACGAGTTTAATACACTATCATCAATTATAAAATAACAATTTTCTATCCTTTTTTACTAATATTTTTAACACTGTCCCCCTTATATCCGATATCTTCTTTTATTCCAACAACTTTCCCAATATATGAAATCACCAATTATACACTATACAACAAACAAACATCAAACAATTTTAGATAATATACTAGATTCTTCTAAATATTTTCTATATAAAAACTTAGGTAAATACAAAATAAAAACATATTTAATATTATTGCTTTTTAAACTTTTAACAGTTTATTTTTATTTATAAGAAAATAAAAAATTATATTGCAAAAGTATTTTTGTTTTAACCCTTAAAAAATAGCTTATGAGAAACAGACTTTTACTGTCTTTGTTCTGTATCCTATTTGGGATAGGAACAACCATGGCCCAGCGTTCTGAAATAAGCGGTATTGTCATTTCGGGAGAAGACAATCAACCGATTATCGGAGCTTCTGTGTTAGTGGTAGGTACAACAACTGGTATCACAACAGACGTTAACGGTAAATTTATTTTAAGTAACCTCCCGAATTCAGCTAAGGAACTTCGCATTTCTTTTGTTGGCTTCAAAACAGAAACAGTAAAAATCTCCAAAAGCGGAATCATGAAAATAACTCTTATGCCTGATTCCGAAGTTTTGGAAGAGGTCGTTGTTACAGGAATGACTAAAGTAGACAAACGTTTGTTTACCGGTGCTGCTGATAAGTTAACTGCCGCTGATATCAAATTGGACGGTATGGCGGATATCAGCCGCGGTTTGGAAGGTCGAGCAGCAGGCGTGTCAGTACAAAACGTAACGGGAACCTTTGGTACTGCTCCCAAGATTCGAGTTCGCGGTGCGACCTCCATTTATGGAAATTCCAAACCTTTATGGGTAGTAGATGGTGTAATTATGGATGATGTGGTAGAAATAGGTGCCAACGACCTTTCTTCAGGAGATGCCACAACCCTTATCAGTTCGGCTATTGCCGGATTAAACTCCGATGATATTGAAAGCTTCGAGATCCTAAAAGACGGTTCTGCAACCTCTATTTACGGAGCTCGAGCTATGGCAGGCGTAATCGTAGTCAACACTAAAAAAGGGAAAGCAGGAACCAGCCGTATCAGTTATACCGGTGAGTTCACAACCCGTATGAAGCCTTCCTATCGCACATTCAATATTATGAATTCCCAAGACCAAATGGGTATTTATAAAGAATTGCAAGATAAAGGATGGTTGAATCTTGCCAGTACCTACCGCGCTTCCAGTAGTGGTGTTTACGGAAGAATGTACCATCTTATCAATACTTATGACCCCGTTACCGGGCAGTTTGCCTTACAGAATACGGCTAAAGCCCGCAATGCCTACTTACGACAAGCAGAATACCGCAACACAGACTGGTTTGACCTGCTGTTCAGTAATTCCATGATGATGAATCATTCGGTCAGTATCTCGACCGGTACCGAAAAAGCCTCTACATACGTTTCTTTGAGTGCCATGACAGATCCGGGTTGGATGAAAGGAACGAATGTTCAACGGTATACAGCTAATATGAACAGCACCTTTAACTTAAACAACGATTTGACTTTAACAGTTATCGGTAACGGTTCATACCGTAAGCAAAGAGCCCCCGGTACCATCGGACAAAGCCGTGACGCCGTGACAGGAGAAGTTTCACGTGGTTTCGATATCAATCCCTATTCTTATGCCCTAAACACATCAAGAACCCTAGATCCTGATGAATATTATACTCGTAATTATGCAGACTTCAATATCTTTAATGAATTGGAGAACAATTACATCGACATGAATGTAGTCGATTTGAAATTCCAAGGTGAATTAAAATGGAAACCTGTCCGTGGTTTGGAACTAAGCGCCTTGGGAGCCGCTAAATATTCATCCTCAACGCAAGAACACAAAATTACAGAAAACTCTAACCAAGCTATGGCCTATCGTGCTATGGACGACGCCACTATGCGCGATGCCAATAGCTGGTTATATACTGACCCTGATGTCATCAACTCTCTACCATTCAGCATCTTGCCTGAAGGCGGTTTTTACAATACCACCAATTACCGCATGTTCAGTTGGGACTTTCGTGCTTCAGCTTCCTATAATACGGTATTCAACGATAACCACATCATAAACCTGTATGCAGGTATGGAAGCCAACGCCCAAGACCGTTCCAACAACAAGTTTGATGGTTGGGGCATGATGTATGACAAAGGAGAAATTCCATTCTTCAATTATTATGCCTTCAAAAAGATGCGTGAAGAAAATTCCAATTACTATTCACTCTCTAATACCAAAAAGAGAACATTAGCCTATTTTGCGACTGGTACTTACTCCTATCAGGGACGTTATAGCATCACCGGTACTTACCGTTATGAAGGAACGAACCGTTTAGGAAAAGCCCGAACAGCGCGTTGGTTACCGACATGGAATGTGGGTGGCGCTTGGAATATGCACGAAGAGAAATTTTTCGAGGCCTTGAATCCCGTACTTTCCCACTTCACCTTAAAAACATCCTATAGTCTGACAGCAGATGCCGGTCCAAGTGATGTAACGAACTCCTTTGTCAACATCAACAGTTATACTCCATGGCGCCCTAGCGCCTCAGTATCCGAATCCGGCCTTAAAATTATAGAGCTGGAAAATAGCGACCTGACTTACGAAAAAAAACATGAATGGAATATCGGTGCGGATTTAGGATTTTTCGACAACCGCATCAATATGGAGCTTGCTTATTACAAACGTAATAACTTCGACCTTATCGGTGCAGTCTTAACACAAGGAGTAGGCGGAGAATTAAGACGTAACGCCAACCTAGCTTCCATGAAATCGCACGGTTACGAAGTTTCTTTATCCACACGTAACATCATAAACAAAGATTTCACATGGACCACAGATTTCATCTTTGGCTATAGTACAACCAAAATCACCGATCTAAAGTCACAAACCTATCTTTTCGACCTCGTTACAGGTAACGGGCAACGGGAAGGTTATGAATGGGGAAGCATCTTCTCGATTCCATTCACAGGTCTGGATGAAGACGGTTACCCAATGTTCCAATGGGGAGATAAAGTCATCAATAAGACAAACTACGGTTCTATCAATTTCCAACAAGTCCAAGACTTGGACTTTCTGAAATATGAAGGTCCGAGAGACCCGACCATTACAGGAAGTTTCGGAAACATATTTACCTACAAAAATTTCAGGCTGAACGTCTTCATCACCTATTCGGCCGGTAACAAAGTACGTCTCGACCCGCAGTTTTCAAGTACTTACAATGATTTGGACGCAACCCCAAAAGACTTTAAAAACCGTTGGATGATTCCCGGAGACGAACAAATAACCAGCGTTCCGGTTATTCCCAGTGCACGTGACAATAACAAATACAGTAATCTAAAATACGGTTACAATGCCTACAACTATTCCAGTGCACGTATTGCAGACGGCGGTTTCATTCGTATGAAAGAAATTTCCTTAGGCTATGAATTCCCCAAAAACATGCTGGGTAGTCAAAAGCTATTAAAGAGCCTATCATTGAAAGTACAAGCTACCAACCTATTCCTTATCTATTCCGATTCCAAACTGAACGGACAAGATCCGGAATTTGCCAATGCAGGCGGTGTAGCCTCCCCTGTACCCAAACAATTTACATTTACCATTAGAGCCGGTTTCTAAAAAACGAAAGGATTATGAAAACAAAAAAGATATTATTACAACTCAGTACAACAGCAATTATAGCTTGTTCCCTGATATCATGTAACGATTTTCTCGATACCATGCCTGATAAGCGTACCGAAATTGATACCCCCGAAAAAGTACGTGATATTCTGGTAGCGGCCTACCCCGACCAGAATCCAATGCTCCTATTCGAATACATGTCTGACGACTATACGGATAATGGAGATACCTATGGAAGTCCCTCCAATATCGTAATAGAATCTTATTATTGGGAAGACCCTGTAGAATCAGACCAAGATTCCCCCGCTGGTATCTGGACTACCAACTATAAAGCCATAGCCACTGCCAACCAAGCGTTAGAATCAATCAAAGCTATGGGGACCCCCGAAGAATGCCTCCCCTACAAAGGAGAAGCGTTGTTATGCCGTGCCTATGCGCATTTCGTGTTGGCAAACACATTTTGCATGGCTTACAATCCACAAACAGCCTCTACCAACCTAGGAATCCCTTATGTAACTGAAACGGAAAAGACCGTAGGGATGGTTTATGAACGAGGAACCTTACAAGACGTGTATGAAAAGATTAATGCAGACATAGAGGCTGCTCTACCGCTCATTAAAGGTATTACCCACGACATTCCCCTTTATCATTTCAATGAAAAGGCAGCTTACGCCTTTGCTGCCCGCTTCAATCTATTTTATGGTAAAGATTACAACAAAGTAATAGACTACGCCACTCAAGCCATCGGTGAAAATCCGACATCTGTATTACGTGACTTAAACGGTTACAATAAGTACACCAACAGCGATGAGTGGACCTACGGCTACATTGACGAAGAAGAACCAGCCAATTTGTTGCTGATAGCCAATTCTTCCCTATACGGACGTTCGAGAGGCGCAAGATACGGTATTACAGAATCTACTTTGTATGACCATTCCGTATGGTCCACCTTCCCCGGAGGAAAGCAATTAACAGTTTACACCACAGTATTCCACTACGATTATGTCAGCTATTTTGTCCCTAAGATGAATGAAATATTCGAAATCACCAATCAAGTAGCACAAACAGGATACCCCCATGTTGTGTTACCAGCTTTCACTACAGACGAAACCTTACTGTGCCGTGCCGAAGCCCATGTTCTAAAAAAAGAATACGAAGCAGCAGCCACAGACCTCTCTTACTGGTATATGAAAAAAGGGACCGTAGCCAATACAGCAAAAGAAATCATGGAATTCTATAAAAACAATGACAATCTGGAAGAACTGAATACAGGCCTTACTTATGAGCCGGAACAAGTTCTGATGCTTTCTGCAGTACTACACGCTCGCCGTGTAGAAGGAATCCATGAAGGAATACGCTGGCTGGATATCAAACGTTACGGAATCTCTTATGAACATGTTGTACATAACAGTTCGCCTATCGTACTCAAAGCAAATGACCTCCGTAAGGCTATACAAATTCCAAGCGAAGTGTTAGCAGCTCCGGGAGGAATGACACCAAATCCCCGATAAACCGAAATAAACGAATGATAATTATGAAAAAGAATACCCTATTTTTATACATTCTCTTCTTTATAACTACCCTTTGTTCATGCAGTGAAGAAGAGTTAAACAGTACCAGCATCTTCGATGATGTAGTGGAATACGAAAAAAATGAATTGGACCTTTGGTTAGACCAAAACTATCTCTATACTTACAACGTAGATTTCAAATACCGCATGGAAGATATCGAATCCAGTTTGAATAACAACCTGGTACCCATCGAGTACAATATGGCCGTAAAAATGGCCCGTGCCGTGAAATACCTGTGGTTCGAAGCGTATGATGAAGCGGGAGGTATCAACTTCACGCGACAATTTGCTCCTAAAATCATCCATGTGATAGGTTCCTGGCAATGGAATACAAACGGAACCTATACATTAGGATACGCCGAAGGTGGCCTCAAAGTAACATTGGTAGGAGGCAACTGGTTAAATCCTAATGACATAGCCGACATGAACGAACGTTATTTCAAGACCATGCACCATGAATTCGCTCACATCCTGCATCAGACCAAAAACTATCCTACAGAGTACAACGAACTAAGTGAAGGACACTATTCGCCTTCAGGCTGGAATAACCGCTCCAATATGTCCGATTATGCCCCTTACGGATTCGTCACGGCCTATGGCAGCAGTGAACCGGGTGAAGACATTGCCGAAGTAACCGCTTGTTATTTAACATGGACTGATGACCAATGGGATACCCTACAAGCCGGAGCCGGTGAAGAAGGGTGGGCCATCATACAGCGGAAAATAGAAATCATGAAAAAATATATGACAGACAGTTACAACATTGACATGGATTATCTACGTGAGATAATAGACAGACGAGGAGTCGAAATTCAAGCAATGGATTTGACAGAACTGCCATAAAGAAATAGATTGATAAATACAAAAAAGAATGAAGACTATGAAACGTACTCTATTTTATATCGTGTGCATCATGGCGGGAATTCTGCAATCGTGCACCAATGAAGTTGACGACCTTTTCGACAAATCCGCACAAGAAAGAATGAACGAAGAGCTCCAGACATGTAAGTCTCTTTTATTAAGTGCCGAATACGGATGGCTACTTGAATATTATCCATCATCCAAGCAATCCTACGGCGGATATGTTATGACCGTGAAATTCGATGAACAGCAAGTGACGGCCGCTTCCGAAATCACCAACGATCCTTCCAAAACGGTCAGCAGTTATTATTCATTGAAATCAGACATGGGACCCACACTGAATTTCGATACCTATAATGAAATACTCCATTATTTTGCCGACCCTGACAAATCGGAAGGAGCCGGTCTAGGCAAAGGCTATGAAGGAGACTATGAATTCATCATCATGAGCCATACGGATAATGAAATCGTGTTGAAAGGTAAAAAGACCAAAAACACCATGCACATGTTCAAGTTAAAAGAACCCAGTGAAGAGTACTTAACTAAAGTGATGAATATGACCCAAAGCATAACAAGCGTATTGGGAATAGACAGCTATAACGGCGTTTTAAACGGACTATCGATGAACTTCTCATTTCCGGAAAACCGAAAAATCGAAATAGAGGTCGGTACGGAAGAAAGCCATACATTAGCATACACATATACAGACAACGGCATACGGTTATATGAATCCGTAGAAATAGGCGGATTAGAAGTAAACGAATTAGAATGGTCCGACGAACAACAAACATTCATTGCCGCAAACCAAGTCCTCTCGCCGATACTCGACCCCAATTACGAACGTTACATCGCATTCTACGGTAACTATACCATGAAATACAACAATGGCAGTAAAGATGTAGAAGTACCTATTACGTTAAGCCTCGGAACTTATAACGCTTCTCAGAAAAGTTATACGGTAGAAGGGCTCAGCTTCCCTTTACCTTTATACTATAACCCAACGAAAGACTGCTTGGAAATCCTCACCTTAAATGCCGGCGAATATTATGTCGCCGTATGGGAAGTAACGGGAAAAGGAAACTTGACATGGGGAATCGGTCCCGGTCTGCTGGGAATTGAAAGGAATGACGAAGAAACAATGGAGCAATATTACAGTTTCGAAGACAATGGTGTATGGAAGACTTACATAGCCCGTGCCATTATATTATGGAGTGCAGAAGGAGAATACAAAGGATTTGGTGGTGATACCAGATACATTGACATCAAACTCTACAAAAATGACCAATAACCGATAAAAACAGACTGATATGAAAAAAATATATTCCATATTGACCTTATTGATATTCAGTGCAGTCCTTGTCGGATGTTCGGAGGACAACGAGAATACAACAGAACCGTCATTGAAAGTGATAAACGCCAATCTTGACTTTGACGTCAATGGCGGTACAGGAATCATTGAATTCTTTTCCGTCCAACCCGTCACAGCTACATCGTCGGCAGAATGGTGCACCGTAGAAGTCAGTGGCAACAAAGTAAACGTAACCGTTGCAATCAATCCCAGAATAGAGAGCCGTTCGGCAATGATTACAATCAGGAGTGGTAATGAAGAAACGGAAATACCCGTTTACCAATCCGGTGACATTTTAGATACCACATTGGTAGAAGAAAACATCACATTCGATTTGGAAGGCGGCGAGACGACCTATCGCCTGAAATCAAACTGGGATATCGAATTGTCTGGATTCGAAGACTGGATTACATACACTCTGGAAGAAGATATGCTGACTTTACGAGTAGACCCTCTTCCTGACGGAAAAAAATACCGTTCATGTTCCTTCCGGCTAGTAACGGGCATACACGACTTGACCTATACTGTAACGCAAATGGATAGAAACATCGCCGGAGAATGGAACTGTTATATTAACGGCGGAAAAACGGCTTACGGAACTTGTGTGATAGAAAGTACGGAAACAGCAAACCGTTACAAAGTCACACCGACCGGCAGTGCCTATGACGGTCCGTATTATATTACAGTCAAAAGCACTAACGTCATAATAAACTTCAATCAGATATTAGGTCCCTATGCTAGTAATCCGAATGAGAATGTAGTACTCTGCGCTTATGACGCTACGGGAACCCTGACTTGGGACACATCGGTAGAATATGCAGCTCCTATCGCATTCAGTGAAGACGGAAATAAAATCATACTGAAATTTGGAGACAATGGTACATGGAGCGGTTACCACGTAGACGGTTTCTATTACAGCATCACTTCAAACGGTGCACCGTCAGGTAACGGCATCGCCGCCATAGTAGACCTCGTATGGGAAAGCAAATAAGTTACAACTTGTAACTGATACCATACCAAAGAGCCGTATCAACTTTAAACTGTATTGTCCCCAAAATTTTATCCGACTCCCGGAAACAGTACAAAATAAAGTTCAATATGGCTCTTTTTCATAACCGGTAAAAGAAGGAGAATAGACAAACAACGAAGAAATCTATCCATACTGCAGATAAGATAAAAAACGGACGACAACTTACCAAAATTAAAAATTTAGCAATAAAAGAATTACTTTCACGTTATGGATTTTGAGGAACCAGTCAAACATGCCACAGCCGCTTCATACCCCAACAAACAAGAATATACGGCACAACACAGAGGATATATATATATTCTAATTCAGGCCACATAACCTTTCTTTCAACGACTTGGAACTTCTCAAGCGGAAAGAAATACAACACTATTCCACGTGTTATATAGACAAAGATTCTTCTATTAATTCAGGTATTATAAAATAAATGGCATAGTCAGTCATCCATCTCGATAAACGGGGCTTCCACAAACAGTATTCAGGTAGCACGATACAAATCACCGACGTTTCCATTCTCCCAGTTTCGCACTGCCCATCTCAGAAGCCTTTTACAAATCAGAACATGAAAAGGACGGACGAAAAAGAAATATACTCTGCCCAACGAATTGTGATACTTGATAAAAGTAGTCATCCGAATGGATTGGCGTTGGGTGCAAGCATCAGGCGTATCACATTGCAACAATACATAAAATGTCAGATGCTTGTCCGATTTGCCGAAAACAACCTCCTTCTCGCTCTTTTCTTTTATCAACCCTGCAAACCCTCCTCCCCCTTGAAACCCAAATGGCTTTACCAACCAATTACGTAGCCGGAACAGATATAGAATTGGCTTGGGATAACAGATGAACATCAACCGGAACAAATCTCCGGCAGTCATCCTGCGAGCGTTCTGGAGGGTCTCCATATAAGTGTCGGTATAATCGACATAGCCTGTTTCCATAATGTTATTCCTTATAAAGCCTGCACTTTATGCGTTTCGGCATTGCTCTCTATTTCAATTTTCATTTTACAATCTTGATTTCCCTGCAAGATAGAATTACAAAGTGTTACACAAAATACCCTGTCTTTCCATAACGACTGTAAGACATACAGAATGCTTTGCCTGGAGCATTCACAAAGTAAAGGTGTAAATACATACCCCTTCCGGCATAACTCACAAGTACACTCCATAAAATACAAATGGTAAGTAAAGCCTTTTTTAACAATTTCACATCTTACTCCCGGCAGTTCATTTGTTTTCAAAAAAAAATTATCCAAATCACCTTGCGTACTTTCATATAACTCTTTACAAATTTGCAAAGTTCCGTATTTCACACAATTCTTACCACATTCCCCAAAGAAAACTTCTCTCTGTTCGGGTGATAGCTGGGCGATTCCTTTCTCAAATCCTTTGAACCAATCCGACAATTCCATACTATAAAAAAATGATAGCATCAAAAGATGCTATCCGGTAAATTCCATACTTTTAAAATCAGTGAAGAGCAAATCCACCCTTTCCACAGGCATTCACTCTTCATTTTCTATTCTATGAATATCCCTAAAGAAAAATAGGAAAAAGAGGCTGAGCTCAAAATCATGTTAAAGTGTACCCCAAAAGTCGGACATAAAACTTTTGAAGCACACTTCATTTTGAGATACAACCTCCCACATATTTCTTTTCCCGAATATCTCGGCACAAAGACTAAACAAGAAGATTTACCCTGAAAAGGCTCAATCGGCCATAGGCCCTATAGACCCTCCCATTTTCAAAAATCCTATTTCAAACCTCCTTTTTAATCCACCAAAAACTGTTACTTTCCTGCCAACTCATGAATCACGGTCATAATCTTCTGGCCGATTTCTTCGGCGGCTTCCATTGTAGCAGCTTCACTATACACACGGATAATCGGTTCTGTATTACTTTTACGCAAATGTACCCATTTGTCCGCAAAGTCAATCTTTACACCATCAATATCATTGATTTCCTCATCCTTATAGATTTCCTTCACCTTAGCAAGGATAGCATCCACATCCGTATCGGGCGTCAAGTCCACACGGTTCTTTGCCATGAAATAAGAAGGATAAGCGGCGCGCAATTCGCTCACTTTTTTCCCCTCATGAGCCAAATGACTAAGGAATAGAGCGATACCAACCAAAGCGTCACGTCCGTAATGGCTGGCGGGATAAATCACTCCCCCGTTTCCTTCACCGCCAATAACGGCATCAGTAGCTTTCATCTTTGTCACGACATTCACCTCACCTACGGCAGACGCATTGTATTCCATACCGTACTTGCGGGTCACGTCACGCAAGGCACGGGTAGAACTCAAATTGGAAACAGTATTACCCGGAGTATGTTTCAATACGTAGTCCGCAACAGTCACCAACGTATATTCTTCACCGTACATCACACCGTTCTCACAAATCATAGCCAAACGGTCCACATCTGGGTCCACAACAAATGCCACATCAGCCTTTCCACCCTTCATCAGGTTCATGATATCCCCCAAGTTCTTTTCTAGCGGTTCCGGGTTATGCTGGAAGTTACCGGTAGGCTCACAATAAAGCTTCTCCACGTGCTTTACACCCAGGCGCTCAAGCAACTGCGGAAGGATGATGCCACCTACGGAATTCACGCAGTCAATAGCGACACGAAAGTCTGCTTTCCTGATAGCCTCCACATCCACCAAATCAAGTGCCAATACACTGTCGATATGTTTTTGATTATACGATAAGTCTTTACGATAAGAACCTAAGTGGTCAACGTCCGCATAGTCAAACTCCTCCGCCTCAGCGATACGGAGTACCTCATTGCCTTCCGCCGCATTCAGGAATTCGCCATGTTCATTCAATAATTTCAATGCATTCCATTGTTTCGGATTATGAGAAGCCGTCAGGATGATTCCCCCGCTGGCACCTTCCATCGTCACAGCCAATTCCGTAGTCGGGGTAGAAGCCAAATCAATGTCCACAACATCCCAGCCCATTCCCATCAATGTGCCGACCACTACGTTTTTTACCATTTCACCTGAGATGCGGGCATCACGTCCCACAACAATCTTATTGCTTTTAACTTTGCAAGTCTTGCGAATTAAAGTAGCATAAGCCGAAGTGAATTTCACAATGTCAAGCGGGTTCAGTCCTTCGCCCGCTCCTCCGCCGATAGTTCCGCGGATTCCAGAGATAGATTTGATTAGAGTCATAGGTTTTTAACTAAAAGATTTTTATTTATGTTGGTGCATAGTCTTCTGTTCCGCCACTGGCGGTTCTTTCTCAGCTTTTCGCTTTACTGAACTTCCAGATATCATAGTAGAAAGGCGTGACATACTGCTGTGCGGATGAATGTCCCATCTTGGAAGGTATAATCAAACGGACATGAGCATTGTTATACAGATAAGGCAAAGCCAGAAGCCAGCCCTGCGGCACGGCAGTACTTTGATAATAGTTGGCCCAGTAATAATCCATCTCAATAAACGTCCCGGCAGAATAAGAAGAAGACTCGTTAACCACATAACGGAACACTCCCGGATTGGTATATAATTGGCTTGCGTCCATATATCCGTCCAAAGCGACGTTGAAACAGGTAAGCTCGCGCGTTGCAACATCCTTTTCCAGATAACGCACGCATATAATATTACCGTCCTTGAATTTATTGTCTTCACTCTCACTGTCCCCGGCATCCACCACTTGCATATATACCCCGTCGGCAGAGAAAGCGACATATTCGTCATATTGCGCCCCATCCTTACCTTTCACCGCGGTTTTATAACCGTTCTTCTCGAACTGCTGCTCTGAAATGACATGAATCGCACTATCCTTGATAAACTTTTCCACCGCATTCTTCTCATCCTCCAGCATTTCCGCATAAGTCTTCGAATCGTCACATGCCTGAAAGAAGCTCCCGGCCGCCAATACGGAAAGAAATAAAAATATAAGTTTCTTCATTATCTGTTATTAGCTATATTACGCACAAATGTATCTCAAAATCATTAAAAGTTGAAAAGAGCACGTTGAAAGTTCGTATCTTTTAACCTTTCCATATTCACTTTTAACCTTCCGTTTTCAGCTTTTTGAAGTTAATAAAGGTTTATACTTCGCAAGCGCCTTCTCAAAGACAGCTTTCGCCTCCTCCATCGTTCCGAAAAACTCGCCGCCCGAAGCGTTAAGATGCCCGCCTCCGTTAAAGAATTCCGCCGCCAACCGGTTACAGGGGAACGAGCCCACCGAACGAAGGGAAATCTTAATCATCGGTTTCTCGGTATCCTCACGCAAAAAGCAGGAGAAACATACATTCTTGATGGAAAGAGGAATATTCACAAACCCCTCGCTATCCCCTTTTATATAATTGAACCTGCTTTGCTCCGCTTTCGTCAAAGTTATCAGTGCGGAATTACAATCCGGATAGACCTTCATGTTCGATAACACATGTCCCATCAGGCGCAAACGGCTCTCCGAATACGTATTATACACCTTCCGGTAAATATCGTCCTTGTCAATCCCCTTGGAAAGAAGCTCGCTGATAATGAAATAGATCTCCCGGTTGTTGGAGTTATAAGTAAACCCGCCCGTATCCGTCATCATTCCCGTATAGATACATGCCGCCCCTTCTTTGGAAATATCGCCAAAATACCCCATTCGGCAAATCAGCCGGAATATCAATTCAGAGGTAGACGAGATTTTCGGATAAGACATCGTAATCCTACAGAAATCTTCCGGATAAAGGTGGTGGTCAATCATTATCTTGCGTGCGGGAGAAGCCGCCACCGCTCCTGCCATATCGTCAATACGCTTTAATGCATTGAAATCCAGACAGCAGATTACGTCAGCCTCGGCAATCAACTTATCTGCAAACTCCCTGTAACGATCATACAAAAGAATATCCTTACTTCCCGGCATCCACCGCAGGAAGTCGGGAAATGCGTTAGGTACAATAACATTTACCGTTTTTTCTTGCGAGTCCAAGAAATGATACAATCCCAGTGAAGAACCGATAGCGTCACCGTCGGGAGATACATGGGATACGATTACTATCTTGTCGGCCCTTTCAAACCATTTGGTAAAATGGTCGATTTTCGCCTGTTCGATTACTTTCGTCAACATACTATCATCTTATTTTATCAGGGTGCAAATGTACGATAAATCTTTGTACTTAGAGCAAAAACCGGACAGAACCTTCTTCGGATAAAGAGATAAAACGTAAACCGGCCTGCCTGCACTCATCTTTAAAAAGCAGTTTCCGGTATTCCGGAAGAGAAGCATCCAAAACAACACATGAAGGAGTAAAAAGTCGGGTGAGTTCTTCCAGATGACCACTGTACCCCTTACATAGATAAAGATAGTCTATGCCCAACGGAACACCGACAGATTGATTCCGCCACCGGTTATCGGTAACCATGCAAATCCGGCATCCGTAAAAAGAGAGGACTTGCTGACGGCAACAACTCCCGGCATTCCGAGTACCGGCAGCTACTTCCACTGGAGGAAGAAGTCGGGAACGACGCCAGAAACCGGCGGCCACACGCTGTAAACGCCTCTTGTCCGGAAAAGAATCTCCATAACTAATCCATGACTGCCGGTCAGCGCTTATGCAATGAACCGCCGGACACCCCCGGACATTGTAAAAAACAAGGCTATTCCGAGGGCGATCCGTCCAAGATGCAGTAGCATGATACGCCCCCAGCAGAACGAGTGAGAACAGACAAAGCCGGAGACTTCCCGACCGATGGTCCGTCCAATAACGGAAAAACAAAAAAAGCGAGACATAGATTCCGAGCACTTCCACCCCGTAAAGCCAGATTCCGTCAATCGAAGCATAAGGTAACCGTTCCACCCACCGGACAAAAACATTCAACCCGTCCAAAAGACATTTAACCCCTTCGGTAACCCAAACCTGCGCCCAAGGCAAAAAAGTGAGAAACAACATCAAGACAGCGGCATACAAAATAATAGTCACCAAAGGAATCACGACAAGATTAGCTAACAGAAAATAAACGGGAAAACGGGAAAAGTAAAACATAACGAGAGGAGCAGTCCCCAACTGTGCCGCAACCGACACGCTCATCAGCCCCCAAACATACTTCCCTACCCAGCCCTTTACCGGGAGCATCCGATAAAGAGGTCTGTGGATAAGCAAAACAGAAGCAACGGCAAAAAAAGACAACTGATAGCCGATATCAAACAACCACGCCGGACTAACCAGCAGCATCATCCACGCAGCAATAGCTAACGTATTCAATGACAAAGTCTGCCGACCGAAAACATCTGCCGCCGCCAACACAGAAAGCATAGTGACAGAACGGACCACGGAAGGAGAAAACCCAGTAAAAAAGGCAAAGCCCCATAATAGTACAAAGAGAAACACGGCATTCACCTTTCTGCCGATACCCCTCCTGCCGGTAACAGACTTGAAAAGAAAGAAAAACAAAGCGTACAAAAGCCCAGTATGCAATCCAGACAATGCCAGCACATGGCTCGTCCCCGCCACTGAATAACTCTCATAAACAGATTCGCTCAAATCCGTCCTGTCCCCTATAGTCAGTGCGGAAAGTACAGCCAGCCTATCCCCTTCGAATCCCAGTTTCCGATAAAAAGCGATTAATTTCTCACGGTATTTCCCCGCCATACTCCTTAAAGCGGTACACTCAAAAGCAGGAAACGGGACATCCCCGCCCAACCTCATCCACTTTCCAGACGAGACATACCCCGTACCACTGATTCCCCGATACATCAGAAAACGGGCATAATCGAACTCATCCCAGTTTTTCCCGTTCACCGGCGAAGAAATACGGACTGATGTCAACAACTCGTCTCCACTCCCTACTTTTTCTGCCGCTGAATCCCGTTGCAGATAAAGAATCGCCCCGCACCCCGCCGGATGAAAGTTTCCCGTACTGTCGCGCCACTCTTTTATCCGGACCTGACAAAATAAAGTACGTTCTCCCGCTTTAGGCGTGTCCGTTATCTTCACCCGATACACAACCTCTTCTTCCGGAAAAACATAAACAACCCCCTGAAGCTGCCGGGTTATCCCCAGCCATCCTCCTGCAAAGAAAAGGACACACGTCGCAACGCCGAAACACCAACGCAGAGAATAACGCTTCAGAAAATAAAATGAAAAGAAAAAAATGGCAATAAACACGCCCCACCCCTCTATCCCCCGAAAAAAATCCGACAGACAACCGAAAAATTCCCATGAACAACCGAAGAAACGGCTGCCGCAGAGAACACCCGCCACCCACGGGACAAGCAGACGTATATAAGGATACCGATGAATATGAAAATCACTCAACGTACCGATAACCGGACGTTCCATACTCATAACCGAACTGGCAAGAGACACCGCCGCAACAGGCGGTTTCCATTACAAATCACGCAACCGACGAATCATCATTTCCGGTTCCGGTGCTCCGAAAACTGCATTACCCGCCACCAGCACATCAGCCCCGGCCTCCACCAAGCGCGCACCGGTTTCCAGATTCACGCCGCCATCTACTTCAATCAGTGCCTTCGACCCCGTCCGTTCGATCAACTCACGCAACTCACGCACCTTCTCCACCGAATGCCCGATAAATTTCTGTCCTCCGAATCCGGGGTTCACACTCATGATAAGCACCATATACACTTCTCGGACAATATCCTGTAAAAAAGCCACGGGAGTCGCCGGATTAATCGTCACGGCGGGCTGCATGCCCGCTTCCCTGATTTGCTGTACCACCCGGTGCAAATGTGGGCAAGTCTCATAATGCACATTCATCGTATGTGCTCCCAAAGCCTTCACCTCCGGAATGAATTTCTCCGGATTGACAATCATCAGATGTACATCCAGCGGCTTCTCGCTCAACTTCGCAACATACTTCAACACCGGAAAACCGAACGATATGTTAGGCACAAAAACCCCGTCCATAATATCAATATGTATCCACCCCGCCTCACTGCGGTTCAGCATTTCAATGTCTTTCGCCAGACAGCCGAAATCGGCAGAAAGAATGGAAGGAGCTATAATCGGTTTCATAAGTCGTTTATTTTAGGTTATTAACACTCAGTTCATTCTAAATTCGTCCGTCAGACGGAATCCCCGGAGCAATTCATCCGTCTTCAAGCGCTTCTTGCCGGGAAACTGCAAAGAGAGAACCGACAAGAACCCGTCAGGCACTGCCACCTTTATATACTTCTTTCCGTCTGTCACGACAGTTCCGACAGGAAGCCGATGCGACTCCGTTATTTTCTCGCTTTCAAAAATCTTCACGACCGTCACCTCCCCACCTGGAGCAACTAAATTACTCCACGCGGCAGGATAAGGAGACAACCCGCGAATGAAATCATATATCCTTTTCACCGGTTGGTTCCAGTCAATCCGGCAAGTCTCCTTGAATATCTTCGGAGCAGGACGAAGCTCATCCGCCACCACCATTTCTTCTTGCGGAACCGATTTCACCGTACCGTTCAAAATAGCATCCACCGTCTCGACCACCAACTTTCCCCCCAATACCATCAGCTTGTCATGAACGATTTCCACGTTGTCGGTATCTGCAATCGGCACACGCACCTGCTGAATGACCTCACCGGTATCTATCTCATGTTTCAGAAAAAAAGTGGTAATCCCAGTTTCCGTATCGCCGTTGATAACCGCCCAATTAATAGGAGCAGCCCCCCGATACTGAGGCAGCAAAGAAGCATGAAGATTGAAAGTACCCAGCCGGGGCATGTTCCATACCACCTCCGGCAACATGCGAAAAGCGACTACAATCTGTAAGTCCGCTTTCCACTCGCGCAGAGCCTGTACAAAAACCTCATCTTTCAGCCTCTCCGGCTGAAGCAACGGCAAGCCCCGTTCAAGTGCATATTCCTTTACCGGAGAATACTGAATCTTATGTCCGCGTCCGGCAGGCTTATCCGGCATTGTAATCACACCCACGACATTATATCCCCCTTCCACCAACCGGCGCAGAGCCTCCACCGCAAAATCCGGAGTCCCCATATATACAATCCTTAAATCTTCTTTCTTCATACTTTTCTCATTAAACAAACGACACTAATAAAATGATACTTACGCATAAAAGCCTCCCACACGTCAATCCTCGGAAAAATGCACCAGCACTTGCCGGTATGAATTAAATATCTTCGATTTGGAGACAAACCCCTGATAACGTCCCTCCTCGTCTATTACAGGAAGATTCCACGCCTTGGTATCGTCAAACGTCTGCATCACCTGCTCCATTCCGTCCGTATCAAATATTTTGGCCGGTGCCGACGTCATTAATTTACTAACGGTAAAACGGTGATAAAGTTCTTGACGGAACATGATGTTGCGGATATCATCGAGCAGGACAATACCCAGCAATTCACCCGTTTTCTTATCCGTCACAGGGAAAACATTCCGGTGGGAAGCAGCAATCGCCTTCACCAGTTCCCCCAAATCCATTTCAGGATGCACCGTTACAAAATCCTTCTCCACAACATTCTCCATCTTCATCAGCGTCAGCACTGCCTTATCCTTATGATGTGTCAGCAACTGTCCTTTCTTCGCCAGACGCATCGAATAAATACTGTGGGGTTCGAACGCTATAATCGTCAGATAAGAACTTACGGACACAATCATTAACGGCAGAAACAAATCATACCCGCCCGTCAGTTCGGCAATCAAGAATACACCCGTCAGAGGGGCGTGCATCACCCCGCTCATGACTCCTGCCATCCCCATCAGCGCAAAATTTTTCTCCGGCAGATAGGCAGAAAAGGCAAAATCATTACTGAAATGGGAAAATATGAACCCGGCGATACAACCCAGATAAAGCGAAGGAGCAAAGATACCGCCGCAACCGCCTCCGCCGTTTGTCGCACTGGAAGCGAACACCTTCAACAAAACAATCAGCACCAGATATACCAACAACAGATTACCGTAACCGTAGAACATCGAATTATTCATCACCGTATCCCATTCCTCAGGAGACGTCCCGTTCAACAATAATTCGATAGTATCGTACCCTTCGCCGTAGAGAGGAGGAAAAAGGAAAATCAACACGCTCAGCATCACCCCGCCGAACGCCAATTTCCGATAAGGATTTCTGAGCTTGCCGAAGACACCCTCTACCGAATTCATGGCCCGTGTGAAATACAGCGAGATAAGTCCGCAAAAAATTCCCAGCAGGATAACGAAAGGAATACGTTCCAATTCGAATGCCTGGTCGAGATGGAATTTAAACATAGCCTCTTGTCCCGTCGTGATGTAAGACACCGTAGCCGCCGTGACGGCGGAAATCAGCAACGGAAGCAAGGAAGACATGGTTAAATCTATCATCAAAACCTCCAGGGTAAACACCAACCCGGCAATCGGAGCCTTAAAAATGCCGGCAATCGCCCCCGCCGCGCCGCATCCCACCAGCAACATCAACGTACGGTGTTCCATCTTGAACACACTGCCCAGATTGGAACCTATCGCCGAACCGGTCAGCACAATCGGCGCTTCCGCCCCGACCGACCCACCGAATCCAATGGTGATAGCACTAGCAATGGTGGACGACCAAATATTATGCCGCTTGATACGTCCCTGCCTGCGGGAAATAGCATAGAGAATCTTGGTGACCCCGTGGCTGATATCGTCCTTCACGATATTGCGTACAAACCAACCGGACAGGAAAATCCCCACTACCGGGTACACCAGGTACAGGTAGTTAGCTTCCGTCACATTAAAATTATCGGTCAGGAAATTTTGTATCTGGTGAATCAAAAACTTCAATATCAAAGCGGCAAATGCCGTAAAGATTCCCACCAGAAAACTCAATACCAGGATGAACTGCTTCTCCTTAATATTATCCTCCCGCCATTTGATACAGCGCTGCAATAAACCCGGCTTCTCTTCTTTCATTTATTCGCGAATTATTTTAATCACTCCCCCCTTATCCAGCTTTATAATACTAGACGGTTTGGGCCGTCCCATATCATCCTGCCGGTAACCCACAACATAGTCCACGGCTGATTTGATTTCATCACTAATCTCACTGAAATTGGCAGCCCCCGGCTGGCCGCTGACGTTAGCAGACGTAGAAACGACAGCCTTACGGAACTGTTGGCAAAGCCGTTTGGAAAAGAGCTCATCCGTTACACGGATACCTATGCTTCCGTCTTCCGCGAGCAAGTTCGGAGCCAGGTTGCGGGCACCGGAATAGATAATCGTCAGCGGTTTATCCGCCACCTCCATCAACTCCCATGCCACGTCGGGAACATCCTTCACATAAAAATCTACCTTTACGGGCGTATCCACCAGCACCAACAGCGCTTTGCTATCAGCGCGTTTTTTTATCTCATACACCCGTCGCACTGCTTCCTCGTTAGTGGCGTCACAACCTATCCCCCATACAGTATCAGTAGGGTAAAGAATCACTCCCCCTTCACGCATCACCTGACAGGCTTTTTTAATATCTTCTATCATTTCTTGATTAATTTCCGTTAAGAACAAGAGGCAAAAATAACACTTTTATTCCATTCCGTAAAATCTATCCAGACGTTTTTAAGCGCCCTTTCTAAATCAACTACCCATAGAACGGGTGGAACTACCTGCCAGACAGAGAGCGAACAGGAGATGTTTTCCTCGAAGAAACACGTCTTGAAAAGATAAACGGCGCAGACCGATGCAAAGGTCCACGCCGTCTTACATGACAAACAGATAATCTTAAGAATCGTATTTTTATAAGGTCAGTTACGTTTTAGGTTTGGATTTAGAATTACATCCTCATAAGGATAAGGAACATACATTTTGCTGTCGTCCCATGTACCCGTCACCGGTACGATTTCTTTTCTTTTCACTCCGGGTGCCACCGTAAGTTCCGGATTCTCCTTACGGAATTCAAAATGCTCCTTATAGCGGTACATCCTGAACATATCCCTTGCCCTGCTTGCAATACCTCCCCAATAATATCCGGCTATTTCCCAGCCGTGTTCATTGTACCCGGCTTCTGCTAATTTCTCCGGAGTCATTGATATGCTGTATCTGTTACTCTCTTCACCGTCCGCCCTGTTACGTACCTTATTCAATACTTCCACAGCTTTTGCATTAACCTCTCCGGAACGCCCTACCGCTTCGGCATACCAGCAATATACCTGCGAGAGTCGTATCAACTGAAAAGTTTTTTCACCTGCTGCATTCACCATAGCAGGGTCGGTATAGTCAAATTCCGTTCCACGAACAGCCCCTTCAACAGTCTTCATGAAAACAGGTGCAACCACCTCGCGGGAAGGCGGGTCAGTGTCTTCCCACCAGTCATGAAGTTCCCCATCGTTAAGCATGATTTTCGGGAAATAAGTAGCATCCTTGCGAGGCCCCTCCGGAAATTTCAGCCAGAAATTAATCTCTCCGTTTGTATCTCCCCATCCTCCTTGTTTCATGTCTTGGAGGAAATCGGTCAAGGGAGCGGACTGATTGGTCTGGTCCCTGTTATAATAAATACCCAACAACAACTCTTTATTACTATTGTTGTATTCCCATGAATATACTTGGCTGTACTCTTCCAGTAGGTCGTAATAATAAGTCCCGTTCTCTACCCCGTCAATCACTTCCCTGGCTTTGGAAGCAGCCAACTTATAATATTCCTGCCCTTTGTTGAGCGGCCATCCCGCCATGCACATATAGACATACGCCATAGTCGCCTTCACGGCTCCCTTGCTTACGGCTATATTAATCCCGTTCCTCGCATAAGGCTCCTTGTCATACATCACAGGACAATCACTCTCGGCAATCTTCAAGTCGGACAGAATCAACTCATAAACCTCCTCTTCCGATTTCAGCGGAGCATTGTAATTGATTTCCTCTTCCAGCATGACAGGTACAGGTCCCCACGTCGTCACCAGATAGAAATAAGAATACGCCCGCCAGTAATGCGCCTGCCCGACGGCAACCTTAATCTCGTCTTCCGAGACATCGGGAGTACGTCCCGCATTGTTGATAATAAAGTTGGCCGCCTTGATAACCTTGAAACGTTGTTCCCACATACTGGACAGCCAGGAATTATTATCTTTTACGTCAAACTGGTCATGTTCCCTGAGCGGCTGCTTGTTACTGGAAGGATGCGTAGAAATATCATCGCCTGCCAGAAAATTCGTACCGCAAAGGTTATTGCTCGCTTGCGAAGTCGCTATTACGGAATATAATGCAGTCAACGAAGCGTCCAAATCTTCTTTATTGCTGAAAAAACCCTCCGACGTCAACTGTCCTTTCGGGTCCTCCTCAAGAAAATCGCTGCAAGAAACCGAACACAAGGCAACACAAAGGAATACCCCAATCTTTATCATATATCTATTATAAATCGTTTTCATAATTAGTCTATATAATCAATGGTTAGAATCTTATTTTAGCTCCGAATGTAATGGTACGCGGTATCGGATAAGCTCCATAATCCAACCCGTCATAACTCGTGTAGACTTCCGGGTCCATTCCCTTATAGCGGGTGATTGTAAAGAGGTCCTGCGCACTCACGGACAACTGTACGCTCGCAAACTTCAATACCCGCCTAGGGATATGATACGAGATACTAACATTCTTCAATTTGACAAAAGAAGCATCCTCCAGCCAGAAATCCGAATTCGCGTAGTTCTTGCTATCCGTATTGGTAAGGCTCGGATAGGCAGCATCCGCCTTATTGCCCACATAATCCCAACCTTTAAAATATGCATCCCTCAAAGTGATAAACCGAGAATTACCTGTCATTGAAGCAGCCATGAAACGGCTTATGTTCAATCGGTTGTATCCGGTGGCAGCGTTGAAGAAAATATTCAGTGTCCAGTTTCGCCAAGTGATGGTATTATTCCATCCCAATGTCCATTTCGGGCTGGCCTGCCCCTTCACTACCAAATCCTCGGAAGTCGGGTCGGTTGTCAGACTGCCGTCTGCCTTCTGATAAAGGTTGGCTCCCTTGTCATCAAAGCCCTTCCACTGATACACATAGAAAGAACCCATCGGATAGCCGGGTTTCATAATCTGCATCGCACCTCCTAAATCACTGTAATTGGCAGTAAGTACAAAATCATTACCGGCAAGATCTGTCACCTCATTCTTCACGTAAGCCGCATTGAAGTTCGTCTCCCAAGTCACCGCCCCTTTCACGGGGAACGTATTGACTGAGAATTCGACTCCCGTATTGCTCAACTCGCCCTGATTGACCCAATAAGTGCCGCCTCCGTTATACTTAGGCACTTGCTTCTGGAAAAGCAAATCCTTAGTCATCTTCTTAAACCAGTCAACGGTGATATTGAACCCTCCCAAGCTCAAATCCATCCCCACGTCATACTGGTAAGTCTTTTCCCAAGTGATGTCGGGCGTAGGAAACTGGTTTCCCCAATATCCGGTATAGGCATTGGAAGTTCCCCAACCATAAGACACGCCCGACAGCATACCTAGCGTACTATAGGAAGAAATATCCTGATTTCCGGTCACACCGAAACTACCTCTGAGTTTTAATTGTTCAAGTACATGTTGATCACTCATAAAACCTTCCTTCGCAATATCCCAAGCCACCGCAGCCGACGGGAAATATCCCCATTTATTGTTTCCCTGGAATTTAGAAGAACCGTCGGCTCTCAATGCTGCCGTGATGAAATAGCGTTTCTTGTAATCATAGTTGGCACGTACGATTCCGGAAGCCAGAGATGCTTCCGTATATGAATTACTGGCGTTCCGTATGGAAGCGTTAGCAATATTCCAATACCCCACGCTCTCATTATTCAAATTGGAGCCGTTTCCCTGCAGGCTCGTATCCCATGAACGGCTTATCTCCCATACCGCCATCGCTGTTACACTATGGTCGCCGAACTGCCTCTGCCATGTCAGATTGTTTGTATTCTGCCAGTAGTTGTGCAAGCTACTGGTATTGCTCATACTGTTGATTGCTCCCGGAGACTCCAACTTCGACTTGAACGAATAAGAAGGACTGTGGTCGTAATCATAACCTCCCTGCACCGAAAGCGTCAGCCCCTTCATGATTTTAAACAGGAACGTCAGATTCGCATTCAAGTTGTAACTGTAACTATCGCTGTAGTTTACCATCAGCTCGCCATAGGGGTTCGAACCATTGGCTATGTTGTACGGGTCTTTGTTGTACACGCCGGTTTCCGGGTCCTTCATCTCCATAGTGGGTGAGAAATTAGTGACATGCAACCAGTTCGCACCGTCATTATGTTTGTGTATGCTGGTAGCGTTCATCTTGGCCGATATAGTCAGCCACGGCTTCACATCTGCATCAATGTTCGTCCTGACTCCATAACGTTTATAGTCCGTCATGATAGTAACCGCTTCTTGGTCCAACACATTTCCCGAAACGAGGTATTTCACCTTGGCGTTTCCTCCCGAAATACTCAACCTGTAATCCTGCGTTACTCCCGTATGGGTGATAAGGTCTGTCCAATTTATCCCTTTTGTCCCGTTTTGATAAGCCGCCAAATCTTCGCTCGATATGGTAGACGAGCCCCGGATGTCGTTCAGTGCCGTCGCATATTCGTATGCGTTCAGCAAGTCATACTGTTTCCTGACAGTAGAAAGGCCGACAGATGCGTCGAACGTGACACTAGCTTTCCCTTCGCTACCACCTTTAGTGGTGATTAAGATAACCCCGTTCGAACCGCGCGAACCGTAAATGGCGGTGGAAGAAGCATCTTTCAAAACTTCCATAGACTGGATATCCGACGGATTGATACCGTCCAGACCGCTGGAAGAGATAATCCCGTCTATCACATATAAAGGATCGCTGCTCTTGTTGATAGAGGTCGTACCGCGCACGCGCACCTTCATGCTGGCTCCGGGCACACCGCTTATCGCAGTGACTTCCACGCCGGGTGTACGGCCTTGAAGGATATTTTCAACCCGCTTCACAGGTTGGTTCTTGAATTGCCGGGTCGATACGCCAGAAACGGAACCCGTCAAATCGCTTTTCTTGACTGTTCCGTATCCCACCACTACTACCTCGTCGAGCAACTGGTTATCTTCCTTCAGCACAATCTGAAGATTGGACCTCCTCCTCACTTTTATCTCCTGCGTATTATAGCCCATGTAGGAAATAACAAGTGTCGCCCCCACACGAGCCTTCAACGTGAATCTTCCGTTTATGTCACTGGTGGTTCCCGTCTCTTCGCCTTTCACTAAAATAGAAGCCCCGATAA
This sequence comes from uncultured Bacteroides sp., assembly GCF_958445495.1. GTDB lineage: Bacteria > Bacteroidota > Bacteroidia > Bacteroidales > Bacteroidaceae > Bacteroides. The sequence goes on along the minus strand of NZ_CAUCSQ010000016.1, from coordinate 54,089 downwards.
TGGTTTCTCCCTGTTCGTCATTAATGACTCCCTTTATGGTCTTTTCACCGCCTTCCAACACCTCTTCCGGTTCTGCCGGCCGCTCTTCAGCAGCAGAAGGCATTTGCGCGGATACAACGGACGGCAAAAGCGACATAAAAAGAATGCATAACAACCATTTGCTTTTCTTTATTACTTCCATGACTGATTTAAGTTTTGACTGATTATGAGAGTTCATTACTTTTTTCTTTTAACAATCTTTGTGCCAAAAATCAACAAGATATAATAAAAATTATCATTCAATAATTTGATTATCAACTTATTAATCATCCAATAAATAAAAAAGGAATGCCGGTGCCCTCCAGGAGGGAAAATTGTGGAACTGTGTAAAAATTCCACAGGTCAACAGACGGAATTCCACAATACCAGATGCGAGCACCTATCATCCCTACCGTCGCCTATTAAACTTTTATTAACTATTTTCTTTCTTATCCCCGAAAACAGAGTGACCGGAAAATATCTATCTTTGCTCCGATTTCAAACAAGAAAGCAAAAGTGCTGTTTTGGTATCGAATTTAAAACGTTTAAGAGAAAACAATGGAAGAAATCGTATTTCATCACACATTACCTATCCAATTGCGCTTTAATGATGTAGACAAATTCGGTCACGTCAACAATACCGTATATTTCTCTTTTTACGATTTGGGGAAAACCGAATATTTCGCTTCCGTATGTCCCGGAGTGGACTGGGAAAAGACAGGAATTGTCGTAGTGCATATTGAAGCCGATTTCGTAAAGCAAATCTTCGCATCGGACCATATCGCCGTACAAACTGCCGTTTCTAAAATCGGAACCAAAAGCTTCCATCTGATTCAACGGGTAATCGACACGCAAACGGACGAAATCAAATGTATCTGCAAATCGGTCATGGTAACCTTCGACCTTGAAAAGCACGAATCCATCCCATTGACAAAAGAATGGATAGAAGCAATCTGTAAGTTCGAAGGAAGGAACCTGCAAAAAAAGTAATCGAAAGGAGGATTTACATTTTACCCATCCCTTCTGGCAGATAAAGCCGCTTTTCTCTATCCCGACACGACATCACCCCAAAGAATATGAATGTATTTTCAACCGTACTCCGTTATTTTTCACCCTTCTTCGTTCATACTTTCGTTTTCTACCTATTGGCAATTTCCTTCTGTGTCAGGGAAGTTATCCATGAATAAAAAAATGTTCTACCTGTTCCTTCCCCGTTTTTCTGGGTAAGAAAGAAGTTTCTTCCTTACATCCGCCACAAACAAGCGGAAAGAAAAAGAAAATCAATAATTCCGCGCAGGAGATACTTACCGGGCACAAATTGCCACTGCGTACAGCCGTACCAAATCCATATCTCCTAAATATTTTCGCCATATCTGTCCTCCACTTCCGCTTTTTTTCGTACTTTTACCCCTTGTTGGGAAGAAGTGCCTTTCCAACCTTTGAGAAAAGAAAAAGAAAAAACAATATATAAAATGAATCACAGATGGAATTATCGACCCATTACACCCGAACAGGCAGAGACAAGCCGGACATTGACTCGAGAATTGGGAATTAGCCCAATACTCGGACGACTTCTGGTACAGCGGGGAATCACCGAGGCGGCAGACGCCAAGAAGTTTTTCCGCCCGCAATTGCCCGACCTGCATGATCCGTTCTTGATGAACGACATGGATATTGCAGTGGAACGTCTGAACAAGGCGATGGGAAAGAAAGAACGTATTCTGATTTACGGAGATTATGACGTAGACGGGACTACAGCCGTAGCACTAGTCTACAAGTTTATTCAACAGTTCTATTCGAACCTTGATTACTACATACCCGACCGCTACAACGAAGGGTATGGTATTTCCAGAAAAGGAGTGGACTACGCCGCACAAACAGGCGTGGGATTAATTATCGTACTCGATTGCGGAATCAAAGCCGTAGAAGAGATTACCTATGCCAAAGAAAAGGGTATTGACTTCATCATCTGCGACCACCATGTACCAGATGACATTCTCCCTCCCGCCGTAGCTATCCTGAACGCGAAACGCCTGGACAACACATATCCGTACACGCACCTTTCCGGTTGTGGTGTCGGATTCAAGTTCATGCAGGCATTTGCCATCAACAACGGCATTGAGTTCCACCACCTGATTCCCCTGCTTGATTTGGTAGCGGTCAGCATCGCTTCGGACATTGTTCCCATCATGGGCGAAAACCGTATTCTCGCTTTTCATGGGCTGAAACAACTGAACGGCAACCCCAGCGTCGGAATGAAGGCAATCATCGATGTATGCGGGCTTTCCGAACGAGAAATCACAGTGAGCGACATCGTGTTCAAAATCGGGCCGCGCATCAATGCGTCGGGACGTATCCAGAACGGAAAAGAGGCGGTAGATCTGCTTACAGAAAAGGATTTCTCCGCCGCGTTGGAGAAAGCGGGACAAATCAACCAATACAACGAAACCCGCAAAGACCTTGACAAAAGCATGACCGAAGAGGCGAACCATATCGTCGCCAACCTGGAAGGACTGGCGGAACGGCGTTCCATTGTACTCTACAACGAAGAGTGGCACAAAGGGGTTATCGGCATCGTAGCGTCCCGACTGACAGAAGTCTATTACCGTCCCGCCGTCGTCCTGACGCGGACAGACGACATGGCAACCGGCTCAGCGCGTTCCGTTTCCGGTTTTGACGTGTACAAGGCAATCGAATACTGCCGCGACCTGCTGGAAAACTTCGGCGGGCATACGTATGCCGCCGGCCTGTCCATGAAAGTGGAGAATGTGGAAGCTTTCACCCGCCGGTTCGAAGAATTCGTATCGCAACATATCCTGCCCGAACAGACCAGTGCTGTGATTGACATCGATGCTGAAATCGACTTCAGAGACATTACGTCCAAGTTCTTCAACGACCTGAAAAAGTTCAATCCTTTCGGTCCGGATAACACGAAGCCGGTGTTTTGTACACACCACGTATATGACTACGGTACGAGTAAAGTCGTAGGCCGCGACCAGGAGCATATCAAACTGGAGCTGGTCGATAACAAATCAAACAACGTGATGAACGGCATTGCGTTCGGACAAAGCTCACACGTGCGTTACATCAAGACCAAACGTTCGTTCGACATTTGTTACACCATTGAGGAGAACACGCACAAGCGTGGCGAAGTCCAACTTCAAATAGAGGATATAAAACCGATTGAATAAGTATCGGGAGATATTGAAGCAATACTGGGGATATGACTCCTTCCGCGACTTGCAGGAGGAGATTATCGCCAGCATAGGCGAGGGGAAGGATACATTGGGGCTGATGCCGACCGGCGGAGGCAAATCCATCACATTCCAAGTACCCGCTCTCGCCGGAGAAGGACTTTGTATTGTCATCACCCCCCTTATCGCCTTAATGAAAGACCAGGTGCAGAACTTACGGAAGCACGGCATCAAAGCCATCGCCGTATATTCCGGCATGACACGACAGGAAATCATCACCGCACTGGAGAACTGCATCTTCGGCGACTACAAATTCCTTTATATCTCTCCGGAACGGCTGGACACAGAAATATTCCGTACCAAACTTCGTTCCATGAAGGTCTCCATGATTACGGTAGACGAAAGCCACTGTATCTCACAATGGGGGTATGATTTCCGCCCGGCTTACCTGAAAATAGCAGAAATCAGAAGACTGTTACCCCAAGTCCCTGTGCTAGCACTGACGGCGACAGCAACCCCTGAGGTGGTAAAAGACATCCAAGCGCGACTGAACTTCCGTCAAGAAAATGTTTTCCGCATGAGTTTCGAACGGAAAAACCTTGCATACATCGTCCGGGAAACGGAGAACAAGACGGGGGAACTGCTGCACATCCTACGGAAGATAACGGGAAGCGCCATCATTTATGTCCGTAGCAGGAGGCGTACCAAAGAGATTACAGAACTGCTGACGAATGAGGGCATTACCGCCGATTTTTATCATGCCGGGCTGGATAATGCCGTAAAAGACTTACGGCAGAAACGCTGGCAAAACGGAGAGGTGCGCGTCATGGTGGCCACTAACGCTTTCGGTATGGGAATAGACAAGCCCGATGTACGCGCCGTATTACATTTCGACCTTCCTGACTCTCCCGAAGCTTATTTCCAAGAAGCAGGGCGTGCGGGAAGGGACGGCAAGAAAGCCTATGCCATTATCCTGTATACCAAAATCGACGGGATAGCCCTTCATCGGCGGATTGCGGATACTTTTCCCTCCAAAGAGTATATCCTCAATGTCTACGAACATCTGCAATATTATTACCAGATGGCGATGGGAGACGGCTTCCAATGCATCCGCGAGTTCAATCTGGAGGAATTTTGTAGAAAGTTCAAATACTTTCCTGTCCCGGTGGACAGCGCGTTAAAAATACTCACCCAGGCGGGATATCTAGAATATACGGAAGAGCAGGACAACGCTTCCCGCATTCTTTTCACTATCCGGCGGGACGAGTTGTATAAACTCCGGGAAATGGGGACGGATACGGAAGTGCTGATACAAACTATCCTCCGCTCCTACACTGGGGTATTCACCGACTACGCCTACATCAGCGAAGAAACCCTCTCCGTGCGTAGCGGATTGACACGGCAACAAATCTACAACATACTGGTGACTTTGACTAAGCGTCGCATCGTAGATTATATCCCGCGTAAAAAGACACCTTATATTATATATACACGCGAACGGATGGAACTGCGCTACCTGCATATCCCCGCTTCCGTGTATGAAGAGCGGAAAGCAAGATACGAGGCACGTATCAAGGCGATGGAAGAATACGTCACCACCGAATCGGTTTGCCGCAGCCGGATGCTGCTCCGTTATTTCGGAGAGAAGAATGATCACAACTGCGGACAATGTGATGTCTGCCTCAACCGTCACGGAAACGACGGGTTGTCCGACAGCTCTTTCGACAAGATAAAAGGACAAATCATGGAAGCGCTCTCCGGAAATCCTCTCCCTCCCACTGAGCTGGCCGACAAAATTACTGCCGGAAAGGAGGATGCCGGCCGTGCTGTCCAATATCTGCTAGAAGAAGGCAAACTGAAGATGCAAGACGGAATGCTGCATATTTCAAAATAAGTTATTACATTTGCAAGGTAACTCAAAAACAATATATCATGCCGAACTTTTTTAAATCTTTTTTTTCCGGGAAATCGGAAACGCCGGAAAGTGAAAAACAGAAAAACGACCGGAAAAGATTCGAAATCTTCAAATACGACGGCTTGCGCGCTCAACGCATGGGACGTCCGGACTATGCGGTAAAATGTTTCACGGAAGCTCTTGCCATCGAGGAAGACTTCGAAACTATGGGATACCTTAGCCAACTTTACATCCAGACGGGCGAAACGGAAAAGGCACGTGAACTGCTGAACCAAATGACGGTTATGGAACCCGGCATCACCCAGACTTTCCTGACGCTCGCCAATGTCTGCTTCATACAAGAAGACTACAAGGGAATGGAAAAGGCTGCAAGCGAGGCTATCGCCATTGAAGAAGGGAATGCCGTTGCACATTACCTGTTAGGGAAAGCACGCAAAGGGCAGGAGGACGGCTTGATGGCGATTGCCCATCTGACTAAGGCGATTGCCCTGAAAGATGACTTCACCGAAGCCCGCCTGATGCGTGCCGAAGCATTGCTGAAAATGAGGCAATACAAAGAAACAATGGAGGATATTGACGCCGTGCTCGCCCAGAATCCGGAAGAAGAAACCGCCATCCTCCTGCGCGGAAAGGTGAAAGAGGCCAATGGGCAGGAAGAAGAGGCGGAAAACGATTATAAACTGGTAACCGAGATAAATCCGTTCAATGAACAGGCTTACCTCTATTTGGGGCAGCTCTTCATCAACCGAAAAAAACTGGCGGAAGCCATCAACCTGTTTGACGAGGCTGTCGAGTTGAACCCCAGCTTTGCAGAAGCCTATAAGGAACGCGGCAGGGCCAAACTGCTGAACGGCGACAAGGAGGGTTCCGTAGAAGATATGAAGAAATCCCTGGAACTGAATCCGAAAGAGGAGACCGGACTAAACGGGGAATTCAAGAACTTAGGCCCCAAACCCGAAGCTTTGCCGGGAATCTTTTGAGAGAAGACATCCAACGGCAGGAAAATGCTATCCGGCAAGAAGCATTGTTGTAACGAGGAATAGCTTTTTTATCTATTTCAGGGGAAAAAACAAAAAAAATATCATTTTTTGTTTGCATCTGACAGAAAATTATTACTTTTGCCCCAGAATTAAAAAATCAGAGCAAAAACAGAGATTTGAAATGAAATCGTTTACTTATGCATATTACTTCTTTTTTTACTTTTACTTTAGCAAAAAAGTAGAGCGGGAGTTTGTATGTATCAAGTGACAGTGATGCTTAAGGACTAAATAGAGAAATTAATCATATAAATCCCGCTCCGACATGGACGCGGGATTTTTTTATATAACAACTTAAAAACAATGAAAAAGATAGCAATTCAAGGAACAATCGGCTCATATCACGATATCGCCGCACACAACTACTTCGAAGGAGAAGATATAGAATTAATCTGTTGCGCCAGCTTCGAAGATGTGTTTACTTCGATACGTAAAGACAGTCAGGTTATCGGAATGCTAGCCATCGAGAATACGATTGCGGGAAGCCTGCTGCACAACAACGAGCTGTTGAGGCAAAGCGGGACACAGATCATCGGTGAATACAAGCTACGCATCTCGCATAGTTTCGTCTGCCTGCCCGACGAGAGCTGGGAAGACCTGACCGAAGTCAACTCCCACCCTATCGCCCTGATGCAATGCCGGGAGTTCCTGAACCAGCACCCGCAACTGAAAGTGGTGGAAGGGGAAGACACAGCACGCAGCGCGGAGATTATCAAGAATGAGAACTTGAAAGGACATGCCGCCATCTGCTCCAAGACGGCAGCCGAACGTTACGGGATGAAAGTTCTTCAGGAAGGCATTGAAACAAACAAACACAATTTCACCCGTTTTCTAGTAGTAGCCGATCCCTGGCAGGCGGACGAATTCCGCCAGCACCGTACGAACGGTATCGACAAAGCGAGCGTCGTGTTCACTCTCCCTCACACGGAGGGCAGTTTGTCGCAGGTTTTGTCCATCCTCTCATTCTACAACATCAACCTGACTAAAATACAGTCATTGCCGATTATCGGACGGGAATGGGAATATCAATTTTATGTGGATGTAGCGTTCAATGACTATCTCAGGTATAAACAATCCATCGCGGCAATTACTCCATTAACCAAAGAACTTAAAATATTAGGCGAATATGCAGAAGGAAAGTCAAATGTATAAGATAGCCCCTGCCGACAGACTGGCGGGTGTAAGCGAATATTACTTCTCCAAGAAGCTGAAAGAAGTAGCGCGGATGAATGCGGAAGGAAAGGATGTTATCAGCCTGGGAATCGGCAGCCCCGATATGCCGCCTTCCAAGGAAGCGATAGAAACGTTGTGCAACAGCGCGCACGACCCGAACGTACACGGATACCAGCCGTACATAGGCATTCCCGAACTCCGTAAAGGTTTTGCCGGATGGTATCGGCGTTGGTACGGAGTCAGCCTGGACCCGGACACGGAAATACAACCGTTAATCGGTTCGAAAGAGGGAATCCTTCATGTGACACTGGCTTTCGTCAATCCGGGGGAACAGGTATTGGTTCCTAATCCGGGATACCCGACTTATACTTCTTTGAGTAAAATACTCGGCGCGGAAGTTATCAATTACGATTTGAAAGAAGAAGACGGCTGGATGCCTGACTTTGAAATGTTGGAGAAGGCAGATTTAAGCCGCGTGAAGTTGATGTGGACCAATTATCCGAATATGCCGACGGGAGCCAACGCGACTTTGGATCTGTATGAACGCCTCGTTGATTTCGCACGCCGCAAAAATATCGTGATTGTCAACGATAACCCGTACAGTTTTATCTTAAACAGCCAACCGCTCAGTATTCTCAGTGTGCCGGGAGCCAAGGAGTGTTGCATCGAATTCAACTCGATGAGTAAAAGCCACAACATGCCGGGATGGCGTATCGGCATGCTTACCTCAAACTCAGAATTCATACAATGGATATTGAAAGTAAAAAGCAATATCGACAGCGGCATGTTCCGTGCCATGCAGTTGGCGGCCGCCACTGCCCTGGAAGCAGAGGCTGACTGGTATGAAGGCAACAACCGGAATTACCGCAACCGTCGTCAACTGGCAGGAGAAATAATGGAGGCATTAGGTTGTACGTATGACAAAAACCAGGTCGGCATGTTTCTCTGGGGAAAAATCCCGGCTTCCTGTAAAGATGTAGAAGAATTGACGGAGAAGGTCTTACACGAGGCGAGGGTGTTTATCACGCCGGGATTTATTTTCGGCAGCAACGGGGCAAGGTATATCCGCATTTCCCTCTGCTGTAAGGATGCCAAACTAGCGGAAGCGTTGGAAAGGATAAAGAAGATACAGTACTGAACCTCTCTTGAGAAAAGGAAAGAAAAAGGGTATGCAAAAAAACACACCTTGGAGCTCTTTCAGGAGGCGGATGATTAATCAGAAACAAATAATTAACAAGAACATAAAAAACAGATAAGAATATGGAACTTGAATCTATTTTATTACCGGGTGTCGAGACAAAAAGACCGATTGTGATAGCCGGCCCATGCAGTGCAGAAACAGAAGAACAAGTAATGGATACTGCCAAGCAATTGGCTTCTAAAGGATTGAAAATATTCCGTGCCGGCATCTGGAAGCCGCGCACCAAACCGGGAGGTTTCGAAGGAGTCGGTGTAGACGGACTTGCCTGGTTGAAGGAAGTGAAACAGGAAACGGGAATGTATGTTTCTACCGAAGTGGCTACAGCCAAACATGTCTACGAATGTCTGAAAGCCGGGATTGATATTCTTTGGGTAGGCGCGCGCACCACAGCCAATCCGTTTGCCGTGCAGGAAATTGCCGATGCTTTGAAAGGGGTAGATATCCCTGTCCTTGTAAAGAATCCCGTCAACCCGGACCTTGAATTGTGGATTGGGGCTCTGGAACGTATCAACAACGCGGGACTGAAACGCCTAGCTGCCATCCACCGCGGTTTCAGCAGTTATGAAAAGAAAATATACCGGAATCTTCCCCAATGGCACATTCCTATCGAACTGCGCCGCCGCATTCCTGACTTGCCTATCTTCTGTGATCCAAGCCATATCGGTGGAAAACGGGAGTTAGTGGCACCACTTTGCCAACAGGCTATGGACTTGAATTTCGACGGACTGATTATAGAAAGCCACTGTAACCCGGATTGTGCATGGAGCGATGCCTCCCAACAGGTAACTCCAGACGTGCTGGATTATATTCTCAACCTGCTTGTCATCCGTACGGAAACCCAGTCTACCGAGAATCTGACGCAACTCCGCAAGCAAATCGACGAATGTGATGACAACATTATCCAGGAATTAGCGAAAAGAATGCGCGTAGCCCGTGAAATCGGTACTTACAAGAAGGAGCACGGAATCACTGTCTTGCAGACCGGACGTTACAATGAAATCCTTGAAAAACGCGGTGCGCAAGGAGAACAATGCGGCATGGACTCTGAATTTATGAAGAAAATTTTCGAAGCGATTCATGAAGAGTCAGTAAGGCAACAAATGGAGATAATCAACAAATAACAGAGAGATAACCGGTAAATGATGAGGACAATTGGTATTCATCACTAATTTTGAATCTACCCATCATCGACCATTAAACAGATAATAAACGTGAGAATTTTAATACTCGGAGCTGGGAAAATGGGCTCCTTCTTTACCGATATCCTTAGCTTCCAACATGAAACGGCAGTGTTTGACGTCAATCCGCACCAGTTGCGTTTCGTCTACAACACATACCGGTTTACGACATTGGAGGAGATAAAGGATTTTGAACCGGAACTGGTTATCAACGCCGCAACAGTGAAATACACGTTGGACGCTTTCCGTAAAGTATTGCCCGTATTGCCCAAAGACTGTATCATCAGCGACATCGCTTCCGTAAAAACCGGGTTGAAGAAATTTTATGAAGAAAGCGGTTTCCGGTATGTCTCCACTCACCCGATGTTCGGTCCCACTTTCGCCAGCCTCAGCAACCTGAGTAGCGAAAACGCCATTATCATCAGCGAGGGAGACCATCTGGGAAAAATTTTCTTCAAAGACCTTTACCAGACGCTACGGCTGAATATTTTTGAATATACTTTTGACGAGCATGACGAAACCGTAGCTTATTCGCTTTCTATCCCGTTCGTATCGACTTTCGTTTTCACAGCCGTTATGAAACACCAAGAAGCTCCGGGAACTACGTTCAAAAAACACATGGCTATCGCCAAAGGGTTGCTAAGCGAGGACGATTACCTGCTCCAGGAAATCCTATTCAATCCGCGTACTCCGGGACAAGTAGCCAATATCCGGACGGAGTTGAAGAACCTGCTTGAGATTATCGAAAACAAAGATGCCGAAGGCATGAAAAAGTATCTGACAAAAATTCGGGAGAAAATTAAATAAATCCAGTCTTCAGCATTGATAAAACGAATTCCCTGCAAAGTTACCTCCCTGTTCCCAAAGAAAAAAGGAAGCCTTGCAGGGAATCCGCTTGAAAAACTGAAATGCCGTTTGCTTCATTGCCACGGTATTTTTTATTATCACTATCTTAGAAAGTACAACATCTTTTTATAGGCCAGCTTAAATTTCCAGAAAACCGTTGCACCCAATTTTTCCTTTATACTTAAAGAAGAATGGAATTTTCCGGTGAAGCTTCCTTGCGTGGCAATAGTCGGTTGACACCAATAGTATGGAAAGCCTTCTTGCTTAATCAATAACGAATGCAACAAATCTATCGGACGGTCACACTTGTATTCCGACACATAATCCATAATTCGCCGGGCTGCCCCGTTGCTGATATAATAAGCACCGGCCATACGGTCCTTACTCCCTTTATACAGGTATTTTCCTTTCACTCTCTGACTTCTCGGCACAAATCGCAGCCTACTGTCTTCAAAAGAGATAAAGATATCGGAAACAGACATCGTTTCGTATTCATGCATACAGTTATTAAAAACCGTTGTGAAATCTTTTCTCAGAATAATATCGTCTTCCAAAATGAGGGCTCCCTTCCAGTTATTCTCCAGAATACGTTCATATCCCAGAAAATGCTTGTATGCACACGACACTTGCGGAAGGAAGTTGTACATCTTCACCATATCGTTGATTCTGAAATATTTATCCAGGATGACTGCCGTAAAGTCACTGACATCCCCATCCAGGATGTATTCGAAAGGGATGTGCAATTCAGCCATCATCTTCTCAATGTGTTCAGCCCTGTCTTCATATCCCTGCTTTACATGCAAGACTAGCACTTTTTCCTTAAAAACCGATTCTTCCATTATCCAGTGTGTATTTTCGTCTTACAGCTCCCATAAGACAAGTCAACAGAAAAGCGTGGAACTGCGTGCTATCCATTGTTTCTGAAGGTCCTAGGAAAACCCGAAAGTACAAATGTATAGACAGCAGACCCACGCCTATGTGACGTGAGAATCATCTATGCCATTCTTGTACTTTCTCGAAAATTTCCTAGGTTTTCAGAAACAAGAATGAAGCACAACGCTTCTTATTTATTTTCCACTAAAATGTGAAAGCGCATCGCTATGCCCCTTTCAATTGCAAAACTAAATAAATTCCACTAATTACGAAAACGATAAAACATTATCTTTATAAAAACAGAAAGAAGCTCTCACAAAATACTGTTTTTATATGTACCTTTGTACCCGTTTTATATATACCTTTATATCCGGAAAAACGGATTCACAGGAGAAAAAAGAATGATAGACCAAGCTACCATAGACCGGATACTGGATGCGGCACAAATCATGGATGTCGTTTCCGACTTTGTCACCTTGCGCAAACGAGGTGTCAACTATGTCGGTTTATGTCCGTTCCACAGTGACAAGACTCCCTCCTTTTACGTATCTCCCGCCAAGGGATTATGCAAGTGTTTCGCCTGCGGGAAAGGAGGAAATGCAGTACATTTCATTATGGAACACGAACAGATGTCTTATCCGGAGGCTCTGAAATATCTTGCGAAGAAATACAATATTGAAGTCAAGGAACGGGAACTTAGTGACGAAGAGAAGTTTGCACAAAGCGAACGCGAAAGTTTGTTCATCGTCAATAACTTTGCACGCGACTATTTCCGGAATATTCTAAGGAACCACGCGGACGGCCGCAGCATCGGTATGGCTTATTTCCGTAACCGCGGTTTCCGGGATGACATTATCGAGAAGTTCCAGTTGGGGTATTGTACCGAAAGCCATGACGCATTCGCAAAAGAGGCACTGCAAAAAGGATACAAGAAAGAATATCTGATTAAAACCGGGCTCTGTTACGAAACGGACGATCATCGCCTGCGAGACCGTTTTTGGGGAAGGGTTATCTTTCCGGTACATACTCTTTCGGGGAAGGTGGTCGCTTTCGGGGGCCGTGTACTTGCCAGTGCAACAAAGGGTGTCAAAGTGAAATATGTCAACTCTCCCGAATCGGAAATCTATCACAAAAGCAATGAACTATACGGTATTTATTTCGCCAAACAGGCCATCGTAAAGCAGGACCGATGTTTTTTGGTAGAAGGCTACACGGACGTCATTTCCATGCACCAATCAGGCATAGAAAATGTTGTGGCTTCTTCGGGAACAGCTTTAACTCCCGGACAAATCCGCATGATTCACCGTTTCACCAATAATATGACCGTGCTCTACGACGGTGATGCAGCGGGAATCAAAGCCTCCATCCGGGGAATCGACATGTTACTCGAAGAAGGCATGAACATCAAGGTATGCCTTCTTCCCGACGGGGACGACCCGGATTCTTTCGCCCGCAAACACAACTCAACCGAATTCCAAGCATTCATATCGGAACACGAGACAGACTTTATCCGTTTCAAGACAAATCTGTTACTGGAAGATGCCGGAAAAGACCCTATCAAACGGGCAGAACTCATCGGCAATCTGGTGCAAAGCATCTCTGTCATACCGGAAGCGATTGTGCGGGATGTCTATATCAAAGAATGTGCCCAATTGCTACATGTCGAAGACAAGCTCCTGGTATCGGAAGTTGCCAAAAGAAGAGAAAAACAGGCGGAAAAAAGGGCTGAACAAACCGAACGCGAACGTCGGTCTGCCGAAAGGACTGTTTCCACATCGTCCGGTACATCTTCTGAAAATACTTCCCCGTCGTCCGAAACTGTGATACCAGTTCCCGAAGCAGGGGCGGAAAGTTACATAGATACACCCGTGCCTTCGCAAGAAGACAATTATACTTCTTATATTCCTCAAGAGGGTAAGGAGGGACAAGAATTCTACAAATTCGAACGTCAGATTCTGCAAGCGGTAGTCCGTTACGGCGAAAAGGTAATGTGTAACCTGACTGATGAGGAAGGAAACGAGATTCCGGTCACCGTGATAGAATATGTCGTCAATGATTTGAAAGAGGACGACTTAGCTTTCCACAATCCTCTGCATCGACAAATCCTGACGGAAGCCGCCGAACACATACATACCCCCGGGTTTACAGCCGAACGTTATTTCCTGGCACACCCCGATCCTGTTATCAGCAAATTGTGTGTCGATTTAATCAACGTCCGTTACCAACTCAGCAAATACCATTCTAAATCACAGAAAATCGTAACGGATGAGGAACGCCTTTACGAACTGGTCCCGTCACTGATGATTAATTTCAAGTATGCCATCGTAACAGAAGAACTGAAACACATGCTTTATACCCTACAGGACCCTGCATTAGCACATGACGAGGAGAAATGCAACGTACTGATGCAACGTTACAATGAGTTGAGAAGTGTACAAAGTATCATGGCAAAGCGTTTAGGCGACCGCGTTGTCCTGCGGTAAAGACAGTATAATTTTTTTTGCGTAAATATGCAATACGGGCTTCATAATGAGCTCCGTATTTTAGTTTTATACAACAGAATACAAATATAAGAGGACTTAAAACGAAATCATGTTTCCATTTATACAAAATTGCGAACAGTACCGCATGAGACATTCTACAGATTCCCGTGCTGAATCAGGTTCATGAACTCTTCACGGGTCTTTGCCTGGTTAAAAGCTCCCGTAAAATCCGAAGTGGTAGTAATGGAATTCTGCTTTTCTACACCGCGCATCTGCATACACATGTGTTTTGCTTCTACTACAACCATTACCCCCAGCGGATTCAGGGTTTCCTGAATACATTCCTTGATTTGCAGCGTCATGCGCTCCTGCACTTGCAAACGATGAGAAAAAATATCGACCACACGGGCTATCTTACTTAACCCTGTAATATACCCGTTGGGAATATAAGCAACATGCGCTTTCCCGTAAAACGGCAACATGTGATGCTCACAGAGAGAGAAGAAATCAATGTCTTTGACAATCACCATCTGGCTATATTCTTCCTTAAACTTAGCAGAACGAAGTACTTCATGAGGGTCCATATGATACCCTTTCGTCAGACTCAGCATCGCTTTGGCTACCCGCTCCGGGGTCTTTAACAGGCCTTCCCGTCCGGCATCCTCACCCAACAAAGTAATAATACTGTGATAATGGCTTTTCAGCTCTTCCAGATTCGGAGAGATAATTTCTTCTTTTTCCAACATGGCAGATTTATAAAGGGATATTGATTTGGTCTTTTACAATGGAAACCTCTTTAAACACACCGGTAGCCTTCATCTTACGCATTGTCGCGTCAGCTTCCTCTATGCTCCGGAAATCACCCACACGGCAGAGCCAGCGAGGAGGATTGAATGAAGTATATACCGTTAATTCGGGAAAATACTCTTTTATCTGCGATGCCACATGATAAGCATCGTTTTTCGCCTGACGGGTATTATTGCCGGCATACGCCTGGATCCTGAACCCGAAAGTCTTTATTACTTTCTGCTCGCCCGTTACAGGACGTTCCATACCGATTAAGGCTTCGATACGCGGGTCTTGGTGGATAGTCACCTTTCCTTGCCCCGGTACTGTACGCTCCAGGCTTTTCACAATATTCTGCGCCTGTACCGAAGTACCTGCCCAAACAAACAACAGGATAAGTAAAACTTTCATTATAATTGATAATTGATAGATGACAAATGATAGTTAACAATGAAATGACAGTTGATAGCTATGCTGGAAGCAACCTATCAACTATCATTCACCGGCTATCAATTATTTAAAAGCGTCGATAATTCCCTTGAAATCGGCAACTTTCAAAGCAGCGCCGCCAATCAGACCGCCGTCAACATCCGGGTTGGCAAACAACTCCTTCGCATTGGAAGGCTTGCAACTGCCGCCATAAAGAATGGAAGTGTTGTCAGCAATTTCCTTGCCGTATTTGCCGGCTACGATTGAACGGATGAAAGCATGGATTTCCTGTGCCTGCTCCGGAGTAGCGGTCTTACCTGTACCAATTGCCCAAACCGGCTCGTAAGCAAGGATTATCTTGGAGAAATCTTCGGCAGACAGAGAGAAAACAGACTCCATTTGGGCTGCTACCACTTCGTTCTGCTTGTTAGCTTCACGTTCTTCCAGAACTTCACCGATACAGAAAATCGGAGTCAGTCCGTTAGCCAGAGCCAGTTTTACCTTTTCTTCCAGAATAGCCACTGTCTCACCGTAATAAGCACGACGTTCGGAATGCCCCAGAATCACGTATTTAGCACCAGTAGAAGCTACCATAGCGGCAGAAACTTCACCGGTATAAGCACCTGATTCCTTATCTGCACAGTTTTCAGCACCTACCCCGATTTTAGCAGCGTCTACCAAAGGAGTCACGGAAGCTAAATGGATGAACGGAGTACAGATGATTACATCACAGTTGGGCTTTTCACCAGCTAATGCTTCATTCAGTTCTTTTGCCAAAGCGATACCCTCTTGAAGGGTTTTGTTCATTTTCCAGTTTCCTGCAACAATGTTCTTTCTCATTTTGTTTTTTATTTTAAAGGGTTAATAAATTTCATATTTTACTCATTTTACCGATATCGGTCCGAACGCTTCATCCGTTTCCGCCTGACTGTTGTCCGTCTTCTCCGGTATCCGACACGGCATTTTGCATTTCAGCTCTTCTTTTCCGGGCTTCCGCAACTTTCCGGGCATACTTGCGCTCTCTGCGACGAATCACCAACACATCTATCCCCAGCACCAGCAGCAATGGGACTACGAACCACAAAACCACATATCCGACCGTATGGGTATCACTCTCCACCTTTTGCCCTCCCAACGGCAAATTCTCCAATTTATCAGTCAGCACATATTCGTCCGGAATATCTTCATCACTCCACTTATTCAAGATAGTCCCGTCCTTAATCAGCATCAAGCCCGGATTGGAACGAATCATCGTCTTGAGTGTAATGTCATCCATCTGGCAGAACGGATATTCCGCTCCCGTCTTATCTTTCCACTGCTCGATTTGGTCTTCCGGCGAGGAGGTGAGGCAATAGAACTTATAGCCGTGCTCTACCGAATAATCATATATCTCGTTAATCAAGTCGATATTGCTGTCGTCCGCCTCTTCAATCCGGTGTGCGACCAACAAGAAGGTGTACCCCTTATCCGTCAACACGGTTTCCGTAATGTCGTCCCCCGTATTTAAATCCACCATGGAAAAATCATGGATAGGCGGTTCATATCCTTTCTCTTTAAGGACAATGCGGGTGTCTACGAATGTCCATGTACTGTCCGGATAATTCTCCAGCGTAAATTCTTTCTTTTCTCCGTTTTTCTCTAAAACAAAAATGCTTTCATAAACGCTCGGCTTCGCTCCTTCGGGTATCGTCATTCCTTCCAGGATATTCTTTCCTATCTTATAGGGCCGAAAATCCAAAACCGGCAAACGGTCCAAACAGTAAAAAGACAACGTAAAGACAAAAAGCAGCGTATAGAGCGAAACCAGCCATTGCATTTTCAAGCTGACGAAACGAATTAACATCTTCCTGCCCCTGAACGCTCCGATTGCGGCAATGAACAAAAAGACGTTCTTTACGAATGTCTCCCAGTTTGTCAGCACCCATGCGTCACCGAAACACCCGCAATCGGAAACCGGATTGAAAATTGCCAGATACAACGTCAGCGGCGTCATAAAAGTCATCAGCATCAACGCCAACGTAGAAGCCAACGTCCTCCTGATACCGAAGAATAGAAAAATACCGACTGAAAATTCCATCGCGGACAAAGCGATGCCTCCCAATAAGGGGAAAAACGAGGGAAACCAAGCAGCTATCCCGAATGCGGTCAGATAGTCCTGTATCTTATACTGGAATCCCAACGGGTCTACTGCCTTTACAAATCCGGAAAAGATAAATGCCGCCGCTAAAAGGAAACGACAGGTATTAGCGATTATCTCCTGAATGATATGTAAGTTCTTATCCTTCAAATTCTATTTTAATCAATCCGAAAACAGAGTAATTAATCATGTCCATATAATTGGCGTCTATTCCCTCAGACACCAGCGTATTGCCGGAAAGAGTCTCGATCTGCTTGGTACGATATATTTTCATCAGTATCAAATCAGTATAGGAACTGACGCGCATGCTGCGCCAGGCTTCGTCATAATCGTGATTCTTGGCAAGCATCAGTTTCAAAGCCTCTTTCGCATGCTTATCATACAATGCCAGAGCTTCTTCATTGCTTATGTCGGCAGATTCGCCATATCCCAGTTCCAATTGTATAAGTCCTATAATGCCGTAATTGACAATCGCGATAAACTCGGAACGGATACCTTCGTCTATCAGAGTCACCCCCTTTGTCTCGATGCTACGAATCCGGTTGGCTTTGATAAAGATTTGGTCGGTTACCGAAGCCGGACGCATAATACGCCATGCAGGCCCGTAATCATGCAGCTTCTTGGAAAATAAGTCACGGCACAAAGCGATGACATGTTCAAATTGTTGCTTGGTATCTTTCATTTTCTTCCAAATAGTGTGCAAAGGTAACAATAATTAAGTAAAAACGGAAAGAGGGCACTCTAAATTATATTAAAGTGCCCTCTTACAAAGATATTGTTGTATTACTGTTTCTTACTTACGAACAACGCAAGACTTGTCCGATACGCAAAATCGTAGTCGGTTTGATACGGTTCAGCTTGCAAAGCGTACTGACTGATACCCCGCGCAATTTGGCAATGCGGGACAGAGTATCCCCGCTCTTTACTTTATGGTAGCGAATGGTACCGTCGGCCACCTGGCTGTCATGGGAACCCGCACGTCTCGCTCCTTTGGTCTTCCGGAAAGTATAGGTATCGGCTACGATATCCTGTTTCGGGAAGTCGAACATATAGACCGGATTGATTGCGATTCCGAGGAAACGGGTTTCAAAATGAAGATGCGAACCGGTAGAACGTCCGGTATTACCACCCAATCCGATTACTTCACCGGCTTTCACCAACTGGTTTTCCTCAACCAGTTGCTTGGACAAGTGACCGTACACTGTTTCCAATCCGTTGTCATGGCGAATCACAACGTATTTACCGTATCCTCTGCGCTCATATTTCACGATACGTACCTTACCGTCAAAGGCTGCTACAATGGTATCTCCGATATTTACTTTCAAATCCAACCCGTTATGCATCCTTCTCCAGCGGGGACCGAAAGGCGACGTAATTTTCGTACTCGGAGTAGGCATGTGGAAACCTCTCAAATCAATAGTATATGTCTCCGGCACAATCGCGTTCCCATAAGCATGCACATATTGGTTGTTCCAGTTCGGATAAAGGTCTAAAGCGGGATATTCCGACTGTTCGGCACGGATTTGCCTCTGCAACGCCAAAGAGTCTACTGTCTTTAATTTCTTGTCTATCGGAGCCTGGCGGGCAATCAGGTCTTGTGAAAAAGAGCTCAAACTAACCATAGCCGCCATAGCTGCCAACCCTGTCTTAATAATGCAATTGAAATTCATTCCTTATTTCGTCAATTCAATTAATATTCGTCATTTGCATACAGGTAATCAAATGTCGCCTGCTTGTAATCGAATATTTCTTCCGGTTTAAAAAATCTTGTTAACTCGGCAACTGCGGTCTCAGGGGAATCGGAAGCATGGACTATATTTTCCTGAAAGCTCATGCTGTAATCTCCCCGAATAGTTCCCGGAGCAGCCAGACGCCCGTTAGTCGGACCCGCCAACGTACGGACTGTTTGAATAGCATCCACCCCTTCGAAACAACACACAATGACAGGAGATGTCATCATGGAATCCTTCACTCTTTGGAAAAAAGGCTTACCGCTCAGGTGGGCATAATGTTCGCTTAACAATTCGTCAGTAAGTTGCATCATCTTCATGCCTGCCAACCGCAATCCTTTACGCTCAAAGCGATGAGTAATCTCACCTACCAATCCCCGTTGAAGGGTACACGGCTTCAAAATAACCAATGTTTTTTCAAGCATGATATATATACACTTTTTATGGTTAAACGATACATTTACTAAAAAATTCCTCCAAAGGTAGTATTTTCCAATGAAATTACAAGGAAGTTATTAACTATTTTTCAGACGGTTAGCTAAAAGAACAACAAAAGAGCAAACACTAAAGTCCTATAAATAGGGGCAATAGAGGCAAAACATGTTTTGCAACACATTTCTGCAAAATTACTGTATGTTTAACCGTTTTTCAACTAATGGCAGCCCAGTTAACATTCGTTTTCCGCAACGATTTCAATTGCCGCCACAATATTTCATTCTCCGGTTTCCGGGCGGCCGGGTCGTTTTCTACAATGTCTTCGGCAATAGAGCGGACATACTGCAACAATTGACCGTCACGGGCGATATCTGCAATTTTCAGGTCAAAAGCAATGCCGCTCTGCTGGGTTCCTTCCAAGTCGCCGGGCCCTCTCAACTTCAAGTCGGCTTCCGCTATTTCGAAACCGTCATTCGTACGTACCATTATCTCAAGGCGTTTACGGGTGTCTTCGGTCAGTTTATAGTTTGTTACCAGAATGCAGTAAGACTGTTCAGCACCGCGTCCCACCCTACCGCGCAACTGATGTAACTGCGAAAGTCCGAAACGTTCGGCGTTCTCTATAATCATTACGGAAGCATTCGGTACATTTACCCCGACTTCAATCACCGTGGTAGCCACCATTATCTGTGCTTTCCCCGAAACAAAAAGTTGCATTTGCTCTTCTTTCTCGGCAGGCTTCATCTTGCCATGTACCTTACAGACCGTACATTCGGGAAATGCCTCAAGTATGTGCTGATATCCTTCTTCGAGATTTTTCAAATCAATCTTTTCACTTTCTTTAATCAAAGGATAGACGATATAAACCTGGCGCCCTTCTTCTATTTGCCTGCGCACGGAAAGATACATGCTCTCACGTCGATTATCGAACCGGTGGACAGTAGTAACGGGTTTTCTGCCCGGAGGCAACTCATCAATGACGGAAACATCCAAATCGCCATACAAGGTCATCGCCAATGTTCTGGGAATAGGGGTGGCAGTCATCACAAGCACATGCGGAGGTTGGGCATTCTTACTCCAAAGGCGGGCGCGCTGAGCTACGCCAAAACGGTGTTGTTCGTCAATAACGACAAATCCCAAGGATGAAAAATGAACCGTGTCTTCGATAATGGCGTGCGTGCCTATCAGAAGCTTCACGTCTCCCGTCAATAACCCGGAAAGAATAGCTTCCCGTTTCTTGCCTTTAACTGAACCTGTAAGCAATTCCACCCGGATATCCATGCCGGACAATAATTCTTTAATTGTCTCATAATGCTGGTTAGCCAATATCTCGGTAGGAGCCATCAGGCAAGCCTGATAACCGTTATCCAACGCCAGCAGCATACTCATCAGGGCGACCAAGGTCTTCCCGCTACCGACATCTCCCTGCAAAAGGCGGTTCATCTGCCGGCCGCTGCCAACATCATTCCGTATTTCCTTTAAGACCCGTTTCTGAGCACCTGTCAATTGAAAAGGCAGTTTTTTCGTATAAAATGTATTGAATATGTCACCGACTTTCTCAAAAACATATCCGCGGTATTTCCGTTGCCGGTCTTTCGCATACCGGAGAATGTTCAACTGCACATAAAACAGCTCTTCAAATTTCAGACGATATTGGGCCCTCCGCAACAAATCCGGATTAGCGGGAAAATGAATGTTTTGCAATGCCTCCGTCAAAGGCATCAGATGATGCTCCGCCAGCAACCGGGGGGAAAGAGTTTCGGGCAAGGGCTCCTGTATCTGCTGAATCACCGTTGCCATCATCTTTTCAATCGCATGGGAATTGAGGAAGCTACGCTTCATTTTTTCCGTCGTATTATAATAAGGTTGCAAACCTACGGAAGACAATTTCAGTTCATCCGCTTTGTCGATATCCGGATGTGCGACATTAATCCGCCCGTTAAATACAGTCGGCTTGCCGAAAATCACATATTCTTCGTGAAGTTTATATTTGCCCAGAATGTATTTGATACCCTGGAACCACACTAAATCCACCACCCCCGTACCATCTGAGAAATGGGCAATCAGACGCCGCTGACGCCCTTCACCGATAGCTTCGAAACCAAGAATCTCTCCTTTCAACTGAATATAGGGCATATTGCCATCTATTTCATGAATAAAATAGATACGGCTCCGGTCAACATATTTATAAGGGAAATAATAAATTAAATCATGCAAAGAGTAGATTTCCAACTCTTTGTTCAATACAGCCGCCTTTTGAGGCCCTACACCGGAAATGAATTTTATGTCGCGCGTAGCTAAATCAAACATTTACAAAAGAGCATTCCCTATTTTCAAATCAAAAGGAGTCGTTATTTTGATATTCTCACGATTACCCACAACCAAGAATACAGGTATGCCCATCGCCTCCACTACCGAAGCATCATCTGTAAAAGTGGGGATAAACTCCTGTTTATAAGCCTGTTTTAACAAATCCACATCAAAAACCTGCGGTGTCTGCACTAATTTATAGTCATTACGGCTGACCGTTTCACTTCCGGCGTTTGTCAGGTGACGCAGCGTTTCTACAACGTCAACCACCGGAATTACGGCTTTCCGTATTTCAGCCTGTTCATAGCAGCGGCGAATCACTTCTACCGAGACAAACGGGCGGACACCGTCATGCACTCCCACCAGACCGGATTCCCGGACTAATGCCAACCCGTTCTTTACCGAATGAAAACGGGTTTCTCCCCCGTCTGCAAGCAGATGTTCTACGGTAAAGCCGTGTTTCTTGCAGAGTTGTCTCCAAAAGTCCTGTTGCCCGCGTGGAAGCACTAAAATAATCCGTATTCCTGCATCGTATTTCCGAAAGACTTCCAACGTATGCATCAACACCGGTTTATCGCCGACGGGAAGAAATTGCTTCGGAAGTTCGCTCCCCATACGCAATCCTTTCCCGCCGGCAACAATAATTACATATTTCTTCATGGACAGCTTAGCGTTTAACACACATGGCTTCTGCCAGTTCATCCGCTTTTTCCTTACCTGCCATCAACTCTACGACAGCCAAAGCAAACTCCAAAGCAGCCCCCGGTCCCATACCGGTTATGATATTCCCGTCACGGACCGCCGGCGCATCAACGCATTCGGCACCTTCCAGATATTGTTCAAAACCCGGATAACAAGTTGCTTTCTTACCTTTCAACAATCCCAGTTTTCCCAATACCATCGGGGCGGCACAAATAGCGGCAACCGGCTTGCCTTTAGCCACAAAATCAAGAATCAGCCTGCGCAACCCTTCATGCTTGTCAAGCGTAGCCGCTCCGGGCATACCGCCGGGCAACAACAAAAGGCCGGCATCAAAAAAGTCGCAGTTATTGAAATTCACATCACAAAGAACAGATACATCATGTGCGCCTACAACAATTTCGTCCGGTGTGACGGATACGATTTTTACATTTAATCCGGCACGTCTCAATGTGTCGACAGCAGTCAGTGCTTCTATCTCTTCAAAACCATCTGCAAAAAAAGCGTACACAGTTCCCATAATCCTACTATTTTTAGTTAATGATACTATCTCAAATTAAAATAATAAGTGATTGTCCCCGTTTGGTTAGTCACTCCTTCCACTGTATTAAAACGTGCCTTCCTGGCAGCATCCTCGGCGGCTTTCCGTAAAACGGAATTCACCGTATTCGTCTGAGGATTAATACTTGTCGCAACTACCTGCCCTGCCGGATTTACAGTGATATTCACTACTACACGCCCTTCCTCCTGCACGTTATAGGCAGGTTTCGGCAAGCTGCCCGTACCTAGCGAACGCCCGCCGAGCTCGAATGTACCGTAACCGCCAGTTCCTTTTTTAATCCCGGAAGAGGAATTGCCCTCTTTACTGCCTTCCGTACCTGTACCGCCGGCAGACGTTCCTTTACTGCCGCTCATCTGCGCTCCTTTCCCAAAAGCACCGGCGACTTTCTTCCTCGCGGCTTCTTCGGCAGCCTTACGCTCTCGTTCCGCCTTTTCTTCTGCCAGGCGTTTCGCTTCAGCCGCTTTTTCCGCGGCTGTCTTTTCCGGTTTCTTTTCCGTTTTTTCAGGCTTCACCGTCTCTTTCTTATGCTCTTCCGTTTCCGGCTTTAAAGCAACAGTTTCTTCTTCTGTCTGTGTCAACAGGTCTTGTTCCGAAGGCAGTTCCGGCACAGGCTCGGCAGAAGAGGAAATTTCTTCATCCAACACATCCACATCCACCAATGAAGAAGTGTCAAAGCCGTGCGCCATATCCGTATTTCCAAGCATTACAGGCACTCCGCCGGCATCTTCGTCCGGCTGCGGGACAGTGAAACTCACCAGAATCAAAAGAGCAATCACCGCCACATGTACCAGCAATGCACCGAGCGCTCCTATGTATTCACCCTTTTTCCTCCTGTCCATGCTGTTACTTATTTTCAGGCGGACGGGTAGCCAGCACCATCTTAAAATGGTTCTCGTTCGCGATATTCAATACTCGTACGATTTCCCGATAGGGCACGGACTCGTCCGCATATAACGCCACATACATTTCAGGTTCCTTTTCCGCGCAGCGTTGCAGGAAAGGCGTCAGCTCACCCAACGTCACCGGCTGTTCCTTCTCATTGCCGAAAGCGGCGTAGAAGTTCAGGTCTTTATCTATGATCACTCTTGTCAACGGTTTAGCCGAGGTCTGTTGTTTGCCTTGCGGCAATAATACTTTAATGGCATTGGGCGACACCACCGTAGAGGTTATCATAAAGAATATCAGCAACAGGAAAATGACATCTGTCATGGAAGCCATGCTGAAATTGGGTGATACTTTATTTCTTCTTTTTAATCCCATAATTAATGATATGTCTATTTGTCAATCCGTTCGTGCGCCAACCGGCAGCAGGCTATCTCCAAAATAATCCGGCACATGACCCGCCATCCTCACCGCTATCCCGGCATACCGGCGCATCCGGCAGATTTTCAGGTGGGTTCGTTCAGCAGATCCATGAATTCCATCGTACGGGATTCCATTTTATTTACCACACGGTCTACCAGCATCACCAGATAGTTGTAGGCAAACATGGCGATGATTCCCACAATCAAACCTCCTACCGTAGTAATCATGGCTTCATAAATACCGCCGGAAAGCAAAGTTATGTCAATATTTCCACTGCCTGCATTCG
The DNA here is from genome assembly GCF_958445495.1 of uncultured Bacteroides sp. Taxonomy (GTDB): domain Bacteria; phylum Bacteroidota; class Bacteroidia; order Bacteroidales; family Bacteroidaceae; genus Bacteroides. Next base: position 29,492 of record NZ_CAUCSQ010000016.1, on the reverse strand, counting down.
CCATTTCGTAAAAAGCGCGCACCATACCGGTCACTGTTCCCAAAAATCCCAACATCGGAGCACCACCGGAAATGGTCGCCATGACGGTCAATCCTTTCTCCAGTTTTGCAACTTCAATATTACCCACATTCTCAATGGCCGCCTGCACATCATTAATCGGACGTCCCAAACGGCTGATTCCCTTTTCTATCATACGCGCCGAAGGAGTATTCATCGTCCGGCAATAATTAATAGCCGCCTTGATTTCACCGCTATGGATATAGTCCTTGATGCGTTCCATAAACATCGGGTCTTCTTTTCCGGCCTTACGAATCATATAATTACGCTCGAACAGGATATAAAAACAAATGACGGACAATACGCCCAGCACAATCATAATCCAACCACCCTTGACAGCCATATCAAGCATATTCATTTCAGGAGCATTCACTTCCGTCAGTACCGGATTGGCGGTAGCCAGCGAATCGGCCATACTCACAGCCCCTTGGGCCAACAAGCTCATTGCATTCATCAGCGTAAACAGTTTTTATATTCCTGAATGGTCCGTTCCAATCCCAGGTATAATGCGTCGCTAATCAACGCATGCCCGATAGAAACTTCGTCCAGCCACGGAATGTTTTTATAGAAATAATTTAAATTCACGAGACTCAGGTCATGCCCGGCATTTAATCCGATTCCCAGTTTACGTGCCGCCTTGGCCGCTTCTATAAAAGGAGCGATTGCAGCTTCGGGATTCTTCGGATATTCCGTCGCATAAGGTTCCGTATAAAGTTCAACCCGGTCAGCTCCAGCCTTGGCCGCATATTCCACCATTTCGGCAACAGCGGCCACAAAAACAGAAGTCCGGATACCCGCACTGTTGAACTGGTCAAGTACTTCCGTCAGGAATTTCTGATTGACTTTCGTATCCCAACCGGAATTGGAAGTAATCTGTGAGGGAGAGTCAGGAACCAAAGTTACCTGATGGGGTTTCACTTTCAACACCAGGTCTATAAATTCCGCAGACGGATAGCCTTCGATATTGAATTCCGTCCGCAGCAAAGGGCGCAAATCATATACATCCGAACGGCGAATGTGACGTTCGTCAGGACGAGGATGAACGGTTATTCCGTCCGCACCAAAAGATTCGCAATCAAGAGCTACCTTCACTACATCGGGAACATTTCCCCCGCGTGCATTCCTCAGAGTAGCAATCTTGTTTATGTTTACACTCAATTTAGTCATAGTTCTACGTATATATCCGCCGCAAAAATACAAATATTATTATTAGTTGCCTAATAATACGAAACGCATTCTAGGTTCTTTTTTGGTTATTTAAAGTAGAAATCCAAGAAAAAATGCCAAATTTGCAACCTCAATCAATGCTATCATTTATGAAATTCGCCATTTTTGGAAATACTTACCAGGCTAAAAAGTCCTTTCATGCCGTCACTTTGTTCCGATTGTTAAAAAAACAGGGGGCGGAAATTTACATGTGCAGAGAGTTTTACAAATTCCTGACAGCGAATCCGAATATGGAAATTCAAGCCGATTATCTGTTTGACGGTGACGATTTCACCGCCGATATGGTAATCAGCATCGGAGGTGACGGAACATTCCTGAAAGCAGCGCGCCGCGTAGGTAGAAAAGGAATCCCTATTTTAGGAATCAATACCGGACGCCTGGGGTTTCTGGCCGATATTTCTCCGGAAGAAATGGAAAATACATTCAATGAGATTCAATCCGGAAGATATAGCGTGGAAGAACGGAGCGTGCTTCAACTCGTATGTGACGACAAACATCTTCAGGATGCTCCTTATGCTCTTAACGAAATTGCGGTACTTAAACGGGACAGTTCTTCCATGATTAGCATCCGGACGGCAATCAACGGCGCTTATCTGAATACTTACCAGGCCGACGGGCTGGTTATCGCCACTCCTACCGGTTCTACGGCATATTCCCTAAGTGTGGGCGGACCTATCATCGTCCCTCATTCCAATACGATTGCCATTACTCCCGTAGCTCCGCATAGCCTCAACGTACGCCCCATCGTTATTCGTGACGATTGGGAAATAACCCTGGATGTGGAAAGCCGGAGCCACAACTTCCTGGTTGCCATCGACGGCCGGAGCGAAACCTGCAAAGAAACGACCCAACTGACTATCCGCCGGGCAGACTACAGCGTAAAAGTGGTAAAACGGTTCAATCACCTTTTTTTCGAAACGCTCCGCAGCAAAATGATGTGGGGGGCGGACGGCAGAAGCCAATAATCTCCTATGGCCTACCGGAAGAATTCGAAAACACCGGAATCTGCAAAGAGCCGCTAGTTTACAAACTTCAATCCAATGTAAATGCTTGCGAACCTATCAGATTGCCGCCTTCAAAGATATCCACACGGTAATTTCCCGCATACAGGAACTCTTCGACATCCCAGAACACGTTCACATTCTGTTCCTCCCCGTTGTATTCGATATACTTTTTAATGGAATAACCCAAAGTACGGTTCTCGTAAGGGAAAGTATTGGACGCACTCTTAGTCAGCACATCATTATCCGGTTTAGTGATACGTATATAGATGGTACGCTCCCCGTTTTCAGCCGTAATATTCTTCACAATAGTAAAGCTGACAGCCAGTTTCACTATATCTTTCACTCTCCTCGCTTTTTTACCGCGTTTGTTACGGGGTTCCACACGAATATTAGTGGCGTCGAGCTGGGCAGCCAACGTCACTTTCTTATCCAAATTCTTTTTTTCTTCGGACAGATTGCTGATTTGCAAAGAAGCCTGATTATATTTCTTCGTCACATCGGCAATAACCTGCTTCTGCTGTGCGGTCAGCTTATTCAAGGAATCAATCTGATTGATATATCCTACCATAACTTTACGCAACGTAGCCAGTTCTTTTTTCAGACGACGGATTTCAGTGGCATTCGAACTTTTGACAGTACGGAGTTCTTCCAACAAACGCTGGGTCTTAAGCTGTTCCTGTTCCAGCAACTGGGCCAAAGAGTCATTAGAAACAGTCATTTTTAACTCGTCATATTGTTGTGCGAAACGTGTATATTCGTTTTCCAGATCTTCCTTATCCAACTGGAATTCCTGCACCAATTCCCGATTGGCCTGTTTTTCTGTAAACAATAAATAGGTGATACCAATAATAGCTATCACTAAAATAGCTACGGCCGCAATAAGTAGGCTTTTTTTATTCATAGTTTCAGTTGTGAATTGATAACATGCGCAAAAGTAATCATTTCGTAACAGACTAACACAGAACCGGCTATTTTCTTTAACTAAAATTATTACGGAAAAATTTCCTTAATCAGGATTATCGTTGTAATTTTGCCGCGTAAAAAGACGAAACTAATTATCAACTTTTTAAATATAAATAGTATTATGTCAAAAGTAACCGTAGTAGGCGCAGGTAACGTAGGAGCTACATGTGCAAATGTACTTGCTTTTAATGAAGTAGCAGACGAAGTAGTAATGCTGGATGTAAAAGAAGGCGTATCGGAAGGTAAAGCGATGGATATGATGCAGACAGCTCAATTGCTGGGCTTCGACACAACTGTGGTAGGCTGCACGAACGACTATGCCAAGACTGCTGATTCTGACGTTGTTGTAATTACTTCAGGTATTCCACGCAAACCGGGTATGACTCGTGAAGAACTAATCGGTGTTAATGCCGGTATCGTTAAATCGGTAGCACAAAACATCTTGAAATATTCTCCCAACGCTATACTTATTGTCATTTCCAACCCGATGGACACAATGACTTACCTGTCATTGAAATCCCTGGGGTTACCGAAAAACCGCATTATCGGCATGGGTGGCGCATTGGACAGCTCCCGTTTCAAATATTTCCTGTCTCAAGCTTTAGGCTGCAATGCCAACGAAGTGGAAGGTATGGTTATCGGCGGCCACGGCGATACTACAATGATTCCGTTGACCCGTTTCGCCACTTACAAAGGCATGCCTGTGACAAACTTCCTTTCAGAAGAAAAGCTGAATGAAGTTGCTGCCGCTACAATGGTGGGTGGAGCTACATTAACCAAGTTGCTGGGTACTTCCGCATGGTATGCACCGGGTGCGGCAGGGGCATTTGTCGTTGAATCCATCATCCGTAACCAAAAGAAGATGGTTCCCTGTTCCGTATATTTGGAAGGAGAATACGGCGAATCGGATATCTGTATCGGTGTTCCTGTTATCCTAGGTAAAAACGGTATCGAGAAGATTGTCGAATTGGAACTGAACGAAGACGAAAAGGCTAAGTTCGCTGCAAGTGCTGCTGCCGTTCATAAGACAAACGCCGCTTTAAAAGAAGTAGGCGCTCTATAATTATCCATAATAAATAGAATCCCCTTACATTTATATATCAAAAGGCTGCCCCTCCGATTCGAGGGACAGCCTTTTTCTTTCCCTCCCCCATTTCATTTTTCTATATTTCTAAAAAAAGCTAATTCTTTTTGTGTTCTCATAGAAAGCATATACTTTTGCATCGTTGTTTATGCAATTATTGTTTAGGCTAGTAAATATAAAAAACAGACAGCCCCAATAAACAAATTACATAAGAACCGGGTTATTTAAAATAGAAGTATCACCTTATTAATATGCAAGATGTGATGAAAAAACTATTTCTTCTGACAATTCTGTTAAGCACGACTTTTATAGCCAAAGCGCAAACTTTATTAAGTCTGGATAGTTGCCGTGCATTAGCCCTTGCCAACAACAAAGACTTATTGATAAGTAATGAAAAAATAAATGCAGCCCATTATCAAAGAAAAGCCGCATTTACCAATTACTTACCCAATTTCTCGGCAACCGGAGCTTATATGAGAAACCAAAAAGAGTTCTCTTTATTAAACAATGAGCAGAAAGCCGCACTTTCAGGTCTGGGAACAGGACTATCCGGCCCGTTGGAACAGGCAGCCGGAATAATTGCCCAGTTACATCCTGAAATCGCTTCCAAAATCCCCGAATTAAGCGCAAGTCTAACTTCCGCACTTAACAATGCCGGAAGTTCATTGGCAGACGCCCTGCGTACAGATACAAGAAATGTTTATGCAGGCGCCATCACGTTAACCCAGCCTCTTTATATGGGCGGGAAAATCCGCGCTTACAACAAAATAACAAAATACGCCGAAGAACTGGCCCAACAGCAACACCAGGGAGGCATGCAGGAAGTTATCATGAGTACCGACCAAGCATACTGGCAGGTTATTTCACTAGTCAACAAGAAAAAACTGGCGGAAAGTTATTTGAAACTATTACGGCAGTTGGACAGCGATGTGGAGAAAATGATTGCCGAAGGAGTGGCAACCAAAGCAGACGGCCTGTCTGTACGGGTAAAAGTAAACGAAGCGGAAATGACACTGACAAAAGTAGAAGACGGACTAAGCCTTGCCCGAATGTTGTTATGTCAACTATGCGGCATAGATTTAAGTTCTCCCATCACATTGGCAGACGAAGATATGGAAGACATTCCGCTACTCACGCCGGATACTCATTTCGACCTGTCTACCGCTTACGCCAATCGCCCGGAAATACGCAGCCTGGAGCTAGCGACGCAAATTTATAAGCAGAAAGTGAACGTAACCCGCTCCGAACACCTGCCTTCTATCGCATTAATGGGAAACTACATGGTTACCAATCCTTCCGTCTTCAATAGTTTTGAAAACAAATTCAAAGGAATGTGGAACATCGGAATTATGGTACAGATACCGATATGGCATTGGGGAGAAGGCATTTATAAGACCAAAGCCGCTAAAGCAGAAGCACGCATCGCACAATACCGGCTTCAAGACGCCAGGGAAAAAATAGAACTGCAAGTCAACCAGGCCGCTTTCAAAGTCAATGAAGCCGGTAAAAAACTGATAATGTCTACCAAAAACATGGAAAAGGCAGAAGAGAACCTCCGCTATGCCACGCTCGGGTTCAAAGAAGGAGTAATAGCCACCAGTAATGTGCTTGAAGCACAAACAGCCTGGTTATCCGCCCAGTCAGAGAAAATTGACGCCCAGATAGACGTAAAACTGACGGAAATTTATCTGAAGAAGTCTTTGGGAACCCTTAAATAGTAAAAGTCGATAACTGATAATTAAACAGACAATCCATAAATTTAAATTTATAATTCATTATTATATGACACCTATAAAATCACAAAACAGCAATATGCTGCTTGCATTCCTTACTTTACTGGGAGTAATTGCCATTGTTGCAGTCGTTGGTTTTTTCATGCTTCGCAAAGGACCTGAAATTATTCAAGGACAGGCTGAAGTTACCGAATACCGTGTTTCAAGCAAGGTCCCTGGACGAATATTGGAGTTTCGCGTCAAAGAGGGGCAACAGGTCAATGCCGGTGATACGCTTGCCATCCTTGAGGCTCCGGACATCTTAGCTAAAATGGAGCAGGCGCGCGCTGCGGAAGCCGCCGCACAGGCACAGAATGAAAAAGCGATTAAGGGGGCACGAGAAGAGCAGATACAGGCAGCCTACGAAATGTGGCAAAAATCACTGGCAGGAGTTACCATTGCCGAAAAGTCATACAAAAGAGTGAAAAATTTATATGAACAGGGAGTGATGCCTGCACAGAAACTCGATGAAGTGACCGCCCAACGAGATGCCGCCATCGCCACGGAAAAGGCTGCAAAATCCCAATACATGATGGCGAAGAATGGAGCTGAACGAGAAGACAAGATGGCTGCAGAAGCAATGGTAAACAAGGCGAAAGGAGCTGTTGCCGAGGTCGAATCATATATCAAAGAAACTTACCTTATCGCTTCGGCAGCCGGAGAAGTTTCGGAAATATTTCCCAAAGTAGGCGAACTCGTAGGCACGGGAGCACCCATTATGAACATTGCAAAATTGGACGATATATGGGTTACATTCAATGTACGGGAAGATTTGCTCAAAAATCTGACAATGGGTTCCGAATTTGAGGCTATCATCCCTGCACTTGACAATAAAACAATCAAGCTGAAAGTATATTACCTAAAAGATTTAGGCACTTACGCCGCATGGAAAGCCACTAAAACAACCGGCCAGTTCGATTTGAAAACGTTCGAAGTGAAAGCTTCTCCAATGGAAAAAGTGGAGAATCTCCGTCCGGGCATGTCTGTCATCATCGATAAGTAAAGCCATGAAAGAGAGAGAAAAGAAATATATAGCATTATGGCAAGTCATGCGAAGAGAATGCAGGCGGTTGGTATCCCGCCCGCTTTACCTCTTCTGCATGGTTATATCCCCTCTTTTCTGCTATATTTTCTTCACTACCCTGATGGATTCGGGACTTCCGACAAATCTTCCGGCAGGTGTCGTAGATATGGACAATTCATCTACATCCCGTAACATCGTACGCAATCTGGACGCTTTCTCACAAACCGGTGTGATTGCCCGTTACAGCAATGTAACAGATGCGCGTATCGCCGTACAGGAAGGAAAAATATACGGATTCTTCTATATTCCGAAAGGACTATCCGCCGAAGCACAAAGCCAGCGCCAGCCTAAAATTTCTTTTTATACCAATTATTCTTACCTGATTGCAGGTTCCCTGCTTTTCAGGGACATGAAAATGATGGGAGAACTTACGGCCGGTTCTGCCACACGGACAACCTTGTATGCGAAAGGCGCGAGTGAAGACCAGGCGATGGGCTTTCTACAACCAATCGTAATTGATACGCATCCGCTAAATAACCCGTGGCTAAATTATTCCGTGTACCTATGTAACACATTAATACCCGGTGTCCTCATGCTATTGATATTTATGGTAACCGTTTATTCAATCGGCGTAGAAATCAAAGACCGCACAGCCCGCGAATGGTTACGCATGAGCAACAACTCGATTTATATCGCGCTAGCCGGAAAATTACTTCCCCACACGGCCGTATTTTTCATCATGGGCATATTTTATAATGTATACCTATACGGGTTCCTGCATTTCCCATGCAATAGCGGCATCTTCCCGATGATATTAGCCACACTTTGTCTCGTATTGGCATCACAGTGTTGCGGCATCGTAATGATAGGCACATTACCTACTCTTCGGCTCGGATTGAGTTTTGCCTCTCTGTGGGGAGTCATTTCTTTCTCTATTTCCGGTTTCTCATTTCCGGTGATGGCTATGCATCCCGTACTCCAAGCTTTGAGCAATCTGTTCCCATTGCGTCATTACTTCCTGATTTATGTCGACCAGGCGCTTAACGGTTACAGCATGGCTTATTCATGGAGTAATTATACGGCACTATTAATTTTTATGATGCTCCCTTTCTTTGTGGTTCACCGCCTGAAAGAAGCATTAATTTATTATAAATACATACCCTAATGAAAGATATAAAATTAAAAGATAAGATAGTCCAGGGTATCAATGACCTGTTTTATATCTGGAAGCGGGAGTTTCAAACGACCTTTCGCGACCAGGGGGTATTGATATTCTTTATACTTGTCCCGTTGGGCTATCCTTTGTTGTACAGTTTCATTTATGACAATGAGGTGGTACGGGAAGTGCCGGCTGTTGTTGTCGATGATTCACATTCCTCCCTGAGTCGTGAATATCTCAGAAAAGTAGACGCAACACCGGATGTCCGGATTGTTTCTTATTGCGCCGACATGGAGGAAGCCAAACAAATGTTGAAGAACCGGCATGCTTACGGCATCATTTATATTCCTTCCGATTTCAGCGATAACATTGCTCAAGGAAAGCAGACACAAGTCAGTATCTACTGTGACATGAGCGGATTGCTATATTACAAATCCATACTGTTAGCCAATACTGCCGTTTCATTGGATATGAACAAGGATATCAAGATTGCCCGCAGCGGTAACACCACCGAACGGCAGGATGAAATTACAGCCTACCCCATAGAATATGAAGAAATCTCCATATTCAACCCTACTGCCGGTTTTGCCGCTTTCCTCATTCCTGCCGTATTAGTGCTGATTATCCAACAGACGTTGTTGCTTGGAGTGGGTCTGGCAGTCGGAACAGCCCGTGAAAATAATCGTTTTAAAGACCTTGTCCCTATCAATAAACATTATAACGGGACATTACGAATCGTACTTGGTAAAGGGCTCAGTTATTTCTTAGTCTATATATTAGTTAGTTTTTACGTATTATACATTGTCCCCAGATTATTCAGTCTTAATCAGATAGGGCAACCCAGTTCTTTAATCTTATTCGTGCTCCCCTATCTGGCCGCCTGCATTTTCTTCGCCATGACTGCTTCCATCGCCATCCGTAACCGCGAAACATGCATGTTAATCTTTGTCTTCACGTCTGTACCTTTATTGTTTATTTCCGGTATCTCCTGGCCTGGAGCCGCAATTCCGGCATTTTGGAAATATGTATCTTATATTTTTCCATCCACTTTCGGAATCAACGGTTTCGTAAAGATAAACAATATGGGAGCTACGCTTAATGAAGTATCCTTTGAATACAAAGCCTTATGGATACAAACCGGCATCTATTTCCTTACGACTTGCTGGGTGTACCGCTGGCAAATACTTATGAGCCGCAAACATGCAATAGAAAGGTATAAAGAATTAAAAGAGAAAGAAAAAAATTACAGTAAAATACTTTCATAATCCGCATTGAATAATCATAAGCAGAATTAGCTGTCATTTATTTAAAATACATTCTACCAAAACAAAAAAACTCCCCCGTTCCAAGAGAGAGAATGCGGAACGAGGGAGTTTTAGAGATATTATAAAGAGAGTATAATTTTTCTATTAGAATTTGTAACCTACGCCGATAGAGAAGTTCATATTTTTCGGAGCACTGCCTTCTTCCACGTCATACAACTTAGTCAATCCGAATTCACCTGTCAAATCAACAAAGAACTTATTAATTTCATAAGCAACACCTACACCAAGACCACAATCAAATCTTTTTGCACCAAATTGGTCATCACCGTCACCAAAGAAATCACCCTTCTCTGTTTCACCATCAAATTCATATTTAGCTTTACCAGCAATTCCAACTGCAAAATAAGGACCAGCTTTCACTACAATATTCTGATTATCAGCAACAGCAAATCTTGCAGCAGCCAATACTGGAATTTCGAGATACATAGGATTGTACTTTACTGATTCTCCATCTTTATCATATTTACCACCCTTCTGAGAAAGCATTAAAGAAGGTTGGATAGACCACATATCAGAGAACTGATATTCCATACCAACACCTACATTAAATCCAATTCTCATGTCAGTATCCATATCCCCAGTAAAGTTACTCATGTTCATACCTACCTTGGCATTCCATGAAATTTGAGAATAAGAAACAATTGAAACAAGTGCGAATAGCACAAAAATCAAACCTTTTTTCATATCATTTATTTTTTTATTTTGCTTCCCTCTTCCCTTCGGGCAGCGTTATTAATAATAGTTTCGTTACTAAGTGTGGGGAATCCTTCGTGCTTTATTATCCGCATCGAAACACACTACCATCTCTACATGTCAGTTTTGTACCCGCAAATATATTTCATTTATTTTATATAAAAAACGGCTTATAAGCCGCTTTTTACCTAAAAGTCATTAAACATAGATTATTCAGACAAAAATAATGCTTAAACATCCGTTTTTCATGCCTAAGTAAAATCCATATTGCCCCGTCATTCAAATTCTATTTACAAAATCAGACATTTACAATAATTAACTGGCTATCTATTGACTATTTACGAAATATTCGTAGATTTGCGAAGTAATCGTAATTAAACAATATATCCATGGAAAAGTTAACTATACAAGAAGAAGAAGCAATGCTCTATATATGGGAGTTGCAAAACTGCTTCGTCAAAGACATTGTCGCAAAGTACCCACAACCGGCTCCTCCATACACAACGGTAGCATCCATCGTAAAGAACCTCGAACGAAAAGGATATGTCATATCGAAACGTATGGGGAATACTTATCAATATACCCCCGCTATCCGGGAAAATGAATACAAACGCCATTTTATGAGCAGCGTCGTCCGTAACTATTTCGAGAACTCTTACAAAGAAATGGTTTCTTTCTTCGCCAAAGACCAAAAATTGTCTGCTGACGACCTCAAAGAAATTATTGAACTTATAGAAAAAGGAAAAGAAAAATAACAGAAAAACATATATGCCATGACTCCGGAACTTGCCTACTTTCTAAAGATAAATGTAGCAATCGCCATATTCTATGTCTTCTACCGATTGTTCTTCCATAAAGACACCTTCTTCCATTGGCGTCGGACAGCCTTGCTATGTTTTTTTGCAGTTTCCTTACTTTATCCCCTGCTGAACATTCAAGGATGGATAAAAGCCCATGAACCCATGGTGGCAATGGCAGATTTTTATGCGACAATCATACTTCCGGAACAAACCGTCACCCCGCTGCAAGAATCGACAACGGAATGGCAAGAACGAATCATGCTCTTCATGAAAATCACCTATTGGAGCGGCGTATTATTCCTAGTTACACGTTTTTTCATACAATTAGGCAGTATCATACACCTGCATATCCGGTGCTCAAAAAGTAGCATACAAGGAGTACACATACATCTTTTAGAGAAAGAAAACGGTCCGTTTTCCTTTTTCCATTGGATATTCATCTATCCGCAATCACACACAGAGTCCGAAATCAGTGAAATCATTACCCATGAAGAAACACACGCCCGCCAGTACCACTCGGTAGACGTATTAATCAGCGAACTAATGTGTATATTCTGCTGGTTCAATCCATTCATCTGGCTGATGAAACGGGAAGTCAGAGGAAACCTCGAATACATGGCAGACCGCCGGGTACTGGAAACGGGACATGACAGTAAATCATACCAGTACCATTTGTTAGGACTGGCACATCATAAGGCTGCAGCAAATTTATCAAATAGTTTCAATGTTTTACCACTCAAAAAACGTATTAAAATGATGAACAAACGAAGAACAAAAGAAATAGGGAGAACAAAGTATCTCATGTTTCTCCCCTTGGCCGCCTTACTGATGATTGTCAGCAACATCGAAATGGTAGCACGTACCACAGAAAAATTCGCCAAAGAAATGATGGGACAGGCAACAGCGCAAGTTACGCCGGAACCTGAAACAACGCCCCTTCCCGAACTTCCTGCAGAAGAAATTCAAAAGACAACTCTCCCGCAGGATAAAAAGATAAAAGAGACATTTGAAACCCACGGCAACAACATGCCGGACTCTGTCGTATTCGAAGTTGTGGAAGAAATGCCGGAATTCCCCGGAGGAATGAAAGCACTTACGGAGTACATTCACAAAAACGTCAAATATCCGGCTGAAGCCCATGCCAAAGGTGTACAAGGACGTGTGATTGTATGTTTCGTCGTTAAAAAAGACGGAAGCATAGCAGATATAAAAACAGTCCGTAGCGTAGACCCGTATCTTGACAAAGAAGCCATACGAATAATTGCCGCCATGCCCAAATGGAAACCGGGAAAACAAAGAGGAAAAGCGGTAAATGTCAGATTTACAGTTCCCGTTATGTTCAGGCTAGCCAATCCCGAACCTCCGAAAGCAGAAGAAATAAAACAATCCGATTTGGAAGAAGTTGTCGTAGTGGGTTATGGTCCTAAAGGAGATTCAACTCCTGACGCAGTAGGTATAAAAACAGACAATGCAGAAACAACTTTCAAAGTAGTGGAAACAATGCCCAAATTCCCCGGTGGAACAAAAGGCCTGATGCAATATCTTGCCAGAAGCATCAAGTATCCTGTCACTGCACAAGAAAAAAAACAGCAAGGCAGAGTCATCATTCAAATGGTTATCGGAAAAGACGGCAGCATCTCTAATGTAAAAGTATTACGCAGCGTATCCCCGGCACTCGATACGGAAGCCATGCGCGTAGTAAGCAATATGCCGAAATGGGAACCGGGACTACAACGCGGACAAGCTGTCGCTGTAGAATATACCCTTCCTATCGTATTCCGACTGCAATAAATCATATCCACCGATGAACCTCCACTCTCCCTACCGGGGAGAGACAGGACGCTCATCGGTGGAAAAACCTGTTTCATCGGCGGATGAGCACCAACCTCATTAATATTCAAAAAATTTCTTTTTCTATTTCAATAAGGTCAGTTACAAAAATATTCCTATATTTGTTAGAAATAAAATACTATTCTTATGAAAATATTCACATGGATTGTCGGTTTGATACTCTGCACAGTCTGCACCGTACAAGCCAAAGACAGAGTTATCGAGCGTCCTCCTTTTCTAGCCTGGAGTTCCAACAGTATCGAAATAGATAAAATTGTCATGAGCGACACAGCCACTACTCTATACGTGAAAGCCTTCTACCGGCCCAAATACTGGATAAAAATAGCAACCGGAAGCTTCCTGAAAGACAATAACGGAACACTCTATCCCATTCGAAAAGGAATAGGCATAACACTGGAGAAAGAATTCTGGATGCCGGAATCCGGAGAAGCAGAGTTTCAGTTACTCTTTCCCCCTATACCGAAAGATGCTACCAGCCTGGATTTCTCCGAAGGAGACTTTGACGGAGCATATAAGATATGGGGAATACAGCTCAACGAAAAAGGTTTCCGTAAATCCCCGCTACCTGAAGATGCGATAAACAACAAGATTAACAAGAAAGCCCAGTTACCTGCGCCGGAGCTCATCTATGGCAAAACCATACTGACAGGAAAAGTATTGGACTTCAAAAAAGACATGCCGGCGTCGGGCAGACTCCAACTGAACGACCCGGTCAGATGGCTGGATTTCAGCGAAGAAGTAACTATAAATGAAGACGGAACCTTTCAAGTTCAAACAGACGTCATTACGGTAACACCGGCGATACTCGTCTTCCCGTTTGCCCAGATACCTTGCTTATTAGCTCCGGGTAAAGAAAGCTCGGTCATTATTAATACTGCCGAATGTACGCGGCAACAATCACATTTACGAAAAGACGATAAGCCTTATGGTAAAAAGGCTTATTACAGCGGTTATCTGGCGGAGCTACAACAAGAACTGGCGGATAATGCCATCCCAACCAATCTGGTTAACAGCCCGAAAAAAATTGTAGACGAAGTCATCGGAAAAGACTTGAATGGAATAAAAGGTTACTTCATGGAAAAACGGAACGACATCCGCAAACAAATAGAAAAAACGTCTCTCAGCCCTGCTGCAAAAGAAATTCTGAAAGCCAATACGGACATAACTACAGCTATCGGACTTCTTATGGGCAAAGACATTTTAAAGCGTGCGCATGTCGTTGAACAGAAAATGAACCAGGAACAAGCAAAGGAATATTACATGAATACCCGAATTGAGTTTCCCGACAATTATTTCAATGTACTCAAGGAATTGGCCCTCAACACACCGGCAGACTTATATGCACCGGAATATGCATACGGGACAGGAATATTCAGTTCTCAGAAAGAACTTATGGAACAATATCTGGGAACAAATCAGGGAATCCTGTTCCAAATGATGGAAGCACACAGATGTTACCGTTCCATTGAAGGTTTCACTCCGCTGACCGCCCAAGAAATAGCAAAGCTCGAATCACTACCTTCACCAGCCTACAAAGACATGCTGACAGAACTCAACAAGAAACTGCTCAAGAAAATAGAACTGAACAAACAAAAAACCGGATACAAAATCAACGAGATAGGCGAAGCCGGAAACGAAGAACTCTTCTCCGCCATCATTTCCAGATTTAAAGGTCATGTACTGTTAGTAGACTTCTGGGCAACCTGGTGCGGCCCTTGCAGGACGGCTAACAAAGCCATGATTCCGTTGAAGGAAGAATTAAAAGATAAAGATATCCTCTACCTATACGTTGCAGGAGAAAATTCTCCTAAAGACACCTGGAAAAACATGATACCTGATATCCACGGAGAACATTTCCGCCTGACTAGCCACCAATGGAAATACCTGACGGATAAATTCAATATTCAGGGAGTACCTACTTATTTTATAATCGACCGCAAAGGCAATACAGTTTATCAGCAGACCGGTTTCCCCGGAGCCGATACCATAAAAAAGAAACTGACAGAAGCATTGGATAAATAATACGGCTATAATAAAAGAAAAGGTCGTCCCCATATAAAAATTGAAAGTTGAAAGTCCTGCGTATTGAAACTTCAAAAGGAAAAATCCCCCTATTCTTGCCCTGTATGGAATGAATAAAGGCAAAAATAAGGGGAGATTTTTATGTCATAGCCTACAAATTATAAATAAAGAGTCAAAACTCAAATTCGAAAAAGGTTGGGCTTTTAATCTGAAGAAACTCAATGCCTCGTCAACCCTAAAAAGAGCCGTATCATTACTCAAAAAAATGAAGTTTGATACAGCCCTTCTATGTTTACCTATCACAAATCCGCCACTTTCGAGTGTTCAGTTTTGACCTCCTCCCTGTTTGGTATCTTAAAAAACACTCAAAATAACAGCCGTCTTGTCCGGATTCCTCTTATTTATGCGTTTCCACAATCTGCGTCGGAGCCAATTCGACATTCCTTCGGTCCACCTGACGGACAACGCTTGCAGCCAATGACAAGAAAGCACGTCCGGTCACGGTATTTTCATCCAATGCGACAGGAGTGCCATTATCCCCACCCTCGCAAATACTCTGCACGATAGGAATCTGTCCCAATAAAGGAACATTCATTTCTTCCGCCAACTTCTTAGCGCCTTCCTTGCCGAAAAGATAATACTTATTTTCCGGAAGTTCGGCAGGAGTAAACCAGGCCATATTCTCAACCAAACCGAGAATAGGAACATTCACCTTATCATTGGTAAACATATTAATCCCTTTACGGGCATCTGCCAACGCCACAGCCTGAGGAGTGCTGACAACAATCGCCCCCGTCATAGCCAATGTCTGCACAACAGTCAGATGAATATCACTTGTCCCCGGAGGAAGGTCAATCAGAAAATAATCGAGCTCTCCCCAAGAAGCGTCACCTATCAATTGTTTCAAAGCATTGCTCGCCATCCCCCCACGCCATAATGTAGCCTGAGCCGGATCAACGAAAAAACCGATAGACAATAATTTCACCCCATATTTCTCCACAGGAATTATCAAATCGCGGCCGTCGATACGCTCCGCATAAGGACGTGCATCTTCCACCTGAAACATTTTCGGCATGGAAGGGCCGAAAATATCGGCATCAAGCAACCCCACCTTATACCCCAGCTTAGCCAAAGCAACCGCCAGATTAGCGGCAACAGTAGATTTGCCGACTCCCCCCTTTCCAGAAGATATACCTACGATATTCTTTACCTGCGGAAGCAATTTCCCCACTTCAGGACGGGCAGCCTGTTTGCTCTCCGTTGTAATCGTAACCTGCACATCAGGAGATACATAAGTATGAATAGCAGTTTCGGCAGCCCTCAACATCGACTTCATAAAAGGATCGGTCGGCTTCTCAAATATCAATGAAAAACTAACTGCCATACCGTCAATACGGAGATTGTCAGCCACCATCTCCGCCTCTACCAAATTCTTTCCCGTACCGGGATAACGCACCGTAGCCAGTGCATCCAATATTAATTTAGGATAAAGCGTCATAATTAATTATACTTGAAGTGAAGGTCAAAAACTCCACGTTGTTATTATCATCATTTACCAGTCTGCAACCCGCTTCGTTTACTGCGGTTATAGCTGCGATACGAATCAAGCTCTATTTCCACATCCGGCTCCCTCAACTCCCCTTCCTGCGGAAGACGAAATTTCATATACTTGATATTTAAACCACGGTCGAGCCATTGTTGCTCATAATAAGTCTTGATTCCGAGAATGTCGTCCACCAATCCCGAATGATACAAATCTTCCGTCATAAATTCAACCGGAAGCCGGTTTACCTCCACCATGCATTTCGTGTAAGTAAACATAAAATTACTGTCTGTTTTCAAATGAATGAGCCCGTCCGGTTGCAAAAATTTACGATACCGTTCCATAAAATAAGTCGAAGTCAACCGTTTAGTCACCTTCTTCATTTGCGGGTCAGAAAAAGTCAGCCAGATTTCACTCACCTCACCTTCGGAAAAAAAGCGGTCGATGATTTCTATATTCGTACGCAAAAACGCCACATTTTTCATTCCCGCCCGTAATGATTCCGTCGCTCCCGTCCACATACGGGCTCCTTTGATATCAACCGCAATGAAATTCTTTTCGGGAAACATCCTGCCCAGGCCGACGGTATATTCACCGCGCCCGCAACCCAATTCAAGCACAATCGGGTGATTATTCTTAAAAAACTCCTCATGCCATTTCCCTTTCATCTCAAAAGGCACGTTGTCCACCGCCGAGTAAGGATATTCGAAAACATGCGGGTAACCCGCCATATCGGCAAACTTTTCCAATTTATTTTTTCCCATTCAATCTCTATAAATTCGTATCTGAAAAGAGGAATAACTCCCCGTAATACATTCCGGACGCGGATGATACGGACAACACGGACTTTCATTCCCATCCTTGCCACCCGCGTCATCCGCGTCCGAAAAACACCTTTATTATTCAACAATCGTCACCCAACCATATACATCCGGCTCGTCACCATACTGAATACCGCGTAACTTATTATACAACTTCGTACAAACCGGTCCCGGTTTGCCGTCCTTAGAGATAACGTACGACTTCCCGTTTTCCAAATCGTCAATACGCTCAATCGGACTGATAACGGCAGCAGTACCGCAAGCGCCCGCTTCCTCAAAAGTAGACAGTTCTTCTTCCGGTATCGGACGGCGTTCCACCTTGAGCCCCATGTCTTCCGCCAACTGCATCAAACTCTTATTGGTAATAGAAGGCAGAATAGAAGTCGATTTGGGAGTAATATACGTATTATCCTTGATTCCGAAGAAATTGGCGGCGCCGCATTCATCTATATACTTCTTCTCTTTTGCATCCAGATAGAATTCACAGGAATATCCCAAGTCATGCGCTTTCTTATTGGCACGCAAACTGGCTGCATAATTGCCGCCGACTTTATAAATACCCGTCCCATGAGGAGCGGCACGGTCAAACTCGCGGATAATCACGTACGGATTGGTAGAAAAACCACCTTTGAAATACGGGCCTACCGGAGTCACAAATACCACAAACATATATTCCTCAGCCGGGTGTACGCCGACCTGGGCGCTTGTTCCTATCAATAGCGGACGGATATAAAGAGACGCCCCGGTCTCATAAGGAGGAATAAAACGTTCATTCAACTTCACAACTTTCAGAATAGCCTCCCTGAAACGTTCAGTCGGAAGTTCAGCCATCAAGATTCCCTGACAGGTAGATTGCAGGCGCGCCGCATTCTCTTCCAAACGGAAAATACGGACCTTGCCGTCTTTCCCGCGAAACGCCTTCAGACCTTCAAACGCCTCCTGTCCATAGTGCAGACATGTAGCCGCCATGTGAATGTTAAGATATTCTTCACTGCTCACTTCCAGTTCTCCCCACTTGCCATCGCGGAAATTGATTCTCACATTGTAATCTGTCCTCATATATCCAAACGACAGATTCGCCCAGTCTATTTCTTTCATATCGTTATGTATTAGTTTATTTCCTCATGCATTGAATTGCAAAAATAACTTTTATTCTTCAGACTGTAGCTTTTCTTGCAATAATTTTTCAACCTCCTGCTCCGCTTTTGTCAGTTCATCCTCGCAAAAAGCGATAATTTCATTCGCTTCTTTTATTTTCTCTCTCAAAATGTCGATATCCAATTCATTATTGTCTATCTGGCGGACAATCTTTTCAAGACGTTCCATCGCCTGAGAATACGTAATCTTTTTCGCTGCCACAATAATATATGTTTAATAGTTAATAATCCATATTCCTCGTTCAATCCGACCCATGCCGCTTATCCTGCACGACAGACAGCACCTCTCCTTTCAACAACCGGGTAGTCAGCAACTCTCCCGGCCGCAAGGCAGCAGCATCGGTCACCACCTTCCCGTCTCTTAAAGTGATACTATATCCACGGCTAAGCAATTTTTCAGGAGAAGCATCGGTAATGCGCTGTCGCAATAACTCCAGCCGATGCCTATGGCGGGACAGCAGAACCAACGTCACTTGCGACAAGTCCTTCCGTGCTGTTAACAAAGCAAGGTTGGCATCTGACAACTTCCGGTGGACGAGCGCCGGAATCCGGGCCTGCGTTGCAAGCAACCTCTTCCGTTCCCGTTCAAGCAACATATAGACTCCCTGGCGGAAACGGCCGGACAATTCTTCCAAATGCTCCGCTGCCGCCTCCATCCGATGAATCAACAATTCGGCGGCAGCCGTAGGAGTCTTGACGCGCGTATGAGCCACGGAATCAAGTACGGTATCATCCCGCTCATGACCGATACCGGTGATGACAGGCAACGGAAACTGTGCGCAGACGGCAGCCAACAAATAAGTGTCGAAACCGGATAAATCGGAAGTCGCCCCTCCCCCCCGGATAATAACGACCACATCGAATTCATCGGCCCGGACATTAATCCGGTCCAAAGCGGCCAGTACGGATTCCTCCACCTGGCTACCCTGCATTAATGCCGGAAAAAGCTCCGTATAGAAAAAGAAACCTCCGGAATTATGCTGCAACTGATGGCAAAAATCACCGTATCCCGCTGCCGTGGCAGAAGAAATGACCGCTATGCGCTGAGGAAGCAGAGGCATCTCCAGTTCCTTATTAAGAGTCAGAACCCCCTCCTCCTCCAACTGCAAAAGTATCTCACGACGGCGACGCGCCATATCCCCCAAAGTGTATGTAGGGTCAATATCAAGCACCGTCAGGCTATATCCGTAAAGTTCGTGAAACTGCACCGTCACTTTTACCAGCACCTTTATTCCGGCGGCAAACAACTGTCCGGTCGTTTCCTCAAAGTAAGACTTCAGCAAACGGTAAATATGGCTCCAAATCATTCCGCGCGCTTTAGCGACAAGATGATTGCTGCGCGAATCCTTCTGCACAAATTCCAGATAACAATGTCCGGTCGAGTTGGAACGAACATCGCTCAACTCCGCCTGTATCCAATACTCATCAGGCAAACACTGTTCCAGACTGCGGCGCACAAGCGCATTCAACTCCAAAAGAGAAAGAGAGTCCATTATCGGCAATGAATAATTAAACGGTAAATAACAAACACCAAACGTCAAACGTCAACGGGTAGTAGTATAAGCTTTCCATAAATCCGGAATCCCATACCCGTATATATTATCGGGAAAATCAGCCCTATCCCCCGACCGGCGCACCAATTCGATAATCTCTTTAGCCGTCAGTTCCGGACAAGCCTGCCATAAGCAAGCTACCATGCCACACATGACAGGAGAAGAAAAAGACGTCCCGTTAGCCCGGCGGAGATTACCGTCCGTCCCCATGACATCCGCTTCCAAGCCTACCGCGACAACATCCGGCTTAACACGTCCGTCAGCAGTATTCCCGACAGAAGAGAATGGAGCAAGAATACCGGTTTTATCCACAGCGCCTACCGTAATCACATGCTCCGCATCAGCCGGAGGAGTAATCTTTTTCCACGAACCGTTTCCGGAGTTTCCGGCACTGCAAACGACTACCATCCCTTTATCCGCCGCTTTTGACGCCTCGCGTGACATCAAGGCATAATGCCCGTCCAAATCGCGATACCTATAATTCTTCGACGAATCGTCAAAAGAATAATACCCCAAAGACGTGTTCACCAAATCAACGCCCACGCTATCGGCAAACTCGATAGCCGCCGCCCAATAATCCTGTTCCACCAAACTCTCCGAATATTCATCTTCACTACGCAACAACCAATAAGAAGCCTCAGGAGCCGTACCCACCATCACATTCGGCTGGTTCATCGCCATACAAGAAAGAACAGACATGCCATGACTGCTTTCCGCATAAATATCCGCCTCAGGATTTACAAAGTCACGTGTTCCCAGGATTTTGATATTTTTCATAGCCTCAATCCTGTCCGCATTATGAAAACCGGCGTCAATGACTGCAATCGTCATCCCCTGCCCCTTAAACCCCGCATCGTGGAGAAGATTTGCCCGGCTCATCTCTATCTGGGCAATTGCAGGCCCATAAAGGCTATCCGTACGCAACGGCTTATTAACCAACGAATCTCTCCTGGCAGACTTTTCCACTATCCCTTTCCAGACTCTCTCCGTCGAACGTACAAAAGGCAAACGTGCTATTTCATCTATGATGGTGCTGTCATTACAAGAAACCGTAACAAAATTATCCCACTTCCCGGTAACCAGCACATGAGCCCCCTTCTTCCTTATCGCATCCACATACTTTCTACACACCGGCAAGTCAGTCGAATCTATCGCCAACCCCTGCTTCTTTCTCCTTTCAATAGATTTTCTCGATAAAAACTTTTCCGGCTTACGTAAGGAATATTCCGTAGCAGCCTTATCTTTCAGGCTGATACGATACTTCAACGTATCCGTTGAAGTGAACTGCGCCATCACCCCCAACGAAACATTCAATGCAAACGCCAGTAATACAAATTTCTTCATAAACTATCTTTACTTTAATCCATTAAAATCCCTCATTTTCCAATACCACCAGCCCGATACCTCTTTGAGAAGCGATAAAAGCTCCTCCCAACACACGTTTTCCATCATAAAACACAGCCGACTGCCCAGGTGCGACAGCAGCGGCCGTTTCGAGAAAACGTACAAACAGACGACCGTCCACCAGCCTTTTTACCCGACAAGGCAAAGGCCGGCTGCGATAACGTATTCTTACCGTCAGATTCTCACATCCGAGCAATTCCCGTTCATCGACAATCTGTTCCTGCTCCACCAGCATATAATCAGTCTTCAACTGTTCGGCATCACCGAGCATCACCGTATTTTTCTGCGGATTGATTTTCAGCACATAAGCAGGTTTCCCCAACGCAATTTCCAATCCCTTCCGCTGCCCGATAGTGTAATAAGGAGCACCCTTATGCTGTCCCAGCTTCACTCCGTCAGAACTGACAAACCAGCCCGGTCCTATTTCCTTGTCCAATCCGGGACATTGCTCACGGAGAAAATCACGGTAATCCCCTTTAATGAAACAAACTTCCATACTTTCCCCGTCCTTTGACTTGGCCTCATACCCCACCTTTGCAAGATAGTCCCGGACCTCCGTTTTCGTGTAATTCCCCAACGGGAAAATACACCGTTCCAACACATCCTGCCCCAGTCTCCAAAGGAAATAAGACTGGTCTTTTTTATCATCATTCCCGGCAACGATATAAATGCGCCCGTCTTTCTTTTCCAAACGCGAATAATGCCCGGTAGCTATCCAAGCACAATCCAGCTTATCCGCCCATTCCGCCAGCACCCGGAATTTGAACAACGGATTACACATCACGCACGGGTTCGGCGTACGTCCCTGCTTATATTCGTCTATGAAGTTTTTTACAATGGTCTCTTTAAAAGGAATACGTTCATCTGCCACATAATGTTCAATCCCCATCCGTGCAGCCAACTCTCTGGCATCCTGCGGTTCATCTCCCCACACACGCATAGTAACTCCCACGATCTCGTATCCTTGTTCTTGCAGCATCAAGCAAGTAGCGGTGCTGTCTATGCCACCACTCATACCTACCAATACTCTCTTATTTCGTTCTTCCATCTGAGTTCTGAAAAGTTATATGGTTACAAATGTACGAGATTTCAAGCAGATGACATAGAGAGAAGATGAAAAAACTAGTTGTCCAATAATATATCCATTAGTTCGCAATGATTGATGAAATCATATAGCGTGATTTTACGCAACATAAAAAACTGGTTCTATACAGTCTGCATAGAAGAATAATACTTCTTTAATGCTTCATACAGTTCTTTTTGGACAGATGTGATTTCATATATTGAAACCTTTCCATGACGAAACTTTGCAGATAAAATTTCATATTGCTCTTGTGCCAATTGATAGGAACGTTTAGATAGAAAATACAATTTTACTCCATGATTATAAGAACTTACGTTATTAAATAAATCATTAACATAGCTAGTTTCTGCTTCTTCCAACTCCAGCATTGTATTACGATAGCTATTCTTAGCCATCTGCAATTTATTTCGGTT
Organism: uncultured Bacteroides sp.; assembly: GCF_958445495.1. Lineage (GTDB taxonomy): Bacteria > Bacteroidota > Bacteroidia > Bacteroidales > Bacteroidaceae > Bacteroides. The sequence continues at coordinate 6,536 of NZ_CAUCSQ010000016.1, read as the reverse complement.
TATTCCCCATTGAAAAACCGGGATTTGAAAACTAATCATAACACCCTGGCTATAATCCGACTTTCGATAAGCATCCGAAAAATGTTCCGCATATTGATTCAATCCATAACTTACATTGATATTCGCATTGAAACGGTTACTCAGCTTCACACTGAACAATGTCTGTTCCGCTTCCAAACGTTTAGCTTCCTGCGACAAAGCAAACGGATTGTTTTTTCGGGCATATCCTATCACAACTTCAGAATCAATGGTCAAGGGTAACGAAAAATCCGGTATAACTACCTCTACACTATCAACAATTTCTTTTTTCCCCAGCAAAGTCCAAAGCTGTCGAAGCAACTGTTGATAATCTTTCTGTGCAGTTTCGTACACATACAGATTATTATTAGCCTGCAGTTCAACCTGTTTATATTCATATTCCGTAAAATGTCCATTCTCCAACAAAGCTTTGCCCGCTATTAATAAGGTGTCACTGATAACTATATTTCTCAAAGCCAACTTCCTTGTTATATCAGCTAAAAAGAGATTTAAAAAAGCATCCAAACCTTTTATTTGTATATCGGCCATATCTGAACAATACTGCCTGGCAGCATTAAGAGCTTTTGCATGTTCGATTTTTTTTAGTTTCTTATAGGTATAATATCCTCCTAGAAGTTGCTGTGAGTAGTTGAGAGCCAAAGGAGTAGTATTGAAATTATTTCGATGAGTCGAAAATTCAGTCAATACATTTAAGTTGGAGCTAACAGAAAACACACCACCGGTGACACCTATTTTTTGCTGAATAGTAAGTCCCACATTACTTGTATTCGAATAATCGTTCACATAAGAATAACTACCATCAGTCGTATTTTGCATCAAACGAAGAGAATGATTGAAAGAAACCGGATTCATATTGAAAGCTATCGAAGGTAGAAATTCTTTCAAATAATTATTATAAGACAATATTATATTCTCATAAGTCAGTTTTATTTTTTCTGCTGAAGGCGAATAAAAACTCCACTCATTCACAACTTTCTCCAGAGTAATCTGCGTTTGCGCCTGTAATCCTGTCATCTCCCCAAACAACATAAATATGAGACACATTCTTGTTATAATAACTTTTTTCATACTATTCTTGAGACGACACTAGTGAATAATAATACCCTTTCTTCTCCATTAAATCATCATGCATTCCTATTTCTACAATATATCCCTGACTCATTACTACTATCTGATCCGCATTCCGCACTGTACTAAGCCTATGTGCTATAACTACCACCGTCCGGTTATGAAACGCTCCGTTCAATGCCTCCACAATCTTTCGTTCATTGATTACATCCAAAGAATTCGTTGCCTCATCCAAGAAGAGAAAATCCGGATTCCGGTACAAAGCTCTTGCTATCAGCAAGCGTTGCTTCTGTCCCCCACTCAATCCACGTCCTGTTTCGCCAATCATCGTTTCGTATCCTTTGGACATAGAATTGATTTCATCCTCAATCTGTGCAATACGACAAACTTCATGCAAACGTTCATAATTAATATGTTCATCATCAAGTACTATATTATTGACAATCGTATCGCTGAACAACTTTCCATCCTGCATCACTACACCGCACATTTCCCGCCAATATCTCAAATTAATGGTCGATACACTCATCCCTCCCATTTTTATCTCACCAAAACTGGGTTTATATAGCCTTACCAGCAGCTTTAGCAAAGTGGATTTACCACTTCCACTTCCTCCAACGATAGCAGTAATCTTATTTTGAGGTATTCGCAGATAGATATTTTTAAGCACCATAGGCGCATTCGCCGAATACTGAAAATGCACATTCTCCAATGTCATATCCCGACATTCAGGCACAATCGAAGTACTGCCAATAGACAACAACTCTTCTTCGTCTTCCAACTGGCGAATCTCATTCATTCGGAGAAAGCTAATCTTGGCATATTGTGCCGATATAACGAAATTAATAAATTGAATCAATGGTCCGTTCAACATACCGATAATAAATTGTGTTGAAATCATAATACCAAACGTTATATCTCCTGTTATCACGGCACTGGCACAGTAGAACACAATGCCCATATTCTTTATATTTTCAATGAACTGTGCGCCTAAGTTTTGAGAATTTGTCACATTTAATACCCGCTTATTTACTTTATAGAGCCGTGCCTGAATCTCTTCCCACTTCCATCTCCGATGCTTCTCGTAATTATAAATTTTAATATCCTGAATAGCTGATACTGTTTCCACCCAATAACTTTGATCCTTCGACACCAACTCGAAGTATTCCCAGTCCAGCTTTTTACGAATACTTAAAAATAACAATACCCACAATACATATAATATGGAACCTGCCAGAAAAATATAAAAGATAATCGCATTATATACCAGTAATATGATGCCGAATACAACGAATGTAAACATGGAAAATATCAATGAAAGCGAATTATTCATGATAAAGCTGCGTATGCGTTCATGGTCACGGGCTCTCTGGAGTATATCTCCCAATAGTTTATTCTCAAAAAAAGTGACCGGAAGCCTCATCAATTTAATCAAATAATCGGATATAAGAGCAATATTTACACGAGAAGTAATATGAAGAAGAATCCAGTCTCGCACTACATTAAATATCGTTATACTTAATAAAATACTAATATTCCCAACCAAAACCATATTTATAAAGTTGAGATCAGAAGTTTTAATACCAACATCAATCACCGCTTTTGAAATAAAAGGAAGTACTCCTTGAAGCAGGGTGACAAGTAGCATTATAGCAAATATTGTTACAAAACTCTTTTTATAGGGGACAAAGTAACGAAGAATGCTGATGAAACTATTCTTCTCCATCTCTTTTTGCTCTCTACTTCTTTGAAAGTCTATTGTCGGCTCTACTGCCAACAATACTCCTTTATTCTCTCCTTTCGGATACCATCCACGACGAAATTCTGCATGTGTGTATTTTATACGCCCCTTTGCAGGGTCAGATACCCACACATGTTTCTTATCTGCATGATAAATCACTATAAAATGATTCTCATTCCAAAAAAGAACAGCAGGGAAAGGAACACTGGTAACCACTTCTTCTATTGTACATTTAATGGCTAGTGTACGCAAACCTATACTTTCTGCACCGGTACTCAAATCAAGTAAAGAAATACCTTGATTGGTTATGCCGCATCGATCGCGCAAATATTGTAAAGAATAGTAGCGGCCAAAGTATTTGGCAATTATTTTCAAACTAGCAGGTCCACAGTCTTGTGAATCCATTTGGTATTCGACAGGAAAACGTTTTAATATCATCAGAAATAAAAGGTTTTATTTTTCTGTTTTTGCCTTTAGATTGTCAAACAACCGTTCTATCAATCTTTTAGGTTTTGTTATAATCTCCACATTACCGATACTCTCAAAATCAAGCATCAGATTCTTTCCAAAATTCGTATATGAACCATTAGGGAATGATATCACCACTCTGTAAGCATTCGCATTCTTCCCATCCGCCGTTTGCATTTTGTGTGATAAGCGTGAAATTGACTGCACCTCTCCCTTTATCAATCCATACTCATCATAAGGGTAATTCTCAATCTTCACATTTGCAGTTTGCCCGATTTTAATTTTGCCTGCTCCATATGAAGGTATCAAGACTTCCCCCATCATTTGGTTCTTCGAAGGAATTATAGAAAATAGCTCCTGCCCATTTTGTACAAATCCATTCTCCCGCCAAAACCCCAGGAACTCTAACTCTCCACTAACAGGAGCATACTGTACGTATTTCTCTTTCCAAACCCGAATCACATTCACCAGTTCATTCTTACGTGCCAATAGTTCAGCATATAACTTATCTTTATTTTCTTGTTCTTCAATATGTAGTTGCTGCAATTCCTGTTTATTTTTGCCAATTTGGGCTTGCCGGGAAAGTAATTCGTTTTGAAACGCCTCATAATTATCCCTCTGTGAAAGGTACTCTGAAGTTTGCCGCAAATATTCTTCCTCACTAATTGCTTTCCTTACAGCCAAGATGCTATCCTTCTTCGTTCTTACCTGCCCTATATGTAACATCTTCTTTTTCAAGACATCTTCTTTCTCCATATTTTGGATGATTCTTCCATCAATCTCTATCTGCCGTTGCAAACCTGAACTACGGATCTTATAAATATCCGATTCCAAGAAACGACGATATTGCAAATGGGCAATCATAAATGCACTAAAAGATGAAGCTATCTCACCTAAAGTCAATGAATGAGGGATCGATAACAAGCGAAGAGAATGTAAATCATATGTAGACAACAGTGAATCTATTCTTAATATGTCTTCGTAATTCACACCACTTTCAATATATCCAATTACATCTCCTTCTATCACGTGACTTTTATCCGTTATCAAAAGATGTACCTTCCCAGTACTATTGGCAACCAAACGTACCGGAGCGTAACGGGCAGTTATGGAAATCTGCCCGTCCACCGTATCGGGATACTTGATGATAAATCCCAGCAAAAAAACTACTCCTATCAATATACTGGTTATGACAGCTATCCACGTAGCTCCATTCGTAGGCATACGGTCAATAATAGCTTGAACTTCTTCACTCCTTTCTATTGACGAAGCCATTTTCTGTTCTTCAGGAATATCATCTTTCACCATTTTTCTTCATAGATAATTAGTTGTCAGAATGTTTGAGGAAGCAATTCCGGTTGCTTCAAGTCGGGCTGGATAATGCGAACCCAAACTTCCGTACTACGCATCGGACGCCCCGGCATTTGATAGCTAACCTGTAACAGATTCTCTGAAATAAATCCAAATTCAAGTTCATTATATATCCCTGTAAGCTCAGGATCTGTTACTGATTTAAAGATTTTTTCAACATAAGTATCTGTCGATGTTTGAGTATAGGTTCCCAATGCCGTTATGACAGACCTTCCATTCATTATTGATAAATGCATATTAAAAAAGTTCTTATCTGATGATAATATCTTTAAGTAAGGTCCGGTTTGTATATCAAACTTCCCATAACCTAAAGATTTTACACGCGTACAAATTTGCCATATTCCCTCTAGGGAAGCCTTTATATTTCTATTTACTTTCAGTCCATCATATATAGATGAAGAGTTCGTTTTTCCAGTCAATCGAAAATTAACAGGAATAGTGAATGATACCGGTACTTTCTTTCCTTTCTCTCTGCCTGGTATCCATTTACCGGGAATTCCTTTCACCACCCGAAGTGCTTCTGCATCCAGTGACGGCTCAATTCCCCGCACAATCTTACACTGCGAGGTTTTGCCATTTTTCTTTATCACAAATTGTACAAGCACAACTCCTGATATTCCTTTTGCCTTAGCATAAGCCGGATATTTCACAGCTTCTGATAAATAATTCATTAAACCTTCCTGACCCGTTGAATATACAGGCATTTGGTCAACATATGTATAAACTCCATCTTCACGAACTTGAGGCATTTTCTCTTGTCCTACAATTTGGATATTAGTACATATCCAAATCAATACTAAAAAACTGAATGTAAACTTTTTCATAATACTTAATTTTATATTAAATCAAATCACTATTTTTATTATTTCACCATAAAAGCTACTCTATCACAATTGTTGGCAAGAAATCCAGTGGACCGACTAAAGGTTTTCCATCGGCAACTCCTTCTCTTATCACAGTGTCTATTTCCGCAGGATGAAAACCTACTTGGTTAGATAAATGAATATTATATGAAATATCCAGAAAATGTATATTTCCATGTTTGAACTGAATATCAGTTAAATCATTATATGAAGCAATAATCCGAAATAAAGATTCCAGTATATCTAAAGATTCTAGTTCATTATAAGATACATTCAGTTCTTTCAAGTTTGGTATTGTATTTTCACCTATTTTTAAATCTCCATGAATCTGATTATGAGACAAATTAAGCTTTTCCATTTTTTGAGGTAAAAAACCTATAATGACAGTATCTAAAAAATTGCAGGATAAATCAAGTGACTTTATTTTATAGTTTGATAAATCTGAAAAAAAAGCGATACTATCATTGGACAAATCATACATGTTTATGACCGAATCAATTGGCAATAAGTAAAGCCGTTCAAATTTAGTCAACACCTTTGCTTTTATGCATTCTTGAGTTTCTCTTATAGTTCTTGACTGACAAGATGATAAGAAAAAGAAAGACAACAATATATAATTTATATTTTGCATTTTAGTTTCAAATAAAATCAACTTATACTTTATATTACTCTATTGGGTTATAATATCGTACACTTATAGGACCTAACAAACGCTCTCCCTCAACAACTCCATCACGTATTACGGTATCAATTTCGGTAGGTTCAAAGCAAACTTCAGATGGCATATTACAATTATATGAAACATCCAAATAACACAGATTCTTATGATTAAAGCAAGCTACAATTAAATCATTATAGGATAAAAGAATTCTGTATAATGGTTCAGATATATAAATCTCTTTCAAATCATTGTGAGACATATCTATCTCTTTTAAATAAGGAATTGTCTTTTCCTCTATTTGCAAATCTCCTTTATATTGATTATA
>NZ_CAUCSQ010000015.1 GCF_958445495.1 uncultured Bacteroides sp. | reverse complement strand
CTGTTTTTCTTTTTTTTCTTCTTCTTTTCTTTCTCCGGCTCGTCTTTCTTGTACTTCTGCTTTGAAACCAGGTTCAGCGTATCCGTACGGGGAACCAGTTGATTCAATGTATCCGTGTACAGATAAGTGAGGCTTATCGCGAGCGTATCCTGCTGAAAAAGCAGAGAGTCTTTCACCCAATAATGGATGGTATCGTTCCGCTGGTTCTTCTCGATGACGAAAGCTTCTCTTTCATCAAAATTCAAACCTTTCAGGACCGGCAGAGTATCCGCTTCCCCGGCAAAATAAAAAGAAAATTTCCAAGGAATGAGCCGTTCGGACTTAATCAGGTATTGCGAGTAGTTAAACTCCTTAAAAGCACGGAGGATAATATCATCCGGCAGATAGTGCATGTATTTCCTTTCAACAATCGTATCGTATGTCAATGAGTCTACCCAGGCAGTGTCCATGCGGGTACGCTCTTCCATACGAGGAACAATCAGCGAATCATGAAAAGCGATTACTTCGCTCTTCTGGTTAAAAGTAAAGTTCTGGTCAGCATCCATCAGCCCGTAGATGCGATATGTACCGGGAGCTACACCGCGAATGGTAAAACGCCCGCGGCTGTCGGTACGCGCCACCCGTTCAAAAGGCAACTTCGTAAAAGCCGAATCATTCAGGTTGGTATGAAGCCCGACCAAAATCCCCTTAATCGGTTCCAGGTTGGAAGCATCGAGGACAGTGCCCGAAATCTCCATCGTATCTATCTGCGCACCGGTAGAAAAGGTGAACGCAAAGTTACCCAGCGGATTGCCTTCATTGTTATCGACAATGGCATCCGAGAAATCAATCGTATAAGTGGTATTCGGCTTTAACGAATCAAGCAGGTTGACCTGTATCCTTTTTCCGGAAGCTTTGATTTCGGGCTGTTGTATCTGGGGAGGAGAAACCACGACTTTTTCCGTCGCTTTCTCCAACTTTATAAATTCATCAAACAAGAGGGAGACTTTAGTCCTCTGATTATTCAACGCACCCGCCACAGGGGTACTGCTGATAAAACGGGGAGGCGTCTCGTCATAAGGCCCTCCGTCCGGACGCCCGATACTGGCACAAGAATATAGCACGGCAACCAGCATCAGTACCGGAAACGCCCTGCGAACGATTTGTTTTATCTTTGGATTTTCAAATTGCAACATGTTGCAAAAATAAGCGTTCTTATTCAATAAATACTATACTTTCTAGCTAATTTATTAAAAAACGAAGGGAGGAATTTCGGGGAATAAACAAATCCGATAGACTTTCTGTCTTTTTTCCCACGAATCCTAATTTGTTATTATCTGAAGTATCGCCGACTTGATTCTATCCTGTTTACAGGAAGATATCGCTGCTTATATTTTTTAAGAAAACAGTTGCATGATGAATGCCTTGAGGGAGGCAAACCAAATAACAGAAAGGGTTTAATCAAAATTTTCTTATCCAGACTAAAAACAGGTTTTTACCTTTTCCAAAAGAGCTGTGTAGCGGAATGAGAAGATTATCAGATTCCGCTACAGTTTCATCTTATTTTACCAACCTGCATTCTGTCCTAAATTCGGATTTTTATAGTACTCTGTTTGCGGAATCGGATATAAATACATCTTATCTTCCCAATTACGTATTTCGAGCAGTTCTCTTTTATAAGAGGGTGTTCCGTTTTCAATTGTAATCCTGATACCATAAATATTCCGAGTCTTATCACCGATTTTCCAACGACGGATATCCCAAAACCAATGGTCTTCAAAGGCAAGCTCCACTCGCCTTTCACGCCGGAGACTTTCGGCGAAAGCATCACCGTCTGTCGTGATATCGGGCATATCTGCTGCCGCACGTACCTGATTCAACGCCGCACGTGCCGACAACGGATGTTCACTATCGGTATAATCTGCATTTTTCCAGGTACTCATAGCTTCTGCATAGTTCAGAAGTATTTCCGCATAACGGAATATTATAAAATGATGGGGTTTCTTTTTCTCGCTGGAAGGAGTAAGAGAGACTGTCTCATTCATGTATTTCTTTAAATAATAACCTGTTGTAGTCGCTCCGGCTGTTCCGGCTCCGTCTTTGCCTCCTTCGTAAGACTGAATGGTAGAGTTCATCCATGTATCTCCATTACAGAGTATTGTTTTATAAAATCTCGGATCTCTGTTCTCATACGGATTTTGTCCGGGTTTCATCTGTTCCCAGTCAAAGTCTGTCCCGTCAATCAATTGAAAAGCATCTACCAGGTTCTGGGTAGGTACATTACCTGTCTTTCCTTTTTCATAACTGATAGGCAGGTTGTTCATTTCAAAATCAAAACTGTCTCCATTTCTACGTTCGAAAATCAGTTGCGGCGATTTTAAGACGTCATTTCCTCCATTCTTGGCGTATAAAGGATCTTCATTCGTTTTCGGCAAGCTATACCAATTCTCTTTGATAACAGAATAGGCCGCATCAGCAGCATACTTCCATTTCTCCAAATCCTGACCGGGATTATGTAGCGGACTTGCCGCATAAAGAAGGGCACGCGATTTCAGGGCCAATGCCGTACCTTTGGTTACACGCCCTGTCTCGGCCCAAAAGTCTTGTTGGCTGACCGGCAACGTTTTAGCTGCATCATCGCATTCATTACAGATGTATTTTATCACTTCGCTAAAAGAAGTCTTCTTCACTCCGTTGATTTCATCCAGGGTGTAAGTACGTGTCAGTAATGGAATATCACCATACCGCTTAGCCAACTCGAACAAAAAGAACGCCCGTAGCACACGCAACTCTTCACGATACATCGTTGCTTTGGAAATATCTTCCTCATAAGTATCATTCCAACGAAAGCGTTCCAATCTCTCTTGTGAATAGTTTTCCAGAAACGAATTGACCGAACGAATGGCTCCATAGCATTTAGACCACATATCATCCACTGTATTATTAGGGCTCCATGCGTTGTTATAAAAATCATGCACGCTGTTGTCACTCCAGATATAGACGGAATTGTCTGTCGCCGATTCTCTCAAAGCTCCGTCAAACACTCCGAGGTCTCCGGGAAGTTGGCTGTATACATAAGTAGCCAGACCTTTGACATTATTAAAATAGGAATAAGCTTCTTCCTGATTCAGACCTGTAGATTCATCCAATTCGAGCAAGCTGCAACCTGACACTGACAGTAATAAGCTTGCACATAATATGATATATTTTTTCATTGTTATCTGATAGTTTAGAAATTAATATTCAAACCGAAATAAATAGAAGTCATATCCGGATAATTGATATTCAAATCTTCACAATTCATATATTTTACATGGTCTAAAGAGAAAAGATTATTGGCTCTTGCATATACTTGAATCTTTTCCATTTTTACCTTTTTAGCCCATGAAGAGGGGAAATTGTAATAGATGTTCAGATTACGGAGTTTGAAATAACTTCCATTTTCCAGCCATTGCGTACTGTTCCTAAAATTATTGGCATTATCCAATGTTGTCAAACGGGGAACATTGGCGACTTCTTTCGTGGCTTCTGTCCAGCGAATTTTGTCGTTTAGATACCAAGTGGAAATGTTGGTATTATTTCTTAACGGCCAATACACGCTTGAGGTATTTAACATCACGCTATAATGACCTACTCCCTGAAACAAAGCGTCAATACCGAAACCTTTATATTCAAATCCCAAACTAATGCCATAATATATTTCTGGCATGGCGGTTGAATATCCGATTGCTTTTTGATCATTATTGTCAATTACTTTGTCGCCATTTAAGTCTCTATACTTAATGTCTCCTGGACGAACTTCCGAGAACTTTTGAACGGGACTGCTTTTTATATCCGCTTCATCTTCGAAATAACCGATAGCTTCCCAACCAAAGCATTGCCCAATCGGATAACCTTTTTGAGACAAATAGTCATACGGCTGGTAGCCTTCTCCATTTTCTATGACTTTACTTCTGGCATAAGAGAAATTGATTCCGGCATAGTAGTTAAAATCCTTGTGTGCTTTCTTCCATATGGCGGACAATTCAGCTCCTTTTGTCTCTACTTTTCCTGCATTCATCTTAGGAATGGTGATTCCTATCGCTGAGGATATCATCCCGCTTCCGTCTACCAAAATATTCGTACGTCTGTCATAAAAGCCATCCACGGAAAAGGCCAGTCCATCGAACAAACTCATATCCAATCCGATATTATATTTATCAGCGACTTCCAAATCCAAACGTTTCATCGCCAACACCCCCTCTTTTAAACTACTGCCGGCAGAAGTGTTTCCGTCCTGGAAATAATAGGCTCCACTGCCCGTCCAATATTGTTTATCCATGTCATAGTCATAGATGTCATAACCGGAACGCCCATAAGAAGCGCGAAGTTTCAAATAGTTTATTATAGATTTTTTTTTCATGAAATTCTCATTGGAAAGTATCCAAGCTGCGGAGACAGCTGGATATGCACGATATTTGTCATTCTTTCCCAATACACTGCTACCGAAACAATTGGCTACGATATCCAACAAGTAACGGTTATCAAAATTATATCCTGCAGTTCCGATAATGTATTGACGATATCGGCTGTTGTTGGCTCCTGTCAATGTCATCGACTCCTGACGAAACATCGTACTGACCACAAAATCGTGTTTATCCCAAATCCGATGATAATTGACTTTTGCTTCAAAATTGGCATGTATATATTGATTAGCCAGCCCTTTGTTGCTAATAGCCAACTCATCATTGGGATCTCCATAATTTACATAAACCGGTTGCCCATTTTCACCTTTCTCTACTGTCTGATATAGAAAGCTTTTCTTGGCTGTTTCCTGATAAGTCGCGCTATTATCATAAGCGACAGCCAATTCTGCACTCAAGCCGCGGGCCAACACAGACAGGTCTTGCGTTAACCGTAAATCCGCTTGTAACATACGCTGATTCAGTTTATAATAGCCGACATCTGCCAAATTTGCTATAGGATTCGTTTTCAACACATTATTACTTCCCCAAAATCCATTCTGGGTCTGTACTGGAAATACGGCGGAAGGAGTATTGAATATTTGTTCAAATAAGGTGGCTTCCGACGTTGTGGGACGCTTACTTTCCCGTAACATACCGAGCATATTCAACTTCAGCTTTGTAGCATCTGTTATGTCTACATCCAGATTCATGCGAAGATTGAGGGAATATTTTTTCATCTGAGAGTTATAACGGTCTGTATAATCGGTATATTTATCATTCAACAATCCCATATCGTTCTTATAATTCAAGACACTGAAATAACGAAGCCGTTTGCCGCCGCCACGAAAAGTGATATCTAACTGATGGCTGGTCGTGTGATTGCGCAAAGCTTCTTTTTGCCAATCGACATTCGGATAAAGGTCACTATTTATTCCCGGCAAAAATGAAGCCTCATCCATATCCGGCTGCAAACCATCATATCTCAACGCTTCATTACGGGCTTTCGCATAAGTATAAGCATCTGCGAATTCTGGCTGATTGACCGGTAATCCCAATCCAAATTTATAGTCTACTTTTATGTCTTTCTTATTATACATACCCCGCTTAGTGGTTATCAATACGACTCCATTAGCTCCTCTACCTCCCCAAAGGGCGGTAGCAGCACCATCTTTCAGTACAGATATCGACTCGATTTCAGAAAGGTTGATATATTCAATCGGCCGGGCGAAACCGTCTACGACAAACAGAGGGGTATCTCCATTCAAAGAACCTCGCCCCCGTACATTCAAACGGGATTTTTCTGTCCCCCAGCTTGTATTTTGCATTACACTCAATCCCGGCAATAGTCCATATAGGGCGTTATAGGGACTGGTAGTCGCATTTTTGTCCAATTCATCCGAATAGACAACAGAAACAGCCTGTGTTTTCCGCAATTCCGTCGTTGTCTGGATTCCCAAATCGACTTCCTTATCTTGCCTTTCATCATTTTGGGCGATTCCCGTAGTGGCAAATGCCAACGAGAAAGCTATTATATAAAGTAATTTATTCATAATCATTTTCTTTTTATTCAACAATTCGATTGTTACCAACCCGGATTCTGGATTAACCCGTATTTCTTGTTTATCTCATCTACAGGTAAGGGTAACAAATAATATTTATCATCCCACTTTTCAGGTTTCGCATACTCACGTATCTCTGCCATCGTATAAGAGATGGTATAAGAAAATCCACTCGGTTCATTCTCATCCTGTTTAATTATCAGACGTGAACGTTGACCTGTAAATATATCCGTACGTTTCCAACGTATCAAATCGAAATATCGTACTTCTTCATAACCAAACTCTACGGCCCTTTCACGTAATATAGCCTCACGCAACGGCTTACCTGCCGGAACATTTGACGCCAAAATCGGAGGCATACCAGCACGTATTCTCGTTTTATTCAAATAGTCATAAGCAGTATTCCCAAATTCATCACGAACTTCCGCCTTATTCAGCTCATTCATTGCTTCTGCCATATTCAAATATATTTCGGGAAGACGGATTAACGGACATGAATAAAATTTTCCATTCACTTCATCGTTAAAATTCCGTATGAATTTTCTCATAGCAAAGCCATTATAGCTCATCCTACCATCTTTATAAGGTGATTGCTTAGTGCCTTCATAAATCTGGACCTTTTGAGCTCCCTTAAATTTATCTCCATTGACAGCTACCGTTTCATACAAGCGGATATCTCTTCTGGGCTTTCCTTCTTTATCAAAAAATGGAAATTTCTGATGGTCCGGATTGTTCCAATCGAATTCTTCTCCCGTTTGCATCTGGAACATATCTACATACGTCAACGTAGGAGAAGCTACTCCATAACGTATTTGGGCAAAAGGAAGTTTCCCTGTAGCATAGGTGGTAAATCTTCGGGAAGAAATCAGTACCTCGCCATTATACCGGTTGAAATAGCCTGCCGCGAAATCTTCACGAGGATTGCCTGTATTCACTAGCTGATATGCATCCGAGTTCTGTTTATTGGCCCTCATAAACTCCAATCCTGCATCCAATGCTTTCTGCCATCTGTCTGCCGAATAGTTTCCATACCATGTCAAGTATTGAGAAGAGGCATCGCCTTCCATATAAGGTTTATCGGAATTAAATAAAGGACTGGCTGCAAATTGAAGTACTCTGGACTTTAAAGCCAATGCCGAAGCTGCCGTCATCCGCCCGTCATTATCCGCATTTACCTGCCAAGGCAATACGGTAGCAGCAGCATCCAACAATCCGACTATCTTCTGTATCGTTTCTTCAACTGTCATGCGAGGGAATTTCATCGCATCTTCCGCCGTATAAGCATGGTCTATCCAAGGCATACCTCCATAATAACGCAACATCTGCAAATAATGATAAGCGATTATTACTTGGGCCTCTGCTTTTCCTATCGCCTTTTCTTCCGCACTCATATCCGTTACTCTATCTACATTTTCAATATAAATATAGGCTCTCCGGATACCATATATCGGTCCTACTCCGATGGTTCGTTTGTCAACATCCAACCGATAAGGAAGATGCTCCAAATAGGTATTTGTTCCATCTATCGTTCCCGTATAGAACTTAGGCGCTCCCTTTTTCGTCCAATCACCAAGATCGGTAAGCATCTCCAAAACACCATATCCCAGACGTCCTTGCATCGGCAGGTAATCCGGTAAAGAATGATAAGCTTCCGCCAATGCCTGCTCTGCATATACTTTCTTATTAAAAACCGAATCTATATTCTGTTCGTTACTTATCGGCTTATCCAGAAATTTATCTCCGAACTTAAGGTCTTCACATCCCGTCAGCATCCACACAACAAGAGAAAGGCAGCCTATATATTTTTTATAATTCTTCATTGCCATTACTATTAGAAAGTGAGATTAATACCTAAATTGTATATTTTGATAATAGGATAAGAATCCGCATTATTCGGATTACACTCTGGGTCCATAATATCAAATTTGTCAAAAGTCAACAGGTTATAACCTGTTAGTTTGATACCCAACTGCTGGATACCTAATTTCTTCAGCACTTTTTTATCTGTAAAATTATACCCTATCGTTACATTCTTAAGTTTCAGATAAGATCCGTCCCGTACCCATAGGGAGGATGAACGCATGTTATAAACAGCATTTGTTTCCGTAAACCGGGGAGTGGTAGCCGTACTTGCGGTTTCCGGTGTCCATCGGGTATCTGCATGAAATTGCATTAGTCCACGTATCTTGCCGTTCCCAAAAGGTTCTCTAAAAGCTCCATCCAACAACAACGAACGTTGAGCAGCGCCTGTCCAATTCATTGTCAGGAAAAAGCCTTTGTAATTAATGCCGTAGTTTAATCCAAATGTATAAGCAGGACGGGTAGGATGTCCAATGATTGTCTGGTCATCTGAAGTAATTTTTTCATCACCGTTCAGGTCTCGGTATTTCACGTCACCCGGTTTCACCGTCACACCCGGATCTGGCAGGCTGGCTATAAGTTTGCCATTCTCTCCGAAATCCGTATCTGTATAAAAACCGTCGGCTACATATCCAAAGAGGGTTCCTACCGGATTTCCGGTCCGCCACATATAAGGTTCATTGGGTTCTACCTCATCTTGGAAAATTATTTTATTTTTTGAATAAGAAACATTTGCCTGAACATTATATTGAACTTGGCCAATCCTATCATTCCATTTCACTTCTACCTCATATCCATGATTTTTTACTTTTCCCATATTTACGGCAGGTAAAACGGAAGAGGTCAACCCCGTTAACAAAGGTATTGTTTTACGGTTAATGAGAATGTCTTTACGTTCCTCAAGAAAATAATCCAAAGAAATTTTCAGACGACTTTTCAAAAAATGAACATCCAATCCATAATTCTGTTTCAAAGCCGTCTCCCAAGTCACGTTTGGATTACCCAGACGTTTTTCTAATGCTCCTAGAATCAGAGCCTTGCTATTATAGCCGAAATTAAATCCATACTTATTGTTATTCCAAGCATCGACTCCGCTCAAATTCACGTCATAAGAGTCCGGAAGAAACAAGAAACGATTATTTCCAAGGTTGTCATTTCCCACCAAACCAACCGATGCACGTAATTTCAAGTAATCGACAATTTTTTGATGTTTCATAAATGCCTCTTCTGACAAGATATAACCGACAGAACCTGCGGGAAACGCTCCAAATCTCTTACCTGGAGCAAAATTCTCAGAGCCATTATAGCCAAAATTAATCTCCGCCATATACCGGGACTTATAATCATAGGTTAAACGTCCGACAAAACCGATATAAGCTGACGGTACTCCCACCCATTGAGCCGGATAATATTTTTTACTCTGATTGTATAAAAACAGCCCTCCGACATTATGAGAACCGAATTTACGGTTATATCTCAAACTAGCTTCCAGATACCAGTCTCTTGCCCGAGAAGAACTTTCGTCGTATTGCAAACTTTTGTTTTCTCCTTTTATTTTATAAACGATATTTTTATTGAAATCCGGTGAGTCATAGCCTAATGACGGATCCTCTAGAGAAGATTGATAAAAAGGCATAAATTGCTCAACTTGTCCTTTGCGTTTTTTAGTAAAGCCATAGGTCGTATTATAGGCCCCCTTTATTTCAACCGACAAGCCTTTTGTAATAAAATCCAGTTTCTGGTTTAGCAGAAGATCCAGATTCATTGTATTATTGATAGCAGTAGAATAGCCCGTTCCGTAACATTTGGGCAAAGCGCTGTTACCTAAATTTATTTTATTATCAAAACGCTCTTCAGGGGTGACTATGAGTTTTCCATCTATCACACCCGGGCTGCTGAAAGGGGTAGTCTGATTAATCAAAGTCCAGATGGAATTGGTCGCATCATTAATCATCGGTTCATTACGGTTGCCGACAATACCGCCAATACCGATTTTCAACATAGTAGTCTTAGTTACATCAAAATCCAGATTTGCCCGATAATTGTATCTCTTATACTTATAATTATTATCATATCCGACTCCCTTGAACTGTTTCAACAGACCGTTCTGATATAAAAAACCTAAAGATATAAAATAACGTATGTCTTTCGTCCCTCCGGAAATATTCAAATTATGCTGCGTTTGTACAGAGGTTTTATTCAACAGATATTTTCTCCAGTCAATACTCGGATACACAATGGGTTCATCATTCAGCCTGAACCGCTCTAATGCATAGTTATTAAATACCATGTCATTTTCGGTAGCATTGGGATTATCATTCTTAATAATCTCGTTTCTTAACATAGCATATGTATAGCTGTCTGCCATCTCAAGCATGCGGGTAGGCATTTGAATGCCGACAGAAGAGTTTACCGATATTTTCGCCTTTCCTTCTTTTCCACGGCGCGTAGTCACTAGAATTACACCATTTGCTCCACGTACCCCAAACACTGCGGTAGCAGACGCATCCTTCAAAACTGTCACACTCTCTATCTCATTAGGATCCATCTGATAAAAAGAGCGTTCCACCCCATCCACTAAAATCAAAGGAGAAGAAGCGCTTTCCGTCAAAGAGCCGACCCCACGAATAAACACTTTAGGGTCTTCCTGTCCCGGTTGCCCGCTGGTCTGTACGGACGAAAGTCCTGTTATCTGCCCTGCCAGCGTATTAGCTACACTCGCATTAGGGGAGCGCACCAATGCATCATTACCTACTGCGGAAATTGCCCCTGTTAAAGTTTCTTTCTTTTGCGTTCCATAAGCTACAACGGTAACCTCCTGCAGTTCGTTTGCAGTCTCTTTTAAAACAATTTTAAGATGGTTACGTCCATTCAATGACACTTCTTGAGACTCATATCCCATGAATGAAATTTGCAGAACAGCTTTTTGAAGATTATTCACCCTTAAGCGAAAAGTACCATTAACATCAGTAATAGCACCGTTAGAAGTTCCCTTTTCTTTTACATTTGCACCAATTACTTCGAGATTGGTTTCATCCAATACAACTCCTGTAACTGTATTCTGTCCCCACATCCATAGCGAACAACACATAAGCATTAATGTACTGATACACCTTTTGCATCTTTTTAGTCTCGTCAGTTTATTCATAATAATAAAATTTAAAGTTAAAAAAACAGTTTTTTAAAACAATTGCCGCAAATTAAACGATTGCAACAATATTAAACATACAATTATTGTACTAATAAAATACAAAATTGTACACAACAATGAAACACAAGCCATTACAACAGAGTATATCATGCAAAATCATTAGAGTATTGCCGGACAATTAAAAGCAATTTATCACTTCTATTGTTTTTCTGTATACTCAAAAATATTTAAGATTAAGTGTACTACATTTTCTTACAAAAGATTCAATTATGCAGAATAAATTACCAGGCTTCACTTGATTGTTCAAAAATAATTTAAAATCAAAGGACAGATATATTCATTAAACACATGATTCTCCCTCACTAATCAAAATATTCCCTATCTTTGACTCCCGAAATTCAAACCTAAAATAAAAACCCATGAAGAAACAACTACTACTATCTTGCTGCCTGGCTGCATTAGGATTAACAACTGCCGCGCAAGCACAAAATTTCAACGAGTGGCAAGACCCGGAAGTGAATTCCGTAAACCGCTCGTCCATGCACACCAATTATTTTGCCTATGCATCGGCTGAAGAAGCCAAAGCCGGCATCAAAGAAGATTCCGAGAATTTCATGACTCTGAACGGCCTGTGGAAATTCAACTGGGTAAGGGACGCCGACGCCCGCCCGACAGACTTCTACCGGACAGATTTTAACGATAAGGGATGGGACGACATCAAAGTGCCCGGCGTATGGGAACTAAACGGTTACGGTGACCCCATTTACGTAAATGTGGGATACGCCTGGAGAAACCAGTTCAAGAACAATCCCCCGCACGTCCCCGTGGAGAACAACCATGTAGGCTCCTACCGGAAAGAAATCACCCTTCCCGCCGATTGGAAAGGCAAGGAGATTCTTGCCCACTTCGGCTCGGTAACCTCCAACATGTACCTCTGGGTGAACGGGCGTTACGTAGGCTACAGTGAGGACAGCAAGCTGGAAGCGGAATTCAACCTGACGAAGTATCTGAAACCGGGAAAGAACGTCATCGCTTTCCAAGTGTTCCGCTGGTGTGACGGCAGTTACCTGGAAGACCAGGACTTTTTCCGTTATTCCGGCGTAGGGCGTGACTGTTATCTCTATACACGGGACAAGAAATATATCCGGGATATCCGTGTGACCCCCGATTTGGACAGCCGGTATGAAAACGGTACGTTGGACATCGCTGTCGACCTGAAAGGAAGCGGTACGGTTGTTCTGGAGCTGACAGATGCGCAGGGCAATAGCGTAGCTACCGCAGACCTGAAAGGTTCGGGCAAGCTAAACACAACCCTTTCCGTTTCCAATCCTGCCAAATGGACTGCCGAAACGCCCAATCTTTACACGCTGACCGCCACCCTGAAAAACGGGAACACTGTCACCGAAGTCATTCCCGTGAAAGTAGGTTTCCGCAAGATTGAACTGAAAGGCGGACAAATATTGGTGAACGGACAACCGGTACTCTTCAAAGGGGCCGACCGTCACGAGATAGATCCGGACGGCGGCTATGTGGTTTCCCTTGAGCGCATGTTACAAGACATTAAAGTAATGAAGGAACTCAATATCAACGCCGTGCGCACCTGCCATTATCCGGACGACAACCGCTGGTACGACCTTTGCGACCGGTACGGGTTATACGTGGTAGCCGAAGCCAACATCGAATCCCACGGTATGGGTTACGGAGAGAAAACCCTGGCAAAGAACCCAAGTTATGCGAAGGCCCACATGGAACGCAACCAACGCAACGTGCAGCGCGGTTACAACCATCCGTCCATCATCTTCTGGTCATTGGGTAACGAGGCCGGGATGGGACCGAATTTCGAGAAATGCTATACCTGGATTAAAAATGAGGACAAGTCGCGCGCCGTACAGTATGAACAGGCGGGAACCAATGAATTCACGGATATCTATTGCCCGATGTATCTGGGATACGACGGCTGTATCAAATATTGTGAAGGCAACATCGACAAACCGCTCATCCAATGCGAGTATGCGCATGCCATGGGCAATTCGCAGGGAGGATTCAAAGAATACTGGGACATCATCCGCAAATATCCGAAATACCAGGGAGGGTTTATCTGGGACTTCGTCGACCAGTCCTGCCATTGGAAAAACAAGGACGGAGTGGATATCTACGGCTACGGAGGCGATTTCAACAAATACGATGCATCAGACAACAACTTCTGCGACAACGGGCTAATCAGCCCCGACCGTGTGCCCAACCCGCACGCTTATGAAGTAGGTTATTTTTACCAGAACATCTGGACTACTCCCGCCGACCTTTCCAAAGGGGAAATCAATGTATATAACGAGAACTTCTTCCGTGACTTGTCCGCCTATTATCTGGAATGGCAATTACTGGCAGACGGAGAAGCCGTACAGACAGGCATCGTACCGGAGCTGAAAGCCGCACCCCAGCAGACGGTAAAAATCCGGCTGCCTTTCAATACTCAAAACATCTGTCCCAACAAAGAATTGCTCCTGAACGTCAGCTACAGGCTCAAAAACGCTGAAACCCTCTTGTCGGCAGGGAGCACTGTCGCTTACGAACAGTTAAGCGTACGTGATTATAAAGCGCCGGAACTGAAACTGGAAAACCGGCAAGCTTCCAACATTGCAGTCGTCACACCTGCCATTCGGGACAATGACAACAATTACCTGATTGTTGACGGTGAGGATTTCACGCTCGAATTCAACAAACATGACGGTTATCTCTGCCGCTACGATGTGGACGGCATGCAACTGATGGAAGACGGCAGCGTCTTGGCTCCCAACTTCTGGCGCGCGCCAACCGACAATGATTTCGGTGCGGGACTACAGAACAGATATGCGGTATGGAAAAATCCGGGACTGAAACTGGTTTCACTGAAACATGCGGTTGAAAACGGCCAGGCGGTGGTCCGTGCCGAATACGACATGGAGGCAGTGGGCGGAAAACTGTTCCTCACTTATGCTATTAATAATGAGGGGGCAGTAAAAGTGACCCAGAAGATGGTAGCGGACAAGACCCGGAAAGTATCCGAAATGTTCCGCTTCGGGATGCAGATGCGCATGCCCGTCACATTCAATGAGGTAGAATATTACGGACGCGGACCGGTAGAAAACTATGCGGACCGTAATCATGCGGCCAAAATCGGCAGATACCGCCAAACGGTAGAGGAGCAGTTCTATCCTTACATCCGTCCGCAGGAAACAGGAACGAAAACGGACATCCGTTGGTGGAGACTCCTGAATATCGGAGGCAACGGGCTGCAATTCGTAGCTGACGCGCCTTTCTCCGCTTCCGCACTGAATTATACCATCGAGTCATTGGACGACGGCGCCGGCAAAGACCAACGCCACTCAACGGAGGTGGAAAAAGCAGACTTCACCAACTTCTGCATCGACAAGGCGCAGACAGGACTTGCATGCGTTAACAGTTGGGGAGCTATTCCGTTGGAAAAATACAGGCTTCCGTATCAGGATTATGAGTTAAGTTTTATTATGACTCCTGTATATCACAAAATAAAGTAAAAAACATAGTTAAAAAACACGGTATCAGAGAACAAAAATACCGGATTTAAAGTACTTTTGCAGCCGGAAACTGATTTTACACAATTAGTTTCCGGTTTTTATTCCTTAAATCCCCCTCGATACAAGAGAATGGCACACTGGCGACAAACGCACAATTTTAAAAAACAGATAAATAAGAAGTATGAAAAGTAGAATTGTTTTATTTGCATTTTGCTTAGCCCTTCTGTCTAGTTGCGGCAATAAGGGTAATGACACGGGAAAAGCCCCGGAATATGCAGTACAGGAATTACAAAAGACAACTGCAGATTTAACGACAGCTTATCCGGCTACCATCAAAGGTAAACAAGATGTAGAAATCCGTCCGCAAGTTTCCGGATTCATTACCAAACTATGCGTGGACGAAGGTGCTTCTGTCCGCAAAGGACAGGTATTGTTCATTGTTGACCCGACTCAATATGAAGCAGCGGAACGCACTGCCAAAGCAGCAGTCGCCACAGCGGAAGCAGCAGTGAGCACTCAACAAATGACTTACGACAACAAGAAAGCATTGAACAAGAAACAAATTATCAGCGATTACGATTTGGCAATGGCCGAAAACTCTTTGGCGCAGGCGAAGGCACAGTTGGCGCAGGCGAAGGCACAGCTAACCACCGCACGCCAGAATTTGTCGTTCACGCAAGTCAAAAGCCCGTCAGACGGCGTAATCAACGATATTCCTTATCGTATAGGCGCCCTTGTCAGCCCTTCCATCACGACTCCGATGACCACTGTATCGGAAATAGACGAAGTATATGTATATTTCTCCATGACGGAAAAGGAACTGCTGGCGATGACAAAATCCGGAAGCACGCTTAAAGAAGAAATCGGCAAGATACCGACCATCAAATTGCAACTGATTGACGGAACGATGTATAATGCGGAAGGCAAGGTGGATGCCATCACCGGAGTTATCGACCAATCTACCGGTTCGGTCAGCATACGCGCCATTTTCCCCAACAAGGAACACATCTTGCGTAGCGGAGGTACTGCCAACGTGCTGATTCCTTATAATATGGAGAATGTCATCAACATCCCGCAGTCTGCCACTGTGGAAATCCAAGACAAAAAGTTCGTTTACGTAGTGCAACCGGACAACACGGTGAAATATACGGAAATCAGTATCTTCAATCTGGATAACGGAAAGGACTACCTGGTGACTTCCGGCCTGAACGCAGGAGACAAGATTGTCATTGAAGGCGTACAGAACCTGAAAGACGGCCAGAAAATCCAGCCAATCACCCCTGCACAGAAAGAAGCGAACTATCAACAGCATTTGAAAGACCAACGTGACGGCAATCTTGCTACAGCTTTCAATTAATAATCAGATAATCGTATGAAATTAGATAAATTTATTAACCGTCCGGTACTATCAACCGTTATTTCTATCTTGATAGTCATCCTGGGTGCTATCGGATTGGCAACCCTGCCTATCACACAGTATCCGGACATCGCGCCTCCTACCGTATCGGTAAGAGCTACATATACGGGCGCCAGTGCATCGACCGTATTGAACTCCGTGATTGCTCCGTTGGAGGAACAAATCAACGGTGTGGAAAATATGATGTACATGACTTCTACCGCATCCAACACAGGTTCCGGCGATATATCTATCTACTTCAAACAAGGAACAGACCCGGATATGGCTGCCGTCAACGTGCAGAACCGTGTTTCTATGGCACAAGGCCTGTTGCCTGCCGAAGTTACCAAAGTCGGTGTGACTACCCAGAAACGCCAGACCTCCATGCTGGTAGTATTCTCCCTTTACGACGAGACCGACACTTACAGCGAGGCATTTATCGAGAACTACGCCAAGATTAACTTGATTCCCCAGGTACAACGTGTACAGGGTGTAGGTGACGCAAACGTGATGGGGCAGGACTACTCCATGCGTATCTGGCTGAAACCGGACATCATGGCACAGTACAAGCTAGTTCCGAACGACGTGTCCAATGCGTTGGCCGAACAGAACGTGGAAGCTGCTCCCGGACAATTCGGTGAACGCAGCAACCAGACTTTCCAATACACCATCCGTTACAAGGGACGTCTGCAACAACCGGAAGAATTTGAGAATATCGTTATCAAGTCTTTGCCCGACGGCGAAGTGCTCCGCCTGAAAGACATTGCGGAGATTCAATTAGACCGTCTGGGATATAACTTCACGAACCGGGTAGACGGCCATAAGGCTGTAACCTGTATCGTGTACCAGATGGCGGGAACCAATGCGACACAGACCATCAGCGATATTGAGAAACTGCTGGACGAGGCATCCCAGAGCCTGCCTACCGGATTGAAACTTAACATCTCCATGAATGCCAATGACTTCTTGTTCGCTTCTATCCATGAAGTGTTGAAAACATTGATTGAGGCATTCATCCTGGTGTTTATCGTGGTATATATCTTCCTGCAGGATTTACGTTCGACGTTGATTCCGACCATCGCCATTCCGGTAGCCCTTATCGGTACTTTCTTTATCCTGTCTTTAGTAGGATTCAGTTTGAACTTGCTGACCTTATGTGCGCTCGTGCTGGCTATCGCCATTGTGGTGGACGACGCCATTGTGGTCGTCGAGGGTGTGCATGCCAAGCTCGACCAAGGTTATACTTCCGCCCGTCTGGCTTCCATTGACGCCATGAATGAATTGGGCGGCGCTATCGTATCCATTACACTGGTCATGATGGCCGTGTTCGTTCCGGTAAGTTTCATGGGAGGTACGGCAGGAACATTCTACCGTCAGTTCGGTATGACGATGGCTATCGCTATCGGTCTGTCCGCATTGAACGCCTTGACATTGAGTCCGGCTTTGTGCGCCGTTCTTCTGAAACCGCATAAGAAAGAAGACGGAACGGAAGATTCTACCTTGAAGGAACGTATGAAAGTAGCCTATACGGCAGCCCATACCACCATGATTAACAGGTACACCGAAGCTATCGGAAAGATGCTGCATCCGGGTGTGACGCTTACTTTCACGATTATCGCCATTCTCGGTATGATTTTCGGGCTGTTCAGCATCAATCCGGTAATTACCGCCATCTTCATCCTTCTCAGTATTCTGGCGCTAATCGGAATGAGTACCAAGAAGTTCAAGAACAGATTCAACGATACATACGAATCGATTCTGAAACGTTACAAAAAACGTGTATTGTTCTTTATCCAGAAGAAATGGCTGTCCATGGGATTGGTTATCGCCTCCATCGTACTGCTCATATTCTTTATGAATACTACTCCGACGGGTATGGTGCCCAATGAAGACACCGGAACTCTGATGGGAGCAGTAACATTGCCGCCGGGTACATCTCAGGACCGCTCCGAAGAAATCCTGGCACGTGTAGACAGCCTGATTGCCGCCGACCCCGCCGTATCGTCACGCACCATGATTTCCGGGTTCAGCTTTATCGGCGGCCAAGGACCTTCTTACGGTTCTTTCATCATCAAACTGAAAGACTGGGACGAACGTTCCATGATACAGAATTCAGACGTCGTAGTCGGTTCTCTATATATGCGTGCGCAAAAAATCATCAAGGAAGCGCAGGTATTGTTCTTCGCTCCTCCTATGATTCCGGGTTACTCGGCATCTACGGATATCGAGGTGAACATGCAGGACAAGACCGGCGGTGACTTGAACAAGTTCTTCGATGTTGTCAACAATTATACGGCCGCATTGGAAGCCCGCCCGGAAATTAACTCGGCGAAAACGACTTTCAACCCGAACTTCCCGCAATACATGATTGACATCGACGCGGCGGCTTGTAAGAAAGCAGGCATCAGTCCGAGCGATATCCTCACCACTATGCAAGGATACTACGGAGGCTTGTATGCATCCAACTTCAACCGTTTCGGTAAGATGTACCGTGTTATGATTCAGTCCGAACCGCTGTCGCGCAAGAACCTGGAATCTCTGAAAAATATCAAGGTGCGCAACAGTGCAGGCGAGATGGCGCCGATTGCCCAGTTCGTTTCCGTAGAGAAAGTATATGGACCGGACATCATCAGCCGTTTCAACCTTTACACTTCCATGAAGGTGATGGTAGCTCCTGCCAGCGGTTATACATCCGGCCAGGCGTTGGCCGCTCTTGCCGAAGTTGCCCAGGAAAACCTGCCTACCGGTTATACGTATGAATTAGGAGGTATGGCACGTGAAGAGGCCCAAAGCAGCGGAAGCGCCACAGGATTGATTTTTGTGCTCTGTTTCGTATTCGTTTACTTATTGTTGAGTGCTCAGTATGAAAGTTACATCCTTCCGCTTGCCGTATTGTTGTCCGTTCCGTTCGGTCTGTTAGGCAGCTTCCTGTTTGTCAACGGCGTGAGCGCTATCGGCAATATCTCGGCGTTGAAGATGATTCTGGGTACGATGTCCAACAATATCTATATGCAGATTGCATTGATTATGTTGATGGGTCTGTTGGCGAAAAACGCCATCTTGATTGTAGAGTTTGCCCTTGACCGCCGTAAGATGGGTATGAGTATCACCTGGGCGGCCGTATTGGGTGCCGGCGCCCGTCTCCGTCCGATTTTGATGACATCACTGGCTATGGTAGTAGGTCTGCTTCCGTTGATGTTCGCTTTCGGTGTAGGCGCCCACGGTAACCGTACATTGGGTACAGCTTCTATCGGTGGTATGTTAATCGGTATGATTTGCCAGATTTTCATCGTGCCTATCCTGTTCGTAATCTTCCAATACCTGCAAGAAAAGGTTAAACCGATGGAATGGGAAGACATTGACAATACAGATGCCGTAACAGAGATTGAACAATACGCTAAATAATGAAATTCGATATGAAGAAACAGATTCTATATATGTTGTGCGCAACTGCTCTTTTGAGCAGCTGCCACATCTATAAGTCGTATGACAGACCCGAAGACATCACGGCTTCCGGACTGTATCGCGATCCGGTAGCGGACAACGATACATTGGTTTCGGATACCGCCAACTTCGGTAATCTGCCGTGGAGAGAAGTCTTCACCGACCCGCAGCTCCAGTCTCTCATTGAAATGGGACTGAAACAAAATACAGATTTGCAGTCAGCCGCATTAAAAGTCAAAGAGGCACAAGCTTCACTGATGTCGGCACGGCTGGCATATGCACCGTCATTAGGCTTATCCCCGCAAGGGACAATCAGCAGCTTCGACAAAAACGCAGCTACCAAAACTTACTCACTGCCGGTCACGGCGAGTTGGCAGGTTGACTTGTTCGGCCAGTTATTGAATTCCAAACGGAACGCACAAGTTACCCTCAAACAGGCAAAAGCATACCGCCAAGCCGTACAGACACAGGTTATCGCCAACGTTGCCAACATGTATTATACGTTGCTGATGCTTGACCGTCAGTTGGAAATCACCCGCCAAACGGCCGATGTCCTGAAACGTAACGTAGAAACGATGGAAGCGATGAAAGAAGCTGCCATGTACAACACGAATTCGGCTGCCGTAGAACAGAGCAGAGCCGCTTATGCGCAAGTACTCGCCTCCATTCCGGACATTGCACAAAGCATCCGTGAAACAGAAAATGCATTGTCCATCTTACTGGGAGAAGCTCCCCACGCCATCAAACGCGGAGTATTGGAAGCACAAGTCCTTCCTACGGAGCTTTCGGCAGGAATCCCCTTGCAACTGCTGTCTAACCGCCCGGATGTAAGAGCAGCCGAGATGTCGTTGGCAAGCTGTTATTACAATACCAATTCCGCACGTGCGGCCTTCTATCCGCAAATCACGTTAAGCGGTTCTGCCGGATGGACCAACAGCGCAGGTTCGCAAATCATCAACCCAGGCAAGTTATTAGCTTCGGTTGTCGGTTCATTGACCCAACCGCTGTTTTACAGAGGACAGAACATTGCCCGCCTCCAGGCTGCAAAAGCCCAGGAAGAAGCTGCGAAATTGTCATTCCAGCAGACACTGCTGAACGCCGGCAGCGAAGTCAGCAATGCGTTAAGCCTGTACCAAAAAACCAGTGAAAAAGTGGAGTCCCGCCAAATGCAGGTAGAATCTGCGAAAAAAGCTTCGGAAGATACAAAAGAATTGTTTGATTTAGGAACCTCAACCTATCTGGAAGTACTGTCGGCGCAACAGTCTTATCTGAGCGCGCAAATCTCCCAGGTTTCCGATTGCTTCGACCAGATGCAGGCTGTAGTAAGCCTTTACCAGGCCTTAGGTGGTGGAAGAGAAGATTAACTTTAAACATATACTATTATGATTAGTCCGTTAGCTTATGTAGACCCCGGAGCAAAACTAGGTAAAAACGTAACCGTTTTGCCGTTTGCCTACATCGAAAAGAATGTGGAAATCGGAGATGACTGCATCATCATGTCTTATGCCAGTATCCTGCAAGGTACTAAAATGGGAAAAGGTAACAAGGTACATCAAAATGCCGTTTTAGGAGCGGAACCGCAAGATTTCCACTATACGGGAGAAGAAAGCAGCTTGATTATCGGAGACAACAATGACATCCGTGAAAATGTGGTAGTCAGCCGTGCGACTTTCGGTGGCAACGCCACCAGAATCGGCAATGGAAATTATCTGATGGATAAAGTACATCTTTGCCACGACGTACAAATCAATAACAACTGTGTGGTAGGTATCGGTACGACCATTGCAGGCGAATGCACACTGGACGACTGCGTGATTTTGAGCGGTAACGTCACGTTGCATCAATACTGCCACATCGGCAGGTGGACCCTCGTGCAGAGCGGATGCCGCATATCCAAGGATGTCCCCCCATACGTGATTATGTCGGGAAATCCCGTAGCATACCACGGAGTAAACGCAGTTGTCCTTTCACAGCACCACAACACTTCAGAAAGGATACTCCGTCACATAGCCAATGCGTACCGCTTAATTTATCAAGGTAATTTCAGCGTGCAGGATGCCGTACAGAAAATTGTCGACCAGGTTCCTATGAGCGAGGAAATCGAAAATATCGTCAATTTCGTAAAGAACTCGGAACGGGGAATTGTAAAATAAACAAGATTACTTTTCAATACTGAAAAAAGCTGTCCCATTTTCAATTGTGGGGCAGCTTTATTTATATCCATATCCCTTGTACACAAAAGCGCAATATCCGCTTTATCTTCTTCCTGATTCATAACAATGTAAAATCTTAATAAAGCAAAATCATAACCATGTGAAAGACAAACGAAAGACTTCACCTTAAAAAGAGTCCGGTTGAAAAAGGTCCTTATTTCCAAAGATTACATCCCTGCTTTATTTATACCTCAGAGAGTGTTCACTATTCCCTAAAACATAACAATCCCCTTGTTTAACCCTTCTTTTATGATAAATCAGGGTTATGACAAGGGGATTCATTAGCCAAAAAAAAAATTAAAAAATGTTCTACCTTCAAAGTTCGCCTTGAACCCCTCTTTTTACATTACAAGAGACTCCTGTGCTTTATTTATTGCGTCCTTTTATCCTATTCAAATTCCAATGTACCAAAGAAATCAGGCCGATGAAAATCCGGTTTCTCAATTTCTATCGGATTCCATGAGAGAAAATGAGGAGTCTGCAACTCGTCACCGCACTTATAGAAGTTAGCTTTTACTTCTTTTCCGTCGAGCGATTCAATCTGATGTTTAAAGAACACGGAATAAGGAATAATCAGGGCAATCTCCCAATCCGTTTCCTCCACACGTTCTTCAAACGGCGTATCACCCAGGCTGGACCAGCGTTGTACAAGAGCCGTCACTTCTTCCGGCGCATGTTCCCGGCCGTTCCTGGCAGGTCCGGCCCCTATCAGGATTGTCCCGATGCAGTTGCACTCTATATTATAATACACCCCGTCCCCTGCCGGTACGGAAAAGAATTCCACACAGGAATCAGTCCACACGGAATCGTTATCCGTTCCATACCTGGCACGCACACTCGCCTCCTTAACTTTAAAATGCAATAAAATGGAATCCGTCGTGTGAGCAATGCGAAAGTTAACTCTGGGTTTGTAGGGGTACTCAGCCCAGTTGACACATTGAATGGGCTGGAAATCGATTTTTTCTTCATCGAATAGTTTAGGAAGCGAACAAGCCTCCACGTTAGCCGCACTAATTTTCTTTACTTTCATATATCTATCGTTTGGACGATACAAATATAGTTACTTTCTTCTAATAAGATTCACAGAAATGAAATAAAAACAATATATTTGCCCATAGTAATACCTTAAAAATACGAATTAGTGAGAAAAGTAATCCTTTTATTTCTGCTTTTTTTAAGCATCACCACTGTCCGTACCCAAGGACAAAACATCACATTCAGCCATTTAACCACTGATGATGGCCTTTCCCAATTTTCCGTCAATAGCCTGTATATCGACGAACGGGGAATTATATGGATTGGTACACGCGAAGGGCTAAACCGGTATAACGGTAACGACATCAAGAGTTTCAAGCTCAAAAAGAATGACCCCAACAGTTTGTTCAGCAATACAGTGCTGCGCATCACGGGAAACGGGAACGGGAAAGTATATCTGCTCTGCACTGACGGAATTGCGGAATTCGACCTGACGACACAGAAATTCAAAACCCTGCTGCAAGGCAATGTGGATGCTATCCATTACAATGAAAAACTATATATAGGCAAAAGAGAAGAAGTGTTCGTGTACAATGAAAAAACAGGAAACTTCGACCTTTTCTACCACCTTGCCGGCAAAGACATCACCCTGTCCTGCATCCACCTGGACAAAAACAAAAATCTTTGGATAGGAACCACCAACAATGGCGCTTACTGCCTGTCCGAAGATAAGAAGCTGTCGCAGCCTATCACTAAAGGCAACATCACCAGCGTTTATGAAGACGCCTCCGGAGAGTTATGGATAGGAAGCTGGGAAGAAGGGCTCTATCACATAAAAACAGACGGCAGCATTGAGAACTTCCGGCATGACCCCCTGAATCCGAACAGCCTCTGCTCCGACTTCGTCAGGAGTTGCAGCGAAGACAACGTCGGGAATCTGTGGATAGGAACATTCCACGGACTGAACCGCTACGAAAAAAGTACAGGAAAATTCTATCTTTATACAGCCGACGACAACAAACCCGACGGACTCACCCACTCCTCTATCTGGTGCATCGTAAAAGACAAGCAAGGCACACTCTGGTTGGGAACCTATTTCGGAGGAGTCAATTACTTCAACCCCGAATACGAAATCTATACCCGGTATAAGGTGGGAAACACGGAAAAAGAAGGGCTAAGCAGCCCGATTGTGGGAAGAATGACGGAAGACAAGAACGGGAACTTATGGATTTGTACCGAAGGCGGCGGCGTGAACGTGTATGACCGGAAGAACAACACCTACCGGTGGTATCGCCATGAAGAAGGAAAGAACAGCATTTCCCACAACAACGTAAAAGCAATTTATTACGACCGGGACAATGAAATCATGTGGATAGGCACACACCTGGGAGGACTCAACAAACTCGACCTGCGCACCAACCGGTTCACGGTCTACCGGATGAAGGCGGGAGACCCGGCGACACTGCCTTCAGACATCGTACGGGACATCGTGCCGTATGAGGACAAACTAATCATCGCCACACAAAACGGAGTCTGTCTCTTCAATCCGGAGACAGGCGTTTGCAAACAACTCTTCAAAGAGACCAAAGAAGGCAGAGACATCACCATGGTAGCCAGCCTTTGTTTTGACAAAAACGGCACACTATGGATTGCCGCCACCGGGGAAGGAGTCTACTCCTACCGTTTCGATACCGGTAAACTGACAAAGTACTCGTACAGTCCCGCCGTTCCGAACAGTATCAGTAACAATAACATCAACAGCATCATGCAAGACAGCAGCGGCAACCTGTGGTTCTCGACCTCCGGCAGCGGACTCGACCGCTATCGCCAGGAAAGTGACGACTTCGAGAATTTCGACGTACAGAAAGACGGGCTGTCCAGCGATTGCATCTACGAAGTCTTCGAATCCTCCATACAAAAAGGCCACCTGCTGCTAATCACCAACCAGGGATTCTCACAATTCGACTACCCGAACAGGAAATTTTATAATTACGGCACGGAAAACGGTTTCCCGCTGACCGCCGTCAATGAGAATTCCCTGTTCGTGACCCATGACGGAGAAGTATTTCTCGGAGGCATCCAAGGTATGATTTCTTTCTGGGAAAAGAAACTGCATTTCACCCCCAAATCATACGACATCATCCTTTCCCGCCTGCTAGTCAACGGCAAAGAAGTAACTCCGGGAGACGAGACGGGCATATTGGAACAGTCTATCTGCCACACGCAGGAGATTCACCTGAAAGCCGACCAGTCCATGTTCAGCGTAGAATATGCCACTTCCAACTTCATTCCCGCCAACAGAGACGAGATAATATACCGGCTGGAAGGATTCTCCAACGAATGGAACCACACCTACCGCAAACAGACGCTCATCACCTATACAAACCTGAATCCGGGGAAATATACCCTGGTAATCAAATCATTGCGGGACGGGATAAAAGAATCGCGGCTCCAGATTATCGTACTTCCCTCCTGGTATGAGACCTGGTGGGCCTATCTGATTTACACAATCGTGACTATCAGCCTGTTATGGTATCTCATACAAAACTACAATTCAAGAATCAAACTTCGCGAATCGTTGAAGTACGAAAAGAAACACATCGAAGACCTGGAAGCCCTGAACCAGTCGAAACTGCGCTTCTTCACCAACATCTCGCATGAATTCCGTACACCGCTGACACTTATCGTCGGACAAGTGGAAACCCTGCTGCAAGTGCAGACCTTCACACCCAACATATATAATAAGGTGTTGGGAATCTACAAAAACAGCCTCCAGCTACGAGAACTGATTACGGAACTGCTCGACTTCCGGAAACAGGAACAAGGCCACATGAAAATAAAAGTGAACAAACACAACCTGGTGAACTTCCTGTATGAAAACTACCTGCTCTTCCTGGAATACGCCAGCAGCAAGCAAATCAACTTCAAATTCAATAAACAGAAAGACGACATCGAAGTATGGTACGACCAGAAACAGATGCAGAAAGTAGTAAACAACCTGCTATCCAACGCACTTAAACATACGAAAGCCGAAGATACGATTTCCATCAATGTATCCGAAGAGAAAGACCATGCCGTCATTGAAATAAAAGACACCGGTTCGGGCATCGCCGCTGCCGAAATAGATAAGATATTCGACCGTTTCTATCAAACCGAGCAACTCAACTCGCTGAACACCGGAGCCGGTACAGGCATCGGCCTGGCCTTGACTAAAGGCATCGTCGAACTCCATCACGGCACAATCCGCGTGGAAAGCGAACCGGGAAAAGGAAGCAGCTTCATTATCAACCTCAAGCTGGACAAACAACACTTCACCGAAGAACAGATAGCTAAAGACGATACGGAAACCACCGTCCAGCAAGCAGAACCTTTCGTTCCTTCGGTAGAGATACTCCCCGAAGCGGAATGGAAAGAAAAAGACGACAAACGGATTGAAGACGCCAAGATGCTGATAGTGGAAGACAATGAATCCATCAAGCAAATGCTGGTCGGCATCTTCGAGACATTCTATCAGGTCTATACCGCCTCAGACGGCGTGGAAGCGTTGGAAATGGTACAGAGAGAAATGCCTAGCATCATATTAAGCGATGTCGTCATGCCGCGCATGTCCGGCACGGAATTGTGCAAACAGATAAAAACAGACTTCAACACCTGCCACATCCCGGTCGTACTGTTAACCGCACGGACCGCCGTAGAACACAACATCGAAGGGCTGAAAATCGGTGCGGACGATTACATCACCAAGCCGTTCAATACGAACCTACTGATTTCCCGCTGCAACAACCTGGTAAATTCACGCAGGCTGCTGCAGGAAAAGTTCAGCAAGCAACCGCAGGCTTTCGCCCAAATGCTGGCAACCAACCCGATGGACAAAGAAATGCTGGACCGTGCGATGGCTATCATCGAACGCCATCTGGACGATACGGACTTCAACGTCAACATCTTCGCCCGCGAAATGGGAATGGCACGCACCAACCTATTCACCAAACTGAAAGCCGTGACGGGACAGACCCCCAACGACTTCATCCTGAGCATCCGCCTGAAGAAAGGCGCTGTCATGTTGCGTAACAATCCCGAACTGAATATCACGGAGATTTCCGACCGAATCGGATTCTCCTCCTCACGTTATTTCAGTAAATGCTTCAAAGAGATTTATCATGTCAGCCCGTTGGCCTATCGCAAAGGGGAAGAAAGAGAAGACGAAGAAGAAAAAGAAGAAACGGATTAACGGGAAGCCGTGCCGTTGCAGAAGCTATCAAACAAGAACTTCGTGACGCGCCCTGCCCTCTCGTTGAAATATGAAAGAAAAAAGAAAGGAGATGAGGCAACCCCATTTACGCCGGGGCTGTAAAAACGGCAAGTAAACGCCTCAAAGGAGGCATCAGACTCCCCTTTCAGGAAAGCGCCACCTCCAGAGAAGTGCCATTTCCGGTCAGAAATCCGGTTGCCCCCCTAACAATAATCAAGAGAACCATATCAAACTCTGTTTTCGAGTGACGATATGGTTCTTTCGCATCCACACTGTTACAATTCACACTGTTGCAATTCACAATGCTGTAATCCACAATGCCACAATCCACAATGCCGGATACCGCCATAATTCCATGCCCGCTCATCCTTACCATCCGCTTCATTACAATCATAAATTGTCCGGAACAAGCCCCCAAGCAAAGAGATTCATTCTTAAAAAGACTCCAATCCCCATCAGAGTTCCGAAATCCGCCAGCAAATATCCGACTGCCGGCTTCCACCCGGAAGCACTCGCCTCCAACAGGAAACCAAGCCCCTACCGGCACAACGGCACGATGCAAATCGGCCTTTTTTTTACGAGCCAAAGCCTTCCCGCGTCCTTTCCGGAAAAGAAAAAACAACCTTTCAAGTGTACTATTTTGTAATTCACTTGTACATTACTGCTCACTTTCTTTCCTTCCGACCGTTTATCTTTGCATCTGTAATTCATCCCTAAAAAATCAACATCATGAGAAACTTATCGCGTCTGCTAACATTATTGCCCGGTATTGCCGTATTGTCAGGCTGCAACAATGCTTCCCAAAAGAACAAGGAACAAAACGGGCAAAAACCTAACATTATTTATATATTCGCCGACGATCTCGGCATAGGTGATTTAAGCTGCTACGGAGCGACCAAGGTGAGCACACCGAATATCGACCGGCTGGCGGGACAGGGAGTACAATTTACCAATGCCTATGCAACTTCCGCTACCAGCACCCCCTCCCGTTTCGGGCTCCTGACAGGCATGTATCCCTGGCGGCAAGAAAATACGGGCATCGCTCCCGGCAACTCGGAACTTATTATCGACACGACTTGCGTCACGATGGCGGATATGCTGAAAGATGCGGGATACGCCACCGGCGCTGTCGGCAAATGGCATTTGGGACTCGGACCGAAAGGCGGAACAGATTTCAATAAACAAATTACCCCCAACGCACAAAGCATCGGTTTCGACTATGAATTCATCATCCCGGCAACGGTAGACCGCGTGCCGTGCGTATTTGTTGAAAACGGCCGCGTAGTCGGTCTCGACCCGAATGACCCCATCACCGTCAGCTACGAACATAAAGTCGGCGACTGGCCCACGGGAGAAGAAAATCCGGAACTCGTGAAACTCAAACCCAGCCAAGGCCATAACAATACCATCATCAACGGAATCCCCCGCATCGGCTGGATGACCGGAGGCAAATCCGCCCTTTGGAAAGACGAAGACATTGCCGACATCATCACCGACAAGGCGAAAAACTTCATCGCTTCCCACAAAGAAGAACCCTTCTTCCTGTATATGGGAACCCAGGACGTACACGTGCCACGTATCCCCCACCCCCGCTTTGAAGGAAAAAGCGGCCTCGGCACGCGCGGTGACGTCATCCTTCAACTGGACTGGACAATCGGCGAAATCATGCATACCCTGGACAGCCTCAACATAGCCGACAATACAATCCTCATCTTCACCAGCGACAACGGCCCCGTCATTGACGACGGTTACCAAGACCGCGCCTACGAACTTCTCAACGGACATACCCCGATGGGCATCTACCGGGGAGGAAAATACAGCGCATACGAAGCCGGCACACGCATCCCGTTCATTGTCCGCTGGCCTGCACAGGTGAAACCCAGCAAACAACAGGCACTCTTCTCGCAAATCGACGTATATGCGTCGCTCGCTTCATTGCTGAACCAGCCCCTTCGCCAAGGAGCCGCCCCCGACAGCCAGGAACGCCTGAACGTCCTGACGGGCAAGAGCAATGCAGACCGGGAATACGTTGTCCAGCAAAACCTGAACAACACGCTCGCCATCATACAAGGCAAATGGAAATACATAGAGCCCAGCGACGGTCCCGCTCTCGAAGTCTGGACGAAAATAGAACTTGGCAACGACAAAGAACCCCAGCTCTACGACCTGTCGTCCGACCCCTCCGAGAAAACAAATGTAGCGAAGCAACATCCGGAAATCGTCAAAGCATTGTCCGAATTGCTGGAATCCGTAAAAAAGAGATAAACCGTCGAGAAGTATAAATTGTATGATTTTACACCTATCATGAATAATAATATCCATATTGAAAAAATCAATCCGCATATCTTTGCAAACGTAGATTCAATAAAATCACTTAATTTTTAATATATGAAAAAACATCTATCCAATCAGACTAGAAAAAGAATTCTCTCCTCACTCGGAATGATTCTGTTTTCTATTTCATTCGTACTTGCGCAAGTAGTTGTAAAAGGTACGGTGAAAGATAATTTAGGAGAAGGTGTTCCCGGAGCCAGCGTTCAGGTAAAGGGTACCTCTCAAGGAACCATCACCGATCTTGACGGGAAATTCACGTTAAACGTATCCGACAAGAATGCGATATTGGTAATCTCCTTCATCGGCTATACCACCGTCGAACAAAAAGTAAACACCCAGAAACCGATGGTAATCACACTGAAAGAAGATACAAAGACACTGGACGAAGTCGTTGTGGTGGGTTACCAGGAAGTGAAGAAACGGGATTTGACCGGAGCCGTCGCCAAAGCGAACATGAACGACATCCTGACCGCACCGGTCGCTTCATTCGACCAAGCCTTGGGAGGCCGCATCGCAGGTGTGAACGTGACGTCCGGAGAAGGCATGCCGGGCGGTACGATGAATATCGTGATTCGCGGTAACAACTCACTGACCCAGGAAAACTCCCCGCTCTACGTCATTGACGGATTCCCGGTAGAAGACGCTTCCGTGTCCAACACGCTGAACCCTTCGGACATCGAATCCATCGACGTCCTGAAAGATGCGTCCGCCACGGCGATATACGGCGCCCGCGGTGCCAACGGAGTAGTAATCGTAACCACGAAGAAAGGAAAAGTGGGACGCGCGCAGCTCTCCTATGACGGAAGCTTCGGAGTGCAGCACGTTACGCGCACGATTCCGATGATGGACGCCTATGAGTTCGTCAAACTGCAGAATGAAATGTATCCCGACGTAGCCGCCAGGTCATACCTGATGAACTACGAAGGCAAACAATGGACACTGGACGATTACCGCGACATCGAACAATACAACTGGCAAGACATGATTTTCCGCACCGCCTGGCAACAAAACCACACCGTACGCCTGACAGGAGGAACCGAAGGAGTGCGTTACAACGCCTCACTCTCCTATTTCGACCAGAACGGAACCCTGATAGAAACAGGATACAAACGTATGCAAGGACGTATGAACACCGTCGTTCGCCGCGGCAAGCTGAACATGAGCCTGACAACCAACTACTCACGGGCTATCCAGACCGGAAGCACTCCCTCGGAGAATTCCTATAGCGGTATGAACAACCTCTTCTACAGCATTTGGGGATACCGTCCCGTAACCTCGCCCGACACGCCGCTCTCTTACCTGAAAGACAGCTCCACGGACAACGCGGTAGATTCCAGCAACGACTACCGTTTCAACCCGTACAAGTCACAGCTCAACGAATACCGGAAAAACTATACCAACAACCTCCAGATGAACGGTTTCGCCGAATACGAGATACTGAAAGGGTTAAAAGTGAAAGTTTCCGCCGGATACACTTACGACTCCCGCAAGCAAGACCAGTTCAATAACTCCAACACCCGTTACGGAGGCCCGACATCAACGGACAAAGTAAACGCGCAGGTGATTCGCTACGACCGTCTGACCTGGCTGAACGAAAATACCGTCACATACCAGACCAACTTCAAAAAGAAACATTTCATCAATGCGCTGGCAGGTATTACTTTCCAGAATTCCGACTACGAATACTACTCTTTCCGTACCACCCACATCCCCAACGAATCACTCGGCATGGCGGGAATGAGCGAAGGAGAAGCCGGAGCCACATCATCCGAGAAATCATCGTGGGCGATGCTTTCCTACCTGGGAAGATTCAACTACAACTATAAATCCAAATACTACGCAACGGCTTCTTTCCGTGCCGACGGTTCCTCAAAATTCAGCAAAGAGCACCGTTACGGATACTTCCCGTCGGCTTCTCTGGCATGGACATTCACGGAAGAAGACTTCATGAGCCCTCTCAAAGACATCCTTTCCAACGGAAAACTGCGTGCCAGTTGGGGACTCACCGGTAACAACCGCGTAGGCGAATACGACTACTACGCCCTGCTTGAGGTGTTGAAATCCAGAGTCGGCTCATACACCTCTTCCAACTCGATTCCAAGCGGAGTGTACCCGTTCGACAACATCATCACTACCGGTACGGTTCCGACCTCCACTGCCAACAAAGATTTGAAATGGGAAACCACCGAACAATGGAATGTCGGGCTCGACCTCAGCTTCTTCAACGACCGCATAGGAGTAACGATGGATATCTACCGGAAAACAACGCGCGACCTGTTGCTGAACGCCTCACTGGTTCCCTCTTCCGGCTACAAATACGGAACCGAGAACATCGGTAAAGTAAGAAACGACGGTTTGGAATTAAGCATCAACACAGTCAATATCAAAACCCGGAATTTCAGTTGGTCGACCAACTTCAACATCGCGTTCAACAAGAACAAAGTATTGGCATTGTCCGAAAACCAGACGGCGCGCACCGTGGCCGTACAGTTCGACCAGAACTATAACAGCCAGCCGAGCTACATCGCCAAAGTGGGGCTCCCGATGGGTATGATGTACGGTTACGTCTACGAAGGGACTTACAAATACGACGATTTCAACCAGTCCGGCAACTCGTACACCTTGAAATCCAATGTCCCGCACTTCTCCACCGAGAACAACACACAGCCGGGTATGCCCAAATACGCCGACCTGAACGGCGACGGAGTCATAGACTCGAACGACCGCACCATCATCGGACGCGGCCTTCCGATTCACACGGGAGGATTCACCAATGACTTCTCATACAAAGGAATAGACCTGAGCATCTTCTTCCAGTGGTCATACGGCAACGACATCATGAATGCCAACCGCCTGTTCTTTGAAAGCTCCAACAACCGTTCACGCGAGTTGAACCAGTTCGCCAGTTATGCAAACCGGTGGACAGCGGACAATCCGACAAGCGACATTCCCGCCGCCACCAACTCCTCATCCAACCGCGTCATTTCATCACGCATCATCGAGGACGGCTCCTATCTCCGCCTGAAGAACATAACTCTGGGCTACACCTTCCCGAACAAGCTGACAAAGAAGTGGAAAATAGACAAAGCCCGCGTTTACGTGGCCGCCCAGAACATCTATACATGGACAGGCTATTCCGGTTATGACCCGGAAGTATCCATACGCAACAGCGCCATGACTCCGGGACTGGACTATTCTTCCTATCCGAGAGCCTATGCCGTCAGTTTCGGTATCAACCTGGGATTTTGATTAGTGGACAGTTAAATTTAAATTGTAAAATGAACTCATGAAAACAATAAGAATATCCGTCATAACATTGCTGGCATGCCTTCTCACCGCATCCTGCGATTTCCTGGACAAGGAACCGACCAAGTTAACTCCGGAGAACTACTTCAACACTCCCGAAGAAGCTTCTTCTTTCCTGACCGGTATCTACGCCATCCTCGCACAGCCTACCTTCTACGGAGGCGACTACATGTACCTCGTAGCCGGCGACGACTTGTCCCACTACGGAGGCAGCGGCCGCGGCCCCGCTTCTACCGGACTGATTTGCAACAATGCGACAAGCAGTGACGCCGCAGTGTCCGCTTTCTGGTATCTCCTCTATTCCGGCATCAACCGTGCCAACATGTTTTTGGAAAACATAGACAAGGTGAACGAAAGCGATTTCTCCGCCGGCGAGAAAGAGCAATACATTGCAGAAGCGCGCTTCCTGCGTGCGTTCTACTATTTCAACCTTGTAGAATGCTGGGGAGACGTACCTTTCAAGACCACTTCCACGCAATCCGTATCCAACCAGAACCTTCCCCGCACGGACAAACAGCAAATCTATGATTTCATCATCTCCGAAATGGCAGACGCGGCGGAGACCGGATTGAAATCGGCGGCCGAGCTGTCCTACAAACCGGGACGTATCTCACAATCCACCGCCTGGGGAATACTGGCGCGCGTCTACCTGTTCCGTGCCGGCGAACATTACCGGGAAGAACGCACAGCCACACAGGCTGAAACGAAAGATTACTTCGAGAAAGCAAGCTTCTACGCACAGAAAGTAAAAGCCGCCAACCATACGTTAGCCCCCAACTACTGGGACTTCTTCATCGACTTATGTTCCAACCAATATAACACGACCGCCAACGAAAGCATCTGGGAAGTCGAGTTTGCAGGCAACAATACTTCCGACACACAAGCGGAAGGACGTATCGGCAACATCATCGGCCTGTCCGGTCCGGACCTGTCCTCACAAAGCAACGTAATAGGAAAGAGCGACCCCGGCTATGCCTATGCCTTCATCTACTGCACTCCCAAGCTGTATAACCTTTACGTCAACAACAACGACATCAACCGTTTCAACTGGAGCATCGCCCCCTTCAAATATACGGAAGAAGGCGGAAAGAACACCGGCGTGACCGGCCGTGAGTTCTACGAAGAGGGCAAACTCGCCGAGATAATGACGCAATACGGTGAAAAGTCCTACCAGTACGGTGAAGGAGACAACCAGGTAAGAACCACGAAAAACGTGGCACGTGAATGCGGCAAATACCGCCGTGAATACGAAGCCGACAAGAAAGACAAGAACTTCACTTCCATCAACTTCCCCATACTCCGTTATGCCGACGTACTGCTAATGATTGCAGAAGCGGAAAACGAAGCGAACAACGGGCCTACCACCCTGGCATACGACTGCATCAACGAAGTGAGGAAACGTGCCGGACTGGACGACCTTCCCGAAGGCCAGTCGCAGGAAGTCTTCCGCCAGGCGGTAAAAGACGAGCGCGCCATGGAACTCTGTTTCGAGTACACCCGTCGTTTCGACCTTATCCGCTGGGGGGAATTCGTGAAGAACATGCAGGAACTGGTTCCCCTTGCCCAATCCGGCGAAAACTGGACGCAAGGCCCGAGCAACGTTTACACTTACTTCCAAGTGTCGTCTACTTACAACTACTTCCCTATCCCGGACGAAGAGATGAGCACCAACAAAGCCATCACGCAAAACAATCCGGGCTGGTAACCAAGTATTCACTACAAAAACTCAACGAATCATGAAAACATATAAAATCATCATCGCCTGTGCGGCAAGCCTCTTCCTGGGGGCTTGCAGCAACGAACTGGACGAAGACGTCACATTGGGCGTGAATATAGATACCAATGAAAATGTCAGTTTCGACGGACATATCATTACCGTAAAGAAAGGAACTCCCGTCACGTTCAACCTTACCGGCGACCCCGACTTCCTGACCTTCTTCAGCGGCGAAGAAGGCTGCAAATACCAATACAGGGAACGCCAGTTGATTGACCCGTCACAGATTAAATCGTCAAAGCTCGACATCTCGCTGTATTACGAATACGGTTCGGCCTCAATGGTAGAGAGCCGAATCTACATGTCCGACGACTTCCCCGGACTACAGAAAAACGACTTCGTGGCAGACTCCCTGCTTGTCGAACAATATGAGAATGACGGAGCCTGGCAAGCATTGGTTCCCAATGACGAGCTGGGTTATAAATTCCCGACCAAGACAAGCACTACGCAAACTTATACTTTTGACATGACCCAATACATCGGCAAAGAGATAACGGTCGCCATACGTTACAAAAGCATTGCCAATACAGCCGTCCAGCCGCGTCTGTACTTCACGCAGATGCATTTCACCAATGAGTTGCACAGCGGCACATCCCTGACATTCGGTGCAAGTTCCTTCGGCTTTACTCCGGTGAACATGAAAAACAGGTGTAACCTGTCCGACCAGACAGAAATGACATCAGACCGCGAATACGGAACCGCCAGCGGCAGCATCTCCGGAATCTGGAACCTGGAAACCATCAATACCGAATCGTTCTACCTGCATTCATCTCCGGAGGGCAATCCGCTGAAATACAGTTGGCTGGTATCCAACCCGTTCAAGATAAACTCTTGCGAACCGGACCAGGGAACGAAGATAAAAGACATCACCCAGAGTCTGGATTCATATACGTACACCTACGAAAAGGTGGGCATTTACAATGCGACATTCCTGGCACGGAACGCCAACATCGACCATTCATCCACCACGACCTATCATTTCGTAGTGAATGTGGTAGAATAAGAGAATAAAAAACAATAGTAAACAATTAATATACATATATCTATGAATTACTTTAAATCATTCCTGTTAACCGTATCTGTACTGTTCACACTGGCAGCATGTGATACAGACGACCTGAGAAATGACGTTGACGACCTGAAAGGCCGTGTAGAATCTTTGGAAGCGCAGGTTAGCCTGCTGAACGACAATATGACAGCCATCAAGCGACTGCTTGAAGGAGGACAGACCATTACGGAAGTGACTACGACAACCAACGGATACACCCTGAAACTGAGTGACGGAGAGACCATAACGCTGACCCAAGGCTCTGAAGGAAAGGTGAAATATCCGGAGATTACGGTGAATGATGAAGGACAATGGGTAGTAAACGGTGAGGTACTCATGCAAAACGGCATGCCTGTCCAGGCGGTAGGAACTCCCGGAAACGACGGTACAACTCCCAAGTTCCGGATTGCAGACGAAGGCGGTTACTGGCAAGTGAGCTATGACAACGAAAACACCTGGGAATTTGTCCTCGATGAAGACGGCAATAAAGTATCTGCCATAAGCGACGGCTCCGGAGAAAGCAGTTCAGACTCGTTCTTCGAGTCCGCAGGAATCGATGAAAGCGGGGAATTTTTCGTCGTTAAGCTCAAAGGGCAGGACGAAGCAATATCCATCCCTATCGTAAAAGACCTGTTGTGTGAAATCATCGAACCTGCAGAAGGCATGAATAACGGATATTGGGAAATAGGTTACGGCCAAACCGTTTCTACAACCGTCAAAGTTAAAGGCGACAACGTAATGGTGACCGCTCCGGCAGGATGGGTAGCTACCATAAGCGAAGCCAACGGACAGAATGAAGCCACACTGACCATCACGGCTCCGGCAAGCGCAGTGGCTGCAAACACACGCGCCACAGCAGACAACAGCAGTGATGTGACCGTACAGGTAAATAAAGGAGCGAATTGGGCAGTGGATAAGATTCAGGTAAAAGCGATACAAATCATTGAAAGCTATTACGCACTTTATGAAGCCGGAGAAAATATAGAAATCGGAAACATTTCCATTGACAAATCTACATTTGGCGAATCAGTATTGATAAGTCAGGATTCTGAAATCTCGACCGATGGCATATACTTCATTCAATCCGATGCAAAAATAACAATAGCAAAGAAAGGGTTCAATAAACTCATTCTAATCGCAGACTCTCCTTCTGCAAAGATTTCCGTAAAAAATAATCAAGCGTTCTTTAATATAACAGAAACAAATGCGAATTTCATCGCTAAAAACATTGAGTTTACAACAACTGCTAAGCCATTCATGCAAATAGCAAGCACCGGCATCAATATGCAAAACCTGATACTGGAAAACTGTAAGATAAATATTACAGAAGGCAGTAATTTCCTGAACGCCCACAATGGAGATGACAATGCAATAAACAACATTTCATTAACTAATAATACTTTTGCATTCCCCGTAACCGCTGATTGGAAAGCAACCCGTATTTTCAATCTTCAAAACAAAGATTTATCCGCATCCATTGTAATCAACAACAATGTATTTTACACGACTAACAAGAATTACCTCATAAACGGTACTATCCTCTTCATGGGTTCTACTGAAGAATGCGGTATCTACTCAGGAAAAGCGGAAATCAGCCACAATACATTCATCAATTTTGTAGCCAACTCCCAATCTCTGGTTCGCAGCAAGGTAACGGGAGAAGTTTCATTCACAAATCTGTTGTTCTGGCACAATAGTGAGACAAAGCGTACAGGTACTCTGATAAATACTCAAGGAGCAGCTCCCGGTATGCTTACTTTTGACATGCTGATTAATTATGTAACAGATAACTCCCAAGAAGTAACATACAGCCACTTCAACGGTACGGTTCCAGAGGGATACAAGAATACCCAGATAGAACTGACAGAAACCGACCCCTTCGACGGCGGAACCTTTGACCTTGAAAACGGCATCTTCATTCCCAATGCGGAATATGCCGAATACGGAGCATCCATCAACTAATACCACGGATTGAAATATGAAAAAAGTAATATCATTAATATGTACAGTCCTCCTCGTCGCACTCTATTCGTGCGACGAACGGGATGACTTGCGTTCCGACATCGACAACCTGAAAGAACGGGTTGCCAACCTGGAGGCAAGCATAGAACAGATGAACACGGACATCAGCAATTACCAGCAGATGGTAAGCGGAAAGATTCTGGTGGTAGGCTATACCCAAGACGAATTAGGGAACTACACGATAGAATTGAGCAACGGGGAAACCGTGAACATATACAGCGGCGAGGTCAATATGGACAACATGCCGTTATTCAGCGTCAACGCAGCGGGCAACTGGGCCTATACAATCAACGGAGTAACCACGGAGCTGCTCGTCAATGACGAACCTGTAAGCGCCATACCCGAAACCGGGGCAGAAGGCGTAAGCCCGAAAATGAAAGTCGATGCAAACGGATTCTGGCTGGTTTCCACAGACAACGGCGCCACATGGGAAAAGCTGGGCAATAACCAGATTGCCGACGGCACACAAGCGGTAGCCAGTGCCAGTTCCGTGTTCAGCAACGTAACCATAGACGAAGCGACAGGACAAATCACGTTTACCATCCGCGCCGACGGCAGCCAAGTGACAGTCGCCATCTACGGCCAGGACTTCTACCTGAACATCCAGCACACCGGAACAGTAACATTCGGACTCGGACAGACACAGGAATTCATTGTGGAACAAGCCAACGTGGAAACTGCAATCATCGAAAATCAGACATGGGGCATCAAGCTGGAAGAAACGAAACTCACCGTAACCGCTCCCAAGAACAACGCGAGAGGAGAAGAGTATGAAGACCAGCTCTGCATCAAGATATTCTCGAAGGAAGGCTACTGCCGGATAGTCAAGCTTCCGGTCAAGCTGCTGACTACCGCCATTGATGCAAACGCCACACTGGCCTGGCAAGAGTTCGTCAGCGGCAATGAGAAAAATGTCCTGCTCGACTTTTCGTATGCAGGATACATGCGCGGGGAAGCCTCCCCGCCCGAAACGGCAACCTTGCAAGCGCAAGGATACAAAGTCTACAA
The DNA here is from genome assembly GCF_958445495.1 of uncultured Bacteroides sp. Classification (GTDB taxonomy): domain Bacteria; phylum Bacteroidota; class Bacteroidia; order Bacteroidales; family Bacteroidaceae; genus Bacteroides. Next base: position 61,338 of record NZ_CAUCSQ010000015.1, on the reverse strand, counting down.
CGTTACGGATTACGGAGCTATTCCCGACGACGGGCAGTCTGACCGGGAAGCGTTTATGAAAGTGCTGGCAGAAATTGCCGGCACTGATATTAATATATCACAGGAAGATGGAGGAGCGACAGACCGGTACACCAACGAGAATGCCAGAGCCATCATCTACTTTCCCGAAGGCAACTATATCCTGCAAGACAAAGAATCCAAAGACAAGACAATCCGGATGTCTATGGGCAACATCGTGATTAAAGGAGCCGGCAGGGACAAGACGACACTCGAAATGACCGTCGCCAACAACTCCCCGAACCCGGAAACGGAGATGTGGAAATCTCCCGTGATGCTGGAATTCAAACATAACAGCAGTTGGTCCGAAAAAGGTGCCAGTCCTGTCACCGAAGACGCCCCGATAGGAAGCAAGACCGTCACCGCTACCGCCAGCGGCCTGAAAAACGGCGACTGGGTATGCCTGATATTAGAGAATACGAACGATGATGTCATTAACGAAGAACTGGCGCCGCATCAATGGCAAGACATCAACATACAGGGAGGAGGAACTCCCAACATCAAAACCAAAGGCATCCAGATTTACGAGTACCACCAGATTGAAAGAATAAGCGGCAACAAGATTACTTTCAAAGAACCTATCATGCACGCCGTCAACAAAGACTGGGGCTGGAAAATAGCGAAATACCCCCATTATGAAAATGTCGGCGTGGAAGACCTCACCTTCAAAGGACACGCGAAAGAGAAATTCATCCACCACGGGTCTGATATAGACGACGGCGGTTTCAAGCTGATAGACTTCATACGCCTTACCAATTCCTGGATACGGCGCGTCAATTTCGAGAGCGTCAGCGAAGCTTTGTCCATCACAAACTCGGCGAACTGCTCGGCATACGACATACAAATCGGCGGCAACCGCGGACATGCCTCCATCCGTTCGCAGGCGTCTTCCCGCATTTTCATCGGAAAAGTAACGGAGAACAGCGACGGATACACGCTGAAAAAAGGAGAAGGAGAAGCGACGCTGGGCACATACCAGTCCAACGTAGGACAGTACCACGCTTGCGGTGTATCCAAACAGAGCATGGGAGCCGTGATATGGAATGTACGATGGGGAGACGATTCCTGTTTCGAGTCGCATGCCACACAACCCCGCGCTACCCTGATTGACCGCTGCACCGGAGGATTCATGCACTGGAGGCAAGGAGGAGATTCCGCACAGATGCCCAATCACATGGAGAACCTGACTATCTGGAATTTCCACGCGACCCGTGTACAAACCGACCCCGACATCGACAGCAACGGCTTCTCTTGGTGGGACGCCAACGGCTATTGGTGGAAATTCATGCCACCCATCGTGGTAGGTTTCCACGGAGAGTCCCTTGCATTCAACTCATCGGAAATGAAACGCCTCGAAAGCAACGGGACGCCCGTAGAGCCGTATTCCCTTTATGAAGCACAGTTACGCAACCGCCTGGGATATGTACCGGGCTGGCTGAATGCACTCAAATGAACTTTACACAGTTTTTCTAACCTGGAATAAAAACGTATATAAGAATTGGACTTTAATCAATTTAACCCCCTGAAAGGGAGGGACCGGGAGGTTCCTCTCTTTTATTTTTCCGGGCTTTTCCCTGCCGGAAGAAACAGATTTCCGCATCCAACCGGTACATAAATCACCGATTATATGTAAGTTTGCACAAAAATGACGCAATGCAAGAAATCCTCCCTATCCACTTCGCCCCGTTACAAGGCTATACCGAAGTAGTTTACCGGAATGCGCACGCCGCTTGCTTCGGTGGCGCAGATGTTTATTACACGCCTTTCGTCCGACTGGAAAAGGAAGGCTTCCGCCGCAAAGACATCCGCGGCCTCGAACCTGCCGAAAACCGCGTTCCCCGCCTAATCCCCCAGTTAATAGCCCCGACACCAGAGAAAGCGGAAGCGGTTTTGTCCCTTTTCATCGAGAAAGGATACACGGAAGCAGACATCAATCTGGGGTGTCCCTTCCCTATGCTGGCCAAACGCCATAACGGCTCCGGCCTCCTTCCTTACCCGGAAGAAGTGAAAGCGCTGCTGGAGCTGACCCTGAAATATCCCCGGATAAGCTTCTCGGTAAAGATGAGACTGGGTTGGGAACGTCCGGACGAATGCCTCGCACTGGCGCCCGTCATCAATGATTTTCCCTTGCGGCATATAACCATGCATCCCCGTCTGGGAAAACAGCAATATAAAGGAAAGGCGGACCTCGAAGGATTTGCCGCTTTCCTGCACCTTTGCAGGCATCCGCTTATCTACAACGGCGACATCGACAGCCCGGAAGACATCCGCCGGATTCAAAAGCTGTTTCCGGCAGTAGCGGGAGTCATGATAGGCAGAGGGTTGCTCGCAAATCCGGCTTTAGCCACGGAATACAAGGAGAACCGCAGCCTGACGCCCGACGAGATAAAAGAAAAGCTGTACGCCATGCACGCATCGGTCTATGAGCGGTATGCCGCTCAACTGGAAGGAGGCGACGCCCAACTTCTCAACAAGATGAAGGTTTTCTGGGAATACCTGATGCCGGATGCAGGCAAAAAACCATTGAAAGCGATTCATAAAAGTACGAGCCTTGATAAATATAACCGGGCAATCCATGCCTTTTTTGATGAATTATAAACTGATTGCCAGTTATTTTATGTAATTTTGCGCCCGTTTATAAACAAGCACATTATGAAAAAATACATTTTACTTTCTCTCTGCCTGACAATGGCGGCAGGCGGTTTCTCACAAGACAAGGACTTCAAATTCAAGTTTTACGGCCAGATTCGCACGGACCTCTATTACAACAGCCGGGCGAATGAAGAAACGGTAGACGGGCTGTTCTATATGTATCCGAAAGACAAGGTCCGCGACGAAAACGGGAATGACCTGAATGCTACTCCCAACAGTAATTTCTACACGCTTTATTCACGCCTGGGGGTAGACGTCGCCGGTCCCAAGTTGGGAACGGCCAAAACATCCGCCAAGGTAGAAGTCGATTTCCGCGGTACGGGGACTTCCTATTCGGTTATCCGTCTCCGCCATGCTTACATGAATCTGGATTGGGGGAAGTCCGCCCTCCTGCTCGGCCAGACCTGGCATCCGTTATTCGGGGATGTCTCGCCACAGATTCTCAACCTGTCCGTAGGCGCTCCCTTCCAGCCGTTCAGCCGCGCGCCGCAGATTCGTTACCGTTACGCAAACAAGAATTTCCAGTTGACAGGTGCTGCCGTATGGCAATCCCAATATCTGTCCCAAGGCATTGACCCGGACAATCCCGCCAAGAGCAAAAAGAGCCAGGAATACATAAAGAAAAGCTGCTTGCCGGAGATTTACATCGGAGCCGACTATAAAAACGGAGGTCTGCTTGCCGGGGCGGGAATCGAATTATTGTCGTTAAAGCCACGGACGGAAGCCGTCGGAAGCAACGGCAACAAATACAAGGTGGACGAACGCATCACCACGCTCTCTTACGAAGCGCACGTAAAATATACTTGTAAAAACTGGTTTGTGGGGGCTAAAAGCGTATTGGGGTCCAACCTCACGCAAGCGTCCGGTTTAGGCGGATTCGGCATTAAGTCTGCCGACGAGCGTACGGGAGAACAGAAATATACTCCGATTCGTTTCTCCAGCTCTTGGCTGAACGTGGTTTACGGGCAAAAATGGAAACCCGGCATCTTTATCGGATATGCCAAGAATATGGGAACAAGCGACGCTTTATATGCTCCCGACGGAGAAGCGCGGCTGTATGGAACGGGAACGAACCTCGACCAGCTTGTGACCGCCGGTGCAGAACTGACATACAACATCGCCCATTGGAAATTCGGCCTGGAATATACATTGAGTTCCGCATGGTACGGCTCTCTCAACGTGTCCGACGGGAAAATCAAGGATACGCACGCCGTATGCAATAACCGTATAGTGGCGGTTGCCATGTTTATGTTCTAAAAAGACAACTTATACAGGAATTACAAAGGGGCAAGTAAACTTATCCAAGTTTTAAGAAATATCGGGTAAACCAACTTAGGTATAACAAGCGAAGTTGTCAACTAAATCCAGTACAGTACGGTCCATACGCTTGAAACTATAATCTCTACTGTATGAAACCAAAGTTCCTACTGTATGAAACCAAAGTTTCTGCTGTATGAAACTAGAGTTTCTGCTGCATGAAACTAGAGTTTCTGCTGCATGGAACCAGAGTTTCTATTGCATGGAAACTGGAGTTTCCATACGGACGAAACTTCAGTTTCTTTCTATTGGAACTAGAGTTTCATACTGTAGAAACTGTAGTTCCAATAAGTGGAAACCGATACACCCCCGAAACACCCGGTTATTTCCTCCTTAGCTCCGTTTCAAAGCTGGCTCCGTCCTTGCAGGTGAAACGTATGACTGTCTGTTTTTTATCTGCCGAAAGCACTTTGCAGAAAGGCGTCTCCGCTACCTCCCAGCGTCCTTTCAACGTAACGGTCACCGGAATCTCGCCGCTCTCGTTATTAATCCACGGACGGGAATAGATGCTGCGTTCAATCCGTTTCCCGTCTTTATCGAAGGCTTCGTCGCTCGGACCGCGATACAATGCCAAATCCGGCTGCGCCACGGTCAGCAGCATTTTATCCGATGACTTCTCGCGAATCATCACCAGGCAGGAGGTATCCGTCCGTTGCAGCAATTCGCCGGGCAACACGGCCTGAGGGGTTTCAAAAAGCACGTAAGAATACACACGCTCGGCCGGCGAATGGACGATATGGGCGTCACGGTCTTGTTTCAACACTTCGTATGCAGGCTTTGCAGCGAAGGCTTTCATTGCGCTTTCAGTGGCCTGCGGCACAATCGCATATTCATAACTTCCTCCTTTAGGGGCTTTCCCATGTTCTACAACCAATGACACCCAGTCCCCTTTCGTTTCCTTGCCTGTGTCCTGCATACGGGAATATTGCGGAAAGTTCTTTTCAAACCTGGCGGTGACCGGTACGTAATATCCGGTTCCCAAATGGTCTATCCAGACATTCCCGCCACCTTGATAGCTTTTCCAGTAATCATGCGCCGCCTTGCCGTTCACGGCCAACTGAAAGACGGTGGTTTCCGTAGGGAATTCCGCATTGGCATTTTCAATGTCCGAACCCAGGCAAACAATCGTCCCTCCGATGAAATGGAAAGATTTACGCGCCCGGTGCGAGCCGTTATATTTATCGTGCTCATGCAGTTTCATACCGAAGTTTCCATTCTGTTTCTCCTGGGACAATCCGCCGGCGAAGGCTTCGTCGGAATAGAGCATTTCTTCCACGCCGGAGAAAGTATCTACATTCAGGACTCTGGCTTTCAACTGTTCCAGAGGAAGATGGATAGAGGTCACACCCGGAATACGGTTCCAGTCGAATCCTTCCTGTTGCCATCCGCTGGTGGCAGGAGTCACTATTTCGCCCGGTTTTGCCGTCAGAACCTGCAAGCTGCCGTGCGCCAGATAACGGCCGTAGAGATTATGTCCCAAATAATGTTCCGCCGCCCAAAGATAGCGCGAATGCCCGCGTGCCACGGCAGACCAGTTGCCACGCCGCTGTACGGATACGCATCCGTAGCCCAACGCCAGGTTGCCTTGCGGGTCCGGTTCGGGACGGAAACCGTTTTTCACCAGCAGCTTCGCGATTTTACGTTCCCGTGTGTTCGATACTTGGGGCATGTATTCCGGTTCCTGTTCCTTGACAGGTTCGTTCGAAACGAGACGCAGGTAAGCGGATGCCATTTCTTTATCAAAACCGTCCTTTCCATCGGGAGTTCCCGCAATCGCCATCATCGCATAATGCATGGGGACCAGTTTTCCCTTTCCATCGGGATGCCGTCCGGACATCGATAAAGGGAAGTTCAGTTTATTGCAGTAGAAACGCATGGCAAGCAATACTTCCTTCACTGTTTTATGCGCCAGCTCGGATACGGCAAACTCCGTATGGTTGAAAAGGTAAATCATGTTGGTCGCCCCGTCCAGCCCGCCGACGGCATAGGCGGGATAATTGTTGCGATGGTGGAAAGCGCCGCCGTCTGTCTTAAAAGAGCCTGCCAGTCCCGGAGCCGGGCGGCAGCCATAATCAATCCAGCGGGAAAAAGATTTCAGGTATTGGAGCTTTTCGGGAGTATCCTCCATCATCAGGATGCTTGCGATACGTCCGGCGGTCTGCGTATTGAAGGAATCCATGTCGATTCCGTTCCCTTCCGGTTTGGGATAGACTTCGTTCGTTATCGCATACCAGCGCAGGGTCTGCTCGGCCTCCTGCAATTTCCCGGCTTCACGCAACACGTCTTTCATCAGGAAATATGCCAGATATAACCCGCGGACACTGTATCCGTAATGGTGGATGTTGCCCCAACAACTGCCATACGCCACTCCCTGGTCTGTGATATGGTCGTACATAGCCAGGAATTTCCGTTTCATCTCTTCATGAATCTCCGGTTTCGCCTCACTGTTGTTATATGCGACGGCAATCCGTTTCATCAAATCAAAATATGCGCGCATCTCCACTCCCAGCTTGGTCAGCATGTCTTTGTCCCAGCCGGGGATGATTCGTTCATAGGCTTCGGAGGCGCGCACCATGTAGATAGGCACTCCCGATACTTGCCCGTTCTTATAGGTTATCCGGTAAAAATCATATTTCTTCCGGATGGTTTCCACTTCTTTATCCGTTATCTTGCCTTTCGTGTAATTCATATCGCGGAAACGCTTTTCCAACAGTTGCATTTCCTGTTTCTGCTTGTCCGTAACGGGAGTCAGCTCGATGTCCGGCTTCAAAAGAGAATGTTTGTAGACTACCAGCCAATGGTTGTTCGTGCCGGCATTGACAAAAGGCACTTGCAAATCGGCTGTCTGCTGGCGTGCATCGACTTTGGTGGCGGTAATCAAATGGTCGATGAAAAGGCGTCCTTTTGCATTCGGGGCGACAATGCGGAGTTCGTTCATCCCTTCTTCGGGCGTGCCTTGCATGTCGCGTTCATAACAGACCCATGCCGCACGCCAGCCTTTGAAATTGATGCGGAAGGGGAAAGAGGTGCATTTCCTGCCGTCTTTCAGAAATTCAAACTCAACGGCTGCATCCAGGGGTTCTTCATTATATACCCATACGATAAATGCCGAAAGATATAAATCCTTACCGGTGGGGTCTTTCTTTTCAAATTTCAGGTCTTTCTTCAACTGCAATACGGCTCCCGGATTAAAAGCCCATTCCATCGAAGATTTTCCGTCTTTATAGTGTATATCGGAAATGGACAGTTGGGATTGGGTGGCCGAAATACAGTCCGGAACCTGCGGTTCTTCAAAAGAGAACATCCGCTCGTCAGTCACTACTTGCGCACGGAGCAATGTAAAACACAAAAGGGATAGCAGCGTTATCGCTCCCCGTCTGGTAAAAGATTGTTTCATCATGGATTTTATTGTCTTATAGGTTTTATTGTCCAGTCATCAAAGTGTAACCGCCTTAAAATCGGTAAACAGTATATGGTTCTGCAAGAGGCGCAACCCAAAGTGCCCGTCGCCTCCGCCCCCGGCGGGAATCGCGTAACGGAACAGTTCCTCGCCGTCGACGGAATAAGTCGTTGCCCCTTTTTCCACACGAATCCGGATATGATACCAGCGGTTGGGGACCAGCAGGTGCGGGGCGTCCGTATATTCCCGAAGCAGGGGTTTTACTTTCCCGTCTTCTATCCCGTAATATTCTCCCCTGTACCGGCGGAAGCGAGTGGTAGTATTATCATTTCCCCCGTATCCAACGTAGAAAAGGTTTAATGTGTTGTAGTTTTTAAAGACGCCGTTGCGCCACCGGGAACGGGCAAAGAGGTTATCCGGATGCTCCGGGTCGTTGGCAGCCCAGAAACAGTTCAAGTCGCTCAGGCGGTCATACTTTCCTCCTTCCATCACCAGACAGGCACGGTAACTGATTTCATAGTCGCCTGTCAGGCGTTGCCGGTACCACATCGTCAGTCCGCCCGGCGTTATCAGCTCCAACGTGTCCGCCCGCTCTATCACTTGAAGGGCGCAGGACTCGTCTTCAATTTTCCACTGCTCCGCTAAGGGTTCTCTCTGCTGTGCCGACAGTATCCCGCCGTTCAAAAGAAAGAAGATAACCAGACCGCAGCTTATAGAATATAGTCTTGTCTTCATGATATTCGTACCAAAGATTTCATTGTCGGATACAAAGAAACCCCTCTTTTAGAAAAAAGAGGGGTTTAAATTGTACAAAATATCTCAAATTACGTATGAGCGGGATTTTGCATTACCAATTCCGCACTGTCTTTTCCGAATCACAATCCAGATACCATCCCGGATTGGAGGCTCCTTCCGTATTCACCCATTCTTCAAATCCGGGATATGCTTCTGAGAAGGAACACTTTTCGTAGACGTGTTTCGTGCCGGCGGGAACTTTGATTCCCCAAGTGTAGCCGTCTTTGTTGGAATAGGGGGCATCGACCTGGAGGTTTCCGTCTCCGGCAACGTGCTTATCGTATTCCGCCCGGTAAGAAGAGGTAGGCTCGTATCCTTTCATGTGTATTTCTTTACCGTTTGCCTTGATGAAGAAGTTCTGTTTCTTGGTATCCAGAATCAGCTCTCTGAAAGCGGCAAGCTGCTGTTCTCTTTCAGTTCCCGTCAGCCCTTCCTTGCCAATCAACCTGATTTCGGCGCGTAACATCGGTAATCCTTCGGTTATGTATCCTTTCGTTACCTGGAAAAAGACTTTCTGCGAACCGTCATTCTTATCATCGCTCAAAGAAGACAGGCCGTCCAACGTGATGACCGTACCTTCTTCCGGGGTCTTATCTACCGTCAATGCCGCATTGCGTTTGATGTCCGCAGCATCGTCGTCCCATCTCCACTCCGGAACCCGGACTTCTACCTTGGAGTCTGCAGAGAGTTCTTCCTTGGCTAAATCTCTCATCGTTCCCTGTCCGCCTTTCAATAAAAGACCGGCGGTAATCCGCTCGATGTACTTGCTATCCAAGTCTTCCAGCACAACGCCCAGGGCCGTGGGATACATGCCGCCTATCGCACGGATGTCCAAGGTCAGGAGCAGTTCTTCTTTACTTCCCTGAACTGCCATTTGTTCCGCACTCTGGCATTCGGTCACTTTCAAATCGTATTCGCAAACGACGTCGTTAAAATCTTCGTCATACCATGATTTCGGAGGAGTAGGCCAGCCGTCCTCAAACATGACGACTCCCGTATTATGGTAGAAAAGATAGCCTCCGTCTTCTTCGCTCGTCGGTTGCACCGCATCTTCGGGAAGCGACAAATCAACCGACGCCATGTAACTGGTTGCATAATCGAAACCGCCGGCCTGTTCTTTTCCGTCACGAACGACAGGAGACACGCTGAATTCTTTCATGGCTTCTCCGCCCGATACGGTATTGTATTTCATATATACCTTCTTGCAGGACACAGGTACGTTCAACATGAGGGTACGGGTATCTTTAACCAACACATCACCCGCCAGCAGGCTCTCTTCCGAACCGCTCTTATCGGAGTACACATTCACAAGCGAGGAAGCATTCACAGGCAAGCCCGCTCCTTCTGTTCCGTTCTCCAACTCTACGTCAGAGCAGGCAGTAGCAATCAACATCGTCCCCAGGAGGACATACATCAAACTTTTAATCTTCATCATTCTTCTTAATTTTTTAATTGTTTGTTTCTTGTTTCTCAATGAATTCATAACCTTTTGCACGTTTAAACCACGTTCATTTGTTAACTAATCAAAAATATATTAAACTTTCCATATTCCTTTCAACTGCTTCATTTCTTATTTCCCTCCTTTTCACCGAAAATAAATGCAAGTATCTGCCGCATAGCTGCTGAGGCTTCCATACTTGTATTGGATAATATATACAAGTTATTTCGTATATTTGCATAGAGCAGAACATTCAATACAACAAATGTAAGCCATTTGTTTTAAATATACAAGTTTTAACCCCATTATCTTGAGAGGATGAATCAAGTATTGTATGGCATAGATTATATAGAATATTATTTCTATTGGATATATTACAAGTTTATTGGCTATCCTTTAATTATCAGGATATGTTCAATTGTTGTAATGTTCTGTATCATTGCGTACATGTTCTTGTTGCTTCACATCATATACGGCATATTTAAAAGAAGAAAAGAAAAACGGAGATACAACAAGGCTTTCGATAAATATTATGAGGAGATGAAGGCCATCTCACTGGATGCCAATGCCATACCGGAAGAGGAGGTTGCCGAAAGATTGAAATACGACACCAAGAAACGTCCTAAGCCGAACGAGCTGCGCATCATTACCCAACTGCTGACAGAGATTAAGAGTATTCATGAGGATGAAATCAACGAGCTCAATTACCAGACGATACAGACCGTATTCCAGATAACCCGTTTCCTGGAACGCGAACTTCAGTTCGGCTCCAAAAGATTAAAAATCCGGGCGCTGAAACTGATTCAGTCCATCAACGGTTACGCTTCGGAAGCGGTGCTGGTACGTTTCCTGTATCACCGGGAAATCGAATTGAGAAACTCCGCGCGATATACTTATATGTGGTTGAGCCAGGGGAACCCGTTCCGTTTCTTCGATGAGGACATCGGCATGAAACTAAGGCAATGGGACATGATGGAGCTGCACGCCATCCTGGAACACCGGAAGAAAGTGGGATACAGCACTCCGAGCTTCATCAAATGGGTAAATACCTCGGCGGAAGAGAATGTGAAGATTTTCTTCATCAATGAAATCAGGCTGTACAACGAGACCGAAAGCGCTCCTATCCTGGCCAAACAAATCAATGCGCGCTCTACGGAAATCAGAGGGGAGGCCATAAAAACGTTAGGCAAGCTGAACTATAAAGAAATCGAGCCCAAACTGATTGAGATGTACAGCATACAACCGGAGGAGATAAAACGGAACATTATTTCGGCCGTTGCAGATTTGAAGACGGACAAGGCTTTGGGTTTTCTTTACAATGCATACGATGATGCGGACAACTGGGCGACTAAGCGCGCCATCCTTAAAGCCCTTTACGAGTATAGCCCCATGGGACGGAAAACATTCGATCAATTGGAGAGAAAAGCCGATTCTCATACAGCGATACTGTTCGCTCATACCAAACATCCGTTAATTAACCAGTTAAGTTAAGGAATATGAGAGATATAATTTTTACATTCTTCAATTATTTCGTATTCTTTTATACGAGCATGCTGGCGATATTCTTCATCTTGTTCGCTTTTCTCTCTTTCATATCATTGAAACGGAGAAAAGACTATTATGTGGAAAGCTATGTCCGGAAGACGATTAAAGAGTCTCCTTATACTCCCGGCATTTCGGTCATCGCTCCTGCCTATAACGAGGAGAAGACCATCATCGACAATGTGAACTCTATGCTCGCGCTGGAATATCCGCTGTTCGAGGTGATTATCGTAAATGACGGCAGCACCGACGATACCTTGCAAAAAATGGTGGAGCACTATGAACTGGTAGAAGTGCCTTATGCTTATATCGAACGAATCAAGACCCAGCCGTTCAGAAGGCTTCTGAAATCCACCAACCCGCAATACAGCCGCCTTATCGTTGTCGACAAGGAAAACGGAGGGACCAAAGCGGATGCGTCCAATGCCGGAATCAACGCATCTTCATATCCTTATTTTATCTGTACGGACGTGGACTGCATTCTGGAGAAGTATGCTCTTTACCGTTGCATCTCTCCTATCATATCGTCTGAGAAACAGGTAATCGCCGTGAGCGGGACCATGCTGATGGCTAACGGTTGCGTGGTAAAAGACGGCCAGATTGTCGATGTAAAGACGCCCCGCACTCCGATTCCGCTTTTTCAGAATCTGGAATACATGCGTTCGTACCTGATTGGGAAAATGGGATGGTCTGCAATTAACGGAATGCCGAATGTGTCCGGTGGATTCGGGCTTTTTGACCGTTCTGTCGCTATTGCCGCCGGAGGATACGACGCGACTTCTTTCGCAGAGGACATGGATTTGATTACCCGCATGGTGGGATATATGTGCGACTTCTCCCGCCCTTACAAGATTGTCCAGATTCCCGACACTTGTTGCTGGACGGAGGGCCCGCCCAACTTATTCATGCTTTACAGGCAACGTACACGCTGGGCGCGCGGTTTGTTCCAGACGCTCAGCATCCATCACAAGATGATTTTCAACAGGACTTACAAACAGATGGGGATGCTGACTTTACCTTATATGTTTATTTTTGAGTTTCTGGCGCCTATCATCGAGCTGACAGGTCTTATCGTATTCATTTATCTGGCTTTCACCGGCGCGGTCAACTGGAATACGGCTTGGATGATTTATCTGACAATCTATACGTTCTGCCAGTTTCTATCCATCGTCGTCATCACTTATGATTACTACGTAGGAATGCTTTATAAACGGGGATATGAATATTTATGGATTATCATCGCTTCCATACTGGAACCGATTTTCTACCATCCCATCATCACGTTCTGTTCTCTCAGAGGGTATTTCAGTTACCTGACTAAAAGAGACTTTAAATGGAAAAAGATGGAACGGGCGGGATTCAAGCAGGAGAAGAAAAAGAAGACCGCCGACGCGGACGGCCATCCTCCGGTAGAGTCCGAACCGGCAGCAGTCTGATTCGATAGATAATAGGAAAACAACGAAGACGAGATATAATAATGAACAGAGAATTTCTTCATAAGATTACCATACTGGGTTGTCTGCTTTTGTTAATCACCTCCTCCATAGGTACCGACAAAGGATTCCAGACACCGGAACAGTATGCCCAAATCGTACAGGAGCATTTCGCCAATGAAGAGTGGGAGGCGGGGAAAGCGTTGCTGGATGAAGGTTTGAAGAAATATCCGGATGTCTCCGATTTGGAATGGCTGATGGGGAAATACTGGTTTCACGGGAAAGACTATGACCGGTCTCGTTACCATCTTGTCAAGGCCATTGAAGACAATTACAATAATGTCAACGCCAAGCGTTTATTGGTGGATGTGGAAGACATTACCGGAAACTACTCCAGCGCAATCTGTTACGTAAACGAGCTTCTGGAGGTGAATCCTTATTGGAGGGGATTGTGGCGGAGGAAAATCGAGTTATACCGCAAACAGAACAACGACGTGGAGGCAGACCGGCTGCTGAAACGAATCAACCAGATTTATCCGAACGATACGGTTTTAAGAAAAGACTATATCTACAGTATGGAGGTAGGTTACCGGCAACTGAAGAAAGGGGGGAACCGGAAAGAGGCTATCGAGAAACTGACGGAGCTAATCAAAGCTTCACCGGAAAATGAATCTTATTACCTGGACATCATCAACCTGTATTTGCAGGAGGGGAACCGGGAAGCGGCCTTGGGCTGGTCTTCCAACGGGCTGGCGGCAATCCCCGGAAGTACTGCTCTCACGATTAAAAGGGCCAGTATCCTCGGCGAACTGGCACGTTATCCGGAGGCACTGGCATTTATACGCGACCGCATGAGAAGGAACAACAGCCCTGCCATACGACGGGTATATAACAACCTGCTGATGGAGGCCGCCCGGTCGGAAAAACAGCGGGACCCTTACGTGCTGTACGGCATGGCTTATGAAGGAGGCAGCAAGAATAAGGAAGCGCTGGATTATCTGCTGAACACTTCCGTCACCAGAGGATATACGGATGATGCGCTTTTCTACATCAGGGAGGCTAAAAAGCAGTACGGCAATACGGACAAAGGCATCCTTTACAAGGAATACATGCTGTACCGGCAAATGAATGAGGAAGACCTCGCTTATGCGACTCTGAAAAGGATGTACGAAATGTATCCCGATGATTATGACATTACATTAGCCATGACTACGCTGCATATGAAGAAGGCGGATAAGTTAATGGAACTCGGGCTGTACTCCGAAGCGTTGCCGCATCTATCATTCGTAACGCAGAAACGTATTGACAACGAGATAAACGGGGCGGCATGGGAAAAAACCTTAAACTGTTATATCCAGATGAAGCGTTATAATGAAGCGCTCGCAACGCTGGATACCATCACGCTCCACTTCCCGGATTATGAAAACGGCACGTTGAAAAGGGCGTTTATCCTCGATAAAACGGATAAAACCGAAGAAGCCTTGCAGCTTTACTTGTCTGCCATCGAACAGAGTGACGAGGATATGCGTATCTTCTACGTGATTGGTTATGAAGAACTGGCGACACCTTACATCAAGAAGTGTATGGAAGCGGGAGCCACCCAAAAGGCATACGAGGAGGCGGTCAAGCTGGTCAGCCTCAATCCGTCGAGCGATCTCGGATTACGATACGCCATCAATGCGGCGGGTTTGCTGGGAAAGTTCGATGAATTCGAGAAATATACAGAGCAAGGTCTCGATTATTACCCGGAAGAGCCGTTTTACCAGGCGAAGAAGGCAACCGTTTTCGAGCGTGACAAGAGGTATGAGGCTTCTCTGGAATTCTTGAAGCCGATACTTGAAAAATATCCGAGCAACAAAGAAATCATCGGGGCATTTTCACAAAGCAGCGAATACCGTGCCTTGCAGTTAGCCAAAGAGAAAGAACCGGAAGAGGCTCTTGCCGTGCTTGACACGGCTCTGCTTTACGACAGCCAGAACAAATCGCTGAAATACACCAAAGGAGTGGTATATGAAGCTGACAGGCAAGCGGATTCCGCTTATTACTACCAGAAGTTTTACGAGCCTTCAATCATGGAGTACCGTCCTTTCCAACGGCATCTGGCAGGCCTGAGGAGCATGATGCTCAAGAATGAGATAGCATTGAGCTATCTGCGCGCCCGGTATGGTGAGGAAGATATCATCACTTCTGTCGCAACTGCGGAATATACTCGGAAAAACCGGAAGAACACATATACCGGACGCCTCAACTATGCAGGACGAAGCGGTTCGGCAGAAGGAAGCATGGAGGCGGAAGAGCAAACGCCGGGAGGTGTCGGCATCCAGGTGCAAGGGGAATGGACGCATCATTTCTCATCCAAATGGAGCAGTACGGTCAACGCTGCCCTGGCTACCAAATATTTCCCTGACATTACGGCGAACGTTTCGTTAAGACATTATATGAAAAACGACTGGGAACTGGAAATACATGCGGGCTACAGGCGCGTATCGGCATACGACAAGCGTTATGAATGGGACAATGAAGCGTTTACAGGCAGTGAAGGCGAGAACGGATTCGTATTTACCGGATGGGATGAATCGAAAACCAATCTGTTCACAGCCGGCGGAGAAGTGGCCAAGACTATCGAAACGGTACGCCTCAACACAAAGCTGGACTTGCATTTCTTCAATTCCAACTTCTACTACAACGCTCAAATCGGCGCCAAATATTTCCCGGCAAGCGACGGGAAAACGAATATCAACGCAATGGCAAGCATCGGTTCCGCGCCGGAAACCGCCGTACTGGACTATGCATTGCCCGGCTCGTTCTCTCATACCAACACGATGGTAGGAATCGGAGGGCAATATATGCTCAACCCGAACATTACGATAGGTCTGACGGGAACATGGAACACTTACTATAACCAGACAAATACCGTAAGGGGCACTCATCCGTCGGAACGAATCGAGAGTGTTTCGACACGTTATAAAAATCTATATAATATCTATGCACAAATCTATATCTCATTCTGACGGGTTTTGCCTCCTATTGGCAGGAATGATATGTATTTGCTGCCTTTCGGCCGGTTGCCGCATGCAGGCGCGCACAGAGCTGTTTCCTTCCAAAGAGGGTTATCTCGTCACTATCGGCGAAGCTCCGACCGAAAAAGATACCCGGTGGGCGAAATATCTATACGGACATCTCAAGAAGCGGGCCAAGGACGACGAGACTGTCGCTTTCGGGGTTTCCGAGAAAGAGATGTGGCGCATTGTCGTGCGGATAGACCCGGCAATGCAGGACGGTTTCAAAATCGCCTGCAAAGGGGCGGACATACGATTAACGGCCTCAGACAGCAGGCAGATGTTGTGGTTACAATATCAACTGATGAAAAACATCAGCAAGGAAGACCCGCGCATAGACGGTTCCGACCTTCCTCCCGCCCTCATCAACTTGAAAGATACTTGCGGTTCTTTTGCCTTCGACTATCAGAGTATTTACTCTCCGACCGGCCTGAATGCCGATTATACCGGGGTGATGGGATTGGATAATTTCGACGACAGTTGGGGAATATGGGGTCATAACCTGCGGAAGGCATTAGGGGAGAACACGAAAAAAGCATACGCCGTCATCAACGGGAAAACAGATGAATCGCAGCTTTGTTTCTCATCGGAAGAGATGTACCGGCTTATTGAAAGCCATATCATGGACAATTTCGGTGAAAAGGGGCGTTTTCGCTTTGTAATCGCACCGGAAGATACTCCATACGCTTGTACGTGCCCTTCCTGCACCGCAATAGGGAATACCGCGAAAAACGCGACACCGGCCGTTACCGGGTTAATCGCCCGTTTATCCCGCCGGTTTCCCGGACATTTCTTTTTCACGACTTCTTATCTGACTACGCAGCAGGTCGCGGACAAGCAATTGCCTCCCAACGCCGGGGTTATTGTCAGCGCAATGGAGCTTCCTCTCTGCCGGCTCAATGACAAAGATGCGAAGGTTAAAAAGTTTGTCCGCCAATTGGACCAATGGAAAAAGGTTACGAACAATATCTATATCTGGGATTACATCAATAACTTCGATGATTATCTCACTCCTTTCCCCATATTGAAAATAGCGCAACAAAGGCTTCAGCTTTTCAAAAGGCACGGAGTCAGCGGCATTTTCTTCAACGGAAGCGGATACAGTTATTCTTCGTTCGAGGAGATGAAGACTTTCGTATTATCGGCGCTTCTGATTAATCCGGCGCTCTCCGTCGACGACCTGGCGCGCCGTTTCTTCAATCAGGAATATCCCGTATCCAAGAAATGGCTGTATGGTTATTACAAGGATTTGGAGGATAACGCCCAATCCGGGAAACGTCTCGGTATGTACGCCGGCATACGTGAAGCCGAGAAATCATTTCTCAAGCCCGGCGGATTCATTAAATTCTACGATGAAATGGAGGGTTTCATAGCCGGGAGCAAAGGACGGGAACGTAAAAGGCTTCATGAGCTACAGACTGCCCTGTCTTTCACACGCCTGGAATTGGGACGTGAACACGGTTTCGACGTTTACGGATATGCGACACGGAACGGAATGGCTCTCCGGCCTGTTCCGCAAGCGCAGGAATGGCTGGCCCGGCTGAAAGAGCACAAGGCTTTTGCCGGAATGAGGTATTATAACGAATCCGATAATGAAATAGACGGTTACATAAAGGAATGGGAACAACACATACTTGCTTCCGGCTTGAAGAAGAATTTATTCCTCGGCCTCACTCCTTCAATCGTTCCGCAAACTTATAAAAGCCAGATAAAGAAACTGACTGACGGCACGCACGGTTTACCGGCAGATTATCATTGCGGCTGGGTTATCATTCCGGAAAAAGAATGTACGATTAGCTTGCCTGTAGAAGGGATAAAGGCTTCCGGGAGCATTTGCATCAGCTTCCTAAGCCTCGCCAGGCACCGTTTTTATCCTCCTGAGAAAATAGAGCTGCTAAAAGACGGGGTGATTTACAAGAAAGTCAAACCCGCTTCCGGGACGTCTCCGGAAAAGGGGGAAATCATCCAAACGAATATCCCGGTCAATCTGGAGGGGACGGAACGAATCAGCATCAGAATCACTCGTCCGGCCAAACCCGGAGCGCAAACCGGTATAGATGAAATCGCATTCATTCCCTAATCTGACATCACATTAAATATATAGGAAACCATGAACAAGTTTATACTTTATACTCTCCTGCTGGTTGCATTTCCTTTCTATTTTACAGGATGTAAAAAAGAAGTACGCCCTACGACTATGGCTATCAAAGATTCGGTGAGGCATTATTATCCTATCAAACAAGGGCAACAACTGGATATCATGTTCACTGTTACGAATACGGGAGACGCTCCGCTAATTATCTCGGAGATGCAACCCTCCTGCGGCTGCATCATACTGGACAAGAGTTCGCATATCATCATACCGGAAGACGGAATCAGGCAGTTTAAAGCCACTTACAACAGTATCAAGAATGTAGGTGAGGTTATTCATCGTATCCGCATTTTCGGAAATATGCTTCCGCACGGAAAAGCTGAGTTGAAATTCGACGTCAACGTAGTCCCCGACGCCGATTATACCCGTGATTATGAGGAGCTGTTCCAGGAATTCAATGCTAAGAACGGCATCATCAGGGAAATAGTGGATGGAAAAGAATCCGAACTGGGATATTATGTGGGAACTCCGTAACTCACCGCCCCCGCGGCTTCGATTCGCGGCGTGCCGTTTTATGTCCCGCCGCTTTATTACCTGTTCAGGGATGGAGTTCTTTAAAAGCGGCATTTTCTTCCGCTACCAGACGGACGGTCTGCTCCAACTCATCCGCAGGCAAATCGAAACCGTACCATGCCGTATAACAGTCTACGACATACCATTTCCCGTCGGACGCCAATTCAAATTCAACCCGCAAATCCATCTCCGATTCTTCATAACCTGCCTCAAAGACTTTATGCTTCGGCCCGTCGAGTGTAAATCCGGATATGTAAACTCCTCCTTCTTCCCGTTCTATCCGTTCTTCTTTCAGGGTCTCGCCATCCAGCAACGGCCATTTTTCTTTCGTAAAAGGAAATGTCTTTTCTGTCTCCCCGTCATCCGCCAATAAAACAATCGGGGTTTTCAACGGAAACCTGACGCGGGTATATTGGAAAGCCGCACTGGAAGTAAACTTTTCAAGAAACGACTTGAAATCTTCGCCGGATTGCACAACCGCCCCACCGCCGGCTTCCGAACCGTTGCCGTAAGAGACAAATGAGGCCGCAGCCAGCAACATAGCGGCAAACAAACAGCAGACAAACTTTTTAGTCTTTATCATACCCTATAAATTTGAAATTGGATTGACAGCCGCAAAGATAATGACAAGTCCGGTATCTTCATCATTTTCCCGGTTAATTCTTCACCCGGCTGTCCGTTCTCATATATTCATATCCGAAGCGGCAATACAGGCACTTCCGCTTGTCGCAATATTCTTTCTGCAATTGTATCAATGCCTGGCTGTCTGCCGCATTTGCCACCGGCAGTCCGATATCGCTCCATGAACGAATGATGCGGTTGTCCTCCGCTTTCAGTTCTTCCAGGAAACGGCCGGCGCGTCCGCACATTCTTTCATTGGCCTTATGCAAACCGTAGGCGTATAAAAAGGGAACAACCGTATTGATTATAATCAGGTCTTTCGAGCGTTCTCCCAGCGTTTTTTCCTTTTTCCGGGAAACATGCCCGAACGTATAATGATTTTCCCAATAAAAAGAGGTGCGGGCAGAGAGCATGTTTCTCACTTCCGGCAATGTTTCCGCCTCCATCAAACGGGAGAACAACTTATCTCCGTTTTGATAATAATAAGCCAGTTGGGCCAGACGGACATGAGGGTAATTATCGGGACGCAACCGGAGGAAACGCCAGAGGGAGGCGTCCATCTTTCGGGAAATTTCAAACTTCCGCTGCAAGTAACGGAATTCCTTGCGAAGGCGAAGGCTATATTCGTCTTCTTGTTCTTGCTCCAGGAACGTTTCTTCAAGCAGCCCCGACAGACCGTAGAAAAAGGCTTCTATCTGGAACAAGTCGTCCCGATGCTTGTCCAATGCGCGAAACGGTAACTGTTCCGCCCATTTCTCAAAGGCATTTCCATTCAGGCCGAAACCGTAATTACGCGCCAAGGTGATGAAGAAGGCATCTTCCCAGTTATTATCGCAACGCTCAAGACGGGCATGTATCAATGCGGCTTTTTGTTCCAGCCGTTCCGCCTGTAATGCGCTCATCCATGAATGAACCGCCAGTCCGGACAAAGAACTGAAAATAGAATGGCAAGCCGGATAACGGGTTGAGAAACAGAGTTCGCGATAACGCACTTCTATCTCTCCGGAATAGGGTAATACCATCTGCGGGACGGACTCTTCATCCGTACGGGGCACTTCCCCGTCCGCCTCCCCCACCACACACAGAATCACGGAACCATAGGCTCTGTCACCATGATGTCCACGACATAACCTGTCCGAAGAACGGGCATGTATTTCCACATCTCCTACCCGCAACATGCCGTCGATTCTTAACCGGGCATTGAAGAAGTCCGGTCCTGAACCTGAATTCCGAAGACCGGTATCAATCACCTCTACCGGTAGACCTTCTGTGGTTTGCAGCGCTCTTAGGGGAAATAATTTGTGTTTCCACACGTAATGGAGAAGATGTTCCATGTTAACAAGACGTTAATGTGCGCTGCAAATGTAATAAAAATCTTATCTTTGCGACTATTATTTTGAATATAAGTCAGAAAACAATGAAAATAGCACTGATAGGTTACGGAAAAATGGGCAAGGAAATAGAGAAGGTCGCCCGCAGCCGCGGACATGAGATTGTCTGCATCATCGACATCAATAATCAGGAAGACTTCGAATCGGAAGCGTTCAAATCGGCTGACGTAGCCATTGAATTTACCAATCCGACGGTAGCTTACAACAACTATATGAAAGCATTTAAAGCCGGCGTCAAGGTCGTATCCGGCAGTACCGGCTGGATGGCCGAACACGGCGAAGAAATCAGGAAGTTATGTACGGAAGGAGGAAAAACCCTTTTCTGGTCGTCCAATTTCAGTCTCGGAGTGGCTATTTTTTCCGCCGTAAACAAGTATCTGGCTAAAATCATGAACCGGTTTCCGGATTATGATGTCACAATGAGCGAGACGCACCATATCCATAAGCTGGATGCTCCCAGCGGTACGGCCATTACGCTGGCGGAAGGCATTTTAGAAAATATGGACCGTAAAACCAAATGGGTGAAGGGGACTTATCTCGCACCGGACGGGACAGTCAGCGGAACAACGGCCTGCGCTCCCGGCGAACTCCCTGTCAGCTCTATCCGCGAAGGTGAGGTTTTCGGTATCCATACCGTCCGCTATGAGTCCGAAGTAGACACTATCTCAATCACTCATGATGCCAAGAACCGGGGCGGTTTCGTATTGGGGGCCGTACTGGCAGCCGAATACACTGTCCGGCACGAAGGTTTCCTGGGGATGAACAATCTATTCCCTTTTCTAAATGAATAAAGGTTTTAAATAAATTTACCGTTATGAGACAAGCCACGCGCACACAATGGATAAAATGTACCATTGCCATTCTCCTCTATCTTGCTTTCCTGATTTGGGTACGAAGCTGGTGGGGATTAATCGTCATACCTTTCATTTTCGATATTTACATCACGAAGAAGATACCCTGGTCGTTTTGGAAGAAGTCTAAAAACCCTGCGGTACGCAGCGTGATGAGCTGGATAGATGCCATTATTTTCGCATTAGTGGCTGTCTATTTTGTCAATATCTATATTTTCCAGAACTATCAGATTCCTTCTTCTTCCCTGGAAAAATCACTGCTGGTAGGCGATTTCCTGTATGTAAGCAAGATGAGCTACGGTCCCCGCGTGCCGAATACGCCGCTTTCCATGCCATTGGCACAGCATACCTTACCTGTTCTGGGAACAAAGTCATACATCGAATGGCCGCAATGGAAATATAAAAGGGTTCCGGGTTTCGGCAAAGTGAAATTGAATGACATTGTGGTATTCAACTTCCCGGCGGGCGATACGGTGGCAGTAAATTACCAACAGACTACGGACTTTTATACGCTGGCTTACGGTGAAGGGCAACGTATCTATTCCAAACAGATAGATATGGACAGCCTGACACGCGAACAACAACGCGCCGTCTACGACTTATATTATGCTGCCGGACGCAGACAAATCCTAAATAACCCGCGCACTTACGGAGAAGTCCTCTGGCGTCCGGTAGACCGCCGGGAGAATTACGTAAAACGTTGCGTAGGACTTCCGGGAGACACGCTCCAAATCGTAAACGGGCAGGTAATGATTGACGGCAAAGCCATTCAGAACCCGGAGAACCTGCAATTTAACTATTTCGTACAAACTACCGGCCCGTATATTCCGGAAGACATGTTCCGTGAACTGGGCATCAGCAAAGCCGACCAGATGTTGATTGAGGATTCCGGTTGGGAAAGCGGATTATTGGAAATGGGACTGGACAGCCGAAACGCGCAGGGAAGGCTGAATCCGGTGTACCATCTTCCGTTAACAAAAAAAATGTACGACACTTTGAATGGCAACAAGAAGTTAATCAGCAAAATCATCATGGAACCGGAAGATTATGCCGGGCAGATGTACCCGCTGAATCTTTACACCAAGTGGAACCGCAATAATTACGGCCCGATTTGGATTCCTGCCAAAGGTTCTACCGTCACTCTTACCGAAGATAACCTGCCCATCTATGAACGTTGTATCGTGGCATACGAGGGTAACCGGCTGGAAATGAAGCCGGACGGTATCTATATCAACGGAGAAAAGACCGACCGATATACTTTTAAAATGGATTATTACTGGATGATGGGTGACAACCGCCACAATTCCGCCGATTCCCGTTATTGGGGGTTTGTTCCGGAAGACCATGTGGTGGGCAAACCGATTGTTGTCTGGCTGTCACTGGATAAGGACCGGGGATGGTTTGACGGCAGAATCCGCTGGAACCGCCTCTTCAAATGGGTGGACTGACAAGAATACCGTTACCGGCACTGATGAAGACGATAAGGTGATAAAGATTGATGAACATTCGTAGAATCAAATGGATATTGGCATTCGCCGGAGCAATAGCCATCGTGCTTCTGCTCCGGGGATTTGCTTTTACGTCCTGTTTTATCCCTTCCATCGGTATGGAGAATTCCATCCTCCAGGGTGAACGTATCTTAGTGAACAAATGGAGCTATGGCCTTCGGATTCCTTTCATGTCAGTATGTTCTTACCACCGGTGGTGCGAACATCCCGTACGACGGCAGGATATTGTCGTTTTCAACAATCCGGCTGAAATCCGGCAACCGGTTATCGATTGCCGGCAAATTTACATCGGCCGTTGTCTCGGCGTTCCGGGGGATACGTTATTTATCGACTCTCTTTTTTCCGCTACTTCTCCCGATGTGCAATTCAATCCGGACAAAAAAAGGCTTTACTGTTATCCGGCCGCCAAAGAGGAACGGCTCATCTCACTCATGCATAGCCTCTCCATCGACAATGAGGGGTTAATGGGAAGCAATGACAGCACTCATGTACGCAGTTTCAGCCGATATGAATATTATCTGCTGGAACAGGCCATGAACGGCAAAAGTTGGATTCAGCCTTTGGCACGAAAAAAAGACGCCGGAAGAAGGCCTCTCATCGTGCCCGGCAAGGGAAAATTCATCCGGGTATATCCCTGGAACATCACTTTGTTACGAAACACTCTTGTGATGCATGAAGGCAAGCATGCCGAAATCAAAGGAGACTCTCTTTATGTAGACGGCAAACCCGCACTGCACTGCTATTTTACCAAGGATTACTATTGGATGGGAGTCAACAACACCGTCAACCTGACTGATTCGCGTCTGTTCGGATTTGTCCCGCACGACCATGTAATCGGGAAAGCCTCCCTCGTCTGGTTTTCCAAAGAGAAAGGGACAGGGCTGTTTGACGGTTATCGGTGGGACCGTTTCTTCCGGACTATAAAATAAATGGCTTAAATCACATGTCTGGTTCCTGAAAAACAATTCTCCTGAACACATAAGAATAAAAGAAATGAAAATCGCTTATTTATCCTCAGCCTATCTTGCTCCCGTAGAGTACTATACTAAATTATCGGCATACGACCGGATTTTTATAGAACAACACGACCACTACGTGAAACAAACTTACCGTAACCGGTGTACCATCACCGGTCCAAACGGCGAACTGGCTCTCTCAATTCCTACCGTAAAGCCGGATACCCCCAAATGCCCGATGAAGGACATACGTATCTCCGAGCACGGTAACTGGAGGCACTTGCATTGGAATGCCATCGAATCCGCTTATAACAACACTCCTTTCTTTGAATATTACAAGGACGATTTCCGCCCTTTCTATGAGAAGAAATATGATTTTCTAATCGATTTCAACGAAGAACTTTGCCAACTGGTCTGTGAGTTGATAGATATTCATCCCACGATGGAGCGTACTAGCGAATATAAGATGGAGTTTACTCCCGGAGAATTCGATTTTCGGGAAGTCATTCATCCCAAAAAGGATTTTCGGGAAGTAGATACGGAGTTTATTCCGCAACCTTACTACCAGGTATTCGAATCCAAATTAGGCTTTCTGCCCAATTTGAGCATTATAGACTTGCTGTTCAATATGGGACCGGAAAGTTTGTTAGTACTAAATAAGCAAGCGGACTAACTTGTTTACATTCTTCCAGATTGACATATCCCCCCCCAAAAGTTCAATGAGTCGGATGCATTGTATCTTCACGTGACCGTTCTGCCCGTAATTAAAATCAATGTATCGGAACCCTGCGAAAAAGACTCTGAATACTTGCCAACAAAAAACAACTGATTACCCACATTATATTTCTCTTTAACAGTTATTCAAAAGTCTTATTTAAGTTACACACAACAATCCGCTGCTACAGATTGCCAAGTTGCAGTTGGAGCAGCGGATTATTTATCAAGTTGTTGTTTAATTAGTCTCCGGAGCGTACAGGTTCACGCAAGCAATACATGGATTATTACTAAATAATTCGGTAACGGTTATCTTAACATAACGAACTTCCACCGGATTCGCCAAGACAAGATCTCTCCAGAGCTCATTTTCCAGATCCGTATAGTTATTTCCATCCTGCCCCCATTCAGCAGTACCCAAATCAAAATAGTTCTGACCATCCACACTACCCTCAACCTTGACGGCTTTCAGGTTTACATTAATTTCATTTCCCGAAGTACGTCTGGCGATACTAATCTTACCTACCTGTTGCACATATTTCATATCAATCCGAATCCATTCATCAATGAAATCGGTGTCATATCCAGGTTCCCACCAGGTAGCAGTATTGTTGTCAATGATATTTGCCGGATTATCATTGTCACCCCATACACCCATTGACGAACAATCCACCGTCCAGCCAAGGGGAGTCAACATAGAACCAGGCTCCACAACTGTCACCACACATTCTGCGGTTTTATTACTTCCGTCCAACGTCTTTACACGTACAGTCGTTTGCCCCGACCTTATTGCTGTGAGAACACCATTTTCGTCTACACTGACAGAATTTCCAAGCAATGTATAAGACAGTTTCTTATATGAAGCATTTGCCGGCTTAATCACTATGTTTTCTCCAAGATTGTACCGGCTGTTCAGAGTCAACCCCACACTCAGAGGAACACTAAATTCTGTAATCCGGATATCCGCTTTTTTCACTTGGATAGTTATCTCTTTTGATTTATTCCGCTTATCAGTGACAGTCAATTTGGCTGTCCCTGTTTTCAACGCTTTTATAGAGAAAGTATGTGTATCGTCAACATAAACACCAAGTTCTACCACTCCCGCATCTCCACTCAAACTAAAGATATATCCACCATTTCCAGTTACCACCTGAACGTCTTCCTCTACATCTGTATAAATCTCAAAATTATCCGGTATATCCAGTTGAAGTTCCTTCATCTTGCCTACGCAAACTTTGATTTCCGCAGTCTGTTTCTTTTCATCAATTACATAGATAGTGGTATATTGATCTTGTTCACTGGTTGAAACGGCACTGATTTCTATTTCATTTTCGCTCACAACTTTCGCCTTGGCAATATTCTCATCTTGTGAATCAACCTGATAAGAACCATTTCCGGTCAGAATCTTTACTACAACACTTTCATTATGCAACAAATCCAGTATTCCTTGCACATCTAAAGTTATTTTATCAGACGGTATCTCATCAC
This sequence comes from uncultured Bacteroides sp., assembly GCF_958445495.1. GTDB lineage: Bacteria > Bacteroidota > Bacteroidia > Bacteroidales > Bacteroidaceae > Bacteroides. The sequence continues at coordinate 35,451 of NZ_CAUCSQ010000015.1, read as the reverse complement.
TTTCCCATTCGACATTATTATCCGAGCATCCTATGGATACTACGGATAATAACGTCATAAGAAATAATGAATAAAAAATCTTCATTCTCATAGTCTTTTATATCTATTCATAACCAAATACATCTACATAACCAATACAAGGTTTGTCCGCCTTCCATTGATCTGTCACTGTAATCTTAATATGTCGCATAGAAATCACAGTCGACAAAACATTCGGTTTTGAAACTTCCGCTTCAACCGCAGAGCCGGAACCTTCCGGTTCTCCTACAATATGTTCCACATCGCTATAATTGACGTTCATCAAGAATTCAAAGGAAGTTGGATTATCCGTATCTTCATTCGAATACTCAACCCGCACAGATTTTAAGCCACCTTTAATCCAATCCCCTTCACAACGTCTAGCAATCACCAATTTTGTTACGTTCTTAAGAGATTTCATATCTATCTGAATCCATTGACCGGTAGAAGAGCCACCACTTTCCGGGGCTTCCCACCATCCCTCAAACGGATTTCCATTAAAAATTGCATATGGATCCTCATTATGTCCTTCCCAAGCTGCAAAGCCTGAATAGGTCAAGCCCCATCCAGTATTGCTAAACTTTATCACTTCCGGCTCTGTTACCGTCACTGTAGCAGTTTCTTCAATGTCTGTACCCTCTACTTTTACAGTAATAATCGCAGTGCCGACACTAACCGCCGTTATTTTGCCATCAGCATCTATAGTAGCTACCGATTCCTCAGACGAAGAATAAAGAAGAGTGGGAACATCGGCTGTGAGCGGTAACCAGGAAACATGACCAGCCAATTCAAACATTTTTCCCGGAGTCAGTTGGATATCCTTTCCAGCCTCGTCAATGGCAATGCTTGTCACCTCATTAGGTACCACCTTTGTCACCGTCAATACCACTTCTCTGCTTTTGCTATCTTTGAGAGTGACAGTTACCGGGGTTTCACAAACTTTCTCTGCTGTAATCGTGAAAACATTATCAGTTACTTCACTTACTCCAACTGCAGCATCATTCGAACTAGTCACCGTATAAGAAGGATTACCGGAAATGATTTCAATATCTTTCGTATCGCCTACCACCATCTCGAAAGTCGTTTCTTCCAAATCGATTTTCAATGGATTTACAGATTTTGTAACATACACTTTTATCGTTGCAGTCTTCTGTCTTGCGTCAACCACTTCTATAGTAGTGGTCTGATCTTCTTCACTCTCCATCACACCGGTCACTTCAATTGTAGACTCATTGACCGAGGCCGTAGCTATCGCAGTATTCTGCGATGTCACCTGATAAGACCCGTTCCCTTCAAGTACTTGCACTGTTGCCGATTCACCGGGAAGTACCGTCACAATATTTTTATCCAACTTAATTTCTACTGGTGGAGTATCGTCATCGTCATCCGAGCAGGCTGTAAATGTAGCCGTAAGCGCCAATGCGACCATCACTAATAAAGAGTAAACATTCTTTTTCATAATAATAAATATTTATAAGTTAAACATAGTGTAAAATGATAATTCTTCTTTCAGCGCACTTGGATAGAAACAGAACTCTTGATATCCGTAGAAGAGGCTCCGCAATGCAGTGTGAACTGATCGGAATCGACTACCCAATTTTGCTTCTTATCATCATAGTAAGCCAGTTCTTTCACCGGGATACTCAAAGAGACTACCTTCCTTTCACCGGCATCCAGAAAGATTTTCTTAAAGGCTTTCAGCTCTTTCACCGGACGTTCCAACAGAGGATTGGATTGTGAAACATAAATCTGTGCAGTTTCCGCACCTGCACATTTCCCGTCATTGGCAAGCGTAAAAGAGAGTTCGATGGTGTCTTCTTTTCCGTACTCTTTCTTATTAGTAGCCATCTTGCCATAACTGAACGTAGTATAAGACATTCCATAACCGAAAGGAAACAGTGCCGGAATTTTCTTCGTATCGTGCCAGCGATAGCCGACCAGAATACCCTCTTCATACACTACATCAGTGCCATCACCGGGGAACGCCTTAGTGCCGAAATGATGTGCCGCATTATCTTCCAATTTCACCGGAATACTGAACGGCATCTTTCCCGACGGATTCACTTCACCGGAGACTACATTCGCCGTAGCATACCCCGCTTCCGAACCCAGATACCAAGATTGCATCAAGGCCGGTACGCTCTTCAGCCAAGGCATGGAGACCCCGTTACCCGAAATAATAATCACACCGGTATTCTTATTGGAAGCAACCAACTGGCTGATAAGCGCTCCTTGTTCGTAAGGCAATTCAAAAATCTGACGGTCTTCACCCTCACAGTCCTGATGAGCATCTTTGTTCAATCCACCGATGAAAAGGACCACCTCTGCATCCTTAGCCATTGCAATGGCCTGTTGTTTCAATGAATCAACGTTGTATTTGGACGGATCCGAAGTATATCCCATGGTATAGGAAATGCGATCATCACCATACTTTTCTTTCAGTCCTTGCAAAGGAGATATTTCTCTCTTTACTTTCAGTTCCGATGATCCTCCGCCCACTGTCAAAGACCTGACTGCATTTTCTCCGACTACCAGAATCTTTGAGTAGCGACCGGGAGCAATCGGGAAAAAGCCTTTGTCGTTCTTCAATAGAACAATTCCCTCTTCGCCTATCTTGCGAGCTATGTCGGCATGTTCCGGAGTAGCAAAACTACCATAAGGTCTGTGACGGTCCATATTGGTACGGAAGCAAAGACGCAACATACGTCTCACTTTATCATCCAGATCTTTCACTTCATATTTGCCCTCTTTCAAGCCTTTCAGATAGGGATTGGCCAAGAAATAATCATTGTAGGTGAAAGGTCTTCCCAACAGTTTCAAACCATCTGTCCAGGTTCCCATCTCTACATCCAGTCCGTTGGTGGCAGCCTCATCCGTACTGTGCGTACCGGACCAGTCGCTCACTACCGCACCGTCAAAACCCCAATCCTGCTTCAATATCTTGTTCAGCATAAAGTCATTGTGGCAACAATGCTGGCCTTTATACTTATTGTAAGAGCCCATCAAAGCCCAAGTGCCCCCCTCCAAAACGGAAGCCTTGAATGCCGGCAGATAGATTTCGTGAAGCGCACGGTCATCCACCACTACATTGATGGAACCTCTCCACTGCTCCTGATTATTCAGTGCATAGTGTTTCACACAAGCAGCTACACCGTTCGTCTGCACTCCCTGAATGTAAGGTACCGCCAGACGGGAAGCCAGATATGGGTCCTCGCCCATATACTCGAAGTTACGTCCGTTCAGCGGAGAACGGTAGATATTTACCCCCGGAGCCAAGAGGACATCTTTCTTACGATAACGTGCTTCCGCCCCGATAGCCTCTCCATAAGCATAAGCCATATCCGGGTTGAAAGAAGCAGCCAAACAAGTCAGAGCCGGAAATGCCGTACAAGAGTCAGTAGTCCAGTTTGCCCAATCGAAGTTTCCCCAAAGTACCTCGGCTCTCACTCCGTGGGGTCCGTCGCTCATCCACAGTTCCGGTATTCCCAGACGGGGACAACCTGCCGAACTGAAATTGGATTGCGCATGAACCATAGCCACTTTCTCTTCCAACGTCATACGCGAAAGCGCATCTTCCACCCGCTGTTCGATTGCTTTGTTTTCGTCCAGATAGACCGGAGTAACAGCGCCTTCGCCCTTTTGTGCAAAAAGGGACAGGCAGGCTACACTGTACAAACCAAAACCAAAGAGTCTTTTCTTTATCTTAGAAGTCATTGTATAATCCTTTTGTTGTTAGTTAGAAAACCCATGTCACGATAGAGTGAGGCGTACTTTCACTCTTTGCCTCCTTACCGTCAATAAAGAGACTGTAAGGCAGAGTATCATTGGAAGCATTCAATACCACTACTACGATTGTTCCATCCGGATTGATGAAAGAAGTAGTCTGCAACTGGAAACGGTTGCTCGATGCAGTAAGGCGACGCGCACCTTTATGAATGAACTTGGAAAAATGTCCGATGTACGGGAAAGCCGAAGTATAAACTACTTCACCGGTTTCCGTCAATCCGTGTACCGGAGCGAAACAGAAGTTGCCTACATGGTTGGGACCTCCCTTTTCATCCAAAAGTACATTCCAGTCGGTCCAGAGTACACAACCTCTGTTCAGGTCGTTGATGATATTGGTAGCATACGTTTCTCCCAAGTCTGTACTGTGAATCTTTTCCGGATTGAACCATTCTCCACACCCTTCGGTGAACGCCAGTTTCTTGTCCGGGAAGCTCTTCTTCACCTGGTCGATATTCTCATATTTCCCTCTGTCATACCAGTGAAATCCTACTCCCCAGATATATTTGGCCGTTTCGGGATCATTCAGCATATCGGCTACATAATGATAGGCAAAGTCGCGATTGTGGTCCCAGGCGATGATGCGGCAATCCTGCATCTGATTCTTCTCCAAGGTAGGACCCATATAATTCTTGATAAAATCATGCGCCATATCAGCGTCATAGATACAAGATTCCCATGTCTGCACCGATTGAGGTTCGTTCTGGATAGTCAAGCCCCAAACAGGAAGCCCCTCTGCTTCATAGCTCTTGATATACTTGATAAAATAGTCCGCCCACGTCTGATAAAACTCCTTTTTCAGTTCTCCACCACGGAGCATGTGGTTATTAGTCTTCATCCATGCGGGAGGCGACCACGGGCTGATATAAAATACAAGGTCATCCCCTATCTTCTCCTGCGCCATTTTAATCATCGGGAGCTTGAACTTACGGTCGGGCGCAATATCAAACGATTGCAGACTACTATCATTTTCCGCTACATAATCATAGCTCGCGCTCGAAAAGTCGCAACTGTTCATATTGGTTCTTACCACCGTATAGCCTATTCCATCTTTGCCATAATAAGCATTTATAATTTCCTCCTGCTTCTCTTTAGGCAGTTTGGCGAGTGTTTCTGCCGCTGCATCCGTGATAGCTCCTCCAAAACCGATCATTTCATCATACTGATGATTGGGGTCTACATAGATATAAGCATAGTCACGTACCATTCTGGAATCAAAAAATTCGGAAGAAGCCTCGTTCATCATTTTTCCATTCTGTAAGTCTGTCACATATATCTGGGGTTTGGTCGTTATCGTAAAAGTCGGAGCAATCGGTTCCGTCTTCTCCTGACCGGATTGATTAGCTGCAGTATGACAACCGGTCACAAGCATTGTACCGGCCAAAGAAGCAACACACATCCATTTTGTTTTCATTCTATCTATCTGTTTTTAGTTATTATGTTTATTCCATTCAAAAGAAGGAGGAACAGCATCTGCTGAAGACGCCCATTGCTTGTTGGGACGATCTCCCATTACAAACTCCAATTTTCCACCTTTCGCCAGATCGTCATGCGTGAACCAGGAACGGTTCCACTCTTTCCCGTTCAACTTTGCCGACTGGATATATTTATTCTCCGGAGAATAATTGTGGCAAACGACCTCAAAACGTTTACCGTCCTCCAAATGCACCGTAGCCTGCTCAAAAACCGGACTTCCGATGACATAGACCGGCATACCGGGAGTCACGGGATAGAAGCCTAAGTAAGAGAAGACTACGAAAGAAGTCATTCCTCCCCCGTCTTCATCACCGGGAACTCCCATCAGGTCGTTTCTAAACCATTGTGTCAAAAGAGTACGGATACGTTTCTGCGTTCTCCAAGGCTGTCCGGCATAGTTGTAGAGATACGGGATGTGCAGACAAGGCTCATTAGCCATCGAGAACTGTCCCACATTTCCCGTATGGTCGGGTATTTGAGCAAAGAAGTCATACTTGCTTCTGCCGAGAGGGGTACTATACATTCTTTCCATCTCGGAGACAAAGGCGTCATTCCCGCCCATCATTTGAATCAGGTCGCCTACGTTGTGAGGTACGTCCCAACGATAAATCCAACCGTTGTTCTCTGCATAAGCTCCACGTGCTCCCTGTCCTCCCGAATAACGGTAATCAAAAGGCTGGACAAACTGCCCGTATTTATCTTTCGGATGAAAGAACTTTGTTTCCGGATGAAAGATCTTCTTGTAGTTGAGGCTCCTGTCCATAAAATAACGGTATTCATCTTCCTTACCCAGAGCATTGGCAACCTGTGCCAAGCACCATTCGTCATACACAGTTCCCAAAGTTACCGATACAGGCTGACGTCTTTCGAAAGGATGTACTTCGGGTACCGTTTCTTCTTCACCGGTTGCCAACGCAGGGAAATAACCCTCCTGCACGAAAAACTCATCCAGTTCGCCTTTCCTTTTAGCAGACCAGGGAGCCAGTGTCTTTTCAGTAATTGCACCCTTACACGCCCGATAGGCTTTCTCCAAATCAAATCCACGAACTCCCTTTGCATAGCAATCCGCTACTACTGCAACGCCGTGATTGGAATTCATTCCACGCACATCACCTACTACCTCCGGGAAAGTAGGCATCCAATAATCCTCCATCTGCTCCGACATACGGATATAAGAATTGACCATGTGGCTCTCTTTTTCCGGTTCAATGATGGTACGCAAAGGGTGTGCTGCCCGGTAAGTATCCCACAACCAATCGTCCGTATAGAAAGGAATCCCCTCGTCATTATGTACTTTCCCATCGAATCCGCTGTAATACCGGCCATCTTCGGACATACAAATCATCCGCTCATAGAAACGGTAGAAAGAAGTATAGAAAATGGTCTTGTCTTCTTCCGAACTGCCCTGTACTTCAATCTTTCCCAAGGCTTCATTCCATACCTGACGTCCTTTTTCCGCCACAGCATCCAGATCCGATGACGCAATCTCGCGTTTCAGGTTCTTTTTTGCCTGTACCTCATCAATGTAGGAGATACCATAACGCACATTCAGCTTCTTCACGTTATCCGCAAATTTAAGACTGGCAGACGCACTCTGTCCTTGCGTGTTCACTTCCTGCGAAACCACCGGTTGGTCAACCTCCAGATATATATACGCTTTCGTAGCATACTCACCCAGTTGCTCGTATCCCGACACGGCATTACCGTCTACTGTCAAAGAACCGTTATTGGACTTTACAACCAATTGGGGAGTGCCGTCACCTCCAAACTGTATCTCGTAAATGGCAGACTGGTGTGAAGGAGCAAAACGTACATCAGCCCCGATATTCTGCAAACATACCTGATACAAATAAGGAGTTACTTTCTCATTATCATATTCATAATCAATATACTCCGGTGCATTTCCACCCTGAAACGGATAGATACTGAACGGACTATACCCCCTGTGTCTCGAAACGACCACAGGCAGACCATTCAACTTATTTCCCGTAAAATCTTCACGCCTCGGATAAACACGAAGCATACTGTTGGGCAGATGTACTGTCGGATAGGTCGGTACCAGCAAATGACTGATATTTCCTATATACGGATTCACATAATCTACCGGATCCTTTTCACTGCGGCAACCGGTCAATATTGAACCGGAAGCCACAGCCAGGAAAAGAGCAACATTAATAATCAATCTTTTAGACACACTCATTACAGTTTACTTTTTCTGAAAAACAATCATTCTGTTACCTTATCTGTCATCTCAAACTTCAGAACGCCTCCATCCATCAGTTGAGCATACGTTATCTTGTAATCCGTTATCTCTTTGTCATTGAGCCAAACGGATTTCACATACTTGTTCTCTGCAGACAAATTCTCCGCAATCATGGTGAAAGTCTTGCCATTGGCCAACTTGATAGTCGCCTCCGGCAACTGCGGACTTCCGATCACATATTCCCCGCTCGCCGGATTGACCGGATAAAAGCCCAAAACCGTAAACATATACCAGGCCGACATCTGTCCGCAGTCATCGTTTCCACACAAGCCATCGGGACGAGGCTGATAAAACTTATCGCAAATCTCACGCGCCAACTCCGCTGTCCGGTAATTCTTTCCAATCATGCTATATAGATAAATCACGTGGTGACTGGGTTCATTGCCATGTGCATACTGACCGATCAGTCCGGTGACATCCCATAATTCGCCTCCGCTCTGTTCTTCCGTAGCCTCCAGCTCGAACAATGTATCCAACTGGGCAGCAAAAGCCTCTTTGCCTCCCATCAGTTGAACCAATCCATCCACATCTTGTTGAACATGCCATGAATATTGCCAGGCATTTCCCTCCGTATAATCTCCTCCACGTGTGCTTCCGTGACAGAGGTAGAAAGGATTAAACGGTGTACGCCATTTCCCATTCGAGTCTTTACCCCGCATCAGCTTCGTTTCAGGATCAAACAGGTTTTTATAATATAAAGCACGTTTCATAAAGAATTCATAGTCCTCCTGTTTTCCCAGTTTCTTTGCCAGAAGAGCAGCACTATAATCATCATATCCGAACTCCAGCGTTTTGGACACCGCTTCCCTGTCGATCAGGTCAACCGGCAGATAACCATACTGATCGTAAATATCCCATTCGGAATTATAATGATTCTCCGTGAGCGACTTCTTGATAGCCTGATAAGCTTTCTCCTGGTCAATGCCGGGCAGGTCTTTCAGACAGGCTTCCGCCACTACCGGAACACCGTGATTACCAATCATACAGAAATTCTCTTTGCCCCATATAGCCCATATCGGCAGATATCCCTGAACATCGGCATGAGCTATCATTGTATTCACCATGTCGGTAGCCTTATCCGGGCACAGAACCGTATACATGGGATGTGCAGCGCGATAAGTATCCCAAAGAGAGAACGTAGAATAATACTTACCAGTGGCAGCCGTATAGATCGAATCATTAGGTCCCCGGTATCTGCCATCCACATCGGCTATATTATTAGGCTGAACAAACAAATGATACATGGAAGTATAAAAGTTCTTCTTCTGATCTTCCGTGCCCGTCACTTTCACCAGAGACAGATACTTCTGCCACTCTTCCTCCGCTGCCTTCCTCACTTTCGCAAAATTCCAGTGAGAAAGTTCAGCCTCCATATTTGCTTTTGCCCCCTCAACACTCACGGTAGAAAAAGCAATCTTGGCATTCAATTGATTTCCTTTCCCTAAATCAAAATGAAGAACTTTTCTGGGAGCCTTATTCATTACGGTATCCCGTAAATTTTCAACCAGAATGAAAGGCTTATCGAACTGAATCACATAAAACAAATTACGCTCTACCCAACCACGAACCAACGAATTTCCCGTAATCGTCCGGTTATCTTCAACAGTAACCTTTGAATCGAGCATCCGGCCGTGATAACTTTCCGCGTCGCCTACACACAGATTCTGAAAGTCGATAAAAACCTTTGGTTTTTCTTTCTCAAAAGAATAATGGTAGAGCGCCACATGAGGAGTAGTTGTTATTTCCACATCCACCGAATTTTGGTCCAATGTAACGGCATAATATCCGGGAGAAGCCTTCTCGGATTCTTTCTTATAAGTACTCCTGAAATCATTGCGGGGAGTACCGGAGAAAGGCATAATCAATAAATCTCCCAAATCGGGTACACCCGTACCATTCAGCCTGTTCTGGGAAAATCCCCAAATCAGCGGATCTTCATATCTATACCCCGCACAGTAATCCCATCCGAAATTACCGGTTTGAGGACCAGGTTGCATAAATCCCAAGGGATAGGTAGCTCCCGGAAACGTGTGTCCCGTGTACGTAGTACCCACAAACGGGTCCACGTACTGCAGCAGGTTTTCCGATTCATTTTCGGAAGATTGACAAGACAGGAACAGCAGTGATACAGATACGTACATCAATGCTCTGCCCAGTTTAAATCCAGCGTGTTTCATTCTTAAATCCATATTTGTTAATGCATTATTTTATCATCTCCAACCGGAAAGAATAGCTTAACGGCTGATTGACAGGTATCATATATTCATCCAATGGAAGCGGTCCGCAAGATGCGTTCCCCAATCCCTGCTGGATGCAATCCAGGTTCACATATACTTCCGGTTTGCGGATCTGATCCAGTTTGAATCCGTGTCCGGCTCCCCAGATATCCTTGTCGTGGAAGTGAAGCGCACTGAAATTCAGATTATTTCTGGAAGTGATCTTTAATCCCTGTTGCGCCTTATTCGTAAACGACACCCACCGTACATCATCCCGATTGCCCATGCTCTGCGAACGTACATAGTATTCTTCCATACCTTTCACGTCGCTGGCATACTGTCCGAAATAAGCCGAATGTTTGCGGTCCATGTAATTCTCGTGAGGCCCGCGTCCGTACCATTTCACCTGATCGAACTCCTGCGGAATCACCATCTGCAATCCCAAACGACGGACGATCTCCGCATTTTCGGGCTTCGTAAAGGTAGCATCCACATCCACCACTCCGTTACTGTAAATTGTATAGCGAACGAGATAATCAATCGTCACCGGAGTGGGGCTTTGCACCACTGCCTTGCGGTCTGTCAATACGACTACCGATTTTCCGTCTGCCGATTTCTGATAGCTGAACAAAGGCAAACTACAAGAAGTCTCATAATAATTCTGATCGGTATAACGGTCGTTGTTGATACTGCGATACCAGTTCGGAACCAACGTGCTATTGCCGTAAACCAGTTCTTTCGGGCCATATTTCAAAGAGGTCATGAGTGCTGTATTCTTATCAAATGCGACACTGAAATCCGTTCCTGAAATCCATAATTGATTGTTTTCCTCTTTCACTGATAATTGTCCCAAAGAAGCTGTATCCAGATTCTTCATGCCCGGACGGCTGCTCAATGCAAACTGTTCCGATGCTACCTCATGCCCTGCCGGCAGAGCGATAGTCGCTTCTTTCAATTCTATACTCAAATTCAGGAAGTATTCGCTTCCGCTATCTCTTGAAGTACGATAAGGAATGGAGACGGTCGTCTTTTCGCCCGGAGCGAGGTCGATGGATTCAATGGTTCCGTTCTCAACGGCCTTGCCATCTTTCAATACCTCCCAGTTCAAGCGGAATTTATTCAGATCTGTGAAATAGTAACCATTACGTATTTCCACATTTCCGGATTCAACTGCCAACAGACGGAACTTGATATATTGATAAATCTTCTTCAGCTCGATCAATTTGGGAGTCACTCTTCTGTCCGGCGTAGTCAGACCGTTGCAACAGAAGTCAAAGTCGGTCGGTCGGTCGCCGAAGTCGCCTCCATAGTAATAGTGATGGTCGGGTTCGCCTATCTTATTCAGTCCCTGGTCTACCCAGTCCCACACGCAAGCACCAATCATTCGCTGAGATTTATTTTCGATATAGTCCCAATACTCGGCAATATTACCCGGAGCATTTCCCATAGAGTGTGCATACTCACAGAGGAAATAGGGTTTATCAGACTCCTGCTGGTCGAAACGACTCATATTCGCAATGCTCGGATACATGTGCGAGTCAATATCGGCAGCAGCATTCTGTCCCTCGTAGTGTACCGGACGTGTAGGTTCCAGTTTCTTGGCTACTTCATACATAGCCATAAAATTCTCTCCGGCTCCACCCTCGTTACCCAATGACCAAAAGATGATAGAAGGATGATTCTTATCCCGCTGAATCATTCGGACCAGACGGTCGATAAAGGCAGGCCTCCACGATTCGCGTTCGCTCAACGTATGATTACCATGATTCTCCACGTCGGCCTCATCCATTACATACAATCCGTAGTAGTCACACAAAGCATACATTCGCGGGTCGTTCGGATAATGACTGGTACGAAGCGTGTTCACATTAAACTGCTTCATCATCAGGATATCCTGAATCATTGATTCCGTAGACAGTACCTTACCCGTACGCGGCAACATTTCATGGCGATTCACGCCTTTGAAGAACACTTGGCGGTTGTTGATATATACCCGTTTGTTCTTTATTTCAATATGACGGAAACCGAATTTGGATGACATGGCTTCGATCACTTCTCCACGCTCATTCTTCAGCGCAACAAGCACATTGTAGAGATGAGGCGTTTCGCTTGTCCACAGCAAAGGCTTCTCTACCTTTGTCTGCAATGTATATTTCTGTTCTTTTTTCCCTTTCAGTGACTGAACAGGTTCTGTCATTGTACCTATTGAATTTCCTGACGGATCTATCAGCGTCACCTCTATGGTATGACCTTTAGCCTGTTTACTATCATAGTTCGCCACGATGGCGTCTACTTTGAATCCGGCTGTCCGGTAATCGTTGCTCTCGAAAAGAGATTGCAGATGGAAGTCGCGTACATGTACTTTAGGAGTGGCATACAGATACACATCCCTGTATATTCCGCTCAAGCGGAACATATCCTGGTCTTCCAGATAGCTACCGTCCGTCCAGCGGTATACTTCCACTGCAATCGTATTGTTTCCCGGTTTCAGATATTTGGTAATATTAAATTCCGCATCATTGTTGGAACCCTGGCTATATCCCACCTTTTTACCGTTTATCCAAACGTAAAAGCCACTATACACTCCGTTGAAATGGAGGAATATCTCTTTGCCGTCCCAGTTGGCAGGCACTGTAAAATCTCTGCGATAAGAACCCACTGGGTTCGGTTCTTTTTCATTGGTATATCCTTTCTGCGGCACTATCATTGCAGGATAGTTCTTGAAAGGATAAGTGACATTGGTGTAAATCGGTGTTCCGTATCCCTGCATCTCCATATTGGCAGGAACGGGAATTTCTTTCCATGAAGACACATCGTAATCCGTCTTATAGAAATTGACCGGACGTTCCGACGGCTGTTTCACCCAATGGAACTTCCAAGTTCCGTTCAGGGAATAATACAGATCCGATGCAGGAGTCGCCCATGGCTGATTGAAAGATTCTGATTTCTTCAAACTTTCTACCGAAGAGAACGGTACAAACGTATTGTGTCCCTCCTCCTTGTTGATGGCAAAAATCTGTTCGTTCTCCCACTCCGCTTTTCCATGTACATTTTCGGGGGGAAGTTTCTCTGATGTCGGTTTCAGTCTCCACACGCCATCTGTTTCCGAAGCCGGCAATGTATAGACCTTGGATCCGGCCTTATCCGCGGGTTTGAATGACAGAAGCAGCTGTGCGTTATTATGTTTTATTTCATACCTATCTTTACCTTTCGGGGTTAATACCCATTGCTGATTACCATTGGCTCTGCTCACATCCCATACACCAATCGGTTCTTCTATGGCTCTGCTGGTTCCGATATCGAAACTCTTGTTCACAAAAGGATTATATATCACATACAAATCCTTGTAGCGTATCAGCCGCCAATATTGTCCTTTACTTTCCTTGGCGTCGGCTGCCAGATATACATTGGATGAATTATCCGTATTCAGACGATTATCCAGCACCAGTCCCGACGGGCTGACAATCTTATATAATACATTATCCTTGATTTCCTGCGCTGAAAGCATTGTTCTCAGCAAAGAGAAAAGAAAGAGTGCGAAAATGAATTTGTTTTTCCTGTTGTTCATGGTATATATCTGAGTTCTAGTTTTACAGTAGCTCTGATAATCAAATCTGCCATCCCGGATATTCCACCGGGATGGCAGACAATCTGTTTAGTTTTTAGAGTTCTATTTCAAAAATATAAGGATTAGTAGTGTAAGTCATTGTGATGGCATCCGTATTGTCCAGAGTCTGTTGCACATCCGCACTTTCTCTCGGACTGTAGACATTCACTTTCTTCACTTTCTGACCGAACTGAACAGTAGCGTTCACCTTACCTCCCGAGTATTTCTCACCCCAGACAATCAGGTAATATTTACCGTTCGTTTTCTGCAACAATAGGTCGTGCACTACCGACGGCTGGTTAGGAATGGCATACGTCAATGTTCCCGGATTCAAAGAAGCATTTGCGTCATCCGCCAGAATCGTAGTCATGTTACGGATACAATCGGCAGCCGGACGCTTCGTATTATCACCTCTGAACATACCATAAGTGATGTTTATAGGATCTTCATCCACACGGTCGCGAAGAATATAGATAGCCGTGTTGGACCATCCCCTCTTAAACTGGCTCAAATAGATATTCATCAGGAAAGAAGCATGTATCTCTTCCGAGAAGTTTCCGAAAACCTTCAATCCGGTTTCCGTTACGACACGCGGTAGATTGGCCAGTTCTTCATTAGTATATCCCTTGAAGTTCTTATTCCAGGTTACACCGAAGTTCACGTACGGTCCGTCACCGGGATTATTGGAAGTAGGATCCGAGTGTTTCCAAGTCTGGTTGTCATTCGGCTTCGCCCATTCACCCTCATTCTGAAATGCGTAGTTGTGACAGTTCATGTGAGTTGCATAACGGGTTCCGTCAGGCATTTTGGTATTCGCTCCATCCGGTATAGTCAGATATTGCAACCCTACATTATCATTCGTCGCACCGATTGTAGATACCGACCACACAGGTATGTTATTCAGATACGGATATTTACTGCTTCTGGAGAGTTCAAAAAGATCTCGTTGCTGATAAGCTACTCCCAGCCATGTATCGCTCCCACCACCGGGTGTTCCGTCATAAACTAACGGAAAATTATTCGGTTCATTAGCCCCTTCGAGAGCAATCAACATTCCTTTTTGTGCCAATTCATTAGCACAATCCAGCATAAACTCCAGTTCAGCTTTACCACCACTGGAACCGCTACCTATACCAAAAGAAAATTTTGCATTGGTTAATTCATGGAACTTATACAAACTTTTCATCAGTTTTTCCCGTGATTCCGCCAACTCGTCAGGATCGCTTCTATAGGAGCCTTCTGTTCCTGCACGTACCCAACGCACTCCTATATAGTTGAATCGTTCAGCAGAGCCCATATTATCATCAGCACTCGGCTCTACAGTTTCCCCTCTACCCTCAATTCCGGCACATACTCCCATTGAATTGAGAAATTCATTGACTGTTTTTGCCTGTACCGGTTCCGGCTGTTTTTTAATATCGTCATAAGTCGGAAAATCAGAGCTACATGACATTACTGCAAATGCACAGTACATAAATAAATTCAGGTTCTTCATAATTATTCTTCTTTTAAACATTTTAATCTCTTCTATTATTATTCGACTTCTCCATACACTTCTATTTCAGCTAGGAACGCCCATGCATTTGGTCCTTCCGTAGCTTCATATTTGAAGTATCTTGCCATGGGGTAATTATTCATCGGAAATGTTTGTCCGTCATCTGTTTCGGAGTTGAAAGCGAATTCTCCCTGATCGTCCCAATTCACACCGTCCAGACTAGTCCAGAATCTATTCTTTATCTGTCCACGAGCATCTCCGGAACGTCTGTAACAAACAAAACTACTAATAACATGTACCTCCCCCATATCTACTGCAAACCAATGTGGCCATGCAGGAATAGGATCACTCCACTGCGAATGCCAATAAGTCGAAAGGTCACCATCAATAGCCGCTTCCGGACGTCCATCACCAGGAGACTCAGCAGAATAGCTCGAATAATCTGTAATCTTCCACTTCACATTCGGTAATTTACCAATATTCAATACCGAGATTGTTTTGGAAACTACCACTTCTTTACCCGTGATTCCAACCGCTCTATAGGTAACCTGGTAAGAACCCTTATCGGTATATGTATGAGATGGATTAGCCAAAGTGGAAGTTGCATTCCCCTCACCAAACGTCCAAGTAGAAGAATAAGCATACTTGGCCGTACTCTTGAAAATAATCCGTTTCCAGTTGTTCTGATCCACAGAAAAAGTAAAATCAACGGTAGGACGCATGATTTTGGTATCAATCACTACAATCACCACATTATGATTCAACTGACGGTCATGGCATTGTGCCTCTATTGCTACCGCAAACTTCTTACCTGTTTCCGTATAATTATCATCCAGATACTTCAAATCCACAATCAGATTGAACGGTACATAAGTGCTCCCGTCTGCAAGCTCTGCCGATTTCTCCAACCGGTATCTGTCTACGGGCAGTATGTTCGCTTCCAGTTTACCCGCGTTTATCAATTTTTGTATCGTGTCATTGTTTACACGAAGACTTATGTTCAACGTTCCTCCGTCTTCTATGCCCGAACGATAGACAGCCAACGGAACGACGAAATCATACGTCTTCATGTCTACTTTAAAACGATAGGGATTGCCCGGCACCTCCTCCGAAAGGGAAGTAGCCGGTACATCATCAATTAAATATATCCCGTCAGCATCTACATTGGCAGCCGGCATATAAATCTGCTGTTCGGGATACTCTACATCCACATATTCTTCATGGGTGCATGAGCTCCATCCTGCCAGACAAGCCAGGGCTGCTATCCAAAGTTTGATGTTCTTATTTTTCATACTTCTGTTCTATTTAATAATTACATTACCAAAGCGGATTCTGTGGCCATCCTGTTATGTTCAGCTCATTCTGCGGAATCGGATAGAAATACATCGAACGCTTGAAGCTCCGGCTTTCTACTTCCACACTCTGATACTCGAAACTGTTATAAGAAAGTCGAGTGACTTTCACCCCTTTCAGCGGCGCATTCAAGTCATCCGGAGCAGTCATCCAACGGCGCACGTCCCAAAAACGGTGATCCTCGAACGCCAGTTCTACCCGGCGCTCATGACGAATCTTCTCACGCATTTCTTCCTTAGAATCGGCTACTACGTCAGGCATACCTACCCGTCTACGTACTTCATTAACAGCATCACGGGCACTTTTCCCATAGACTCCTTTTGCATCGGGACCATAAGCCTCATTCATGGCTTCGGCATAATTGAGGTAGATTTCACCCAAACGAATGATAATCCAAGAGTGAATAGCCGTCTGGCCTTGTAGGAGTTTCAATTCGGGATCAACGTATTTCAGCAAGTAATAGCCAGTTCGGGAAGCATTATTTTTGTCCGGTCCATCGGCTCCGCCTTCCCAGCATTCTACCGGCCGTCCCTGGAAAGTACTATTATTCGGAAGAACGGTTGCAGCCAAACGAGGATCCCTATTTTCATAGGGTCTTGCAGCCATCGACGGGTCTTTCCAATTGAACGTTCTTCCACTAGTAGTTTCATAAGCATCCACCAAGTTTCCGGAAGGAGCCGTACCACCGGTTGCCTGATCGGCACCAATCGGGTAATTGCTCTTCTCGAATGAATTATCATATCCGTTACGGCGGACAAGAATTATCTCATTATCGCTGAACGAACGGAACAAGCTCTGATAATTCCCGGACAATTTATAACCGGCTTCCGCCACGTCTGTACCCCAAAGAACCTCTCCGGCCGCTTTCGCTGCATTCTCCCACCGGGTCTGTCTGTCCGTTCCACTTAAAGAAATCAAATCCTTATGCTCATATCCTTGTGCCCATACCGGATTGTTAAACAGTTCGCTTGCCGCATACAGCAACACTCTGCTCTTCAGAGCCAAAGCTGCTCCCCGGGTGACACGTCCCATATCACTCGCCTGATAGACGGCCGGCAAATGCGGTGCTACCTGTCCGCACTCATCGACTATAAAATCAATACATTCCTGCAATGTATTCCGCGGAATGTTCCGGTAGTCGGTGTCCATATCCATCAGTTCGTTTGCCAGGGGTACTCCACCATATCTCTTCACCAATTCGGAATAGAAATAAGCTCTCAAGAAACGGGCTTCGTATTTCCACCGTTCGATATTCGCCATTCTCATTTCATAATCAGCCTGATTCTGCGGGTCCAGTTTGTATCTTTCCATGTTAATCTGGTCGGCAGTCTCCAGAAAAAGAGTCGCCTGACGGATTCCTTGGTAATAATAAGTCCAGACGTTATCCGGGTTATTCAGCGGATTCCACGAACCGTTGTTGAACATGTGGACGGATGAAGAAGCTACCGAATACTCGGCTTCATCGGAAGCGGCAGCCATCATCGCTCCTCCCACCGGCGAAAATCCGTTGGGAAGATATGTATAAAGCCCGTTCACACGCTTTTGAGCGACGTCATAGCTTTCCAACGCCTGCTTCTCTGTCATGGTCAGCATCATCTCCCTATCGAGAATAGGGTTGCACGAGCTTAACAGAAGAACGGCTATCGAGCCGGATAATAGTATATTTATCTTTTTCATATCGTTACAATTTTAAGTTACAGGGCTTTTACAGTTGTACATTCACACCGATGCTCATGGTCCGGATGGCAGGATAGCCGCTCATCGTTTCCGGATCGGTAAACCCATCCATGTGGTCGAAAGAGAACAGATTGGTTCCGTTGAGGAAAAATCTCACTTTATCCAAGCTTAGCTTTTTCACAAGCTGAACGGGAAGCGTGTATCCCACTTCGAGACTGCGGAGTTTGAGGAATGCACCGTTTTCCTGCCAGAACGATGATGTCTGATAGTTGTTCTGGTTTTCGCCTGTAGACAGTCTGGGATAGGTGGCAGTAGCCGCTGTGGCAGGTGTCCATCTTTCGAGTGCCCATTCCGATGCGTTGCCGTTGTTGCGAAAAGCTTCGTAATAGCGTCCGCTTCTGTATACGGTACGGTTACCTACGCCCTGGAAGTTTGCGTCGAGGTCGAAACCCTTGTAGGCAAAACCCAGATTGAAGCTATAAGTAAACTCCGGCAGGTTGGTATATCCGATGGCACAAACGTCATTTTCATTGATTACCCCGTCATTGTTCATATCCTTGTATTTGATATCACCCGGCTGCACTTTCATGAAAGTATGCTGGGGAGAGTCGTCAATGTCTTTCTGATCCTTGAAGAAGCCGATGGCCTGCAATCCGAAAGGTTGATCTACCCGGTGACCGGTGCGATACATATAAGAGTACTGCTGCAACATCTCCGCATTGTATTTCACTTCATTGTGAGCATACCACACGCCACCCTGTACATAGTAGTTGAAATCATTAATCCGGTCTGCATAACGAGCTGTCAGCTCGAAACCTTTATTGTTCACCTTACCGACATTCATTTCCGGTTTCTTGAATCCTACGAAATCGGGAATCGTACGATAAGGAGTTGCCAGAATGTCTCTGCGGTCACGGTTGAAAAAGTCAAAGCTGATATCTAATTTTCTAAACAATGTTGCATCAAAGCCTACATTCAGTTGTTTTTCTTTCTCCCAGGTCACACTTGAGTTGGCAAGTGTTCCCTCAAAGTAGGTCTCTACATTGGAGTTCGCATCTCCGAACGGATAATAACCTCCCCAGTCGTAATACTGGTCGAACATATAGCGGGTACCACCGATATCGAAATTACCGGTCAGTCCATACGATGCACGCAGTTTCAGGAATGTAAGTACCTTATTGTCTTTCAGGAAGCCCTCATTCGTTGCGATCCAGCCGATAGAACCTGCCGGGAAGAATCCGAAACGGTGTCCCGACGGATAGTTCTCGGACCCGTTGTAGCCGAATGTGAACTCACCAATATATCTTTGGTCATAAACGTACGTGAAACGTCCGCCCATACCAACATTGAAATAAGGAAGATTGTGTTCTGATATAGTCAATTCATCACGGTTAGCCATTAACATACCACTAACTGTATGGACACCGAAAGTACGGTCGTAATTCAACAATGCCTGCATGGATAAATTACGTTGCTGATACGATTTGCCTTCATCTATATTCAGTTTTCCACTGTCTTCACCAATGGGAGTCAATTCTACTTCATCCGCAATTTTCTGTACGCTGAACCGTTGGTAATCATGGCTTCCGATGGTATATGTCTGGAAGTAGGAATTGAACCCGATAGCACCCGAGATGCTTAATCCGGGAGTAATAAATCCTAAATCTTCTTTCAGGCGGATAGAAGTCAGAGCCAGACGTCCGTTGGTTTTATAATATCCTTTTTCCGCAATTTCGCCCAATGGATTGGCATAAGTATTGTTTCCTCCATACTGGCGGCTTCCTACAAAAATAGGGAATGAATTGGACGGAACGGAAGAAAGCAAATCAAACACCGCACCCGTATTTTCCGAAGTTCCCGGAAGAGACTTGTCTTCAATCGTACCGCCAACGGTAATCGTGGCAGACAAACGTTTCGTCAGGTTCAAATCTACATTGGTACGGAAGTTATAGCGTACGAAATTGGAATTATCCGTATAGTCGGAATGCCCCTTTGTCTTAATGTACAATCCCTCGCTCTTCACTGCATTGAACAATACGAAATAACGGATTAAATCATTTCCTCCACTGGCATTGAAATTATAATTCATCACCGGAGCATTGTCTCTCAATATAGTGTCATACCAGTCCACATCAGGGTAAAGCAGCGGATCACTTCCGGTACGATAAGCCTCTAATGCCTCATTGGAATATAAAGGAGAGCCTCCATCGTTCACCAAAGCTTCATTATACAGATTTGCATAATCATAGGCATCTACAAACTTAGGCAAACGGGTAGCTTGTTGAAAGCCTACCTTGGCACTGAAATTGATTTTCAATCCACCTGTCTGTCCTCTCTTCGTTGTAATGACCAACACGCCATTCGCCCCTCTGTTGCCGTACAGTGCGGTGGCAGCGGCATCTTTCAAAAGAGTAACCGATTCGATTTCTTCCGGCACCAACTGCTGGAAATAACCGTCGGGAGCCTGCAAGCCGTCAATCACCATAAACATC
Source organism: uncultured Bacteroides sp. (assembly GCF_958445495.1). Lineage (GTDB taxonomy): Bacteria > Bacteroidota > Bacteroidia > Bacteroidales > Bacteroidaceae > Bacteroides. The sequence goes on along the minus strand of NZ_CAUCSQ010000015.1, from coordinate 15,071 downwards.
CCTCTGCCGGCAGCAAACGAACTGACTCCGCGAGAAAGCATGGTGGGACTATCGGAACCCGCTTCGCCACTTCCCTGAAGAGTGACCAGCCCCGGCAGACGCCCGTGCAGGGTATTGGCTACATTCGTAGTGAAAGAATTCTCCAAAGCCGATCCTTTCACAGACGATACTGCACCGGTAGTTATCCATGCGGGTTGTGTGCCGTAAGCCACATAGCTTATCGTATCTGACGATATGGTTTGTGCTGCTACGGAACCACCCAGGCAGAAACCCAGCATAGCCGTCAACATCCATCCTTTTTTTCTATATATCATCTTATTTTTCATACTATATTACTTTTAAGGTAATTAATAACCCGGGTTCTGAACCAGATAACCTTTGTTGATTTCCGATGTAGGGAATGGGTTGAGATACATCTTCTTGTGGAAACTGCGTTTTTCAAACACATAAGGCTCATATCTGAATTCGCTGTCGTTTCCGTCTATCTTATAGATTTTGATTCCCCACATATCACCTTGCATCACTCCCTCCGTTTCCGCTTCTTTCCAACGCATGATGTCCCACAGACGGTGATTGTCGAAAGCCATTTCAATGTCTCTCTCACGATGGATGCGTTTCTTGAAACTCTCGTAATCCAATCCTGCCGGATATTCCGGTTGTCCGGAACGGTCGCGTATCGCTTTTACAGCAGCATAAGCTTCCGGCGTCGGTCCGTTGTGGTATTCATTCAGTGCTTCCGCGTAACTCAAATAAAATTCATTCAACTGGAACAGGGTTGAGTTCGGAGCTAATTTACTCTGAGTATTGTTTATCTTGGCAGGGAAATGTTTGTGCAACCAGAAGCCTCCATGGCAAGTACTAGCATCTCTACCGCCCTCCCATATCTGCATTTCACCTTTTTCTTCATTCCAGATGGATTTGTTATAAGCAATCGTCTGTGAGAAGCGATAATCCAGTTCGCCCATCTTTGCCTGCAAATCGGTACCACCATCGGGATTCCAGTACTGGTCCGTACCGTCACGTTTCTCATATTTCTTCACAAAGTTCAGCGTCGGCGAAATACCACTCTGTCCACGGTTACCCGGATAAATATTGGGAGGAGAAATAGCTGACCAGGGCCAATCCCAAGTACCGATTTCACCATGTGCCTTTTCAGCGAAAATGATTTCCGGATTGTCATAAACTTCCCATGAGTAGCGATAATTCTTATCCACTCCCTGATCCGTAATGAGGTGATGACCATTAGCGGCCGCCCAGTCGAGTACAGCTTTAGCTGCATCAGCAGCTTGTTTCCATAATTCGTGATTGGAACTGCCCAGACAAATCAGATTATTATTCACTCCGAGACTCATATAAGGTGTTTCCGTATTGAACAACGGACTGGCAGCATACAGTAATGTTTTCGCTTTGATAGCAAGTGCCACCCCTTTACTGACACGTCCTTTCTGGGCACCGGTCTGGTCTTCCGGGAATTCAGGAGTATCAATAGCATCCTGACAGTCTTTTAATATAAAATTCACCACTTCCTGTAAAGAAGCACGCGGAATTTTCAAGTCTTCATTCAAATCAATCCGACGGTCGATGATAGGCACGCCACCGTACCATTTCATCATCTCCAGATAATTCAGTGCGCGAAGGGTCTTCATCTCTGCAATAATCTGATTGGCATAAGCATTGGAGATGTCGGGTACATCATGAATGCGTTCTATCATAACGGCAATCTGCCGGAGAGCGACCCAACGAAACGGGTAGCGTTTGTCTTGTATATCGTCCGGAGTCAACGAACCGGAATTCCATTTTTGAGTAGAGTACCAGGCTGCACATGTCTCCGACTCATCACTGGCTCCGGAAGTCAATGTCCCATCGTAATTGGTCGGGTCTTCCCATCCCTCCGTAAAATAAGGCAGATTGGAATGCACGGCATATCGGTAGACGGTGGCCAGGAAACGTTCTGCATGGGCAGTCGATGAGAATACGGTATCTTCGGTCACATCAATCCCGGGAGCTTTATCCAGATAGTTTCCCATCATATCCTCACAAGAAGAGGAACCTATTGCCAACGCAATACAAGATATTATTATAGTAACTAACTTTTTCATTCCATTCATCTTTAAAAATTTATACTCACACCTAAATTGTAGGTTCTCGTCACAGGATAAGGCTCGTTATTAGTATCCATCATAGGAGATTCAGGATCTTCACCGGGCAACAAATCCGTCCAAGTCAGCAGATTACTACCATTAGCGTAGAGACGAAGCGAACTGATACCAATGCGTTTGAAAAAAGAATTGCGCCACGTATAGCCTATTTCTGCATTCTTCAGCCGCAAGTAAGAAGCGTCTTCAAGCCAATAAGTAGAAGTCACGTAATTATGATCATTATCGGATACAGAAAAACGTGGATACTTAATTTCCTGTCCACTTGCATAACGTTCGTAGGTCCAGCTTTTCAACAGGTCCTGCACGGCACCCCTGTTGTTATTGAATCCCTGACGGGATACGTTGGAAGCAATTGTAGAAACATTAGAAGCTCCCTGGAACAAAACAGAAAAGTCGAAATTCTTAAACTCGCCGCCAAATGAGAATCCGAAGATTTTCTCCGGAAAGTTAGAATAACCGATAGGTACTTGGTCGTTGTCATTAATCACACCGTCGCCATTAATGTCCCGGTATTTGATATCACCCGGCTGAATCTTGTTGTTGCTCCACATGTAAGTAGGACGGTTGGGGTCGTTCACCTCTTCCCAAGTATTATAAAGTCCATCGGCTACATAACCGAAAATCTGCCCGTAACGGAGACCGGTTTCACTTCGGTAGGCATATTCCCAAGGAGCTTCATCCTTATACAAAATTTTATTACGGGCAAAACTATAATTACCTTTTACAAAATAACTGAAATCACCAACCTTGTCATAATAAGACAGTTCGAATTCATAACCGGAGTTTTTCATACGTCCCAGATTATAGGCAGGGAAGTCGGCTCCCGTGATATTGGGTACGGTTCCACGATTACAGAGGATATCATTACGTCTTTCTTCGAAGTAATCGAATACCAGTCCGATTCTACTGTCCCAAAACTTCATGTCAGCACCGATATTCCATTTCTTGGACTTTTCCCATGTCAGGTCCGGATTTCCGAGTTTGCCCTCGTACACACCTTTATATCCCTGATAAGAAGAACCTATCTCGCCGAAGTGATAAATATCACTGGATCCAAACAGATTCTTATCGACTGTATAGGTGTAAGACGTAGGACGATAAAGGAAGCGGGAACCTCCGACTTTATCATTTCCGACCACACCATAGGAACCACGAATCTTGGCAAAAGTCACTGCCTCGCCTTTCGGGAAGAACGATTCTTCGGAAAGTACCCATCCCAAAGAAAATGCCGGGAATGTACCGAAACGTTTTCCCTCAGCAAAGTTCTCCGTCCCGTTATAACCAATGTTGAACTCGAACAAGTAACGGTCTTTGAACCCGTAAGTGACACGGCCCACCAATCCTTGATACCCCTGCGGTATAGAAAACTCCAAATCCGGACTATAGTATTTGCTCTGATTGTAAAGTATCAACCCCGTAACGTTGTGACTCCCAAAACGACGGGCATATTCGATACCTCCTTCAAAATAGACACGGCGGTTTTTCTGGTATTGTTCGCTAAAACGTGTTACCTCCGAACCGTCATCACCTGGAATCAGAACGACTCCGCCGTTACCGTCCGCTTTGCCTTCATAGGTCGTACCGTTACGCTCGTATTTGCGGATATGATTGTTATAGTTTTTGTAGGAAATAGCTGCACGCACTGCCAGACCTTTTGTCAGGTAATCCATCTTATAGTTCACACGGATTGAGCCGTTCAGAAAGTTGGCATAGTCTTTATGATTTCCCTTGATGTAAGCCACCATAGGGGTAGATGCGGGTATTTGTGCCGTAGTGGGAACCATTACGATCTTATTGTCCACTACTCCCGGAGAAATAGTAGGCGGAACAGTTATCAGCATATTCATGAAACTGGAAGTCGACCAGTTAGGTCCTCTTGTGTCATCCATCTGTGTGGAAAGGTCGAAACTGACTTTCAAGTTCTTGTTGATATTGAAGTCGAAGTTGGAACGCAGATTATAGCGTCTGTACTTCAACTGATAGTCATAACCGGGGTCATAAACATCGGTATTAAACAAACCATCCTGCGTGAAATAGCCTGCGGAGAAGAAATATTTCACCCGTTCGGTACCGCCACTGATATTGATATTGGTCTGCGTCTGATAGGAAGCATCGCTCACCAGCAAATCTGTCCAATTTACGTCCGGATAGAGAATCGGATCGGACTGGGTGCGGTATTTTTCAATTACCTCGTCCGAGAAACGACGGGTAAGATTTCCCGTCACGTAAGCATCATAAGCCTGCCCCAGATTGTAAGAGTTGGCATACTCATAGGAATTCATGCTCTTTCTCAAATCAATGAAAGAAGTACGGGCCACACTGGTAGAAACGTTGATGCGGGGAGCACCTTGCTGTCCGCGTTTCGTCGTCACCAGAATTACACCGTTCGCACCGCGCACGCCATACACGGCCGTGGCAGAAGCATCTTTCAGAATGGTTATATTCTCGATTTCATTCGGGTCGATGTTGTTGTAGTTATCACTCTCGATACCGTCCACCATTATCAACGGTTCTTGTTCATTACCGCTATCGGCAAAGGTTCCCACGCCACGGATACGGATAGTCGACTGGTCTTTTCCCGGCTCACCACTCCGCTGCACGGCAAACAAACCCGGCATACGGCCTGCCAGCGCATTACTGATATTGGCCTGTGGCGACTGCAACAGGTCTTTGGTAGTCACGGAAGCCAACGAACCGGTGACGGTTTCTTTCTTCTGCACACCGTAAGCCACGACAACGACTTCCTCGAGCTGCTGCGTATCTTCGCGCATGGTTACATCTACCTTACGTTTGCCGGCAACGTTCACTTTCACGGTCGTGAATCCGATATACGTAAACTGAAGTTCTGCATTGGCGGGTACATTCAATGTGTATTTCCCGTCGGCATCGGTGATGGTTCCGGTCGTTGTATTCAATACAGACACGGTGACTCCTATCAAAGGGATTCCATTCACATCTTTCACTACCCCGGAAACAGTAATGTTATTTTGCTGATTGGGGGCGGGATTCATGTTCCTGTCAGAGTGAGGTGACGCATGTACCCCCTCCATAGAACAAATTCCCATGAGCAAGAGACAGATGCTTAAGTAAATTCTGCATCCAATACTTCTTTTAGTTTTGATTTTCTGTTTAAACATAATATTTTGTTTTAGATTAAAGGGGATAAAATTCTTATCCTGTCGAACGGTTTTTGATTCGACTCATACAAAGGTTTCGTTTTTCAAGTTTTCATAAATTCTCAGCTTATATAGGTTCGTTACTTATTGCTTTTTCCGGCAACAAATATATCATATCATCATTAATTAAGACTTAACTAGCCCTTAACTGCCACAAAAAACAGAAAAAAAGTATAATTAAAATTCCCCAGGTCTTACTTCTTACTACAAGCCCGTCCTTTTCACTTGCAATATTTTGCTGATTTTAAGTTTTTATCTAATTTTGTTGTTGAACTATAAAATAAGGAGCAACAACCTCCTTTGTTTTTACCCGATCGAATTATCTTAATCATGAGAAAAATTATGCCGAATAATAAAAAGAAGATATTATTGCTATTAGTCCTGCTATTATCTTGTATCAGTTATGCTGGCAATCCTGATAAGAAAAAGATCTCCTACGGACTGACATTTCAATCTCACACAGTCAATCAAGACCAAAGAACCTCCCTGAACCTTAATCCGGACGGTGAACTTGATATGGCTACCGGATATTCACTCCAATTCAAATTAAAACTGGAACAGGCTGTCCTGACATACGGTTATATCTTCCGTTTTGTTGTGAACGACACATTAAGCCTGGATTTCATTTCCAATCTGAACCTCAGCAAGATAAATTTTGTAATGTCCGATTCGCAAGGGATATTGAGCAATATGCAATTCTCGGAACTCAATGACAAGGAACTGCACCAATGGCTCGACATCAAAGTGACTTTCAACCAGCAGAATATAAGGTGCCAGATCAACAATGTAGTCAAGGAAATCCCTTTTGCTTTCAACAGTTACAAGCACACCCAGATTCTTTTCGGTACCAATACTCACCAAACGTTCTATACTACGGACGTACCTCCCATTTCAGTCCGGGACATCGTTATCACCAACGACAAAGGACAGGTAATCAGAGAATGGCCGATGCTGCGCCATACAGATAAAGGGGTGTATGATGAAAAAGGAGGCAACTATGCAACTGTGAAGAACGGTGTCTGGAAAGTGGACAAACACGTCACTTGGGAAAAGGAAGCAAGTATTCCACTGACAGAGGTCAATGCCCAGATAGCATACGACACCATCCAGCCACGGATATTCATAGCCAGCAGTGAATTTGTCATTACCTATGATATAGCAAATAAAATGGTATCGAAAGTAATGAACAAAAAAGGAAATCCGTTTCGTAACGGAGGCAGCCAAACGATTTATGACGCTAAAAACAACCGGCTGATCTCTTATAGTGTTCAATACCCCGAACTTATCACCTATAATTTCGAAACGAACGAATGGTCTGCGGAAGAAAGACGGGAAAATCTGGCCCCCGTACAACAGCATAACCGGATTCTCATTGACGACGAACTGATTCTGTTCGGAGGATATGGTGCACACACCTATAAAGCAACCATCAACAAACATAAACTGGACGATGGAGAATGGACCACCAAAGACCTCTCTTCATACGTCATCCCGCGTTATTTAAGTACCATGGGTTACTTAGGTAACGACACGCTTCTGATTATCGGCGGATATGGCAGTCATTCGGGACGTCAGGAGGAGTTTCCGACCAACCTCTATGATATCCTCGAAATCAACTATAAAGACATGACGAGCAAGATGATCGGGCAGTTCTCCGTCGGCCCCACTCCTCTTGTGTTCAGTAACTCCATGGTGCTCCGGAAAGAGGAACATAAGGCATACACGATAGCATACAATAACAGCAAGTTTCACTCCACAGCCATCCTAAGCGTTATCGACTGGAAAAATGGAACGTTTGAAACGCTGGGGGACTCCATCCCTTACAACTTCCTTGATACGGAATCTTTCTGCGATTTGATTTATGTGGAACAGACATCGACACTTTACGGTGTCTTCCTTGAGAAGAAAGAACCGGGTAACGATTATAGTGTCGAAATCTATTCGCTTGCATTTCCTCCACTCAAGGCTTCGGACATAGAGCAGATACCTGCCGGAGGGGATAAGGAGCTTATGAAATACATCGTATTATCGGTCGTGGTTCTCCTTATTATAATAGGCGTTACCATCAGCTACCGGAAACGGTTGAAGAGAAAAATATCTCCTGCGACAGCAGGTACTTTGGAAGAAGGGAGGGTAGACAATTCCGCAAAGGCAGAGGAACAGCCCGTCACAACCAAATTACAGGATAAAAAGCCACGTATATCCACCATCCATCTTCTCGGAGATTTTCAGGTGTTCGATAAGGAAGGAAATGATATCACGCAGGAATTTACGCCCATCATCAAACAGGTGTTTCTATATATCCTGCTAAACAGTATTGCAAAAGGCAGAAAAGTGACTTCGCAGGAACTGGACGAGACTTTCTGGCTGGGAATGAACAAAGCGGATGCTTCCAACACCCGGAATGTGAATATCAGGAAACTACGGCTTATTCTTGAAAGAACAGGGGACATAGCCATTAATTATAAAGGCGGCTACTGGTCTATCAGTATAGGTGACGACATTACCTGTGACTATCATGAGATCAGCAAAATCCTACAGGAAGTACCGGACAAAGCAACGGTGGACATCGCTACCTTACAGCGTATTCTGAAACTCGCTGCGGGAGGAACACTCACACCTACCATCAGTGCAGAATGGCTCGACTCTTTCAAAGACGAATATACCAAACAGGTCACTACTTTCATGCTTAGAATGTTGGAAACCTCTGATGTGAAAGGAAACAACAAGCTCATATTGCAGATAGCAGACGTCCTGCTGCTTAATGATACGCTTGATGAAGAAGCGATGCGCATCAAGTGCCAGATATTATTCCAGATGGGACAGAAGGGAGCATCCAAAAGGTGTTATGACACTTTCGTCGCAGAGCATACACGCCTGTTGAATGAGAAGCCTGCCATCAGTTACGAGGATATCCTGTCAGACCTCCAGTAATTACAGACCGGCCGAAGCTCTTACCAATAAAAGTATTATCTTTGTTGCATGAAAAAATTAGTCATTGTAGGATGTGGACGACTTGCAGAAATCGTTGCGGATGCAGTTGTCAAAGGCTTATTACCAGATTATTATCTGGTAGGTGTCTATTCGCGTACGGCATCAAAAGCAGCACACATCGTAAATAAAATGCAGCAACATGGCAAGCCTTGCATTGCTTGCGCCACATTGGAAGAGTTATTGGCATTAAAGCCTGATTATCTGGTAGAATCGGCCTCTCCTGCCGCCATGCGAGAATTGGCTTTGCCGGCATTGAGAAACGGAACGTCTGTCGTTACTTTGTCTATCGGTGCTTTGGCAGATGAGGCATTCTACCGGGAAGTGACAGAAACCGCCAGGGCAAATGGTACACGGGTCTATATCGCATCCGGAGCTACCGGTGGATTCGATGTTTTAAGAACTGCCTCCCTGATGGGAAATACGACGGCTCGCTTCTTCAATGAAAAAGGTCCTAACGCACTCAAAGGAACTCCCGTTTATGATGATTCTTTGCAAACGGAGCAGCGTACCGTTTTCTCCGGCAGTGCTGCGGAAGCGATTCGCCTCTTTCCAACCAAAGTGAATGTTACAGTTGCCGCCTCACGGGCTTCTGTCGGTCCGGAGAACATGCAGGTATCCATACAGTCTACTCCCGGATTTGTGGGAGATACGCAAAGAGTAGAAATCAAAAATGACCAGGTGCATGCCGTAGTAGACATTTATAGTGCTACATCGGATATTGCAGGGTGGTCAGTAGTGAGCACCCTGATTAATATCGCTTCACCCATTGTATTCTGACAGATTGGCCAGTACTTTTGCGCTCAGGCGGTCAAACGCCTGACGCGTGCGGCCAGTAGACACCTGCATACAACGTACATGCGGATGATTGAGAAGTTGTTCACCCCCCAACGCGCCTATCGTGTCACAAAAGCAAAGGTTATCACCTTCCAGCCATTCAGTAAAAGCAGCCTCATCCCATGCCGGTGACAAACCGGTATTGAATAAGATCTTCCGGTTACCCATCTGCTTAAATTCCTCTTCGTGCAACAGAATCGTATTTTTATTAAGGCAACAACAAATGACTTCACTCTCTGCCAGGAGTTCCCTCAATGGCAAAAAGCGATATCCTTTGGCAGTAGCCGCTTCTTTCTCACTGCGGGCATAATATGAAATATCAGCACCAAAGAATTTCAAGGCGTCCGCTATCATGCCGCCAGACTTACCCAGTCCGACTATTCCGACTTTCAATCCGGTAATCTCACGAGGCAAATCTTCCCACGTTTCCTGTCCAAAGCCGTGCAAACAGCGCACCAACTCACTGACTACATATTCCACTACTCCCTCGTCACCATAATCCCGGATACCTGTTACCGTGATACCCCGTTCATTGGCATAACGAATATCAACATTGGCACTTTCGGGAGAATAGAGTGAACAACACATTCCAATGTATTTCACATTCGGACAACATTCGAGTACATACCGGTTGATACGGGAGGTATAACTCAAAAGCACCGCATCAGCATCTCCGATACGGGCAATTATTTCATCATCATTTGCGGGTATATCAGGATACATCACCACCTGACCGGCAAATGAATACAACGCTTTTTCGGCCGACGGAACCAGGCTGACCGGTTCTATAGCTACAAGTTTCTGAAACATCGTTTTTTTATTTTAGAAGTATTATACAAACATATATGGTTACCGGATTAGTAACCCAACATGGGCGCTAAGATACAAATTTCCAGCCATAATATCATTTAAAGATGAATGATTACAGTACGTTTTAGACACGCGAACGTAAGTTAAACAGCTCCATTCAGAGTTCACTACTCGCCGTCCGGCTCCTTGGGTGGCGGTGCAATGAAGTGCATCTGATTGCCCCGTCCCTCCCTCTTGATAATACCCTCGACTGCAAAAGATTTGAGGTCAGCGAGCGCGGTATTCTTCAGCCGTCCTGTGAGTTGGGTGTACGTTGTTCTTGTAATAAACCCATGTTGCCAGATATGAAGAATCCAAACTCTCCCAGTTCTACCCGGAATCCCTCGCCCAGGTAGTCGAGTGTTTCGTCCCGCAACTCGGAAAGGGTTCCTTCTATCATTCCCTCTTTGAATCCGGTTTTCTTGGCTACTGCCCGAATAAGCAGCCTTGCCGTAATTGTTCCGCTATAAACAATGTCGGCATACATCGTTTCAGTCTCGCCCTCTTTCGTGGTGAGGGACGGTTTCTTCTTTAAATTGTAATCAATAATCCTTATTGCAAGCATAAGAAGCTCCCATCACACAAGGAACATCAATAATTCTGTCATCAGATTTATCATCTTTATCTGTCAACCAGGGAGCATTCAAATCAAGAAAATCAAAACGGGAAGCATATCCTAAATTATCAGTATTTGGCACTCTCTCTTTATCAAGACTTAAAGTAGATGCACAAAACAGACACTTCCTATCATTATCAAGTTCTCTAGTCAATTATTTCCACCCAATCTCTTTGAAAAACCCGCATGTGGGCATCCAAAAATAAGAAATAGTCCGTATTGCATTTACTTACGCCTTCATCTCGTGATGCAGCAACTCCCATTCTTTTTGAAGGTTCAATATATTGAGTTTCAAAATCTTCTGCAATTTTTTTATAATCGTATCCATCGGTAGAACAATCATTAATAAGAATTATCTTAAAACATTGATCTGAACTCTCACGAAGACTTTTCACAGTATTACGAACTTCCTCCTTTTCATTTAAGAAAGGAATAATCACAGTTAGTTTTGCTCCCATATTTTCATTATTTATTCAATAGCTTCAAGACGCATATTATCTAAATCCAATAATACTCTTTTCCCGATTTTTTTGAAAAAATCGTAACCTATTACTCCATCAAAAACCTTCGTTGACCAAATAGGTTGTATTGAATATATCCTTATCGGATTCTCATCATCTGATGGCGGGGATATTTGTTTATTATCAAAAGTTATTTTCAAATTATCCGGAATTTGATAAGGCATATCAACCCATGTACGATGAAACATTGCAAGATTATATGGCTTTTTCACTGTCATAGTATCTATTGGTATATCGTTTTTATGTTTTTCATAAAATACTGAATCAATCTCAATATAACTATCGGCTCCTGTATCCAACTGACCTATGAAGTCTTGCTTATTTAACTTCGCATGCATATAGACCCCATTATAGAAAAAAAGATTTGGTTCTTCTGATATTTTTGTATGAATATCAGGAAAAGATATTGTATTGTTTTCATAATCAATCAGCAATCTTCCTATCAACTGCATCATCGGTAAACCAAGAATCGGACTACCAATCTCATCCTTTACAGAATCAAAGTCTTCCATTTCTATCGAATCATTTTTAATCGAGTCGGGCAAATATTGACTTATATCATGGTCCAATAATTGAATCGGTATATTGTATAGTACAATGTCCCCTATTTCAATAGAATCCATAATTATTTGCATATCAGTATTATTAAATGGCTTTTTTACTATTTTAGATGTATTATATTTAACACCTATTTTTTCTGCACAATTTCGACTCATTGTACAGTATGTCCCTCCTCCTGTATCAAATATAGCTTTATGTACGAACCCATTGAACTTTGCATTAAGCCAAAGTTTATCTTTGCCTTCTATTTTTAAGGAATCACTTGTTTTTTTCCGTCTCAACTTAATGGGAGGTTCATTCACTAGCTGTTTAAAACAAGCAAAACGTTCTTCTGTTTCTTTCTTCAGCACAGGTATATCTTCTTCATTGATACCATAAGGATTATCCTTTAAATATTCCATCACACGTTTATAGGTATATACACCTTTTTCTTTGTCTTTAAGATCAGTATATATATTAAATAGCTCTATATAAATCGACATTACACCATTCCCTACAAATTCAGGGTAATCCTCAAGCATCTTTTCCAAACAAATTGCAGCACTATCTTTTCTATTCATAAATTTACACATCCAATACTTATAATATAACTCTTCATCGAAATCAAGGGTATCGTGTATTTCATTATACAAATCTCTTGATTCGAAATATCGACCTTCACTCAATAAAGTCAACAACTTTTGCTGTTGTTCATTTTGAGCAAAAGCCAGAACATAGATGATAGAAAAAAACAATGTTAAAAAAGCTCTTCTATTATTCATAATTTAAATCGTATTTTTCATTTATCTAAGCTAAGCTATTCTTCTACCTCAAGACGCATATTATCAAAATCAAGCAATACCCTCTTTCCTAACCTTCTAAAAAAATCATATCCTATAATCCCATCAAAAATCTTCATTGGCAAAAAAACAGGCTGCATTGAGTATATTTTTATGTCCTTTCCTAAAGGAGGAGACACTCGTTTATTATTAAATTCTATAGAAAGGTTATGGGCAATTTTATATGGAATATTATTATAAAATTGATGAACCATTACAATATTATAAGAATCTTTTTCTGCCATAGAAACCGTTGGTATGTCATTTTGATATCTTTCATAAAATAGAGAGTCAATCATCATATATTCATCAAAACCGATATCCAATGTTCCTGTAAAGTCCTTCTTATTTAGCTTTAACTGTGTATATAAATATGCATTGTAAAGAAACATATTAGAATCTATCAACGAATCCAAACGAAAGGTAATAGATGGGAAAGAAACTGCCTGCTTCTCATAGTCTATTAAGAATTTCCCAATCAATTTCATTATTGGTAATCCAATAATTGGATTAGTAATATTCGTGTATAAAGGTTCTATTTGAGCAAAAGATTCTTGTTGTTGTTTTACAGAATCAGGAAGATATTGAGTAATATCATATTCAAAGATTGTTGCCGGTATATTATAAAGGGTTATGTTTCCTATTTCAATAGAGTCAACAATAACTTGTTTTATAAGCATTTCAGTATTATTAATCACTCCTTTACTCATTTCGGAAACAGCGCATTCCAATCCCAATTCCTCTGCCTTTCCTCGATTCATTATATAATAAAAATTGCATCCAGTATCAACAAGCGTCTTCTGCGACATGCCATTAGTTTTTACATCTATTACTAATTGCTTTTTATCACTTTTAAAAGATACAGAGCTGTTTACACTCCCTCGTTTCAATTTTATTGGAGGTTGACTCATCAATTGTTTTAAATAATCCACACGAGTTTTATTCCCATCCTTCCACAAAGCAAGTTCCTTCTCATCCAAATGATAAGGATTATCTTTTAAATGTTGTACCATACGCTTATAGGTACATACACTCTTCTCATAGTTTCTTAGACTGACTGCATATATATCAAATAATCTAGCATAAACAAAAATTGTATTATTCCCAAACATATCCGGATAATCAATCAACATATTTTCTATATAAATAGCCGCACTATCATTTTTATTCATAAACTGCGCCATTTGAAACTTATAGAATAAATCCATATCCGGACTTATCACATCGCATATTTCTTTATATAGTTTTCTCGATTCAAAGTATTTTCCTTCATTCAACAAGGTATTAAGTTCTTGTGATTTATCCTCCTGTCCATACAAAAAGTATGGAAAAAAAATGAAAACAAAGTTCGCTACCAAGTAAAGTTTCTTATCTTTCATATCTATAGAGTGTTTTCGGCATTCAAATGGGTATAACTATTTGAATACCTGTATTATTCCGAAATTATTTCAAATACGTATTTGGTATCAGTTTTATTTCCATATCTTTACTATTTATTCAATAGTTTCAAGACGCATATTATCAAAATCAAGTAATATTTTTCGACCAATACTTTTCATAAAATTGATACCTAATACTCCATCTGAAACCAAGTAAGGAAGAAACATCGGATATATTTGTATATTATGCTTACCTGTATACCCTATAGTTCTTTCATTAAATTCAATAATAGGATTATCCGCAACCATATATTTTACATCCAATTGAACCCCATGAACAGATGCTATATTAAGCTTTTCTTTAACAGTTGTAGTATCTATTGGAATTTCCTTTTGATATTTTTGATAAAATGTTGTATCCATATTAATATAATCATCAGAACCTGAATCCAGTAATCCTGTAAAAGGGGTTCTATTTATTTTCAAACGCGCATATAACATATTATTAAATACAAACAGATTATTATCTTTTCGAAGTATATTGCTATTCTTATATGGGAAAAATATATTTCTATTCTCCCAATCTATTTCAATTTTACCAATCAATAACATAGACAGTAATCCTATTATCGGATTCTCGAGATATTTGTCTGCCATTTTAAACCGTTCCATTGTAGATGAATCTTTTCTAATGGAATCCGACAAACATGAAGTCAAATCGAAATCATAAATTATAACAGGAATATTATAAAGCGTAATATTTCCTATTTCTATAGAATCAACCATATTCTCTTCTCCCATCATTTCCACTCCATTCAACGTTCCTTTTGATTCACTTTTTAGTCTTATACCTATTGCTTTGGCTGTCGTTTTTTTCATTAAGATATATGAATCAACACCTGTATCCAAAATTGTCATTTGGGGAACACCATTAAACTTGGCCTTAAATCCAAGCATTAAACTATCTTCCATTTTTATACTTTCATTTGTTGCTTTCCTATGTATCTTGATTGAAGGTTGACTTGAAACTTCTTTAAAATAGCTGAATGCTTCTTCTAAGTTTCTTTTTCGCAATGCGAGTTCTTCCTTATTTAGATTATAAGGGTTCTTTTTTAAGGTGAGTTCTATCAATTCAATTTATCCTCTTGTATCAGACAGCAGAAC
>NZ_CAUCSQ010000014.1 GCF_958445495.1 uncultured Bacteroides sp. | reverse complement strand
GATTGTCAAAATTAGTGCGTGAAGTCGATAAATGCATCGCTTTGTTGAATGAATAGGAAGAAGATGTATGAACGATAAAATAAAAATAAACCTGCAGATAGCAGATTCAAACTATCCGTTAACTATCAACCGTGAGGAAGAAGAAATGGTGCGGGAAGCTGCCAAACAGGTAAACATCAGGCTTAATAAATACCGGGAAGCATACAAAAGTGTGGAACCGGAAAAGATTATCGCCATGGTAGCTTATCAGTTTTCATTAGAGAAACTGCAATTGATGCAACGTAATGATACCGGTCCGTATGCGGAGAAGGTAAAAGAACTGACAGAATTACTGGACAATTATTTCAAAGAGAAATAGCCGGTCATTCACTGATAAAAGAAAAAACAACCACGCACTGCACAATATCCGAGCAAGAAGTTTGCTTAGATATTTGGCGGTGCGTTTTTATTTATATACTTAAATTATAATGTAAAATGATAGCAATAATAGCAACAGCAATTGCTTGCTTCATCGTAGGAGGGATACTTTCATACATCCTGTTCCGGTATGTGTTGAAATCCAAATACGACAATGTCCTGAAAGAAGCGGAGACAGAAGCGGAAGTAATTAAGAAAAACAAACTGCTGGAAGTGAAGGAGAAGTTCCTGAACAAGAAAGCAGACCTCGAAAAAGAAGTAGCTTTACGGAATCAAAAGATTCAACAGGCGGAAAACAAACTGAAACAACGTGAAATGGTGCTCGGCCAGCGTCAGGAAGAAATCCAACGCAAGAAGATGGAAGCCGAAGCTGTCAAGGAGAACCTGGAAGCGCAACTTGTCATCGTCGATAAGAAAAAAGAAGAGTTAGACAGGTTGCAACAACAGGAAATCGAGAAATTGGAAGCTATTTCCGGTTTATCTGCGGAAGAAGCCAAAGAACGCCTGGTAGAATCGTTGAAGGAAGAAGCCAAGACACAGGCACAGTCATATATCAACGATATCATGGACGATGCGAAGCTGACTGCCAGCAAAGAAGCAAAACGGATTGTAATCCAGTCTATCCAGCGGGTAGCTACGGAAACCGCTATCGAAAACTCCGTGACGGTGTTCCACATCGAATCGGACGAGATTAAAGGACGCATCATCGGACGCGAAGGACGCAATATCCGTGCTCTGGAAGCTGCGACCGGCGTGGAGATTGTCGTAGACGACACACCGGAAGCGATTGTCCTCTCCGCTTTCGACCCGGTTCGCCGTGAAATTGCCCGTCTGGCATTACATCAGCTCGTTACCGACGGCCGTATCCATCCTGCCCGTATCGAAGAAGTGGTAGCCAAGGTACGCAAACAGGTAGAAGAAGAAATTATAGAAACCGGTAAGCGGACGACCATCGACCTCGGTATTCACGGACTGCATCCCGAACTGATTCGCATTATCGGTAAAATGAAATACCGTTCCTCTTACGGTCAGAATTTATTGCAGCATGCACGGGAAACCGCCAACCTCTGTGCGGTAATGGCATCGGAACTGGGACTGAATCCTAAAAAGGCAAAACGTGCCGGATTATTGCACGATATCGGTAAAGTACCCGATGAAGAACCGGAATTGCCCCATGCTTTA
Organism: uncultured Bacteroides sp.; assembly: GCF_958445495.1. Taxonomy (GTDB): domain Bacteria; phylum Bacteroidota; class Bacteroidia; order Bacteroidales; family Bacteroidaceae; genus Bacteroides. Next base: position 102,182 of record NZ_CAUCSQ010000014.1, on the reverse strand, counting down.
CTGGGTATGAAACTAGCCGAGAAATATAAAGAAAAACCGGATATCTGCAATGCCATCGGCGCTCATCATGACGAAACGGAAATGACTAGCCTGCTGGCTCCTATCGTACAAGTTTGCGACGCCATTTCCGGCGCACGTCCGGGTGCACGCCGCGAAATCGTGGAAGCTTACATCAAACGCCTGAATGATCTTGAACAACTAGCAATGTCCTATCCGGGCGTAACCAAGACTTATGCCATCCAGGCAGGACGCGAACTTCGCGTAATCGTAGGTGCTGACAAGATTGACGACAAACAAACGGAAAGCCTGTCCGGCGAAATCGCTAAGAAAATCCAAGATGAGATGACCTATCCGGGACAAGTGAAGATTACCGTTATCCGTGAAACACGCGCGGTCAGTTTCGCTAAATAAAACCGGAATACCAAAATATCCAATACGGAAAAGGGCGAATTATTTCGCCCTTTTTTTAATAGCCAACCGTTTAAAAACACTGATTACGCAGATTTCTGCAAATACAAAGCGAATGTTGATAACCGTGTCCGGGCAACAACGTTTCCTGTAAGAGTCGGTGTAACTTTCATTCCACCAAATTCCCGTTAACAATGAATAAATTCCAATTCGAAGTTTGTGCCAATTCCGTAGAAAGCTGCCTGGCTGCACAGAACGGCGGAGCAGACCGGGTAGAATTATGCGCCGGCATCCCGGAAGGCGGAACAACCCCTTCTTACGGGGAAATCATTACGGCACGCGAGATACTCAAAACAACCCGTCTACATGTCATAATCCGCCCCCGAAGCGGAGATTTTCTCTATTCTCCCATTGAAGTCAAGACGATGTTGAAAGACATAGAAATGGCAAAACAACTGGGAGCTGACGGAGTCGTATTCGGTTGCCTGACTGCCGGTGGAGAAATTGACCTCGCCATCATGCAAGAATTAATGAAAGCCTCACAAGGGTTGTCCGTAACTTTTCACAGGGCTTTCGATGTTTGCCGTAACCCGGAACAGGCATTGGAACAAATCATCCAACTGGGATGTAACCGTATTCTTACTTCCGGGCAACAACCCACAGCCGAATCAGGTATTCCCCTGCTCAGAAAGTTACAAGAACAGGCAGCAGGAAGAATTATCCTGCTGGCCGGTTGCGGAGTTAACGAAAAGAACATTAACCGAATCGCCCAGGAGACAAAGATACATGAATTCCACTTCTCCGCCAGGGAAAGCATCAAGAGCGGAATGATTTACAGGAATGAATCAATATCTATGGGCGGTACCGTACATATCGACGAATACGCACGAGACGTAACTACCGCACAAAGAGTCAGGGATACGATTCAAGCGGTCTCAGGCAGAACTTTATAATCCTCGAACGGTTTTCATCAATTGTTCTCCCAAACCGATAGTATATCCTTGTGAAACAAAAACGACCCGGTTGAATGTATCGGCAATGACAAATACCGGCAAACTATCTTGATGTTTCAATTTCATGCCCTCTATGATTTGTTTGCAAATGCCGCCGGTATCTATGCCATAAATCACCGTAGAAGGCAATTCGGGAAATTCGGAAGGAAGGAATCTTCTATACCGGGCCTCATCCGGGAAAAGCAACACGAGCTTCCTTCCCCATTTCTCCAGTTCGGATTTAAAAACGGCAATATCACGCAAAGCATGATTGGTAGGTTCCTGTCCCGGACCGAGAATCCCGACCACAAAATATCCGCGGCCACATGCCTGTAACAAACTTTGTTCAGACAGAAGTTCCGTTTTTTCTCCCGTTCCTTTCACCGGTGTGAAAAGGGATTCGGAATTGAAGTTACCGATTACGGCTACTTTTTCCCCCGATTCCCGCAAATGATAGGGAACTTTCGTCGGCTCGAATCCCACTTTGCCTGAAGGCAACGTACACGCCGGCAATACAAAAGAAGAAATCCTCGACAGCACACTGCCGTCGGCCAGCCTCGTACCGGTAACCAATAAATAATATCCTGCATCCAATATGCCGGAAACTCTTTCGTCCGGATTATTTTCATCAAAACTTATCAATTCAGGCCTTCCGTCAACAATTCTGGAAATGGTAAATTTATTGTAGTATTTAGCCCTGTCGTCACCGCAGGCTATCGGTTCTTTTCCATCATACAGACGGTAAAATCCTTCATAAGCCCGTACACTCTCTTTCTTATCAAAGTCCGCTTTCACAAACTCACCTGCCGGAACACGTTTCCGGTCTGAAAAAAGCACATATCCTACACATCCGTCGGTATCTCTCATACGGGCAGGAATATCCATGCTACGTGCCAACGCCACAAAAAAGACATTCCGTGAATAAGAATCCGCAACCCGCGAACGCCAGACCCCTTCCGGGGAAACCGGAATGCGTTGGGAATTATTTTTTTCATCAACCGCAATGTGGTTACTTACCCATTCCACCAGCAATTGAGGATGAATACGGAAAGAATCGGCTTGTGCTTCCGTAAATTTCGACTGGAAAAAGGCTCTGTACGGGGTCAGCATTTCCGTACCGATACGCGGATTGAGAATATCCTTCACTTCCGCCGGACAAACGTCGGTACAGGTCGCACATGCCGACAAAGCGCAATCGTATAAATCATCGGAGACATCTCTCGTATGCAGAAAATGGTCTTCCAGCACTTCATAACTGACATCACGGCGATCTTTCTCTGAAAGCATCCGGAGCAGAGCAATCCCTTTCATGAGTTTCCTTTGCCGGTCAGCTTCCTGAATAAAACGGACCAACACCTTGTGGTTCCCGCGGGAATCCGTAATGAACGAGTGCAGAACTTTCCTGACACACGGGGAAACTTTCTCTTTTAAACCGGATATCACAGAATCAATCTGTCCTGCAGTCGGAAAAGTAGCAATATAAACATTACGGAGCGAATCCTCCTGTGCCAACCTACAATCGTTTTCCGCCCGTTGTTCCGGCGTCACGCCCGGCAAATCGGCATTCTCAACCGGGGGCACTATATCAATATCCGTTTCAAAAACATCTCCTTCTCTTTTATCGAGAACTAATGTCAGCTCCGTTTGCTTACCAAACGACAACTTGGAAAAGCCAAACATTCCCCGGTCAGAAGCCCATACCAACATGTCTCCTTTTCCGGCAGTCAACGATACCCGGCCGTCGGTACCGGCGTATTTGGAAGCTACCGTATAAAACTCCGCATAATTATAGACTTTAAAATCCACCTTTGCCCCGGAAACAGGCCGACCGTCCGCATCAGTTACCAAGACAGTCGCTTTCGCTGTCGGAGCATAATTCTCCGTTACATTAATCTCCGTATAATTGGGAGTTTCAAGCATCACTTCCTCCGGCCCGTCATAACGTCCGAATACCTTTGTATGCATTAACATTCCACGACTGGCAGGAGCATTGAACCATCCCAGATTCAAAACCGGCTCCGGTTCGCAAGCGCCGAGAAAATACCACTTACCGTCCGCCCAAGCCTCTACCCAAGCATGGTTATCATCGGTATGCGCCCAACGGGGAGTATAAACCTGGCGTGCAGGAATTCCGACGGAACGAAGTGCAGCCACCGTAAAAGTAGACTCTTCACCGCAACGTCCGTAAGCGGTCTTCACCGTAGCTAAAGGCGAGCTGGTCCGGGCATCGCTCGGACGATACGCCACTTTCTCATGACACCAATGATTTACTTCCAGAATCGCATCCTTCATCGAAAGCCCCTTCACACGCTCCCTCAACTCTTCATAAAACACACTCCGAGAATCATCCAAATTCTCGTTGTTCACACGGATAGGCAAGACAAAATGCCTGAACAGTTCATCGGTCACCTCTTTGCCCCAAGGCATTTCCCTGCGGACCTGTCCGGAAAGACGGAGATTTTCCAGATAATACTCACCGGAATAATCCGTAATATCCCCTATAGGCATATAAGCATATAAAAACATCAACGCCTCACGTTCAGCTACAGTCAAAGTCGCATCTGAAAAGATTGCGAATAAATCTCCATGAGGAAGCGCTTGCCGCTTCTGCTCAAAATCCTGAATCACCCGGTTCCGGTAAGTCTCCTCTTTCAGAAAATGAGACTCACCGCAAGCCAACAATACAACCGACAGAATCGGGATAAACAACAGACGGATGTGTGTATTCTTATTCATAGCTTAATAAAATAAATATGTGACCGTTTTTTATGTCCTTTAAAAGGTACATTCACAAAATTACAACTTTTTTTCAAAAAAAGGATATAAGTCCTTGTGAATGTATGTAGTAGGTTTGTAATATGAGCCTCACCCGAAACTCCTCATAAAAAGAAAAATCAAAAGAAAAAGAATGTTTTTATGTTTTACAGCATATAATTCAAAAACATTTCGTACCTTTGCAGTGTTAATAAAGAAAATGAGATGTAAAACCGCTCTTCAAAACGTGGAGGGCAAAAAAAGAGGAAACAAATTATGAAAAAGAATGCAAATGAAAAAATTATGATGTTACAGTACCGTATTAAACGCTATCAAGCAATGGGAAACGGCGCAATGTGCCAAACCTTGAACGGTAAACTTCAAAAACTGCTGTCACAGCAGATTGCCATGTAAATAAACACACTAATTATATTAAAAAAGCGGGGAACTTTCGAGTATCCTCGCTTTTTTTATACTTTTGTATGTTTAAAGGTAAGAAAACACACTATATTATGAAAAAATTACTCCTGTCGGTTGCACTGTTCGCGTTAACTGCAACCTCTTTCGCACAAACACCCGGTTATGAATTCACAACCGTTGTATCCCACCAGGCCACTCCTGTCAAAGACCAGGCTTCCAGCGGCACTTGCTGGGCTTTTGCCACTGCTTCCTTCATGGAGTCGGAACTGCTCCGTATGGGAAAAGGAGAGTATGACTTATCGGAAATGTTTATCGTCCGCAAAAAATACATGAACCAGATGGAAGATAATTTCCTGCGTCGCGGAAAAGGAAATGTCGGAGAAGGAAGCCTGGCGCACACTTTCAAAAACGCTTATAAACAAGTAGGGATTGTGCCGGAAGAAGCATATCCCGGCCTGACAGGAGACAATAAAGAACATAATCACAGGGAGTTGTCATACTATTTCAAAACCTTGACAGATGCGAATATCGCCTCTAAAAAACGTACTCCGCAATTCAACTTGCTGATTGATAACTTGTTCGATGTTTACTTAGGCAAGTTACCGGAAAGATTTACATACAAAGGAACAGAATACACGCCACTGTCATTTGCCGAAAGCCTGGGACTGAATATGGATGACTACATCGAGCTGACAAGTTTCACCCACAAACCATATTATGAGGCATTTTCTCCCGAAGTGCCGGACAACTGGGAAAACCAGCCAATGTATAACCTTCCGTTAGACGAATTGATTGAAGCCATCGACTGTGCATTAAACAAGGGATACACCGTCTGTTGGGACGGAGATGTCAGCGAACAAGGCTTTTCTTTCAAAAACGGCATTGCCATTAACCCGCAAGTGGAAGATATAAAAGACTACTCGAGCACCGACCGCGCACGGTTTGAGAAAATGCCGGAATACCAACGTTTGGAAGAAGTCTTCAAATTCGAACATCCCTACCCCGAAATCGACGTAACACCGGAGATACGCCAGGAAGGCTATGAAAAGTTCGTTACCACCGACGACCATCTAATGCACATCACCGGCATAGCAAAAGACCGGAACGGCACGAAATATTATATAACCAAAAATTCATGGGGAGCGGAAAGCAACAAATGCGGAGGTTACCTGAATATGTCTGAAAGTTATGTACGCGCCAAAACAATCTGTATCATGGTACACAAGGATTCCCTGCCGGAAAAATTAAAAGAGAAACTCGGAATCGGATAAGCCGTCCCGACGTCTATAAAGATAAAAGAGACGGAGTGGAAAAGTATCCCTACTTTATCACCCCGTCTTTCTTATTAACCTAATATTAAACCCTTTTTCTTTCTACACTTCTTTATTTCTTTTTCAATGTCACGTCACTGATTTCCACAACGCCGCCTTTACCCTGAGCGAGGATAGCCACATAGCAATCTTTCAGGATAGCCGCATCATCATCCGTGTCAGACACTTCCTGGTTTGCATTGGCTTTTTTGCTGCTGATGGAATTTACCACCTGTCCCATATCATAATAAACCACTACCTTCGTCCATTTGTCGGCATCCTTAATTTTAAAGTTATACTGTGCTCCCGAAGCATTCGGCTGTGCATCCGCATCATAGTCCCTGCGCATGAAGAAAGTTGTATTATATTTACCGTTCTCTCCTTTTTCTTCACTTGTCTGCTTGATATAAACGCCCACCGGAGTACCTGCTTCTTTTGCTTTTGCATAAAAAGTAAGAACATAGATTCCTTTCTCCAGTCCATCGGTAATACGTTGCCCCAAAAACGCCTTATACCAAGAGATATTTTTGGCAGCTCCCGAATTATCTATCATCATCGCATTCGGATATTTGGCATCCCCCGTTTGTTTCCAAGTAATGGAAGTCGCTCCGTCCGCTTCATTGTTCATAATAAACCATTCCCCTGCAGTAGCCTTATTGGGATTAGTCACTTTAGTCTTTACTTCAGTAGCAAATTTCTCATTTTTAATCAGGTTCTGGGCGTTTACGCTCATTCCCACAATAGCCAAAAGGCTGACAAATAATACTTTTCTCATCTTACTGCAATTTAAATGTTAATACCTTATATATTTACTTTTCAATCTTATTTTACTTGTTGAATGACAAATTCATATTTTCCAGCCGCTTTCTTTTCTTCTGTCTTTAGTGTGATGCGATAGATTTCTTTCCCCCAAACATTAGAAAGCCGCGGGTCGTCCAATGAAATAGTCTCCAATCCGGCTTTAAACTGGGAAGGATAAGTCATCTCTACTTTTTGTCCTTTCACCTCGATTCGTATCTTGCCCGGCGACGGAAAGGTGACATCCCCCCAAGTCAGGAAGTTCAACTGATTCGGTTCCAGCGCCTCGTCCAACACATAATCATCATTAACAGTCAGTTTACGGTCATCGAGCTTATATGAACGGACCCAACTCTTGACTTTAGCTTCCGCCGGATAGGCAGCAGCAATATCGGCTGAGAAAACACGCTTTTTCTCGTTACAAGCAGTATGGGTCGCCTTGTAGTTCTGACCGAACTTTTGAGGCACTCCGTTAATCATCGGCAGATTATGGTAATTGCTCTGCATCGTCCAGATGGTATAACGGTCTTTGCCGAATGTCTTTTTAGTATAAGTCCCCACACCCGCATCAATAAACACCGGAATCGTATTTACATACAAGGAAAACGTACCGACGTCATTATGATTATGGCTTTCATTGTTGAACCCGCCTTTGGCAGCCACGAACATGCCGTTTTTATTTTTCATATAGCAGAACTCGGTTTCCGGATACCAAGTCACGTCCGGCATATCGTGTTGAGGAGTTACCTTGACAAGCTCACTGCAACAAAGCAGTGATTGAAGCGAACGGAAAGCATCATTACCCATCGTGACATAAGGTTTCTTACCGTCCAGCAAATATGCGGCAAAATGCATCATTTCATCACTATTCACGGCTTTGCCGAAACGGTAAATCAATAAAGGGTCGCCTCCGCCCTGTGCGGATGCATCGGCAAAATTCACAACCCAGCGGTTGCCCACATAAGAACGCGACATATATTCACCCATCCGCCGAATCATCGGTTCCTGAAACAGGGATATCTTGCCTGCTGTGCCGTCGGAAAGGATTTGAAGGTAGTCATAAAGTTTACCGGCGGCATGTCCCCAATAAGAAGTACCTTCTTCACAAGCACCGTCAGACTTCACAAAATTGATAAACTTATCTACCGATTTCATCGAACGGTAAACAGCTTTAGCCAGTTTATCCTTATTATTCTCCATCAGGAGGAAACACTGCAAAACATTAGAGTTACACCACGGATTCCAGTTATTGATTATCTCGCCCGGCTGCCAGTTGAAAGCCATCCACCACATCTCATCATCATTCATGTAAGGGTCAAGGATACGTTCCTTTATGGCCTTACGCATTTGCAGGGACACGACAGGATTGATTTTGTCAAAAGGCTTGCGGAAAAAATAATGTACCCATGCCATCAGAGCCCCATAACCGCCCGAACCAAGGTCGATTATCTGTTCGCGGAAGTCGGGAAGCGAACGTTTACTGCTCTGACGGGGCAAATGTGCGGATAAGACCCATGAATTCATCTCACAACTCATATAAGCCCCGTTCAGCAACTGGTCGATAAAACGTCCTTTTCCCTCTGCAAGCTCTGCGAGCATCAACGTATTCAATGCCCGGCGGTTAGCGTCAAAAGGCACTTCCATCACCTTGCGGTTTCCGCTGCGTTCATATTCCAGATAAGCAGTGGCAGGAATCAACTGCCATTTATAATCGAGAAGTTTCTCACCGGCTTCGATAAGACGCTGTTTATTCGGTCCCATCAACGAGTCCCAAGCCGCACGGTCCGTATAAGCCGGATAAGGAACCCAAGCCTGTTTCATCACCAATACATTTTTCAGGGTAGCTTCGTCTGCTGCTTTTTGCAACATATTACGTTCCGTATAAGCATTGGCCTTGAAAGAAAAGTTCCCCAAAGCCACCGCAAAAAGAACACAAAGTAAATGTTTCATTCGATTCATGGTATTTATTCATTTAAGTAGGGCAAAGATAGCGCATCCGTCTTAAAAGAAGGTGGGCAAATCATACGAACCTAATGACAAAAAAGTACAGATTTTCCTGCCGGCATTTATAAAAGCCTATTTTCCACCCGGTTTTCGACACGCAGCCCCCCTCATTCACTCCCAGTCACTGAATTCGAAACTCAACTGTTCCCACACTCCGTGCCGCTCATCAACCTCCTCCTTCGGATTAGACACGGAAAGCCCGATAAGCCGAATCGGATGCCGTTCATATTCCACGCTTTTCAACAGCTCCTTGGCAAGCGGCAAAATTCGTTCCAGAGTCGTCAACTCCTGAAACCGGGTCATACTTCGGGTAATCTGGCTGAAATCATGGAATTTGATTTTCAGAGTCAGCGTATTCCCTTTAAAATCTTTCTGTTGCAACCGTTCTGCCAACTCCGCCGCTACATGGTAAAGTTCGATGATAACAGCCGAACGGGTAGAAATATCCTGTTCCAATGTACGTTCACATCCGATAGACTTACGGATACGTACCGCCTCAACAGGACGCTCGTCAATTCCTCTCGCACATTCGTAATAAAGCATGCCCACCTTTCCGAAATGCGCGGTCAATGTCTCCAACGAACATTTCCGCAATTGAAGGCCGTTATGGATTCCAAGCAAATGCATTCTCTTCGCCGTAACAGGCCCTACTCCCCAGAACGATTCGACAGGAAGCCGGGCGATGAAATCGAGCGCCTGTTCCGGATGAATCGTACAAAGCCCGTCCGGTTTCCGATAATCGGAAGCTATCTTCGCCAAAAATTTATTATAAGATACCCCCGCCGATGCCACCAGCCCCAGCCGTTCACGAATCTTCATCTTTATTTCTTTCGCTATATCTACCGCCAAAGAAATTCCTTTCTTATTATCCGTCACATCCAGAAAGGCCTCATCCAGCGAAAGAGGTTCAATCATATCCGTATATTCGTGAAATATCTCATGAATCTGCCGGGAAACGGATTTATAAACATCCATCCTGCCCCGTACAAAAACCAATTGGGGACAAAGCCGTTTCGCTTTTTGCGAAGACATGGCGGAACGAACCCCATAACGCCGGGCCTCATAACTGGCAGCAGCTACAACTCCCCGTTCTTCGGCATGGCCGACAGCCAACGGTTTACCACGAAGTTCGGGATTATCACGCTGTTCCACAGAAGCATAGAAAGCGTCCATATCGATATGTATAATCTTTCTTTGAGCCATGTTACCTGATTACCATAGCAAACTTACGCAAATTAGCCGGGATAATCTAATAAAACCGATAGATACGGTAATAAAAAAGAGAATCCGGCAACCAGGAAAACAACCGCAAAACCAGAAACAGGAAGTTCATTTACTCATGCCCGCCCCCAACGGAAGACTCGATACAAACCTGCATAGCGGCAAAAAATCATTCTCCATCGGTCTTATCCTTGACACCACAGAGAATGACGAAAACATCGTCCGGCCTGTCAACAATCAGTTAACCGACCGGGAAACTCATATATTTGCCTCAACCCGTACGTCACACGGGCTGCCGGAAGTCAAAATGATAGTCTCATTTCTTAGCAAGAAACTTTTTAGTCAACCATCTTCTTACAGGCTCGTCATACAATTTCAGACAAAGGTATGCCAACAGGATATTCCCGAAAAATAAAATCAGAGCCACCGGCCAAACCTCAGAAAACGCCAGTTTCTCACCACTCCACAACCACGCATAAAACAGATACATAAAAGGATAATGAACGATATATAAAGGATAAGATATATCCCCCAGGAATTTGCAAATCATAGAACTCCCCTTGTCCGTGGTTTTCCCCGAAGCTCCCAAATAGACAAGTATCGGGAAAAAGACAATGATACATACGGAATCATAAATACCGTTCATCCACGGAGATTCCATGCCGCCGATATGCGGAACGGAAAGAAGAACGGCAATCGAAAAACTGCATATCCAGAAACCGCCCCTAATCTTAACCGGTTTAAAAACACGCGACATCAGCAATCCGATGGAAAAGGCAAACAACAAACGAAGAAAACCTCCGAGCAGATTATAATCCGCCAACGTCCACCCGACACCCAAATGCCCGTAACCGGAAAGGTTGCATACGGCAAACGAAGCCAATCCGGCTCCCGCAAGGACGACAAGCACCGTAAGCTGTTTTGTTGATAACCGGCGGATAAACAACGCATACAGGATGTTCCCTATATACTCGAAAAACAAAGACCAGCTCGGACCATTCAAAGGATACATTTCACCGTTTCCACGAACCTCAGACCCGGAACCGGGCAATGCAGGAATCAGAAACAAATTAAGAAACATGGCAAGCATCAGCATGGAAACAGCCACATGCGAACCGTCCCACTTCTCGCACCCCTGTATGTAGAATGTTATAGCTCCCAAAACAGCTCCCAATACAACCATCGGATGCAGACGAATCAACCTTCGCTTAAAAAAGTTTTTCACATTCATCGTTGTTTTCCAACGGTCGTCATAAGCGTATCCTACCACAAACCCCGACAAGATAAAGAAAAAATCGACAGCCAGATACCCGTGATTAAACCGTTGGTCTATGGGACTCGTTGCAAAGCCTTCAAAAATATGATACCATATAACCAGAAGTGCAGCAACTCCCCTCAAGCCGTCAAGAAGCTCGTAATGAGGTTTGGTATCTGCAAATACAGCAGAAGAAGCAATTTTTTGCATGATAAATTTATAATTTTAAATGATTGTTTTTCACATTATCAATAAGGCCCCAAAGTTACTGAACCCGTACATTTTAAAAATTGTCCTACATCAAAATTTTACTCCGCACAAGAGTTATTTCCGACTTCTGAGACGGCTAAGAGTAGAAAGCGTTATTCCCAAATAAGAAGCGATATATCCCAATTGTACCCGTTGGCATATCTGTGGAAACTGTTGCCTGAACTCCTCGTATCTCTCCCTTGCCGATAATGTCAGACGTTCCTTATGCGAACGGTGCAAACGCCGATACTCGTTCTGATGGATAATCCTGCCCCAGTTAGCCAATTCTATATTAGTCTGAAAAAGCCGGAGCAAATCAGGCAGAGATATTTTATAAGCGACAACCTCCTCAAGGGTTTCAACAAATTCCTCACTCATCTTATTATAGTACAACTCATCCATACTGAACACAATTCCTCCTTCACACGAAAAAGAAGTAGTTATCTCTTCCCCATTCACCAGCCAGAAAGAACGAGTCATTCCTTTTTCAATAAAATAAGCCGACCTGCCATATTTACCGGCCTCTATCAACAGGTATTTTCTAGGGAAATGGCAGATTGTCACATTTTCTTTCAGCATTTGTATTGTATCATCGGAAACCGGATACAAAGAACTCATCATATCTATTACATTCGTCATAATCCTTAATCGTTTTCCATCAGTGCAAACTTACGGATAAATATTGATTTATATATAACCGCCGGCCAAAGAAATCTGTTTGCCTCCTCTAAAAAACAGAAGAACTGGCAATTGTAAAGCCGGCTCATCAGAAAACGGATAGACACCTATTTCCCACACGGCAAAGAACTGATACCCATAGCCGAGCCATACAGGGAAATGGGATTTACAGAAGAAAACCAGGGTGTAAGCCACCCCCAAAAAGAAGTACCCCAAAAAGGTATGAGAACACAACTTAACCATAAAATTATGTTAAAGCCGGAAAAGACATGCAGTCTTTTCCGGCTCCTTATATCTTATTTATTACAAAGTTATAAGGTGCATGAATAATAAAAGGCTTATAGAATTGTGTTGTCAAGGAGACAAACAGGCTCTTGGCATACTCTATCAAAAATACTACAATAAAATGATAAGAGTTTGCCTTTTCTATGTTGCTGACAGACAAATCGCACAAGACCTGATACATGATAGCTTCATAATCATTTTCACCTCTATCGGTTCATTACAAGACCCTAATAAATTAGACAGATGGATAAGGACAATCGTAAAAAATATATGCCTTAAATACATCAATCAACGTAATACATCAACTATCATCTCTTTATCAGAACTAGAAAAAACCGAAGAACCCCTTGATGAAATACAGCCCAAAGACCTTCCTTCCTATACCGACTTAATAAAACTTGTAGAACAGCTTCCCGAAGGCTATCAAAAGATATTCAAATTATCAGTAGTAGAAGGTATGTCCCATAAAGAAATCAGTTCTTTGTTGGGAATAGCAACACATTCATCATCTTCCCAACTTTTCAGGGCTAAAGAGATGTTGAAAAAACTTATAACACAATATGGATTACTCATACTTATAATGATTATACTCCCGTTAAGTATATGGTTTATTCTAAACAACAAGACTTTAAAAGAAGCCGAATATACAGAAATGGCAAAAGAAGATAACAGTTCCATGAAAACCGTAAACGATTCTGTAAAACATTCATATCCATCCAATCCTCCAAGACAGACTCCCATTGCATCTGTTTTAGATACGGCACGGCATAGTTCTACTTCCGAAGACACTATAACAGTATCCCATTCATTTCAAAATCTTAAAGAAGAACAGAGTAAAGATACGGCTAAAAAGGAAAAAACTAAAAGAGGATACAACACAAGCGTCATACCCACTTTGAAAAATAAATCCTACTGGAATGTTTCAATATCATATTCGGGTGGAAAATCATACAACAAAATGAAACATTCCACCATTCCCGGCGATATATCCTCTGGTGCACCTGAAGAAATTAAAATAGAAGAGAAAGTGTATCATTATACACCTATCACCCTATCCGTAGCTTTGCATAAAAGCATAAACGAACGCTGGGGGATAGAAACCGGAATACGCTATACTTTATTAAAATCAAAGTTCACGACACAAAGAGAATATTACACAGAAAAGATGCAATATATAAACTATTTGGGAATACCCTTAAAAGGTACTTTTCAACTATGGAAACGAGGAAACATGTCAATATACAGTTCAACCGGAACAATATTAGAAGTTCCCATAAAAGCAATAACAAAAGAAACTATTATAGAAAATAACAAAATAACCGTTCAAAAAGAAAACTCAGACCTTCCTTTACAATGGTCTATAGATGTCAGTGCAGGCTTCCAATATCAGATAACTCCTTCCGTGGGAATTTATGCAGAGCCAAGCCTTCATTATTATTTCAACCCCAAAGGAAGTCCGAATACAATCCGAACTCAAAGACCTTTGGATATATCTCTTCCGATTGGTATCCGCTTTTCTTGGTAAAAAGAGCAAAACGTATGCAGTCTTTCCCTCTTTTCCTTATCATATAAATAGTGTGATAAATAAAGTAAAGAGAACATGCAACAAAGACATACAAACCGTAAATGCTATTTTGAGGAGCAAGCATATACATGCCAAAAATACTATATTCCATACATCCAAAAAGTAATGAAACGCATTCCCAACAATATATTGGAGGTGGGATGTGGGGAAGGAGGAAATTTACTTCCCTTTGCCGAATTAAATTGCAATGTTACAGGAGTGGACATAGCAAGTTCAAGAATAGAACAAGCCAACTTTTTTTTCAAGGAAAAAGGAAGGAACGGAAAATTTATAGTATCCGACATCTTCAAGCTAAAAGAATTGACATACAATTTTAACCTCATAATTTGCCATGACGTAATAGAACACATACACGACAAAGTTCTTTTTCTCTCTGACTTGGCTTCTTTTTTATCTTCCGACGGAATCATTTTTGTGGCTTTCCCCGCTTGGCAAATGCCTTTTGGAGGGCATCAACAAATCGCATCCAGCAAAATAATATCACATCTTCCGTTTATCCATCTATTGCCCCGTTTCATCTATAAAAAGTTACTGAAAGGATGTGGAGAGAAAGACGATACCGTAAATGAACTCTTGGAAATAAGAAAAACAAAATGCACCATTGAGCAGTTCAAAAACATCATTAACAAAAGTGGATATCAAATTATCCACGAACAATTGTATTTCATTAATCCCCATTATGAAATCAAATTCCGATTGACTCCCCAGAAACTGAACAAGGTCATTGCCAATATACCATACATTCGCAATTTCTTTAGTACAAGTTGCTTCTATATATTAAAGAAGGAATAAAATTGATACCATATTACATCACTTTCAATTATTATTTCAATGACGCAAAGGTCTTAATAATCAGAGGATTATACAAATATAAAATATTGAATATCAATAAAATAGAATGAAGTCTGTTGGACTTGGAGAAGGACATATTTTAAGTCCAATGATTTCTCCAACCAAAAACTTTCTTTTATATTCATTTTAATTCATCATCTTACAAAAGTAAAATCCTGTAATTCAGAGAATTACAGGATTTTTCATTGTCTTTCGTCAGACTTCTGTGGACCTGGAGGGAATCGAACCCTCGTCCAAACGAGGAAATCATAAGCTTTCTACATGCTTATCTTTGCCTAAATTTTCGTGCAGGAACAGAACCAAAGCCATCAATTCCTGCCTTATCCTCTAAAGTTTCATCAAAAGTGCGAGGCCGCCTTTGACTATCCCCGATGTAACTGCACCACTGAACCGGAATGCTTCGGAGCAACAGCTTCCGAGTGATGTCTCGTCCTGGCACCTAGTGCCTGGATTAAGCTAATCTACTGTGATTCGATTAAGCAGCAAGAGCGTAATTAGTTTCGCCAGATAAAATTTTGATAACTGAGATTTAAGTGGAAATTACCGACCCACTGCATGCTTACTCACCATTTCTGCCCGCTGTCAAATCCAGTCAAGCCCAAATTCTTATGAATATGAAATAGCGATTTCGAAACGCCTTTCCAAAGCACAAAGGTAAGAAATGTTTTTTAAATTACGAGGATACGTTAGCAAATATTATATCAAAGCTGTATCTTTACGGAACAATTTTATACCTAACACAAAAAGATATCATGAGAAAAGTTTTATTTACAGCCTTATTTCTAGGAAGTTGTGCAATCCTCCCGGCACAAAAGACAAGTAGAATACCCGCTACCTACAAACCTGTCCGTACCGAAATGTATAAAAAAGGATGGATAGATTTCAACAAAAACGGTATTAAAGACGTATATGAAGACTCCTCAGCTCCCATCGACGCACGCATAGAAGACCTGCTCAGCCAGATGACGCTGGAAGAAAAAACATGCCAGATGGTAACCCTTTACGGATACAAACGGGTATTAAAAGACGACCTTCCAACTCCCGAATGGAAAAAACAAATCTGGAAAGACGGAATCGGCGCAATTGACGAACACCTGAACGGTTTCCAGCAATGGGGACTTCCGCCGTCGGACAACGAATACGTATGGCCGGCTTCCAAACATGCCTGGGCACTGAATGAAGTGCAACGGTTCTTCATAGAAGAAACACGTCTCGGCATCCCCGTCGACTTCACCAATGAAGGCATACGCGGAGTGGAAAGCTATAAAGCCACCAACTTCCCCACCCAATTAGGACTGGGACACACATGGAACCGCCAGCTTATCCGCCAGATAGGACTAATCACCGGACGGGAAGCGCGCATGTTGGGCTATACCAATGTATATGCCCCGATACTTGACGTAGGGCGCGACCAACGTTGGGGACGCTACGAAGAAGTCTACGGAGAATCTCCGTATCTCGTAGCCGAACTGGGTATCGAAATGGTACGGGGAATGCAGCACGATTACCAGATAGCGGCAACCGGAAAACACTTCATCGCATACAGCAACAACAAAGGAGCGCGCGAAGGCATGGCACGTGTCGACCCGCAAATGTCCCCGCGCGAAGTGGAAATGATACATGCCTACCCTTTCAAACGAGTAATCCGCGAAGCGGGATTGCTCGGCATAATGAGCTCCTACAACGATTATGACGGTTTTCCCGTTCAAAGCAGCTATTACTGGCTGACTACCCGCCTGCGCGGAGAGATGGGATTCCGGGGATACGTAGTTTCCGACAGCGATGCAGTAGAATACCTCTACACCAAACACGGAACAGCCAAAGACATGAAAGAAGCTGTCCGCCAAAGCGTGGAAGCAGGGCTGAATGTACGATGCACCTTCCGTTCTCCGGACTCCTACGTCTTGCCATTGAGAGAACTGGTAAAAGAAGGAGGATTGAGCGAAGAAGTCATCAATGAACGGGTACGTGATATTTTACGGGTGAAGTTCCTCGTCGGATTATTCGACCATCCCTACCAGACCGATTTGAAAGGAGCGGATGAAGAAGTGGAAAAAGCAGAAAACGAAGAGGTAGCCTTACAAGCCTCACGCGAATCAATCGTACTGTTGAAAAATGACAAGAACACATTACCGTTGGATGCTTCAAACATCCGAAAGATAGCGGTTTGCGGCCCGAATGCAGATGAACACTCATATGCCCTGACCCACTACGGTCCATTGGCAGTAGAAGTGACTTCCGTGCTGAAAGGCATCCAAGACAAAATGAAAGGAAAAGCGGAAGTGCTTTACACCAAAGGTTGCGAGTTGGTAGACGCCAATTGGCCCGAATCGGAACTGATAGATTACCCTCTGACGGACGAAGAACAGAAAGAAATAGAAAAAGCAGTCAACCAGGCAAAAGAGGCAGATGTAGCGGTTGTTGTACTGGGAGGCGGGCAGCGCACTTGCGGAGAGAACAAATCCCGCAGCAGCCTCGAACTTCCCGGCCGTCAACTCGAATTGCTAAAAGCGGTGACAGCCACAGGAAAACCTGTCGTCCTAATCCTTATCAACGGACGTCCGCTTTCCATCAACTGGGCGGACAAGTTCGTGCCTGCCATACTCGAAGCCTGGTATCCGGGGTCTAAAGGCGGGAAAGCAGTAGCCGACGTACTTTTCGGCGATTACAATCCCGGCGGAAAACTGACTGTAACTTTCCCGAAAACAGTAGGACAAATCCCCTTCAACTTTCCCAGCAAACCGTCCTCACAAGTTGATGGAGGAAAAACTACCGGACTATCCGGCAACATGTCACGTGTCAACGGCGCATTATATCCGTTCGGCTACGGACTGAGTTACACCACCTTCGAATATTCCGACCTTAAAATATCTCCCGCCGTTATCACCCCGAATCAAAAAGCTTACGTCACCTGCAAAATTACCAACACCGGCAAACGTGCAGGCGACGAAGTAGTACAACTTTACATACGGGATGTTTTAAGCAGTGTCACCACCTATGAAAAGAACCTTGCCGGATTCGAACGTATCCATCTGAAACCGGGAGAGACCAAAGAAGTGAGCTTCTCTATCGACCGCAAAGCATTGGAACTGCTGAACGCAGACATGCATTGGGTGGTAGAACCGGGCGAGTTCAGCCTGATGGCAGGAGCCTCTTCTACAGACATCCGCCTGAACGGCACATTAACCGTTGTCGAAAGCGGGAAACTGCCGACCGCACAGGCGTCCTCAAGCGACTCCCCCATCAGTGCAAGTACCAATCAGGAAACTGCCGGTAAGGTTATCGATAATGATTTATCAACTTCCTGGGAAGGTAACAAAGGCGACTACATCACTTTTTCCCTGCAGAACGACACTAAGATAAACAGCATATCCATTGCATTCAACCGTGAAAATAAATTAAGAACCGATTTCGAAATCCAATTATCCAGCGGAGGAGGACAGTTTCTTACCGTATATTCCGGCACTGTAGAAGAGTATGGCAAACTGCATACTTTCCATTTCAAGGAAACAATGGCAAGTGACCTGCGTATCGTCTTAGGGGATGACCGGGTAGGAGTGGCAGAAGTAAAACTGCCCCAGTTACGAAAATAAAAATCAACCGATAACACCTCCCATACATGAATGAGCCGTTCAAAATCCCCATATCCGTATGCAAAGCATTTGCCGTTATTTGCGTACTCGGAATCAGCCTCAGCAGTTGTTCCTTTAAAAAAAGAACAGATATGAAAATTACCCCGACAACAGCAAATGAATTAATCACGC
Source organism: uncultured Bacteroides sp. (assembly GCF_958445495.1). GTDB lineage: Bacteria > Bacteroidota > Bacteroidia > Bacteroidales > Bacteroidaceae > Bacteroides. The sequence goes on along the minus strand of NZ_CAUCSQ010000014.1, from coordinate 83,607 downwards.
TGGCAGGAACTTACACATCAGGAGCCGAGAACGGGTTATACAGTTTCCGTTTCAATGAAGAAACCGGAACGGCAACCCCATTAAGCGGAATAAAAATAGAAAATGCCTCCTATCTTGTTCCATCTTCCGATGGCAAGTTCATCTATGCGGTCAGTGAGTTCAATGACGAACGAGCCGCTGTCAATGCTGTGGCTTTCGATAAGGAAAAGGGCACTTTTCAACTACTGAACACTCAAAAAACAAACGAAGGAGACCCCTGCTATGTCATCATTGCCGGGAAGAACGTGATAACAGCCAACTACAGCGGCGGAAGCATTTCCATTTTTCCAATCGCAAAAGACGGCTCACTTCTTCCCGCTTCCGAAATCCTGAAGTTCGAAGGTTCGGGACTAGACAAGGAAAGACAGGAAAAATCGCACATGCATTGCGTCCGGATTACCCCGGACGGACAATATCTGTTTGCTGATAATTTAGGAACAGACCAAATACATAAATATATCATCAACCCGAATGCAGATATCACCAGTCAAGAGAGCTTCCTTAAAGAAGGACAACCGACAGCCTACAAAGTAAAAGCCGGTTCAGGCCCTCGCCATCTGACATTTGCCCCGAACGGTAACTATGCTTATCTGATAAATGAATTATCGGGCACAGTCATTGCATTTGAATATGAAGACGGAAACCTGAAAGAGATTCAAACGATAGCCGCTGATACTGTGGGAGCCAAAGGAAGTGCAGACATTCATATCAGCCCGGATGGAAAATTCTTATATGCCAGTAATCGCTTGAAAGCAGATGGTATCGCTATCTTCCGGATTCATCCGGATAACGGAATGTTGACGAAAACAGGCTATCAACTTACAGGGATTCATCCGCGTAATTTCATCATCACGCCAAACGGGAAGTTTCTGCTCGTTGCATGCCGGGACAATAATGTGATTCAGGTGTACGAAAGAAATATGGATACGGGGCTGTTGAGTGATATACATAAAGATATAAAGATAAACAGACCGGTATGCATAAAGTTCGTATTGTAAATTACGGTAACCGATAGAAGATTCCGTTAAACATATCCCGCATCTTTCCAGCTATCTTTTTAACGGATTTATAATAGGAGCGTCCCATGAGGTGTACCCAAACTCAATCTTAGAGGAAATGAACTTTTCATCTGAAACTCGCCCATCTTCACCGGCAATAAAAAGAGCTTGTATCAACTCTACTTTTGAGTAATGATACAGCTCTTCTATGTTTATCAGTTATAATCTGTAACTTTTCAGATGTTCATCCATTTTCCCGTCTGTTCAGCAAAATCACGGGAGTGTCTCCTCGTGAATATCGTAAATCAAAAAAAGGATATTTCACCGCCGTCCGATTCCGCATATTCTCTCAACAAAGACCGAATCATTTCAGCAGCTTCTTCCAACCCCTCTCTTCCATTATACCCATTCACAATCGCCAGAATATGAGTAGTCCCGATATCCATTTTAGTCCGCTCATTATCACTGGTGGGAGTCCCGATGCCGCCTACCGCATCGCGATAGACCGGTAATCCTTCAATATTCAGAATTCCTCTTCCGATACCTTCAAAAGGCTCTCCAGCCTTACCGATACCAAGTTCAAGGTGATTTCCCTGTATCTTGTCGGCATCAAAACCGCCGATGGAATGACCGGTACGGAGGGAAACCAGATTGATAAGGTCTACCAAGGTGTCAATCTGATACAAAGGAATGCCACGCATCAGGCGACGGCGCAACGCTTCCGCCGACGGACGGTAACGTCCGGGGTCTTTCCCGCACCGTTTGTAAGCCTCACGAGTAGCGGCAATCACGGGTTGGCGTTTGATATCTTCCATTTGCGTCGTAGCAGTCAGTTGTTCTGTGAAAGCGTTGATTTCTCTCCACAGCCCTTCGCTAAAGGACGTATTTTTCACCGTCGCATATACGGCTGCCCCGGTAAATACAGGACAGGCAGCCTTTATTTCCTCAGATATCGAAATAGTGTACATAACTTAAATAATTATTATCCATACCGGATGTCATTCCGCTGCAAAAATAAATATTTTGTACCAATATGCATTACTTATTCTACGGTTTATTAACGATATGACCGGCTAAATCTTCCTTTTTCAGAGTCGTGATTAGCTTTCTTTGGCACAAGCCGGAAGAGAAATGCCGACAGCATGCATCCCATGCCAACGATATCTGTCCTATGAAGTAAAGGGCTTGAAATGAAGGACATACAGGTTTATACAGATTTTCACCTGTCGGAACTAAAGTTTCATGCCGGAGAAACTAAAGTTTCAGCAGAAAGAAACTGAAGTTTCAGCAGGAAGAAACTATAGTTTCAACAGTGAGAAACTACAGTTTCAACAATGAGGGAACTACAGTTTCATGCAATGGAAACTATAGTTTCCGGCGGTGAAACAAAACGTTTCATCTATTGAAACTGACTAAGCTTACGATTAAAGTGTACTGCACTGGATTGAGTTGACAACTTCGCTTGTTATACCTAAAATTGGTTTACTCAATATTTTTCTAAAACTAAATAAGTTTACTTGTCCCTTTGTTATTCCTGTATGAGTTGTCATTTTAGAGATGGTGCAAAAATTTGTATCTTCTGTTACTGTACTGGATTGAGTTGACAACCTCGCTTGTTATACCTAAGTGAGTTTACCCAATATTTTTTTAAACTAAATAAGTTTACTTGTCCGGCTTCTACTCCGTACGATACGGATTCCGAGTCATATCCTTTGGGAAGACGACAACATAATTCCGGACAAGATACGCCCGGAACGGATTCCCATGCGGCGCGCCGAAAAAAATTCATGATAATGAGCATACGTACATATACCCGACAATTCTATCTGGCTTTCCGGAATGCCGAATGCCGTCAATTGCATCCGGTTGGCTTCCCATAAATCAAGATGATGTTTTCCCGTCTCCCTGTTCCACCAGGCAATACGGGACATGTCAAATCCTTGTTTATCAAATGTCTCATACACTTCTTCACCCACTTCGAACGCACTCAACGAGATACCGGGACCGATACAGGCTATCGCGTCTTCTCCCTTTGTCTCGAAAGAGCGATTCATCATTTCCAAAGTCTCACGAAGGATATACGCTACCGTTCCGCGCCACCCGGCATGTACGGCTGCAACCGCCCGATGCTTTTTATCGTAAATCAAGACCGGTATGCAGTCTGCCGTAGAGACACAAATGCAGAATCCGACTTCGGAAGTAATCAAGGCGTCTATTCCGTGTAAGGACTGCTCTTTCTGTTCCGGAGACAAGTCACGGAAAGCGCCGTCAATCCGCAGAATCCGCGTTCCATGTACCTGGACGGGAATTACCAGCTCGGCAAAAGATTGCGGCGCCGACTCCAGAAGGCGTTCCCTATTCAGGCGCACATGCTCCGGATTGTCTCCGCAGTAATGCGAACAGTTGAAAGACTCATAAGCTCCCTCGCCATACCCTCCTTGCCGGGTCGTGACAAAATGAAAAATGTCGGGATGCGAACTCAGCAGTTCATACCCCAACATTCTTTTATCTTCCGTGAGTGAAATCATTGTTCCTCCCAGTCTTCTTCTTCGTATTCATAATCGATATCGTCATCGCTTTCGTCTTCATATTCATAAGCGATGTCTTCATCTTCACCCATATCTTTGAGTTCCTGCTGCAAACGCGCCACATCCTTCGGGCGATGAACGATATTTTCTATCTTATTGCTTTCTTTGTTCAGTTCTTCCCACAGGATATCTTTCAGGGCCGGAATGCCCAGCCCGGAAACCGATGAAATGAATATGTGCGGAATGCCTGCAGGCAGGGTCGGTTCTATCTCGTCCATCAGTTCCCGGTCAAGCATGTCGCTTTTCGTAACGGCCAATACACGTTGCTTGTCCAGCATCTCCGGATTGAAGGTGCGCAGCTCATTCAGCAGAATCTCATATTCCTTACGGATATCGTCACTATCCGCAGGAACCATGAACAGAAGCAATGAGTTACGTTCGATATGGCGCAGAAAACGCAATCCCAATCCTTTTCCCTGGCTCGCTCCTTCGATGATTCCCGGTATGTCTGCCATCACGAATGATTTTCCGTCACGATAGGATACGATGCCCAGGTTCGGTTCGAGCGTAGTAAAAGGATAGTCGGCTATTTTCGGTTTGGCAGCCGATATGGAAGAAAGCAGGGTTGATTTTCCCGCATTGGGAAATCCTACCAGCCCTACATCGGCCAGCAGTTTCAGTTCCATAATGACCGTCATTTCCTGCATCGGTTCGCCCGGCTGCGCAAAACGCGGCGCCTGCCGGGTTGCCGTCCTGAAATGCCAGTTGCCTAAACCGCCACGGCCGCCTTTCAGCAAGATTACTTCCTGCCCGTCTTCCGTCACGTCACAAATATATTCTCCCGTTTCCGCGTTATAGACTACTGTCCCGCAGGGAACTTCAATCACTTTGTCCGCACCGTCCTTGCCGAAACTGCGGTTCTTGCTTCCCGACTCACCGTGGCCCGCCATCGCATGACGGTCAAACTTCAAGTGAAGCAACGTCCAGTAGTTCCGATTGCCACGCAAGATAATATGGCCTCCTCTTCCGCCATCACCCCCGTCGGGACCCCCGTTAGGACAATATTTCTCGCGCCTCATGTGCGTAGAACCTCTCCCGCCCTTGCCTGAGCGGCAGTAGATTTTTACGTAATCAACAAAATTCGATTCAGCCATATAGTTTAAAGTAAGATAGGATTATAAATTATCTACTGCTTTACAGATGTCGGCAAAGATATTTTCCATAGTACCCAAGCCGTTAATGTGCTGGTATTTCTGTTCATTCTTGTACCAGTCAATCAGCGGGGCGGTCTGCGAGTGATACACATGCAGGCGTTTCTTGATGGTTTCTTCATTGTCATCGGCACGGCCGGAGTCTTTTCCGCGTTTGATGAGACGTACCATCAGCTCATCTTCGGGCACTTCGAGGTCGAGCATCACGGAAACGTCCTGGCCTCTTTCAGCCAACATTTTCTTCAATGCTTCCGCCTGTGCGATTGTTCTCGGAAAACCGTCAAAAATTACGCCTTTGCTATCCTTGAAGCTGTCAAACACGCTTGCAAGAATGTCAATCATCAATTCGTCGGGAATTAACTGTCCCTGGTCTATATAGCCTTTAGCGGTTTTACCCAGCTCTGTGCCATTCTTGATTTCCGCACGCAACACATCTCCTGTCGAGATGTGGTTAATTCCATACTTTTCTACGATACGCTCGCTTTGTGTTCCTTTTCCGGAACCCGGAGCACCGAAAATTACAATATTCAACATCTTTTTTACCTAAAAATTAATTTGTATTTGAATTTAATCCACTACTGTATAAATGTCGGGATAGTTACGCCCGAAACCGTCATAATCCAACCCGTAACCCACAATAAAGTCATTCGGAATCTTCATCGCCACATATTCGATATTCAAATCGACTTTCAGTTTTTCCGGTTTCACCAGCAAGGAGGCTATATGGATGGATTCGGGATTGCGTGTGCCTAATGTCTCAAGCAACCGCTGCATGGTCAGCCCCGTGTCTACAATATCTTCCACGATTACGACGGTGCGCCCGGCGATGTCTTCATTCAGTCCGATTACTTCTTTAATCACTCCGGTAGAGGTCACTCCCTGATAGGAGGCAAGCTTTACAAACGAAATTTCACAAGGGATTGTGATATGTTTCAAGAGGTCGGCAGTAAACATGAACGAACCGTTCAGGACGCTAAGAAAAAGCGGATTCTTACCCGCCAAATCACGGTTGATTTCACCCGCCACGCGAATCACTTCTTTCCGGATGTCCTGTTCCTTAATGGAAACAGTAAATTGCTTGTCTTTTATCTGAATGGTATCCATAACCGGTTATTTTAAAAAAGTTGTCGCAAAAGTACGATTTTTGTCTCATCCGGGCAATAGTTATCCAAAGTTTTATAACAGGGGGACGGCCGGCGACGGACAACGGTCTGCCCATCCCGGAGAGGGGAGTAACTTTCAGATGAAAAGAAGAAGCGGATGCCGGGGAAAATCATTTATTGCAAAAGCCGGAGGGCAGACGGCCGGCGGAGAACCGCGATACGGACCCGTACCGGATATCAGAAACAACCCATTTCCGCTTCGGACAAGATGTTGTCATTCTCCGCCAGGATAAATATGTCTCTGCGGCCCGTCAGATTTCGTCCGGCCAAGGAACCGGTTTTCCCGTGGCTTTGAATGAAGGACGCTGTGCTTTGTTCTTCCGCAGGTATGTGCCCAGTTCTTCGGATAATTTCCCGGTTATGTCGGGGTATTTCTCCGCAAGGTTGCATTTCTCCGAGATGTCTTCCGCAAGATTGAACAATTCTTTTTTCTGCGAACCATAGTAATATATCAGTTTCCAGTCGCCCTTACGAATCGTGCAACTGGCTCCGAATCCCGGTCCCGGCTCTCCCCAGCCATTCGGGAAATTCCAATAAAGCGCCCGGCCTTCCGACGAATCGCCGGTACCTTTCAGCAAAGGGACAAAGCTTATCCCGTCTATACGCTGCACGGTTTCATAATGTTTGATTCGGGCAATCTCCAGAATCGTAGGGAAAAAGTCTTCTATGATAAGATAGTTGTCGCATTCCGAACCGGGAGCAGTCACTTGCGGCCAATACACAATCATCGGTTCGCGGATACCTCCTTCACGCGCCGAACCTTTTCCGCTGCTAAGCGGCGCGTTTTGCACATACAGCGGCGTGCGCCAATATTTTTCCGATGCCAGCCCGCCATTATCCGACATGAAAAGGATAACGGTATTTTCCGCCAAGCTGTTCTTTTCCAGATAATCCATCAAATCGCCCAGGCTTTTGTCCATTCCTTCGACCAACGCCGCATAAGCAGCATCATTGTCCGGCAATCCTTTTGCTTTATACTTTTCATAGAATCTCATGTCTTTTTCCAGAGGTACGTGCACGGCATAATGCGCCATGTACAAAAAGAAAGGTTTATCTTCCCGCTTCACTTTGTCAAGGGCTTTTATGGCTTCCAGGGTCAACGCCTCGGTCAGAAAGATGTCTTTTCCGTAATATTCTTCCAATCCGGGAACTGCAAACCGGTTTGGCAGGCGCCCTTCACACGCATTTCCGAAATTCGTGATTCCTTTGTACGTGCCGGGTGCGCCGGCCGCACCGCCGTTTATGTTTACGTCAAATCCCAAGTTCAGCGGATTCTCTCCGGGCGTGGTGCGTGCGGCAAAATGCGCTTTACCGCAATGTATCGTATAATATCCGTTATCTTTTAACACTTGTGCCAAGGATGTTGCGTATGTACAACGTTCAATTTTATCCTGTTGGCAGAATCCGTTTACATTCCATTGCGGATAAACCAGACTGTCGTTAGGGGCGTCGTTAGAACTGCCGCGTTCCAATGTCCAGTTGGTAACCCTGTGGCATGCGCTGTTCATGCCGGTAAACAAACTGACACGGCTGGGGGAGCTGATGCTGTTGGCATAAGCCTGCGTAAACTTCATGCCTTTCCGCGCAAGCCGTTCCATATTGGGAGTTTCATAAATTTCATTGTATGCCGTCTTTTGCTCCCAGAACGGCACGGAGGTGTCCTGCCATCCCATATCGTCTACCAGAAACAGCAGGATGTTGGGACGCTTGTCGGCATACGCATTAGCCATATTACCTATGAAACACAGGTATAACAGCGAAGTTATTTTTTTCATATACAATCTTTGGCATAACAAAAAGAACTGCATCTTTGTCTGTCAGATGCAGTTCTTTTTCCGATATTTTTAATTCACGCTAACAGGTCCTTCATTGGCTGCGGTGGGCCATCCGGGATTCTGATATATAACAGAGGTACTCAGGTCGTTGGGATTTGAGGCGGTAATCCTGAAATGCGTAATAGCGATAGGGTCCAGATAATGTGCCTCGCACCATGAATATCCTGCATCGTACATCAGGTTGTTTGTTTTCACTGCACGGTAAGGGCACAGATATTTACTGCTAGCAGGGCTGGACACATTGGATGTTTTTCCTTCCGTTCCTTCCGGCACCAGAAGATTTTCCCCGTCTTTCATATATGCATACTGCAAATTGGATTCCCACAGGTTCACTCCCTCAATCACGAAATTCTTAACTTGGTCCAACGCTCTCCAACGTTTCAGGTCTCTCATGCGCATGCCTTCCGCCAATAGCTCGCAACGCCGTTCACGACGGATATTGTACAACAGAGGAGTGACTTGTTCCCCTGCCGAATATACGGCCCAGTCGAGTTCCCTAGAGAGGTCTGTACTGTTCACCGTCACCGTATAGTCTCTCGGAAGTCCCGCTCTTTCACGGAGGTCTCCCCAGTAACCGGCAGCTTCGGTACTGATGGAAGTTCCGTTATGTTCCATACAGTCTGCTTCGATATAATTGAGGTAGGCTTCTGCCACACGATATATCGGACAGCCTTCAATCGCCGTATTGCCGTCACGATACCAATTTCCGGAAAGTCCTTTGCGTACCTGATAGCCTGTCGTACATCTTTTCTCTTTTATTTCCAGGATTTGCGGAGCGTCCGGAAGCAAATCGGGAGTGCCGTCCATGATATTCGGGCTCAGGGTCTCACCCGGTGTCATCAAGAATAGCTGCAAACGCAAATCTCTGTTCTTGCGTACATCCAACAGCGATTTGTCGCCTTTATACTGGTCGGACGCATATATCGGCTTGCCGTCCCGGCAAAGAAAGCTTTCCACATACTGGCGGGTAAAACCGGTATCTCCGCCCACACGGATATAGAAAGGAGCCGAATGTACAATTCCGTACTCAAGCAGGTTATAGGAACGCCATAGCAGTATTTCCGAATATTCTTCTAAACTATTTGCTGAGAACTGAGCAAAATAGGGGTTGCTCATCTTATATATATCTTCGTCTGTTTTAACTGTTTCATCATTGCAATCTTTCGCGGTGTTCTCTACCAGAGCCGCGTTGCCTATCACTTCTTTTGCCGCCGATTTCGCTTCTTTCAGGAAAAACGCGATTTCCGTATCAATATCAAAGCCTTCAATATCTTCCGCTTTTCCCGGCCATCCGGGGCCACCCGGCACCAGAGCGGTCCCTCTATGATAAGTCAGCCAGGAGGCTTCAAACAAAGCGGCTCTTGATTTTAACAGCAAGGCTGCATTTTTTGTAATACGGTTTTTCCCGCCCGAAATGTCATTGGTTAACATTTCGATGGCCCGGTCGAGGTCTTCCAGAATAAAACGTGCCACTTTATACCGGGGTTCGCGTTTACTGGCTTCCGTCAGAGGCTCGCTTTCGTCCGGCAGTGTGTTTTTGATTATCGGAAAGTCACCGAGGGTCTCCAGTTTTGTCAAGTAGTTTTTAGCGCGCAGGAAATACATTTCACCGATGTAGTGCCTGATGTTTACTTCCGAACCTTCTATTTCTCCTTTCTCAAAACGGGGCACTACGATTTCGAGGAAATAATTGGCATCGCGGATGGCTGCAAAGTTCCAAGGGTCGTTGGACTCAGGGTTACTGTAAGATTCAGGAACTTTCCATTGGCCGGGAATCCATTTGTTGTCATAGTCCGTAGCGGCCTGGTTATCGGTTCCGTTGTCATTTTTCCAGATTCCGGCGTTAAAGCCTTCATGGGTAGTGAAATTGTAATGCTTTACAGCATAAGCGGCCAAATCATTTTCCGTATAGAAGAAGTTGTCCGGGGTCACGCTATCCAGAGGTTCTCTATCCAGAAAGTCATTGCAAGAAACAAGCGTCAAGCTCCCTCCCGCCAATAAAAACAAGTATTGAATTATCTTTTTCATATATCGTCAATTAAAAGTTAACACTAAAGCCTGTAGAGAAGGTACGGGACAACGGATAAGTCTTTCCCGACGTAGTGCCGTCTTGTGCTCCATACCCGGTATTGATTGTTTCCGGGTCAAATCCTTCAGGCAGTCCTGTTAGAGTGAACAGGTTTTCTCCGGAGAAGAAAATCCGCAGGTTCGAAATACCTATTTTCCGGGTTATCTTACTAGGTAAGGTATATCCGATTTGCAGATTCTTCAACCGTATATAGGCGGCGTTCTGCAAATAACGGGTCTGTACCTTTTGATTCTTTTCATAGTTGTCAACCAATGTGCGAGGGAAATAGGCATCTTTGTTTTCACTCCAGAAATCGTCACTTTCTTCCCGGAAGAAATCCAGATGGGAGGTGAAGCATGCCGATTGCCAGATACCGCCGGTGGCTCCCCAGAACATGTTATCGCTTAACCAGGCGTCGCGTTTCGCCACTCCCTGGAAGAACAGGCGTACATCGAACCCTTTCCATGCGGCAGTCAAATCGAGTCCGAACCGGAGGCGCGGAGAAGAGTTGCCGATAACTCTTTTGTCACCCGGGTCGTCGAGAGTGGAGCCGTCGGAAATCTTACCGTCATTGTCCAGGTCGCGGTACATGATGTCGCCCGCACCCCAGTTGCTGCCCAGTTCCGACTGTCCGCCGTTGGGTAATCCGGCCAGATGGGCATCCATCTCTTCCTGGCTCTTGGCTATGCCGATTGTTTCGAATCCCCAGATATCGCCTATGTATTTCCCGACATACCAAGTGTCTATTTTTCCTGTCTTATTGGGGTATTTCAAAATCTTCTGGCGGTCGTCGGAAAGCAACAAGTGTATCCCGTAGTCAAAATCTTTTATGCGGTCTCTCCATCCCAAATCCAGTTCGAAACCGAGAGATTGCATATCCGCATTGTTCATCTTAGGCACATCCGCCCCCAGTGTCGCGGGGAGTTCGGGAGCCGGCCCGACCATATTAATCGTCTTTCTGTTGAACCAGTCAAAACTGATGGTCAGGCGGTTGTTCAGCATTCCCAGGTCAAAACCGATATTCCATGACCGCATAGTCTCCCAGCCTAACAATGCTGAAATCAAGTCCGGCGCATCTGCCGTGTTGGGGCGGGTGCCGTTTATCAGCCAATTGGAATTGGGGTCTTGGGCGACAAACTTCATCAACTGGATATAGGGATACAGATTTTCCGTATTCTGGTTTCCCAGTTCTCCCCATGAACCGCGAATCTTCAAAGTGTTGACGATATTGTTGTAGGGTTCCATAAATGCCTCACGCGCCACATTCCATCCGGCGGAGAAAGAAGGGAACAGGTTCCAACGCTTATCTCTCGCAAAACGGGAAGTTCCGTCATAACGAAGGTTCACTTCCAACAGATAACGTTCTTTATAGTCGTAATTCAACCGCCCGAAGAAACCGGCTGTAGCCCAATGGGTCAGTTTCGACTTATCGATTGTCGCTTCTCCCGTAGCCGCATTGATATTGGGAATGGATTCTGATATCAAATCTAATTTTGTCGCCTGCAACTGTCTCCATTTATTTACTTCCGCCTGAAATCCGACCATCGCTTTCAGGTGGTGTACATCGGCAAAGGTCTTGCTGTATTCACTGTAGACGTTCGTATTGAAATAGTTGGTGCGTTCTGCACCTTCAGTAACTTTCGACGTATTCCAAGTGTCGCCGGCATACGGTTCGCCGGCCACGTTCATCTGCGGCACTTCCAGATAATCCGTATGGGTGAAGGCGTCTATTACCTTATAATTGATTTCTCCGAAAATCTTCCAGTCTTTGATTGGCTCTACAACCACTTGGAATTGCTGATACAGCCAATCGGTCTGCGACTTATTGTCACCTCCGTAAAGAATAGGACGGATAATCGTGTTACCCATCGGATAACCGTTCGGGTCTACCGTAGGTTCCATCGGCCAACGTTTGGCAATATTCTGATAAAGGACATTGTCAGTCATTGCGGTAGGCTTGGTATAGTCCTTTCTCATGAATTTCATGCTATAATTCATGCTTAACCACGGATAAAGCTGCGCATTAATCTTGCTTGTCACCGCATAGCGCTGCAATTTGTCACGGCGAATCGCCATCATTCCTTCTTGCCCCATATAGTTCCCGGAGAAATAATACTGGATTTTTTCCGTACCGCCACTGACGCTGAGAGAATGTTCTTGTGAGAATGCCGTACCGCCGAATACCACATCATACCAATCTGTATTCGTATTGCCAATCCAGTCCCAGATAGTAGGGGTTTCTCTGTTCGGCTGGGTAGTGGTGGTTATCACTCCTGCGGCATAATCCTTGATAGCCTGAAGGCGGGTTTCGTCAAACTGCACAGCCGTTTTACCATCATTCAACTGCATCTTATTAAAATACCTGGCGTAGGTATAGGCATCTGCGACTTCCGGAAGATTGATGGCCTGCGACCAGCGGAAACTATTATTGTAATTAACGTTCATTTTCCCCGCTTTTCCTTTTTTGGTCGTTATCAATACCACACCGAACGGTGCACGGGAACCGTAGATAGAAGAGGCTGCCGCATCTTTGAGTACCGAGATGCTTTCGATATCATTCGGATTCAGCATATTCATGTTTCCCTCCATGCCGTCTATCAAAATGAGCGGAGAGGCGTTGGAGCCATCGCCAATCGTACCGTTACCGCGAATGTTTACATTCATTTCAGCGCCGATTTCACCGCCATTGCCGTCTGAGCCATAGGAGAAGTTCATTCCCGGAACCAATCCTTGCAATGCCTGGCTTATGTTAGAAACCGGACGGGACAACAAATCGTCGGCAGTGACCGTGGATACCGAACCGGTCAGGTTTACTTTTTTCTGTGTTCCGAAACCGACAACTACGATTTCATCCAATGTCTTGGAATCTTCCTTGAGAATAATCGACAGGAGCTTGCCGGATTGTACTTTTACGGTTTGCGTCACATAGCCGACATAAGATACCGTGACCGTGGTACTGGAAGGCATTATATTCAAGGTGAACTGTCCGTCAATGTCCGTAATCGTTCCATTCTGGGTGCCGTCTTCCATAACCGTAGCCCCGATTACAGGCTCGCCTAAGATATCCACGACCTTTCCTTTCACTTGTACTGTCTGTTTGACCGCCAGCGCTTCCGCCGTCCGGGTAGACAATATTATTTTCTTGTTGCGCACGACATATTTGACATCCGTATTTTTAAATACTTCATTCAATATCGTAAATATGTCGCTCTGATCGACAGATACCGATACCCGCCGATTGACATCAACATGGCTGTCATTGTAGAAAAAACTGAAATCCGACTGTTCTTCAATCTGGGCGAGGACTTCTTTCACAGTCACATTTTGCGCATTTACATTCATTATAGTACGTTGGGCATAGCTGTCGTTGGCACATAAAACGCCCACAAAACAAAAGCAGAAAACGAAAAGTAACTTCATAAACAACGGGACTTTTTCCCAAACAATAAAGACGGGATTATCCGCCCACAATTGTTGGTCATAACTGTTTTTCTTCATATCTTTGCAAGAATTTAAGTTAAGAAATAATTTACTCTGTTTACATTCTAAACAGTTTAAAGACTTTCGCATACAGACATGATGCGCCAACATCTGTCTGTATGTTTTTTGGTTTCAGGGGGGATGGTAACGTTTCATAGTATTAAAATTAATCAGTTAAACATAAAAAGGCTCAATATATTTCTATTTGTTTCTTTCTTTGATTTTCGTTTTCAGCCTTGACGCTCCGCCAACGGACGCCCGATGATATTTTAAAGTTTTCCAGGATTTCCTCTACATACTGGTCGGTAAACGTTCCGGTAAAGGTGTACTTTTCGTATTCGGATGTTTTTACTACAAATTTTACATTATAACGTTTTTCCAACATGTGTAAGGCATCTGCTAAAGGAGTCTGGTTAAAGACGACTTTCATGTCTTTCCAAGATAATTCCGACTCTCCACTGGTGTGTTTCAGCAGGACATGTCCGTCTTTTTTGTTATAAACGATTTTCTGCCCCGGATTCATTACCACCTTGCGTTTACTGTCCGCCTTCTGATATACGAATTCTACCTTGCCTTCTACCAGCGTCGTAATCACTTCATCCATGTCGTCGAACGCCTCCAAATTAAAACGGGTTCCCAAAACTTCCACTTTGGAGTTTTGAGAGGTTGAAATTATGAATTTGCGGGCAGGATTTTTCGTCACGTCAAAATATGCTTCACCACTCAGGCTTACTTCACGGGTATCTCCGGTAAAGACGGAAGGATACCGCAAAGAGGAGGATGAATTTAAATAGACCAGCGTGCTGTCCGGCAACCTAAAGGAAGTCACCATGCCCGGCAGGGTCCGGACTTCGAGCATCTGGGCACCAGCGGCGGAATCCGGAGCCGGCCGACTTAACAACAGGAATATCGTAATGGCCATCGGGATAAACATTATCGCAGCAAAACGCTGTACAGACTTCCACCAGAAGATACGGCGTCCGGTTCTTTTTGCCCGGGCTTTCACCAGTGACAATTCCTTTTCCATATCTATCTTATCGGTAACCAGCTTCGTGTCTGCCGCCAGGAGAAGTGTATATATCTCTTTGGCTTTCTTATAATTCCCGTCGGACATTCTTATCCAAGCTTCTATTTCCCGGACTTCTTCCTCCGTCGCATTGCCGTCATAGTATTTGATAAGCAGATTTTCCTGATTTATTTTATCCATTATACTCCGTTTTAGTAAAGAGACAACCGGGAGAAAAAAAATACCAATCACAAAATGGAGTTTAACTTTAATACACAATCTGGTTAAATATTGTTTATTTTGAAAAATAATTGCGATTATATTATATAATTGTAGACATGAAAAGTATAAATAAAGATACACATTTGTTAACCGCACTTCAAAAAGGAGACGTTACGGCCTTTGAATGTATTTTCAAAGAATACTATCCAATCCTTTGCGCATACGGAAGCAGGTTTGTTGAATATGAAGAAGCGAAGGAAATAGCAGGAGACGTTCTTTTATGGCTTTGGGAACACCGTCAAACATTTCAGACAGAGAGTCCGTTAGGAAAATATTTACTTAAATCCGTATATCACCGGTCACTGAACAGCATCAAACAAAAGAACAGGAAAAACCTGGCCGATACCATGTTTTATGAAGAGATGGAAAGTATCATACAAGACATAGACCCCTATCATCTCACGGAAATCTCCAAGAGAATAAAAGAGGCGATAAGGGCATTGCCTGAGTCTTACCGCGAGACTTTCATCCTTCACCGTTTTACCAGAATGAGCCATAAGGAAATTGCGGATAAATTCAAGATTTCAGCTAAAACTGTCGCTTACCGCATACAGCAAGCAACTAAACTGCTCCGAAAAGACCTTTCCGATCTTTTATTCGTCCTTTCTGTTTTATTCGATTATTCATGGTAAAATCCAATCTTCACCGGAAAAACAAAGGAGGAGACGGATGTCTTTTTGCGACATTCATCTCCTCTCCTATTTTTTATTTCCCAACCTGATTAACCGCCTGATTAAAAATCGTTGCCTCTATGCTTCGGCCGGGAACAGGGGGCACGGATATTCCTGCGGATTATCCCGTAGACTCACGTGGAATTTGCATTCGTCACTAAGTGTCATAAGTTTTGCATCTTATTCCACTCCATGCATCATCTTCTGTAATTTCTTCGAAAGGAGGAACAGAATCAAGGAGGCGACACCCGACATGATGACGAATACCATAAAGAAATCATACATGGTGGCAATCTGGTAACCGAAAATGGATTTCACTTTTCCCGCTTCCGGATAAAGCCCGCTTAACATACCGGCAAACTTATTAGCCGTAGCGGTAGAAAGATACCAGATTCCCATCATCAGGGAAGCAAAACGTAGCGGGCTCAATTTGTTTACCATCGACAAGCCGATAGGCGATAAGGCTATCTCACCCATTGTATGGATGAAATAGAGCCCTGTCAGCCAAATCATACTGACTTTGACTCCCGGAACCGCATCTTTTACCCCGAAACAAATAAAAAGGTAACCTAAAGAAAGCAGCAACAGGCCGATAGCCTGTTTCGTCGGAGAAGCCGGCTCCATCTTCCGCTTATTCAGGAAACTCCATATTCCCGGCATAATATAAGCCAGTACAACAACAAAAAGCGGATTGAAAGATTGGAACCAGGAAGCCGGCATTTCCCAACCGAAAACAGTACGGTCGGTTTGTTCGGCTGCAAAAAGCGTTAAAGAAGCACCTGCCTGCTCGTAAGCCGCCCAAAAGAAAATCACGAAAAAGGCGACGATATAAATCACAAAAATCCGGCTCCGCTCTATCTTTGTCAAAGAACCGTCTAACAGGATAAGAACAGGGAAGACTATGCAAGCGGTAAAAATACCGATGCTCACCCAATCCCCTTCAAATGCGTAACTGAAAAAGGATAATAAGGCAACGGTAAGGATGGTGATGATGACGGCATTGCGCATTTTGGTACGTTTATCCATTTTCGGATGCGAAATATGCTCGATTTTATCTTCTTTTCTTTCGCGTCTGGCATCAGGAATTATACCGATTGGCTCGCCGGAAGGGGAGAAAAGATATTTATTCTTCTGGGTCTCGAAAAGGACGAGGGTAAACAATGTCATGACTCCGGCTGCCAGAAATCCCCATTTAAAATCAGCCGGATTGCCTGTATCGCCTAAATATCCGCAAATCAAAGGGGCTGCAAAAGAACCGACATTCACTCCCATATAGAAAATGGTGTATGCCGCATCCAGACGCCTGTCACCCGGTTCGTAAAGCTGTCCTACCAAAGAGGAGACTGTAGGCTTGAAGCAACCGTTGCCCAGAATCAAAAGTCCGAGCCCTCCATACATCAACCCGTGTGCCAGCCCTGTATTATCAAGCGTAGAAGCACTCATAAACATAAGGAACTGCCCGATTGCCATCATCATTGCTCCCCAGAATACGGAACGGCGAATTCCCCAGTATTTGTCGGCGATATATCCGCCAATCAAGGGAGTTAAATAAACCAATCCTGTGTAACTGCCATAGATAGATGCTGCCGCTTCTTTATCAAACAACAACGCCTGCGTCAGAAAAAGAATAAAAATAGCACGCATTCCATAATAACTGAAACGTTCTGCCGTGCTGGTTGCGAAAATCAAATAAAGGCCTTTCGGATGCCCCTTCAATGTACTCATGATTAATGTGTTTAGTGGTTTATACCTTGCAAAGGTAGGAAAAATAAACATAAACAAGCCAACGTCTCATCCAAACATTCATTGAATATTGATTTAATCGCTTTTCTTTTCACAACAAATGGAAAAAGTCGGAAGAATCATGTACATTTGTAGTTTGAAAACTAAAAAAACATTACAATGAAAATATTTCCGAGCAGCAGTATCAAGAAATTGGATGCTTACACCATTGAGCACGAACCGGTTGCGTCAATAGATTTGATGGAACGTGCCGCGACAGCCCTGACCAAGGCTATTACAGACAGATGGAATCCGGAAATGCCTGTCACTGTATTTGCAGGACCGGGCAATAACGGAGGAGACGCTCTTGCCGTATCCCGCATGATGGCTGAGAAAGGATATAAAATAGAAGTTTATCTTTTTAACCCCAAAGGAAATCTCTCACCCGACTGCCAGACCAATAAGGAACTGGTGGAAATGATGGAAGAAGTGGTTTTCCATGAAATCAGCACGCAGTTTGTTCCTCCGGTCCTGACTTCAAATCATCTGGTCATCGACGGGTTATTCGGTTCGGGCCTGAACAAACCGTTGAGCGGAGGGTTCGCAGCCGTAGTGAAGTATATCAATTCTTCTCCTGCAACAGTAGTGGCTATCGATATTCCTTCCGGGCTGATGGGAGAAGAAAATACATTCAACGTAAAAAGCAATATCATCCGGGCCGATGTCACGCTAAGCCTTCAACTTCCCAAACTGGCTTTCCTCTTTGCGGAAAACACGGAGTATGTAGGAGAATGGGATATATTGGACATCCAACTGAGCGAAGAGGGCATCGAGAAGACTGAAACGAATTACGAGATGCTGGAAACGGAAGAAATCAGGGCACTGATTAAGCCCCGCCGGCAATTCGCCCACAAAGGGAACTTCGGCCACGCACTGTTGATTGCCGGTTCGAAAGGAATGGCAGGAGCATCCATATTGGCTGCCCGTGCCTGTCTCCGTTCGGGAGTAGGATTGCTGACCGTACACGCCCCGGCATGTAACAACGATATTCTGCAAACTTCCGTCCCTGAAGCTATGGTGGAAACGGACGCTAACGAAACTTGTTTTGCCGTACCTACCGACACCGACGATTACCAAGCTGTCGGCATAGGTCCGGGACTGGGAAGGAACGAAGAGACGGAAGCCGCTTTACTCGAACAACTCGAACATTGCCAGACTCCCATAGTAGCGGATGCCGATGCACTCAATATCCTCGCGAACCATCGCCATGCACTGACTCATCTGCCGAAAGGCTCTATTCTTACTCCGCATCCGAAAGAGCTGGAACGGCTAACCGGCAAATGCCAGGATTCTTACGAAAGGCTGACTAAAGCTTGCGAACTGGCCCGTGCAGCCAATGTACACATCATTTTGAAAGGGGCTTATTCCACCGTCATCACTCCTGAAGGTAAGTGTTATTTTAACCCGACAGGAAATCCCGGAATGGCTACCGGAGGCAGCGGAGATGTATTGACCGGGGTTATTCTGGCTCTGCTGGCGCAAGGTTATCCCTCGGAGGATGCTGCTAAAATCGGTACTTATATTCATGGGCTGGCAGGTGACTTTGCACAGAAGAAACAAGGTATGGTGGGACTAATAGCGAGTGACATTATCGCCTGTCTGCCTATGGCATGGCGACTTGTAAGCGAATAAAAGTTAAGAACTTATAGTTTTTTCAATAACTTCATTAACTTTGAACTTTGATTTATGGGTTTTAAACAGTTGCGACGGTACGGAAACAGCCGATTCGGATTCAAAATTCATCAATCATAATTCAAGAAATCATAATTCCTAAAATATGAAAAAGTTAATTTTAGCAACGGGACTATTAATGGCAACCTCTGTTTATGCACAGACAGAAGTACTGACAGGCGTCACTCAAGGAAAAGATTACGGAGTAGTATATAGCCTCCCTAAAACACAGATAGAACTCGAAATAAAAGTCAATAAAATCAGTTATACTCCAGGGGAGTTCAGTAAATATGCAGACCGTTACCTAAGACTGACTAACGTATCCGCCGACCCCGAAGAATATTGGGAATTGAACAGCATCAAGGTTAAATCGGTAGGAGTTCCTAACAGTGAAGCTACTTATTTTGTAAAATTGAAAGACAAGACAGTGGCCCCCCTTATGGAATTAACGGAAAACGGCATTGTAAAGTCAATCAACGTTCCTTACAGCAAGAACAATCCTGCCAAGAAGACAACGCCGCCCGTTGCTCCGGCCATTCAGAAGAAAGCAAATCCCCGCGATTTTCTCACCGAAGAAATATTGATGGCTAGCTCTACAGCCAAAATGGCTGAACTGGTAGCTAAAGAAATCTACAATATCCGTGAAAGTAAAAATGCCCTGTTACGCGGGCAGGCGGACAATATGCCTTCGGACGGCGCACAACTCAAAATCATGTTGGACAACCTGAACGTGCAAGAAGACGCCATGACAAAAATGTTTTCTGGAATACGGAACAAGGAAGAAAAAACATTTACTATTCGCCTCACTCCGGACAAGGAGTTCAATAACGAGGTTGCTTTCCGTTTTTCCAAGAAGCTGGGCATAGTGGCTGATAATGACTTGGCTGGGTCTCCTTTTTACATCAGTCTGAAAGACTTGAAAACGGTGAAAATACCGCAAGACGATGAAAAGAAGAAAAAAGAATTGGAAGGAGTCGCCTATAATGTACCCGGACAAGCATTGATAACTCTGACCGATGGCAAGAAAAAACTTTATGAAGGGGAAATCCCCGTCACGCAATTCGGTATCATAGAATATCTGGCTCCGGTATTGTTCAACAAGAACTCAACAATCAAAGTCTATTTTGACCCGAATACCGGCGGACTGCTGAAAGTGGACAGGGAAGAAAACAAGTAGAAAAACATTAAAAATAATACGATATGGGCGGTGAAGGCCACATGCTGGACATGATACGCCGGCTTCGGGAAGGAAGGGAGGAATCCCGACTAAGACGTGAGCGTACCAATGAGAAACGAAGGCATCTGAACCGTGCCAATAGGTCTTGTTCTCTTCCGGACACTACTCCGGAAGAAATGGACTACATTATCCGTGATTCCAATAAGAAAAAGGAACGGGACAACAGTTATTTTGTATGGGGGACGCTCGTCATTATGGGAATTCTAATTGCAAGCGCCGTTATATTATGGGCCATTTTTATCCGATAAATAGGGAAGGTATTCGTTAAATGCTTTACTCTTTCCAAGGATATTCAGAATATACGGAATTTTCAAAGGGATATTCATAAATAAAAATGAAGGGTGATTGATTGCCTGTGAAAAGAGTAAACTCTCCTTTCACCAAGTTGCAAGATACGGAATGTATCGAATATTCCTTTTCTACCCCGATAAGGTGTAAATACGGCTTTCGCAGTGAATTTACTCTTCATTTTTCACCAATATTATTTTCACCCGCCGGGAATATCTCTGGAATCAATCATAATCTGCCGACTATCCACTTTATAAAACCGTCTTTTTGCAATTGGCAAAGATAAGCAGACACACGTGACTCATAGCCTGCCTCGTTCTGAAAATGCCCGGCAAGTTCTTCTATAATCTCACGAACGGTCCGTTTTCCATCTATCAATTCCCATACAGCCGTCCCGTGCTCTTCCAAATGTACATGAAGCTCTTTCGACATTCCTTTCGGAACCAGGAAGCGTTGCATCCATGTATATTTAAAACGAGGAAAGGAGAGCACAATCGTCTCTCCTTCTTTTTCAACCGTAATATATTCACTACGACAAGGAATTACCTCCAACAGGTTGACTTTCTCCTTTACCGCCATCTTTTATTTCTGATTTTAGTTTCACACATCCGGATTAACCTATTTCTTAATATTGGCATCTTCCAGGCCATATCCTTTTTTCTTATTTTCGATTTTCAGCATGAATGCAAAGAATAAAGCCGCCACGCCAAATGCCGTAAATATCCACATCGGCAAAGTATAATCATACGTCTGCATACCGTCTACTACAGGGCCTTTGCAATATTCATTCAATACATAACCAATCAAAGCAGGAACTCCCATCAATCCCCAGTTCTGTACCCAGAAAATTAAAGCATAAGCCGTACCCAACTGCTTTTCCGGAATAATTTTAGGAACGGAAGGCCACATCGCCGAAGGTACCAGGGAAAAACCGATTCCTAAAATAATCATCACGATGGTGGCAAACCACCATACATTCAAAAAGGGCAATGCGAACATGGCATGTACAAAAATCAACAAGACAGAACCCAGAATCATCAATGTCGCCCCTTTGCCGATACGGTCATATACATTTCCGAAAAGCGGGGTCAGGAACAATGTCCCAAGCGGCAATAAACTGGGAATGATTCCCGCCAATTCCGGGTCTACATGATATTTTTGAACCATCAAATCAGTGGCATATTTCAAGAAAGGAAATACTGCCGAATAAAACAATACACACAGTAACGCTATCAGCCAGAATCCCTTATTACTCATTATCACCCAGATATCTTTCATGCGGAACGGTTCTTCCGGCTCTTCGTTTTCCTCTATCTCCTTATCAATCTTACGATCATAAAAGGTATAAATAAAGAAAGCGATGGTACCGATACACAACATAATAAGACAAAGCAACAACGGCGCAGGAATATTTGCATGGAAAACTCCCTCACTATCCGTATCTCCGAAGAATGAAGCGATAGGAACAGTCACTGCCAATGCCAACATCGTCCCCAAACGGGCGGTTGCCATCTCCATCCCCATAGCCAAGGCCATCTCTTTGCCTTTAAACCATTTTACAATGATTTTTGAAACAGTGATACCGGCAATCTCCACCCCGACACCGAAAATGGCATATCCCAAAGCGGCCAGTCCCACCTGCATCCTCATCCCAAAGAGCATTTCTCCTTCCGGGAAAGTCGTGGAAATGGCATAATATTTCAATCCACATCCTACTACCATGAAAAGACAAGCTCCCATTCCCGTAAAACGCACTCCCATTTTATCAAGGACGATTCCACCTATAATCAACATACAGGCAAATACATTAAACCAACCGTATGCACTGGTAAATATGCCATAATCAAGACTATCCCATAATAACTCTTTTTCAAGCATAGGTTTCAACGGAGACATGACGTCGGTGAGAAAATAGCCGCACAACATCGTAAAGGCGACCAATGCAAGAACGCTCCAGCGAAGCAGTGCCGAATCATTCAATTTCTGTTTCAATTGTTCTGTCATTGTTATATTAAAAAAATTAATTAATAATCTGTTGTGACCAACAAACTTACACATAAATATTGACTTATGCGCCAATTAAGCAAAGAAATCTGCCTTTCTTCAAAAGAAAGGTTATCAAATCCCGTTTGCCTCCGCCATAAAGAATCCGTATTCATGTCCGGACAACAAAAAAGAGATGCGGAAATTCATCCACATCTCTTTCTCAACGGTTTTATCCGATATTTCTTATCAAACCAACCGTACCGGATTATTTTTCCGCCGCAGCAGGGGCAGGCGTTTCAGCAGACGCCGGTGTCTCTGTAGAAGCCGGGGCTTCCGTAGCAGGTTCGGACTCTGCAGGCGTAGCAGCATCTGTTTGCGGTGCAGCAGTACCGGCAGGCAAATTATACGGGTTAGTTTGTTGTTCTTTCTGGGCTTGTTCCAATACCGCATCTTTTACTGCAGTAGAATGAGGAACGACATAAGCGGTGGCGATGCTCATCACAACCATGAAGATAGCTAAACCCCACGTTGCTTTTTCAAGGAAATCAGTAGTCTTGCGTACGCCCATAATAGCGTTGGATGAAGAGAAACCGGAAGCAAGTCCGCCTCCTTTTGAGTTCTGAATCAGCACGATGAAGCACATCAACAGGGCTGCAATAACCATTAAGATAACGAATAATAAGTACATTTTTAGTTATTTTGAATTAGCGTTAATAATCAATTTCTCCAAAAATCTGATTTGGTCTGCAAAGTAAGCATTTTTTTTTGGATATTTCAAACTTAATTTTTTAATTATTTCAAGAGCTTTCGAATATCGCTGCTGTTTAACATAGATTTTAGCTAAAGTCTCGGTAAAACAACTGTCATCTTCCTCCTCGCCGGTTTCATTTGAAGGAGCAACCGCCACTTCTGTCTCTTCCCTCGGAGATTTCAGAGACAAAAGCGCATCTCCTTCGCTCTTCTCGATAAAACCGTCAATCAGCTCATGTCCTTTCAATTTGGGCGCTTCCTCTTCCGCTTGTCCCACCGCGGCAGTATCTTCCAACAAATAAGCCGTATAATCCATTGAATAATCAAATCCCGTCTGACCGGTCACCTCTTCGGGAACCGTAGACAGGAAGGCGTCAATCAACGCCAATGTACGGTCTACCGAAGGCTCATCTTTCAACACTTCGGCAAGGGTTGTCCCTTTTTTCCGTGACCGGATGGCAAACCGTTCTCCTTCAATCAATTGAAACAATTTCCGCCGGTCGGCAATATACAATACCGCTTTACGGAGCTCTGCGCCAAAATTGATATCATGGAGGATATACAAGTTTTTCAGATACAACAAACGAAGCGATTGAAAATAAGGATACCTCGCAAGCATGTTACGCAATTCATACAAAGTATCCCTATTCAGCGTCTCTGGATGCTGAATCCATTGTTGAAAGTTCATAGGAGTCATCTGAATTACCAGTTTGCGACAGTCGCATTAAATATTTGGTCGGTTATCTCTTTAGTCATTTCCGCAATCAAATTATCCTGCACAGCCGTCAGCAATTGACTGGAATCATAAGTACGGAAAGCGGAAAACTGTTGTTCAAAGTCTTCGGCGTGGTTTGTGTTATTCACGAAACGCACATTCACCGTGATAGTCAACTTCGTTTCCGAAGAATAACCGTCGGCAGACACCGCCTGGTTATACTGATTATATCCCGTAATCTCCCCGTCAATCTGCAAATCCGCATTTTGACTGGGTTTCAGCAATTGCAGACGTGTCTGACGGATGAAGATGTCTTTCAAGTCTTCATTGAACTTTGTCGCCAACGGAGCGTACACATATTCCGACTTGATAGGAAAATCGGCGATTGAAATGGTTTTTACCTTATCGTAATTGATAGACGAACCGTTAAACTTATAGGAAACAGTGCATGCGATAGCCGCTATCGACAAAACCATAAGCGGCAAAACACGTGATGTTATCTTTCTAATCCAATTCATATTCTTTTATTTTTCTATAAAGCGTACGCTCGGAAATTTTCAAATCCTGCGCAGCGCTCTTTCGCTTTCCATGATGTCTTTCAAGCGCCTTACGTATCATTTCTTTCTCTACCTCATCCAATGACAAGGTTTCCTCTACATATTCCTCCGTATCCTGGATATCTTCATCATCGTCTTTCGTACAGACAGCCGACGGCTGCACCGGACGGATAATAGCAGGCATGGAAGGCTGTTGCTGTGCAGTCACGACCGGAGTAGTAACGACTTGCTCCACTTGTCCCACCCGTCCCGTACGTTCGGCCATCATATTATGCACCATCTTCTTTAATTCCGCTACTTCCTGGCGCATATCGAACAGAACGGAGTAGAGTATCTCACGCTCGCTTTCAAACCCTTTACTTTCACGTATTCCCGTCAGTGCGGGAAGCCGCTGCGTATTCTGGACAGGGAGGTAAGTCTGCAAAATAGCGGCTGTAATTTCCCGGTTGGTCTCAATGATGGAAATCTGTTCGGTGATATTCTTCAACTGACGTACATTACCCGGCCACGGATAAGCCAAAAGTTCTTTCTTGGCATCTTCCGTCAATTGAATAGCCGGCATCCGATACTTTTCGGCAAAGTCCGCAGCAAACTTACGGAACAGCAAAAGCACATCATCCCCGCGCTCACGCAAAGGGGGTATCTGAATAGGAACCGTATTTAAACGATAATACAAATCTTCCCGAAAACGCCCTTCTGCGATAGCCTGGGTAAGATTGACGTTCGTAGCCGCAACAATACGCACATCCGTCTTCTGCACTTTGGACGAACCGACTTTGATAAATTCGCCGCTCTCCAGCACACGAAGCAAACGCGCTTGCGTCGACATGGGCAACTCTCCTACTTCGTCAAGGAATATCGTACCGCCGTCTGCTTCACCGAAATACCCTTTCCGTTCCCCAATCGCACCGGTAAACGCTCCTTTCTCATGACCGAACAATTCCGAATCAATCGTCCCCTCCGGAATAGCCCCGCAGTTGACAGCAATATATTGCCCGTGTTTCCTCCGGCTGTATTGGTGAATGATTTGAGGAAAACTTTCTTTTCCGACACCGCTTTCCCCGGTAATCAGCACGGACAAATCGGTAGGAGCTACCTGAATGGCAACATCTATGGCACGCGACAACGCTTCCGTATTTCCAATGATACCGAAACGCTGTTTGACCTGTTGTATCTCCGCTCTTGTCATCTTCTTGAGTTGTGAGTTTAAGGATATTCCAAACAAATTTTAATCTTCGTCTACCGTATCCAGTTTCAGCTTATCGCTATCGTCCCGCTTTTCGTAATATTGTTTCCGTAACGGATTCGTACGGGCAGCCTTTTCTCTCCGGCGATTACGAAAAACATCAATAGCGACATAAATCGCCTGGCGGAAAGAATCTTCACTGGCAATCCCTTTTCCTGCGATGTCATAAGCTGTCCCATGAGCCGGAGAAGTACGTACCACCGGAAGGCCGGCGGTGTAGTTCACTCCGTCATCCATTGCCAAAGCTTTAAACGGGGCCAGTCCCTGGTCATGGTACATTGCCAATATCCCGTCGAAGTGTGTATAATTACCCGCTCCCATAAATCCGTCGGCAGCATAAGGCCCATAACAAAGGATTCCTTTTTCTTCCATCTCTTTCATCGCCGGGATTATCACTTCCTGTTCCTCTGTACCTAACAACCCTCCGTCTCCGGCATGAGGATTAAGGGACAATACCGCAATGCGCGGAGCGCCTATGCCAAAATCCTGTTTCAAACAGCGGTTGAATATCATCAGCTTTTCCTGAATCAGTTCTTTGGTTATCGCAGTCGCGATTTCCCTGACAGGGATATGCGTCGTCACCAGGGCTACCCGGAAATCATCTTTCATCAGAATCATCAATGATTTATTCCCGTCTCCCAAACGTTCTTCGATATACTCCGTATGTCCGGGAAAAGAGAATTCTTCCGACTGGATGGTATGTTTATTAATCGGAGCCGTTACAATGACGTCAATCAGCCCTTCACGATACTCCTCGATAGCACGCTCCAAAGCTCCCAATGCAGCCTTTCCCGCTTCAGGGTCCGGTTTCGCAAATTCCACTTTCACTTCGTCGTCCGTACAGTTAACGACGCTCAAACGATTATGCCCCGCTTCGGAAGCCGAATTGATTATACTGAAATTAGTCGGCAAATCCAAAGATTTGCGATGATAGGCAGCCACTTTCGGCGAGCCATAGATAACAGGAGTACATAATTCCAACATTGCAGGGTCGGCAAATGTCTTTAGAATCACTTCATAACCAACCCCGTTAATATCTCCTTGGGTAATACCGATTTTTATTTTGTAATCTTCCATGTTTTTATTTATTAGTCTGTCCTGCTTCCTTGGATACCCCTCCTAATGGAATCTGATTTTGCTGAACCTCATTCGGCAATTTCAATGTATAAAGAGATGCTTCCATCTGGCGAACCAAGTTACGTTTCATTTTATCCGGTGAATATACAAATATTTCTGCTGTAATAATCCGCTGGTTTTTCTCGTCCAACCGGGTATGGGATACATACGGGCCACCCATAAAATCACCTTTCATGCGCCATAACCCGCGGGCTTCCAGCGTATAAGTGTCCTGCACATTAATCGGACGGACATCCGTCAACAAAGAATCGGTCGACATATAAACTCCCTCCTTGAAACCGGGAATGTTAACCTTCATCACAGAGTCACGCTTATGCACGAAATATTCTTTAGTAAATGTATCCTTGTCTGTATAAGGATAAGAATATATTACGAAGTTACGGTCGGCAGTACCCGTATTGGTAGAAGCCCAGAAGAAATCCTCTCCGGTCTTTGAATTGGCCAGCTCGGCAGGAATCCAAATGTCGCATCCGAATAAACTGTCCACCTTATGAGAGATGAAATTGCTGTGCTTCTCTTCCAGAGCAGTTATCTGACGGTTCATCTCCGCACGGGTAAAGAAGTCGATAATGGTCTGCTTGTTCTCTTTCACAAATTTCCCGAACTCTTCTTCGTTCGGCGCCTGGATGGTTAATATCATCTGCGGATTAGCATACACATCCTTGGCATATTTGAAAGATGGCTTCGTATAGATGTCCTGTATGTCCACAATGATGATATTGCGGATTAACTTCAAAGTAGAATCATAATTTTTCGGTGAAGTGTACATGATACGAAAAGAGGGCTCCGATTGGGGCAAACCGGGCATATCGGAATCGAGCACATCATGTAAAGCTCTTCCTGCCGCACGCTCCCAAACACCTTGGTCTACCACGACCAAAAGTTCGTATGCACGTCCGCTGGAAGTATGATTTCCTCTAAGACTACAAGAAGCCACTGAAAAGGCTATCAAAGCCATGCTTAAATAAAAAAAGTACTTTTTCATGATGTTGGATTTTATATTAACTCTTATTATTTTCTTCCTGTTTTGCAGTCGAGAGCATGCCGCACGCAGCAAAAATATCTTCTCCTCTCGAAGAGCGGACGGTAGTGAAAAGCCCGTGTGAAGTCAGATAATCGCGGAAACGAATCATCGTGTCCATATCCGCCCCTTCAAGATTCACTCCCGGAATAGCATGAAAACGAATCAGATTAATCCTGCACTCTAAACCGCGCAACAGTTTCAACAACTCTTTGGCATAAACCTGAGAGTCATTGAGTCCCTTAAAAACAATATATTCAAATGAAAGTCGGCGCTGTTTGCTAAAATCATAGTTTTTTAACAGTTCCACAATCTCGCAAATAGGATAACCTTTTTCCGCCGGCATCAGTTCGGCACGCTGGACAGCCAGGGGAGAATGAAGGCTGATAGCCAAATGGCAATCGCTTTCTTCAATAAAACGCTTCAGTCCTTTCCGTAATCCGACAGTAGAGAGAGTTATACGTTTCGGACTCCAACCATAACCATACGAAGCGGTAAGTATATCCAGCGCCTTCAATACTTCATCCGGATTATCGAGCGGCTCTCCCATTCCCATCATGACAACATTTGTCAGTTTGTCCCGTTCAGGCAACGAATGAATCTGGTTGACTATCTGGTTCGCGGTTAAATTAGCCGTATATCCTTGCTTTCCGGTCATGCAGAATTTACAATTCATCTTGCAACCTACCTGTGAAGAGACGCACAAAGTAGCCCTGTCGCCGTCCGGTATATATACAGATTCCACAAAATGCCCTTCACCGACCTTATACAAATACTTCACCGTACCGTCTACGGAACGCATTTCATCTACCGGTCCCTCTGCTCCCACTTCATACTCCTGCTTGAGCAACTCCCGAAACTTCAATGACAAATTAGTCATCTCATCAATCGAGGCCGCCTTTTTACCGTAGAGCCAAGATGCGATTTGCCGGGCTGCAAACCCTGGCATCCCCAGTCTTTTCGCCAATGACTGAAGCTCTGCGAGAGTCATACCTAAAAGAGGATACTTAGACATTATTCTTTCCGTTCATGGTTTATATTTGCAAATGTAAGGAAATAAAGTCGATTTCCGTATAGCGACAATGTAAAAGTTAACAAAATTCACCTATCCGGCCATTAAGGTGACAGAGAGAACGGATAAAAATAATCGGACATAAACTATACGTACCATTTTTAAACGTATAATTTATGTCCGAAATATCAATCAAGTCCTGTTGTTCTTCGTATTCTTTCTGTAACAAATATTCTTTAGAAGAACAGGTAACGGGTATCTTTCACGTTGGCTTTCAGATATAAGTCATTCATCAGACGGCTGGCGAAACGCGCATGCATATTAGTCAACGTAGCTTCCTCATCTTTAGCGTTGAACGTATCATTCAGCTTATCTTTGCCGTACATCTGCAATACATACACCCCGGCATTACCTTTAATCGGAGCGCTCAACTGGTTCATGTCAGCAACGGAAGCATAGGCGCCGACCAATGGTTCGCTGCTACGCAATGCGGAAACATAAGCCGGAGCGGCAAACGTAACCATTTTCAACGAATCGCTGACAGCATTGGGCAGGGTTTTGTACTGGTCGAACGAAGCCGCATTAGCAGCCTTCATATCAGCAATAATCTTTTCTGCTTTCTTATCTTTCACAATTTCAGCTCTCAACTGTTCCTGTACAGCTCTAAGCGGACGGTATCCCTCCGGTTTGATACTTACCAGGCCTACTACAATCATGTGATCGCTTTCACCGCATTCATACAAACCTGAGATTTCACCCGGTTCCGCTTTGTCAAACACCCATCTTAAAGCTTCCTTTGTACCTCTCACACCACCTATACCGTGTTCCGAACTATAAAGGTCAGCCCTGTCAAGAAGTTTGTATCCGGCTTCTTCAGCATTGGCAACCATCTTCTCTACAGAAGGATTGGCGGCAATGAACTGGCTAAAATCATTGTAAGCACGATTATAAGTCTCCTTGCTGAATTCCACTTCACGTTTAACAACCGCTACCTTATATTTATCTTTCACGGCTTTCTTATTAGTCACCTGGAGAATCACATTGACTTGTCCTAACGGTAAATTCACCACTTCGTTCACACCTGTATTATTGATGGCAGAGATAAATTTCAGGTTATCGCCCTCAATCTGCGCTCCTTCATACTGGGCGGAGGTCATCCAGTTAGAATCACCGGTCTGTCCGTATTTCTTAGCAAGGTCGGCAAAATTCGCCCCGCCTTTGATAGCATTGTAAATACTGTCTGCCAAAGTCTTTGTTCTTGAAGCATCCGCATCGTACACCTGAATCTGGCGGAACTCGATGGAATCGGCAGCAGCAGTCTTGGCAATTATCTTAAAAGAATTGATAGTATTGTCACCGCCATTGTAATAAGGCCCGTAAACCGAACCGATAGAAGCGGAGTCCAAACGTGCCACTACATCCGACGGGAAGGCAGTCTTGTTGTAAAACAAATCCACATAAGGAGTTTCCGAACCTACGGAACGGATGAAAGAAGTATAATCGCTTGTCGTTTCAGCCAACTGTGCAGTAGCCTCGTCCACTTCTTTTTGGATAGCAGCCCTGTCTTCCGCACTGGCAGTCACCTGTACATCAATATATTTGATATCGCGAGTTTCCTGATATTGCCTGAACTGCTCTTTCTTCTTGTTATACAAATCCTTTAATTCCGATTCCTTTACTACAATAGTAGAATCCACTACGGAAGAATAAGGCACAGCAGCCAGCAATAAATCATATTGATTCACTCTTGCATCAAAAGCTTCCTGTGCTTCCACCGGATTAGAGATAAGAGCTTTGGAAACCAATGCCTGGTATTTTTCAGCCAGGCGGCTCTGAATCAATGTTTTCTGGATAAACGACCAGTATTTATACATGTTATGATATTGTTCCGCATATTGTGCTGACATCTGCGACTCGCTCAACTTGGCATATTCCACCAAGAATTTGTTCAGCATATCCTTATCGAAATTCCCGGTTTGCGGATTCTGGAAAGGAGTTTGTCTCAGTAGAGGATGAACACCTGCTTTCAGAATATCCTGGATTTCAGCAGCGGAAACAGTCAGTCCCAATGCCTCTGCTTCTTTCTCAATCAGTTTATTGTTAACATAGGAACGCCATACTTCATCACGTACCTGGCTGGTTTGTTCGTCATTCAAGGCGGTCACTCCACGCATAAGTTTCACGACTTCAGTATATTCTTCTACCAAATTCTGATACTCCTGAGCGGAAAGAGCGTCTCCGTTCACCTCGCCAACGTCATGTGCCTGGTGAGGCTGCATCACCTTCCATGCGTCTCCCGCAATGAAAGCAAACAGCGCCAAGCCGATAACAATCACCAATAGAGGTCCTTTCGACCTAATGTTTTGTAATGTTGCCATTTTGATTAATACGATTTATGTTTATTATTATTTCTTCAAACTGTCATTTTAGCGCACGAAGATACAAAAAATGCTAATATGCTTCTATTTATTGGCTAAAAATTTCTCTGTAATCATCATTATTCCATGACTTTTAAGCGTACAAGCTCTATTTTCGTTGCAGTCACCTTGATTATCTTGAACTGATAACGTCCTGCCCGGATAACCTCATGCAACTTCGGGAAACTCTGATACTGATTCAAAATCAAGCCTCCCACGGTCAGATACTCATCGGATTCGGGCAAATCGAGTCCGAACGTTTCATTTACTTTCTCAATCTCCAAACGGCCGGACAATATATATTCATGTTCGCCTATCTGCTTGCAGATATAAGATGTGTTGTCATGTTCATCTTCTATGTCACCAAAAATCTCTTCAACCAAATCTTCCAATGAAACGATACCGGACGTACCGCCGAATTCGTCAACGACTACCGCTATCGTCTTTTTCTGCTGCATGAACAGTTTCATCAATTTATTAGCAGCCATCGTTTCAGGCACAATCGACACCTGTTTCACATTTTCATGCCAGTCGGTCGGCGCCCGGAACATTTCCGAAGAATGAATATACCCGACCACATTATCAATATTGCCGTCATATACAATAATCTTGGAAATGCCGGATTCTATAAAACGGTTTTTCAAATCGTCCAACGAAGCGGTAAGATCAACGGCAACGACTTCGGTACGCGGAACAATACAGTCACGAATCTTAATATTGGAAAAGTCAAGTGCATTTTGAAAGATTTTCACTTCCGTATCCAGCTCTTCTTCATTTTCGGCATTATCAATACTGCTTTGTACGAAATAATCTAAATCCACTTTGCCGAAAGCTTTATCGGAAGCGTCCTTATTGACTTTCACCCCGAAGATACGCAGAAAAAGACAAGACAATCCTGAAGACAACTTAGAGACGGGATATAAAACGATGTAGCAAATAAAAAGTGGAATGGCGGAAATATTCAATACCAGATTAGGATTGACTTTAAATAAGGTTTTCGGAAGAAATTCTCCTGTCACCAGGATTATCAATGTAGAAATAACAGTCTGCGCCAAAACCATTAGAAAATGGTTATCAATCAAACCGGCCAGCAAATTGTCGCCAATAATCTGTGCCATCAAAATACCGTAGATAACCAATGCGATATTGTTTCCTACCAGCATAGTGGAAATAAACTCATTCGGATTCCTGAAAAAGATAGAAAGGACACGGGAAGTTACTCCACCCTTGCGTTCCATCTCGAAACGCAGTTTATCCACCGACACAAATGCAATCTCCATTCCTGAAAAGAAAGCGGAGAAAGCCATAGTGATTATTAGAGAAATATAAACATCCATAGCTTATTTCACTGAATCTTTTTTCACAGAATCCGCCGGCAACACTTTTGTTTCCGGTTGAGGAGGAGCAGTCGCTTTATCATCCACATAAAAAATACCTTCAATATTGCGGATGACATAAACCGTCATTTGCTGGTTGGAATCAAAGCCGTGCCCGGTAATAATCCGGTCCGGTTGCTGGATACGTATGAATTTATCGGAGTACACCTTCTGGGTCGCCTCGTTCCAATAAAGCAATTCCGTATTGAAACGTTCTCCCTTCCGGTTCTGTATATCCACATTTCCAATCAGTTTCCAGAGTCTTTCCTTGTCATAATAGTAGGCAGTATCCGCTTTTATACTGGCTTCTACATGAAAAATCGAATCAAACTGTTCAAGGTACACTCCTTTTTCAAATGCCCAATAAGAAGGCTTCTTACGGTCAAAAACCAACCACTCTTCCGTATTCACCCGATAACGGGTCACACCCGAATCGGAAATCAGGGTGGTAACCCCCAATGTCTGCATCACCGGCATTGAATCGCGCTCGGTGATAGCTTCTCCCGTAGCCTTTTGCTTACCACCGCAGGAGGGAAATAAAAGGAGCATAACAATTGTCCCCAAGACAATTGTTATGCTCATGCTTTTATGCAATAAACGGTTACTTCGTTTTCGCAACATGGTTTTATCTAATCGTTGTAGTCTCCCCAATCCAGCCGCCGATAGTGATACGGTCGCCTTGCTTGTAACCCAACATAAAGAGGTCTTTCGCTTGAGGAGTATGGGCAGAATATCTGCTGATTAATTTGTTGGCTTCTTCTGCAACGCTCGGATCCACTTGTTTTGCACGTTGCAATTTGTCAATCACAGCGAAATATGTACACTTATTCAGGGCCGACTCATCGCTCCAGTTAGGACTCATTGCATAAAGATTGGCAATCAGGATATACGGAGCACCATAATTTTCATTAAAGCCGATAGCCTTCTGGCAATAGGTTCTTGCTTGAGACAGTTTTTTAGCAGAAGCCAGCACCGCAGCGGTAGCGTATGCTTTCTCCGCTTTTTTCGCATTATCCGTTTCCAGATTGATTGCTTCGTCGAAGAACTTCACCGCATTGTCGATATCTCCTTTCTTGAATGCCTGATAAGCACATCCCGTAGCAGCTTCAGCCGTAGGTTCTATTTTATAAGCATAGAAAGATGCCTGTAAATAAGCTTCGCTATCCGTACATTTCATCATTTTCATGATTTCGATTACTTTTTTCAAGTAAGCCAAATCAGTCTGGTTAGCTTCCACTTGCGGGCCATAAATTCCTTGCAAGGACTCGCAATCGGCAGTACCGCTATTCACAAACAAAGCGACTAAATTATCCTTGATACCAAGTAAAACCTTCTTTTTAGCTTCATTGGT
The DNA here is from genome assembly GCF_958445495.1 of uncultured Bacteroides sp. Lineage (GTDB taxonomy): Bacteria > Bacteroidota > Bacteroidia > Bacteroidales > Bacteroidaceae > Bacteroides. Next base: position 49,780 of record NZ_CAUCSQ010000014.1, on the reverse strand, counting down.
TTCGGCAGCAATCGCAGCATCCGCATATTCGGAAGCAGACAGATAATCCTGTATAAACTGCTCCTTATGAGCGGGATCCGCTTTCAACTTATCCAACGACATTTGCAGAAAATAAAACAATGTAGCACCTGCAGACTCACCCTTCACCGCATTTACCGACTGGCTTAACCATTGATAGGCCTGGTTCACGTCAATCTTCGGAGCAAAGGCAATATAGTCCACCGCTTTAATTCCCAGCGCTTCTTCTGCAGAAGAGACTTTCGTCCCCTTAGCCAGGAAGTCCGGAGTATATTTGATACGCAAATCGTGCGTATTCATCAATTCATTAAAATATTTCTGGTAATCCGGATTATTCTTGTCTTTGATTTGTCCCATCAAACCTTTCAGAATCTTATATCCGTCTGTAAAAGTATAGAAACGAAGTGTAGGACAGTTTTCCAACACAGCTTTCCAAGGAGTATACGCATCTTTAAAGTTACCTGCACGCACAGCTTCATGCGATATACTACTGTTTGAATTACAGTTAGTCGCATCCTGTGCTACCACAGTAGTCGCCCCTGCCGAAAGGAACAACATAGCTACAAGCGTTTTAATTTTCATTGTATTTAAATTTTAGTTGTTAGTATAATATAGTCGTCTATTCTCTCCTCATTTTTAGTACTTCCGCTAAGAATAAATACATAACAGCGGCAAATGGTTCATACATCCCCATCCTTTTTATTCAACCCTGCGTTTGAAGAACCAACGTTCATTGAACGTCAACCCGATACTTACGCGAAAAATATTTTCATTCACCATATTCGTTTCCAGTCCCTTTACACGGACAAACTGCCCGGTAATACTGAGAATAGAACGGGAACGGGGAACGGGCAAGCCGAAACCGGCTGTCACGCCATATTCACGGGCCGCTTTCTTACCGCCGATTTTATAATACGGAGACGTATAATACGCTCCCAAACGGTATTTGATATGAGCCAAATAAGAACGCCCCATCAAATTGGGGATATATTCCGCACCCACAGATATCTTAGAACGGTCACAATAAGCATAAGTTTCATTGAAATCTTCATTTACACGTTTATCATCGACCGCATTTATGCCGAATTTAGCTTTCGACCATTGTTGCAGACTATAATCCGCACCGATAGTCAAACGTTTGTCATAGTTATAAGTAAATCCCACACCGAACATATCGGGAAGCTCAAAAGTCGCATTCAAATCCTGTGAGACCGTCGTACTATTCTGCGTCGTTGCCGTATAATCATTATTCAACTTATGCTTGGGAGAATACACGGCCCCGATTGTCACCGAATGTTTCTTATCGATATCCTGCGTGTACTGCACACCGAAATCCAACTTATAGTCGGAAATCGACAACCCCATCTGCTGGATATAAGAATAAGAATCCGTCGTTGACGGATAAAGTACAGTTGTAGAACGGGTTATATCTCCCCAGAAATAAGAGGCATTCACACCTAACGAAAGATTTTTAAACACCTTTACACCTATTCCGGCATACAACTGGTGCAGACCGCCATCTCCCGTAAAACTTCTGGAATAACTCAACGTATTGTCACCTTGGCCCGATGTCTGAGAATCCGCCACGGAATATCCCACGTTTGAAAACGGCAACAATCCCACACTCATCGCCACTCTGGGATGTAAACGGAACTGCATGGCCAAATAGTCAAAGCTGGAATTCTTGGCATTCAATTTTACACCGCCGCCGCTTACATTCATATTTTGCAGGCTGACTCCCCCTTCAAATAAAAACGTTAATGAATCAATGGCTGTGTATGAAGCAGGATTTACGGCATTAATCTGCGCTCCGTCCCGAAGCCCAAAGGCAATTCCTCCCATCGCCCTGCTATTTCCGAAACTCTGATCGGACAAGTCGCCATAGCCGTATCGTGTATAAGGAGAGTTTGTATTATTTTGAGCAATTGCCATTCCGGTAACCATCGTGAGCAAAAGCGCACAAAGTGTGTGTTTAAATCCTACCATTATTATAGTTTAAAATTCTATTTAATCCTTTCAACACTAAAAATCTATCTGCAAAGATGATACTTTTTACGCTGCTATCAAAAGAAAAATCATCTCCGCCCGTTAAAAAAACCAAAAGTTCAGGATATTTATGCTTCATAGACTCAATATAACCTGAAATTTCATACTCTATCCCTTTCAAGACTCCCGCACGTATAGCCGTTTCAGTATCCCGTCCCATCGGGAGTTTACGCCCGTCGGCACCAATGAGAGGCAAACGTCCCGTAAACCGGTTAAGCGCCTTGAAACGCATCTGCATGCCGGGAGATATATTACCGCCATGATATCGTCCTTCCGAATCAATAAACTCATAAGTAATGCATGTGCCGGCGTCGATAACCAGGATATCTTTATGGGGAAACCGTTCGTTTGCCCCCACTACGGCAGCCATCCGGTCATATCCCAACGTTTCGGGAGTTTCATATAGATTAGTCACAGGAAGCGGAGTCTTGTGATTGAGCCATAACAATGGAAAAGGCAAAGCCGCCAATTCGGAAAGAATCCGTTCGCTCAAATCAATCACAGTAGCGACAATCCCCTGTTGAATCGGATACTTGGCACAGAGAGGCTCCAGGCAATCCAATGACTGATTGGAGTCGGTCAGCACTTCCACCATTTCCCTATCATTAAAAAGGGCAATCTTTGCAGTTGTATTCCCTATGTCGATAATTAAATTCAATCTTTTTCCATCTTTAGCGGGCGCAAAGGTAAAGTAAAAAAAAGAAAAGTTGAAACATCTGGAAAGAATTATCTTCAAGTTCCTTTCTTTTCATTCCCGGATTTTCAGAAATCCCGTATTTTCATCATCTTCCTCTCCCATAATCTGCCGTATCCCGACACAAAAGCCTCCCCAAAGCTCCCACGCTTGCAAAACAAGACACGTTATTGCACAGCTTATCCGTAACATCTTCCATTACACACATTCCCCCCAATCATTCCTGCCCGTTCCCGCACATAATCCACATGCATTCATACCCCTTATCCAACCATTACACCTAATTATATTATATAACTCCGGACAACCGGCTCAAATTATCCCCATAACGAATTGTTTTTTCTAAACAAACGATTGTCCTGCCAACTATTCTTCGTATATTCGTCACCGAATTAAAATGAAATAAACAGCCTGATGAAACACCCGGTTATTCATATACTTCTTTTCTTTTTCCTGTCATTCCTGCCTTTTGGGAAAACGGCAGCCATGAATAATGATTCCATTCGTCTAAGTTTGCTGACCTGTGCCCCCGGAGAAGAAATATATTCTTTATTCGGACACACGGCCATCCGTTACGAAAACCTTTCGCAGGGAGTGGACATCGTATTCAATTACGGATTATTCAATTTCAATACACCGAACTTCATTTTCCGCTTTTCACTAGGAGAGACGGATTACCTGTTAGGGGTAACCGACTATGCCCGTTTCGCTTCCGAATACGAATTCTTCGGGCGTAGCGTATGGCAACAAACGCTGAACCTGACCGATGAAGAAAAAGACCGGTTAATCCGGCTACTGCAAGAAAACTACCGTCCGGAAAACCGCATATACCGCTATAATTTCTTTTATGACAATTGCGCAACCCGCCCGCGCGACAAGATAGAAGAAAGTATTGCAGGAAAAGTGGTTTACCCTACAGAACCCCAAGACGGTTCCCGTTCTTTCCGCGACATTGTCCGCCAATACTGCAAAGGGCATCCGTGGGCGCGCTTCGGCATCGACTTATGTATCGGAAGCGAAGCGGACCATCCCATTACCCAACGGCAAATGATGTTCGCCCCTTTCTACCTCATGGACGCCTTTGCCGGTGCGCAAATTATCGGCGATTCCATTCAACGCCCGCTCGTCAGCACCCACGAACTCATCATAGACGCTATTCCGGAAACATCCCGGAACGGCTGGACACCTACTCCGCTGCAATGTTCGCTCATCCTGTTCATGTTGACCGCAGCCGCCACAATTTACGGTATCCGCCGACGGACAGGACTTTGGGGAATCGACCTCATTATATTCGGAGCGGCAGGCGCCGCAGGTTGCATCCTCGCATTTTTGGCCCTCTTCTCACAACATCCTGCCGTCAGCTCCAATTACCTGCTGTTCGTCTTCCATCCGGGACAGCTTTTTTTCCTTCCCTATATCATTTATTGTATCCGAAAAAGAAAGAAATGCTGGTATTTGACTTTCAATCTTATTGTTTTAACACTTTTTATAGTGCTTTTTCCACTAATTCCGCAAAGATTTGACTTTGCTGTTGTACCTTTGGCACTCAGTTTGCTGATACGTTCAGCAAGCAACCTGATTGTGACATCTAAAAAGAAATAATGAAAGGATTACTGACTTCCCTCATCACCGTACTGACTTTTACCGGGCTACAAGCCCAGTCACTCCCTGCTGCCCCCAAATTAGTAGTAGGATTAACGATTGACCAATTACGTACGGACTACCTGGAAGCCTTTTCGTCACTTTACGGCGAGAAAGGTTTCAAACGTCTGTGGAAAGAGGGAAGAGTATTTCACAATGCCGAATATACTTTCAGCAGCGTAGACCGGGCTTCCGCCGTGGCAGCCATTTACAGCGGTACGACTCCCTCCGTAAACGGAATCATTTCCAAACGCTGGATGGACGTTTCCACCCTTCGCCCTGTCAACAGTACGGACGACACGGCCTTTATGGGATATTACACAGACCGGACAGCCGCACCGACCAAACTGCTGACCTCTACCATTGCCGACGAACTCAAGATAGCCACACAAGGCAAAGGACTTGTATATGCCATCGCTCCGAATTGCGATGCCGCAATTTTTTCTGCCGGACACGCCGGTAACGGTGCATTCTGGCTGAATCCCAACACCGGGAAATGGAGCGGGACCACCTATTACGGAGAATTTCCCTGGTGGGCAAGCCAATACAACGACCACCACGCTATCGATTTCCGTATCGCCAATATTACATGGGAACCTGTTTTTCCACGGGAAATGTACACTTTTCTGCCAGATTGGCGGGACATGCTTTTCAAATATAAATTTGATGACGACCGCAACAACAAATACCGGCGTTTTATCACAAGCCCTTTTGTAAACGATGAGGTGAACGCGCTTGCAGAAGAGGCGTTAAACAAAAGTTTGCTCGGTATGGACGACATCACCGACTTACTGGCGCTCACTTATTACGCAGGTAACTACGCACACAAATCCGTACAGGAATGTGCTATGGAAATCCAGGACACCTATGTACGTCTCGACCGGAGCATTGCCAATCTGCTTGAGGTACTCGACAAAAAAGTCGGATTGCAGAACGTGCTCATTTTCATCACGTCAACCGGCTACACGGACAACGAATCGCCAGATTCCGGATTATATAAGATTCCTGGCGGAGAGTTCTACCTCAACCGTTGCGCCGCCTTATTAAACATGTACCTGATGGCTACTTACGGAGAAGGCAAATATGTAGAGACCTACCACAACCAACAAATTTACCTTAACCATAAGTTGCTGGAAAGCAAAAATCTGAACTTAACGGAAATACAGCAAAAATCTGCCGAATTCCTGATACAGTTCAGCGGAGTGAACGAAGCCTATTCCGCCCACAGGCTCCTGTTGGGTTCATGGACTCCGGAAATCCATAAAATACGTAACGGCTATCACCGCAAACGTTCGGGGGACCTCGTAATCGACGTGCTCCCCGGATGGTCCATTGTCAATGAAAACGGCAATGAAAATAAAGTGGTGCGTCATTCCTATATCCCCTCACCGTTGATTTTTATGGGATATTCCGTTAAACCGGCAATTATACAGACTCCGGTAACCATCGACCATATCGCACCTACACTGGCACATTTCATGCGTATCCGCGCACCCAACGCATGCGCTTCCGCCCCGATTGCCGACCTCCGGTAAAAGAAACCTCACAAAAACAGAGTGCAAAGCATAAATAAATCAGCATTTTAATGTAACTTTGCAGAGATTTAAAGCCGCAGATTAGGCAGATTCATACAGATTACGATGAAATTCGTTTTTCTGTCGGATACAATCCGCACAACCTGCAAAATCTGTAACAAGAAAATGACAAATAATAAACTAAATAATATAACATGGGATTTAATGAATTTTTAAGCTCGATTTTCGGAAACAAATCCACACGAGACATGAAAGAAATCAAGCCCTGGGTAGAGAAAATCAAAGCCGCCTATCCGGAGATTGAAAAACTGGACAACGACGCCCTCCGCGCTAAAACGGAAGAACTCAAAAAATACATCCGCGAATCGGCTCAAACCGAACGTGCAAAAGTAGAAGAATTAAAAGCAAGTATCGAAACCCTCGAACTGGAAGACCGTGAAGAAGTCTTCGTACAAATCGACAAGATAGAAAAAGAAATTCTTGACAAATATGAAAAAGCGCTGGACGAAGTACTGCCCGTCGCTTTCTCAATCGTAAAGGCGACCGCCAAGCGTTTTGCGGAAAACGAAGAAATAACAGTGACCGCTACGGACTTTGACCGCCAATTAGCCGCAACCAAAGATTTCGTACGCATTGAAGGTGACAAAGCAATCTACCGGAATCATTGGATGGCCGGCGGCAACGATACCGTATGGAATATGGTTCATTACGACGTACAGTTATTCGGCGGCGTAGTGCTGCACAAAGGCAAGATTGCGGAAATGGCAACCGGTGAAGGTAAAACATTGGTAGCCACCCTTCCCGTATTCCTGAACGCATTGACCGGAAACGGCGTACATGTGGTAACCGTGAATGACTATCTCGCCAAACGTGACGCCGAATGGATGGGACCGCTCTACATGTTCCACGGTTTGAGCGTAGATTGTATCGACCGCCACCAGCCGAACTCTGACGCACGCCGCCAGGCATACCTCGCAGACATCACCTTCGGTACGAACAACGAATTCGGTTTCGACTACCTGCGCGACAACATGGCTATCAGCCCGAAAGACCTTGTACAACGCCAACACAACTACGCCATTGTCGATGAGGTCGACTCCGTATTGATTGACGACGCCCGTACCCCTTTGATTATTTCAGGTCCTGTCCCCAAAGGAGACGATCAACTGTTCGAACAACTCCGTCCGCTGGTAGAACGCTTGGTAGAAGCACAAAAAGTACTGGCAACAAAATATTTGTCCGAAGCCAAAAAACTAATAGCGTCCGGCGATAAAAAAGAGGTGGAAGAAGGTTTTCTTTCTCTTTACCGCAGCCATAAGGCGCTACCCAAAAACAAGGCGCTGATTAAATTCCTCAGCGAACAAGGTATCAAAGCCGGTATGCTGAAAACGGAAGAAATCTATATGGAACAGAACAACAAGCGTATGCATGAGGTTACTGATCCGTTATATTTCGTTATTGATGAAAAGCTAAACAGTGTAGACTTGACCGACAAAGGCGTAGACCTGATTACCGGTAACTCCGAAGACCCTACATTATTCGTTTTGCCGGACATCGCCGGACAACTCTCGGAACTGGAAAATGTACCGGACCTCACCCAAGAAGAAAAACTCCAGAAGAAAGACGAGTTATTAACGAACTACGCCATCAAATCAGAACGTGTTCATACAATCAACCAATTGTTGAAAGCCTATACCATGTTCGAAAAAGACGACGAATATGTAGTTATCGACGGACAGGTGAAGATTGTAGACGAACAGACGGGACGTATCATGGAAGGCCGCCGTTATTCCGACGGATTGCATCAGGCCATTGAGGCCAAAGAGCGTGTAAAAGTAGAAGCAGCCACCCAGACATTCGCGACAATTACGCTACAGAATTATTTCCGTATGTACCACAAATTGTCAGGTATGACCGGTACGGCCGAAACGGAAGCCGGCGAATTCTGGGATATCTACAAACTGGATGTTGTCGTTATCCCGACCAACCGCCCGATTGCGAGAAAAGATATGAACGACCGCGTTTACAAAACCAAACGCGAAAAATATAAGGCAGTCATTGAAGAAATAGAGAAACTGGTTCAGGCGGGACGTCCGGTATTGGTGGGAACAACCTCCGTAGAAATCTCCGAAATGTTGAGCAAGATGCTGACCATGCGCAAAATTGAGCACAATGTATTGAATGCGAAACTACATCAGAAAGAAGCGGAGATTGTAGCAAAAGCCGGTTTGAGTTGCGCGGTCACCATCGCCACCAACATGGCGGGCCGTGGTACCGATATCAAACTAAGCCCGGAAGTAAAAGCAGCGGGAGGTCTGGCAATCATCGGTACGGAACGTCACGAATCCCGCCGGGTAGACCGTCAGTTACGCGGTCGTGCAGGACGTCAAGGTGATCCGGGTTCTTCCGTATTCTTCGTATCGCTGGAAGACGACCTGATGCGTCTGTTCTCTTCCGACCGCATTGCCAGCGTGATGGACAGACTCGGTTTCCAGGAAGGCGAAATGATTGAACATAAAATGATTTCCAATTCCATCGAACGGGCACAGAAAAAAGTAGAAGAAAATAACTTCGGTATCCGTAAACGCTTGCTGGAATACGACGACGTTATGAACAAACAGCGTACGGTTGTCTACACCAAACGCCGCCATGCCTTGATGGGCGAACGTATCGGCATGGATATTGTAAACATGATTTGGGACCGCTGCGCTAATGCGATTGAGAACAACGATTACGAAGGATGCCAAATGGAACTGCTCCAAACACTGGCTATGGAAACTCCGTTCACTGAAGAGGAATTCCGTAACGAGAAAAAAGAGAAACTGGCAGAGAAAACGTTCAACATCGCTATGGAGAACTTCAAACGCAAAACTGAACGCCTGGCACAAATAGCCAACCCGGTTATCAAACAGGTATATGAAAACCAAGGACACATGTATGAAAACATCCTGATTCCTATCACGGACGGAAAACGCATGTACAACATATCCTGCAATCTGAAAGCGGCATACGAATCCGAATCCAAGGAAGTAGTGAAAGCGTTCGAGAAATCAATCCTCCTGCATGTGATTGACGAAGCATGGAAAGAGAACCTGCGCGAACTGGATGAACTAAAACATTCCGTACAAAATGCAAGTTACGAACAGAAAGATCCGTTATTGATTTACAAACTGGAATCCGTGACATTGTTCGATTCAATGGTAAACAAAATCAATAACCAGACAGTTTCCATCTTGATGCGCGGGCAAATCCCTGTACAGGAAGCTCCGGACGAATCTTCCGCACGCCGCGTAGAAGTGCGCCAGGCTGCTCCGGAACAACGTCAGGATATGAGCAAGTATCGCGAGAACAAACAAGACCTGAACGACCCGAACCAACAAGCCGCTGCCAGCCGCGATACCCGTGAACAGCAAAAACGCGAACCGATTCGTGCAGAAAAGACGGTAGGACGCAACGACCCCTGCCCATGTGGAAGCGGCAAGAAGTATAAAAACTGCCACGGAAGAAATGTTTAAAAAACAGAGAAGGTTTCCACTGGAAACTTAAACCCTCTAAATAAGAGCCTCAAACGGTTAAAAACTGTTTGGGGCTTTCATTTGTTCCGGCAAAATATTACTTTTGTCTAAACTAAATACAGAAACGAATTAAGTACCTTGTGTGTCCAAATTAATTTGAACAATGAGAATGATTCATGATAATTATCCGCCAATAATATAGGATAATTCAGGAAACATACTTACTAAATAAATCAGAACTATGGCAAAATCCTATTCACTCGCTTTAATATCATTGCTCATACTGACATTAAGCAGTTGTCAGAGTTTGGAACAAATATCTATCGATTACCTGCAGGCGGCCGATTTGAGTTTTCCTTCTCAACTCCGGAAAGTAGCCGTTGTAAACAATACTGGCAACATGCCGGACAACAAACTGATAACCCAGACGGAAAAGCTCGAAGAAAACCTTCCCGAAATAAGCCGTGCAAATACCTATACCAACGGTGACCCCAGAATCGCAGCCGAATCCTTGGCAGAGGAAATCGCGAATCAGAATTATTTCGATGAAGTGGTGATTTGTGACTCCGCGTTGCGAGCAAACGACAAATTGCCCCGTGAAAACACGTTGAGTGCGGAAGAAGTCAGCCAACTCGCCTCTAATTTAGGAGTAGACCTCATCATTGCAATGGAAAACCTGCAAATCAAAGCAACCAAAACCATCCGCTATCTGCCGGATTTCAACTGTTATCAGGGAACGGTAGACGTGAAGGTATATCCCACTGTCCGGGTTTACCTGCCCGGAAGGAGTACCCCGATGAACACGCTGCATCCCAGCGACAGCATCTTTTGGGAAGAATTCGGCAGCTCAGTCACGGAAGCGGCTGCACGTATCATCCCCGAAAAACAAATGTTACAGGAAGCAGCGGAATTCGCAGGAACAGTTCCGGTAAAACACTTGGTTCCAATCTGGAAAAGAGGAACCCGCTACTTATATACGGGCGGTTCCGTTCATATGCGCGACGCAGCCATCTATGCCCGTGAAAATTCATGGGATGATGCGTACGGACTCTGGCTACAATCCTTTGAAGCAAGTAAGAGCGATAAGAAAAAGATGAGGGCCGCTTTCAACATCGCCGTCTATTATGAAATGAAGGATAGTCTGGCAAAAGCTGAAGAATGGGCGGAAAAAGCACGACAATTAGCTAAAAAGACAGAAACGAAAAACAGTTCCGTCCAACTTCAACCCAATATCAACGAAATGCCGAATTACTACCTCGCCAGCATGTATTTGGCCGAATTGAAAGAAAGAAACAGCCAGTTGCCCAAGCTGAAAATGCAAATGAGCCGATTTGAGGATGATTTTTAAAGAAATCATATACCAATTATTATTTTTTTTATACCTTTGAGTAATAAAAAGGAGGAACCCATGAAATTAAGCCAACAATCACTATCTATCATTGAATCGGCCATCCAAAAGGCTGTAAGCAAATATACATGCAGTTGTGAACAAACAATTGTAACCGATATGCATTTACAGCCGGACCAGGTATCGGGACAACTGAATATTTATAATGACGATGATGAAGAACTGGCGAATGTCATGGTTGAAGAATGGGCCACCTATGAAGGAGATGATTTTGTCGAAAACGTAGAACCGATTCTGCGTAGCATTCTCAGCAAAATGAAAGATGCCGGAGATTTCGACAAAATAACGATACTGAAACCCTATTCTTTCGTTCTGGTGGATGAAGATAAGGAAACGGTAGCCGAATTATTGCTGATAGACGACGATACGTTATTGGTAAATGATGAATTGCTAAAAGGGCTGGATAAAGAACTTGACGATTTCCTGAAAGATTTATTAGAAAAGTAACATACACCGGACAATACCCTCTTAAGAGAAAAAGTCCTGTGTAAACGGATTATAATTCCCTCATTCCGGCAGACAGGGATATTCAGTAAATGTCTTAAAAAGTAAGATGGCATATGTAGATGACTAGTTATAATCATCTCATATGCTATTTTTATTGTAAATATTCTGTATTGTTGGCTAAATTCTATCCATTGGGATACGATATTCCGGAAGAAGCCTGACAATGTCTTCTGACGTGTTCTTTATAGGAATATCCCAGACAAGCCATATTTTTTAGAGAAGGTTTAAAGATAACAAAGAGGTGTCAAAACTCATTTTTAGGGAAGATGAGCCTTTAAGCTAAAACTTGACACCTTTAACAGCAATAAAAAAGACTGCATCATTACTCAAAAATAGAGTCTGATGCAGTCTTTTTATGCTCGTATGTTACAATCTGTAACTTATCATTGAAAAACCGACCGGTACACAGCTTTTGCAGTTTCTATAACAGGCTTCCTGTCCGAACGGGTAACTGCCTTTCCTGTACTTTCCGCCCAAGCTTTCTCCATTCCGTAATAATCAATCGTCTCATCTGCAACCTTTCCTTCCAACTCCTGCTGTTTCCGTTCAAGGAACTCCTTCCAACGCAGATAATACAAATCCTTCAAAAGTCCACTCCATTCCCTATGGGAATAATCGTGTAATCCCCCCTCATTGGCGGCAATGCTATCTCCCCATACGGTAATCAATGCAGAAGCATTCCACTCGTACAAATCCTTCTCCTCATCCGTATTCCCCAAAGAACGTGCAGCATCAATCCAGGAAGATACGGAAAACTCCTTCCGGGTAGATAACAAATCATCCTGCGATAGAATAAGGTCTAGAAATTTCCGGGTTTGTTCACGGAACCCTTCTTTATCTTTCCTTTCATAACTTTGAGAAAGCCCTTCAAGCAACACATTGCCTTTATCGGCTACACTCTGCCGCACTATATCTACCAAATCATACTCGAAATTATTATTCCCCTCATACCGGTCTGCAACTGAAAGCAACAGATTTGCCGCTTTTGCCGTAGAATCAGGCGAATAAAACAATTTCGCATATCCCCAGGTAGATGTCCTGTCCAGATGGAACCCCGGACGAGCACACAGCAAAGACTCCACCGTCCCTTCACCCTGATAATTCTTAGGAGCATTATATACCGTATGTTCCAAAGCTCTCCATGCCTCCAGTACCTCCGGCAATAACACTCCGCCATAACGAGCTTTCAAATATCCCTGCAACCATTCGTCCGGTGAGAAACGTTCCGCACGCCAAGGCAACTCATACAGTAACTCAAACATTACCGGATTATTTTCAATTCCCTCAGGAGTGGCCCCCACTCCGCGCAACATCTTTCCATTAGCATGCGTGCATGCATCATAATATCCATTCACCAACTGCTCCATACGCCCGTGTAAACCGACATTAGCACCAAAATTGAGCAACATGCAATAAAGCCAGTCATGCTTTCCGAATCCTTTTTCGCGATACCACATCGAACTTGGGTCTCCCCACTGAGGACGCTTCTCACTGTACAAATCCAACACCAGCAAATCACCCGAATCCAAAGCACCAATCATAGCTTCACGGGGATTCGCCTGCCATGCCTGAATTATCCAGACCGCATCGGGATTGGCTTTTTTCATGGCCTTCATGATAGCATTTCCGGTTTTTGCCAAATCCACTCCTTCCGTATTTCCACCTTCGTGGAAAGGATCCATACTGTAATACTTGGCCTTTCCGTAAAGTTTCTCCAATTCCTCATAATACATAGCCGCAAAAGATTCAAAATGCTCGTCTTCCGAAGAGAGAAAAGCCGGACGGGGAAAACCGCACCACCTTCCCGGGTCGGCAATCCGGTAACCCAACTTCTCACCGATATTACGGGGAACCATTCCCGCATAACCCGGAAAAACAGGTTCGATACCCAGTTCCCTCATACGGGCAACTATTTTTTTCTGAAGCACTTCCTGCTGCCGATACCAACTGTCAGGGTTCGGGCCTCCCCACCCCTCCAGATTATTCATCTGCCACCAAGCCATGAAAGCAGGACCGGAAATAAACTCGTTGATTTCTTCCGTCGTATATCCGACACGTTTCAGCAAGTTATACCAGACAACCTCCATTCCCGCTATGCTCAAAGGCATGTTGACGCCATGCAACGCCATCCAGTCAATCTCTTTCTCCCAACGTTCCCAGTCCCAAAAGGCCATAGAATAAGAATAAGTGCAATAATTCAGGTAATACCGGTTCCGCATAGCAGTCTCCTGCCGGATTTTTCCTTGAGGAAGAGGCAATATCTCCGGTAATTTCTGCGACAGGTTATTCCATGAAAGATGAATGCCGGCCACATACTTCAAATACCAGTTCAACCCCGTAGCCAATGACAAATCCGTATTTCCCGTTATCAGAACCTTGCCGTCATCGGAATCTATTTCAAAATAATCCTCTCCCGAATTATCCGCATTCGGTTCCAGCCGAAAGACAATCCGGTTTTTCGATGTACCTTCTGTTACACGGTCTGCCAAAGAATCAACAGGAGAATACTCGGACCGGCAACTGCAAACAAGACATACAAGTAAAATAAAGTTAACAAAGTTTTTCATCATACACTGTTCCATTAAGTTTTTCAAGTAAGTAATATATCATTATAAACAAAATACTTGTACAACGCCGCAAAGATAGCCAAATTATAAATTGCAGCAACCCCGCTACCGCTATATTCAATCCTTTATTCTCACCGTAGACACTCCCGGAACCGGAATCGCACAGTCCGACACTTTTCCGGATATACTATCAAAAACTTTTAACGTATCCGTCCCTACCGCCTGCACAACTATACTCCATCCGTCCGCTTGTCTTTCAATAGACAAAATATCCGTAGTATTCGATAATGGCAAAACGGCAAGTCCTGAAGCGATATGGACCGTCTCCAACTGATAAGGACGTACGTCAACCGTAAACTGTCTGCCTCCCAACAGTAATTTCGCCTGATGTGTTTCCTGTCCGGAAACCCAATCTACATTTAAAAGATAAAGCGTTCTCTTTTGGGGAGCATCCCAAACAGTAAAACTAACATCCCGGCCGACCTCGACAAACCCTTTATCCGCTTCTTTCTCAACCTCCGCCCCGGCTAATTCACGGAGTGTCTTCTCATAATCGGCACGGATTCCGGGCTCGGACGGATAAAGAACCTGCGGATAATAAATCACCTTTCCTTTCCCTTTACAGATTTCCGTTTTAGACTGTAATGAACGATAATTGTCCCCCAACAGCAAACGTACCTCTTCATCCTCCTCCGGGAAAACGGGAGCCTCATCCGGTTGCAGACTCTCATTCAAATGAGCCGCCGACAGCACCACCGTCCCGCCTTGCTCTACAAAACGGCGAATCCTGCGAAAATCATCCGCATGATACGTATTCCATCCCAGAAAGACAAGCACATGATACCGTTGCATCGCCCGGTCATCCGCTTCAATGGGTAGAATATCCACCGGACCGTAAGGAGTCGAAGTAAACCATCCTTCCGGAGCACACGCATCCAAGATATTGTCCGGATAGAACACATTCAGCAAATCAAAGCTCTCATTGATTTTACCAAATTGCCATTTCTCCTCTTTCTGTGACCACATAGAAGTGCGTCCGAAACATTTCCATGGGCAATTACGCCCTTGCAGTACCGCAATATTCGCTTTCAGCTCTCCCGTCCGCGAATGCGTCTCAACATAATCAAGCATCCGGTTTTGAGCATGCCGATGCTGTTTTCCCGACTCCGAATAACGGTCGTTGGCATACTCATCCGTCCACAACGCTTCCTCTGTATTCAAATGCGAAGAGCCATGCATATAAGCCGTAGCCAAAGACAAGTACATGCGCAAAGCATGTTCGGGCGCCGTAAAAGGAGATGAGCCCCACTGCATGGCATGCAACGAACCGTAATCCTGCCTCCCGTAAGCGCGGGAAGCACCACGCAAAGCCGACATAATTGTCTCCTCCGGTCCATACATCTGTTCCGCTCCAACCCATTGGTAGCCTGCCTGCAACAGATACCGGAACATAGTAGACGGACCGGTATGCCGTGTACTCTCTCCTCGCGAACCCGCCAAATGCCGTACCAGTGTCGCCGCCCCGTCCGCCATATCCTTCACACCGTACGGATTATAATGCACAAATTTTCCCTTATCCGTATAAATAGGCCGGTGTTTGGCAAAAATTCCGCCAAGCGGCAAATAACGCGCCCGTATATCGGTAAACAATCCCTCATCCTGAAAATGTTGCCAATAATAATACCCCCCGTCATTCTCATGCGCCTGTTTACCTTTAAACAGCGGAGAATACAAAAGCGATAACGAAGGATTGATTTCTCCACCCGCCAGAGTACGACCTTCCACCTGCCACGCGAAAGGAACATTCATCTCATTCAGCAACCGGAAGTAACGGGACATCACCCTCTCATCCGACCGGCGGAAACCGCTCCATTGGTAAGAAGGACGGAACTGGTACCAATTGCCGATACGCGCTTTAAAATACCACTTAAAAAAATAACCATACACCTCAGGAACCTTGTCCATGTAGATTTCATCCCCGGAAGAAAGATAAACCTGCCGGCCGCCGCGATGCAGAATCGCCCCGATTCCGACTGTCCGGCTTTGTTTTCCATCGGATATAGTGACCGGAACGTCCGTTCCCACTCCACAAGTACGGAAACGAAGCACATGCAATCCCGTATCAACAAAACGCAAAGGCTGCGGCAACCACTCATAATGCTCATTAGAAGCCAATTCCAACCCTATTCCCGGCCTGTTCACTTCTATCAGCACTCCGGCAGTATCACCCAAAGCAATATGGCGCGGCAGACTGACTATCTCAAAATCATTTGCAGTCTCCTCTATGATTTCCATCGAAACCATCTCATAAGGAACGTGCACCCTATGCGCTTCATCTTCCAGCACCAGAGTGATTTTCCCTTCTCCCGGAAGAGAGTCCGGTAATGGAATATAAAAATCCGCCACATTGGAAGCCCGGTCGAAAACCTTTCCTTCAAAAACGGTTTTCCCATTAAACCTCAAACTCCAAACCGGCCAATACTTACTAACCAAATTGACCCCGACCCAATAATCCGCTTTATCAGGACGTCGGTCATAAGGCATAAAACCAAGTCCGTCAATGACTTTCCCCGCCGCTTTGACAATCGGTGCCTCCATCCTGCAAATCCCGGAAAATCCCTTTCCTCCCACTTTCAGCAATACGGCAGCCGGCTCCTCAGGAAGGGCAAAAGCATATTTGAATTTCCTGTACCGATAAGTACCGGCCGGAACAGAAGCCGCCAATACCGTATCCGGAGAATCATACACATCCAACGGATGTCTCCCCTGCCGTGGATAATAGATTTGTAGTTCCACTCCCATGCTCCCGTCCCGAAGTAACCGCAGACTTTCCGCTTGGGCATGCAATTCTACGTCCAAATGCTTGGAACCGAGCCGTTTGCCTGCTATCCTATAATAAGCGCATTGCTCAAAAGGCTCCCCTTCTGCCTGAAAGCAGAGAGCGTAAGGGTCTTTTTTCGTCTGCACCGAATCCAGGCAATCGTCAATCCGGTACTCCATATCCCGAAAAAGCGATTCGCCGCGTTCTTTAAAACGACCGGGCATCTGCCCGCCGCCGACCACGCGCAAATATTTCCGGGTCTTTCCACCGGAAGAACAAGCGAACCTGACATCAACAGATACGGAATCGCCAACTTGAATCACCCGTTTTCCACTCATTAACACTTGTCTTGTCTCATGCTGATACTGGGCATGCCCCGTTCCACAGCCAATCAACAGAAACCCTAAAATTGCCACCCATTTAT
Source organism: uncultured Bacteroides sp. (assembly GCF_958445495.1). Taxonomy (GTDB): domain Bacteria; phylum Bacteroidota; class Bacteroidia; order Bacteroidales; family Bacteroidaceae; genus Bacteroides. The sequence goes on along the minus strand of NZ_CAUCSQ010000014.1, from coordinate 32,604 downwards.
ACATATATTCAATTTTTGATGTGTATGCCCAAACTTCTCCATCTATCCTTCACCAGGTCCAGACGGGACAGGAAATTATCATAACCCTCCTTCCTGCTGCTCCATGCAACCTCCGCCAAAGCGGCGATACGAGGATACAACTGCTCATTCATGCGTTCGACAGTCGGGATAAATTCCCCCCACATCTGTGCACCGATACCGATTATATTCTTTTCATACTCTTTCGGAAGCCCTGCAGGAATAGGTTCAAACTCGTATGCCTTGCGCAAGGGAATATCCTCATAACTGTAATCCAGATAAGTATATGCATGAAATGAGTTCACCAACCGGTATCCGTTTTCAGCAGCCTTCCTCATTTCATCCAGTTCCCCTTTCCAAAATTGGACAACCACATTGGAAGCAATCTTCTGACTAGGGTCGGCAAAAGCGATATTGTCATCCTTATGCAGGTTCTTGCCTAATATCTCATTCCATCCCATCATACTGCATCCGCGCTCTTGGATGAAACGCGACATATAATTGGTAAACTCTATCTGAATATCCATAAATGATGCGAATCCCTTTTCCTTCTTATACGCCACTACCGCTGGATTGGCCTCCCACTGGTTAAACCGTACTTCATCCCCTCCGATGTGAATAACATCACATTGAAACAAATCTATCACCTCACTGACTACATCTTTGAGAAAAGCCTTCACCTTCGGGTCAACGACATTATACACGGAATAAAGTTTACCGAAATAAACCGGCACTTCAATCTTCTCATCCGACGAACTCAACCAAGGATAAGAAGCGATGGCAGCCGAAGCATGGCCGGGCATCTCGATTTCCGGAACGACCTTAATATGTCGTTCTTTGGCATAAGCCAGAATTCGCCTGATTTGTTCCTGCGTATAAAATCCTTCATGAGGCTCTCCTATATACGTTTTACTGTTGAATCCTCCGGACTGTGAATCCTTCCGCTTACTCCCGATTTTCGTCAGCAACGGGTACTTCTTGATTTCAATCCGCCAGCCCTGATCGTCCGTCAAATGCCAGTGAAAAACATTCATTTTAAGTTGCGCCATCACATCCAACAACCGAAGCACCTCTTTTTCTCCTTTGAAGAAACGGGCCTCATCCAACATAAAAGAACGCCAGCTAAAACGCGGCATATCCTTCACTCTTTGAGCAGCCAACCGTACAGGCCGCTCACGGCTCGCTTCCATCAATTGGAACAATGACTGCAAAGCGTAAAACAGGCCGGTCTCATCATCCGCCTGCATCTCTATATATGTTGATTTAACGGTTAGAATATATGCTTCCGACTGACTGTTTCGACGTGTGTTCAATAAAACGCAATCCGCATTTTCCTGCTGTCCGGTCTGCTTTACCCGAATGTCGAATCTTTTTTCCAACTCCGCCTTCATATACCGGAAAGTAGAAACAGCTTGTTCCGTATAGACACGAAGTTCTTCGGGAAAAAGAAAAGTCCCTTCCTTATATTCTATATGATCGGGTAAAGGCAAAATGGGGGTAACCTTTGTTTGTCCGCACACTATCAAAGGAAGAAAACAGAATAATAAAAGAATTTGTCTCATATTGTTTTTCATATAAAGAAACCGTATTAAAAAGATTCTCTACCATCAGAGATGCCCGAAGACAATTCCCGCCTCCGTTTAATACGGTTTCATTTTCATTTAACTTATCACTTCACTGCTCTCGATTAGAAAGTAACCTCACCGATAACATTCACTGCATACCTGCCAGCTTCATCGTTCCAAGGCATCATCTGTTCGGACACGGCAAATTTCACGGCATATTTGCTGTTATATTTCAGTTCGCTCGCAACCTCCGGCATCCAGATACCCACCTTATATTTACCGCTCAACCCCGATACTTCAGCCGTGCCTTCCAGCGTATGCGTAAGAACTTCATAGTCATTTTTCACTGCATCATACGGCTGCCAGCCCTTCGGGTCGACATCCAGCTCCTTCAACTCCCGGACCTCATCGCCTTCCTCCGAAACCAGCACCAGCCAGACCTCTTTCGGGTTCATCACAGTAGCAAAACCAGTATTGGTCAAATCAATCTTATAAGCCAGATTCCCGTTTTCCGCACTCAACTCCGCTTTCTTCACATTGATACGATATCCCAAATGGTCACGTACAAACTCATAAAACGTGCGTGCCACCTTCTTGCCGTCCTCCATAAAATAGCTCTCGTCAAAAAGAATCTTATTACGGGTCAGCTCATCCGGGGTTACGGAACTGTTCTTCCACGAATAAATATTAATATTCTCATTCTGAGTAATATCAAACGCCGAATAATGATGGTCACGGAATATTTTCAATGTTCCGGTACGGCTTATCAAGTCCGACAATCCCCATTCCGATTCTTCCGGATAAGGCATTTCCCCGCTAACGTATATCTGATGAGACTCATCCGCCACCTGATTATACTCCTCACTGCCCGGAACAAAATCATTACCCGCCGCTAAAGCATGCTCGCCAGCGGTAAAAAAGTCGTTGCAATATCCCAGGCGGGTAGTCCGGTAAGCATCGTTGTCCAAAGTCAAGGCATTCTTATGACTCGGATAACGCATCTCAATATTATAAGGCTCCGGAACGGCAGCCAAAAGCCTGTTCACGACCCCGTTCTTTACACGTTGGGCATTAGGTCCCGTCAATACGCTTGTATTATGCCATTCTCCCCAACGACCCAGAAAACCGGCCTGCATGGCAGCAATCAACCCGATATTTTTTTGCAAGACCGGCGCCAATTGTTCAATATGCCTATATATCCATTCTTCCGCTTCCTCCTCATTCTGCCAGTTATCATTATATTGATTTTCTCCCCACCAGTTATAGGCAAAACGCAATATCGCCTTATATCCTTTATCTCTCAATCCATCAAAGACTTTCTGGATATTCTCCATCCCCTGTTCATCAATGTCCTTTCTGGCATAATCCGTCAAATAAATATACTGCTGCACAATTTTAGTGCTTCCGTCTGTCGAACTGTACGTTATTTCCCGATCATCGACAAACCCTTTGGGATATACCTCTCCCGAATTAAACGGATTCTCTAGGTTATACGCAAAATACCGGCATTCCAGATGATACCCTCTGTCAGGATTCGCTAACGGTTCAATCGAACTTACCACCCATTCGGTATCGGGATTATCCCCCTCGGAGCCTTTCATGCCATCATAATCGCCGACAGGAATCACAGTCGTGTCCGTGCAAGCACACATCATAAAAGATATTGCTGTTATAAAGGAAATCATATTTTTATTCATTAAGTTCATAATGTCATTTTTTTTACATTTATTTTTATTTTCCGATATAAATAAGGCGTACAGGAGCACCTCCCCATGCATCCACATTATATATTTCTTTCGTTCTCATGCCATAATCGCTGAACAACACAATCTGGTTGGACAAGTCCCGGGTCAACAGGTAACAGTTGTTTTCCGCCTCATTGTAATGAGCCACTTTCTCGTTTGCTCCCACATACGGGACATAACCGCCCGGAACCAATCCGATTCCCCACGCATTGGCATTATCAGAAGCAGCTTCACTCCAATTCCAATAAGTCTGATGTTTCAGGACATCCGCACTTCCCGTCTGCAGGGCCTCATTCAGCAATAATTTATAATCCTCAAAAGTCGGCATCCTCCAACCGTCGGGAACTATCTTGTCCACTATCTTCATTGAATAATACTTGCCATAAGCCTTCTGGAACTCTTCCGGGACGTCAGTAGGAGCATTCCAATAATCACCGTCGGCCAAAGAAATGTCTGTTCCGTCAGGATACTTCGTCGCACGCAGGTTTTCCGCCAGCCAGATAACCTCCTCACCGGTAGAATAAGTCACTTTAGCGACACGGTAAGTAATCCTTTCATCTCCGCGCACATCCGTAAATATCATCATGCCTGTCAACTTCAACACCTGAGAAGTACGTGAAACAAAAGTTCCGTCCGCTTTCCTTGCCGCATTCCAATAAATGGTATTCTGTCCGAACAGCGAGATGGGCAACCGGGTAATCACATCCTGCAACTCCTGTTGAGTCAGTGAAAACTCTCCTGTGTCTCCGGCATCCACCTTCACCACATCCCCTTCCATTCCGCTGTCCATGCTGAAATATAACTGATATTCCGTACCGGCCTCTTCCCCGTCTACCTGCCAGGAGAACAAAACCGCTTCGTCCGGCGTATCCGCATCCAGTACAATTACAGCTTGGTCTTCGGGAGCAATTAACTGCGTCTGGATACGCTGGGCGGTAAACGAACGAATCTCCGTTGCGGCAACGCTCAATTTAGCAGTCGGCTTCACAGTCCAGTAGACAGTCCCCGTTTTGCCGCCTCCTACTCCCAAAGCAGAAAAATACACATCCGCATCCAGTACATCCATCACATACTCACTCACTTCGCCCACATGGACCAATACCGTATCCCCCAACAGATAAGGAGACGAACTGAATACCAAAGAGTTTCCGCCTTCACATATCCCGTTCCATGAAAATGTGAAAGAAGTGACAGATTCATCATTCAAATTCAAAAGGGACCCTTCAGTCGGCAATCCCAAGCTGACTCCCGATTCAGGAATACTCAATTCATATTCATCTTCCCGGCAAGCAACGCCTAACACCATCACCGACAGGAAAAAGATAATTGTTCTTATTTGTTTCATATTTTAGACTTTTACGTTAATTCAGTTAATCAAATTTTTCGCGAACCCATGGATTAATATCCCGGATTTTGCTTAATAACTCCTTGTCCCTCCGTAATAAGTGCAAGAGGCAACGGATATAATTCATATTTATACTTACCGTCCGCCATTGTAGCTACCTTTTCCGTCGACTGGCCGGCAAACCGGTTTTTCTCTATCGCTTTCTCGATAAACTTACCGTGACGAATCAAATCCTGCCGGCGTACTCCTTCGAAATAAAACTCATGTCCGCGTTCTTCCAGCATCTTATCCAAAAATATATCCGGGTCAGAGACCTCAGACATGCGGTAAGCCGTCAACCCGCCGTGTTTTACCCTCACCTCATTCAGATAGTTCAAAGAAGTCTGGCTAACTGTATTGTTCTTGCGCACCAACGCCTCCGCATATAACGTAATGACATCGGCGTAACGGTAAACGACCAAATCTATCTGATTATTCTCACCTTTTACCCCATCCAGGCTATATTTCATGGGGACGGCACCCAAATACAGGTTTTCCCCCATAGAGCCATTGAGCCGGTCATTCTCATAACTGTGCACCTTGCCGTCATCACCGGTATATTCGCCATAGATTCTTTCCAGACGTTTGTCTCCCGGCTCATAAGACTGGTAAAAAGGCCACGCCATTTTGAAACCGTTCCATTTAGAGACACCAGACGCCGTCGGAAAATCACCCGGAAGCACATGTGCGAACCAGTTGTTCTCCATAGAGCCGTCAATTGCCTGAGCCGCAAAAATCACTTCCGTATTCTGTTCCGTTTCCAGGCTGAACAAATCATAATAATTATCTACCAACGCATAACCATACTCCTTATTCGTAGTCAGTTCCTCACCGATTTCCACAGCCGCATTCCAATCTCCCACACGCATATAATATTTCAACAACAGCGTATTAGCCAGTCCTTTTGTAAAACGCCCGTAATCTGCGGCTTCATACGAGTAAGGAAGCACTTTCGCCGCCTCAGTCAGGTTGGTTACGATAAACTCGCGCATTTCCTCCTCCGTCGCCCTCGGCAATATTTTATCGGCAGTCGGGTCTTTTAATGTCTCCAAATCAGGCAATGGAATAGTCCCGTAAATATCGTAAAGCAAAAAGGCAAGGAATCCCATTCCGCACTCCAATTCCGCCGTATAACGGTCTTTCAGAGTCTGTTCCATATCGACATCCTTAATGCGGTCTTTTGTCAGCATCATGGAAGAGAGCCTGTTGGCAAATTGGTAAATCGCCCTTCCCATCGTACCCGCGTCACCGTCCACATACCAATAGCCCGCCTCATACGAGTTGTACTTTTGCAGCCATCCCTCCCAAGAGCATTCCATCTGGTCGGTCACAATATCCGAACTGGTAATATATCCCGTGGCTACGGCAAAAATCCCGTTATATTGGTCGGAACAGAAAACATTATAAGCACTCGCCGTTACGAGAGCATCGACATCGTCTGCCGACTGAGGGAATATATCAGGATTGATTTCATCGTATATTTCATTTTCCAGTGCGCAACCCTGCAAAGACAGCAACGCAGTGCAAACAAATAAAAGTTTATAGAATATATTTTTCATAATGACTTAAAACTTAATGTTAATACCTAAACTATAAGAAGTTACATTCGGATAAGCATAGGTTCCGTTATCCGTTTCCGGGTCCAGCCCCGTCCAGTTGGTTATAACGAACGGGTTATTCACGTCTGCATAGATACGGCAGCTCTGCAAAAACTTCTTCTTCAACGGCAAAGTATATCCCAAAGTAATATTTCCACAACGGATGTAATAACTGTTCTTCACATAAAAGTCACCGTAACCATAAGCACTGTATAAGAAAGAAGGATCGGTAGCCGTCGTGTTCTGGCTACTGAATGAATTATATACATACGTAGAGACATTCGCCCCTTGGGCTGCCTGCGTCCAGTCTTCCAGATAAGAAGCACCTCTCTTACGTCCGGTCTCCCCATAAAAATAAATGGTAAAGTCAAAATTCTTGTAACGCAAAGAGTTGTTAAAGCCGAATGTCAGTTTCGGGTCACCGTTGTCTACGTACACTTTATCATTGTCGTTGATGACACCGTCATTATTCTGGTCTTTAATCTTGACCTGTCCCGGAAGCAAATCCGCCTGTGCGGCAGGCGCTTTCTCACCCACCTGCAGAATGCCTTCGGATTCATACGACCACCATGCCCGGATAGGATCGTCCACCCGTTCGTAAGAGTTCGGTTTCCAGTCAGCCGGCCGTTCGTCCCAGCGATCGTTATAATGTGCCAGCGTCAGGGTCGAGTTCCAAGTAAAATCCTTAGTGGATATGTTGGTCGTGTTCAGGGTAATCTCCACACCCTGGCTTTTCGTAGCGCCCGCATTAGCCGCAATCTTGTTTACCTCATGGTAAGAAAGCAGTTTCTTATCGGATACCAGCAAATCCGTAATGCGGCGATTAAAGTATTCGGCAGTCAACCGGATCCGGTCATTGAAGAATCCTAAGTCTACTCCAGCATTAAACTCGCTGGTCGTCTCCCACGTCAGCAACGGATTTCCCAGTTTGGAAGCATATACGCCTTTCTTCTCCGAACCTCCTATCACATAATTATATCCTACGCTATAAGCATCCGTCACATGATTGCCCACGTTGGAATTACCGGTTTGCCCATAAGAGAAACGCCATTTCAGATTAGACAACCACGAGCGTGTTTTTTCCATGAACTTTTCCTCACTCATCACCCAGCCCAACGCCACGGAAGGGAAAAATCCCCAACGGTTATCCGGGTCGAAATTGGAAGCCCCGTCGGCACGCAACGTCGCTTCAAACAAATAACGATTGGCATACATATAATTCAAACGGGCGAAATAAGAACCCAGGCTACTTTTGGACGCCCAGGAAGCGACCGTCGGTTTCGCTGCCCCGCCGGCTCCCAGATTATGATATGAAAAACCGTCAATCAGAAACTCCGTATTTCCGGCAGAAACTCCTTCCGTGGTGAACTTCTGGAAAGAATATCCGCCCAATACCTTCAAGTTATGCTCCTTGAAAACCTTTGAATAGCTAGCAGTCAGCTCCATCAGATAGTCCTGCGAATCTTCTTGGCTAATATAACCGGAACCCAAATTGCGTTCTCCCTCCAAGGTCGTTTTCGGCAAATAATTAGAGCGTTTCTGGAATCTGCGGTCTGCACCCAGGTTAAACTTCAATTCCAGGCCCGAAACAGGTTTAACCGCAACAAAAGCCGTCCCCATGATACGGTCTTTGGTCGTTTTATCGGTAATTTCCAGTAAAGAAACCGGGTTAGGACTTGTTGCACGACGCGGGTCAATATAATAATCTCCGTTTTCGTCATAAACAGGCAAAGCAGGATTCGCACGGATAGCGGCGGTCAAAATACCGGAGTTCTCATTCTCCCCGTCTCCCAGAGGAACATTGTCATATTTGTTCTGCGAATAACTGGAAGTCACCCCTACCGATACATATTTGTTAAATTCATAATCAAAATTCAAACGCATGGAAAAACGGCTTGTACCGTTGTTTTTCACAACACCATCCTGGTCCATATAATTGACGGAAGCCATATAACGCATTGACTCCGAACCTCCGTTGATGGAAAGGTTATGCTGCTGCATATATCCCAGGCGGGTCACTTCTTTCAGCCAGTCCGTACCCCTCACGTATTTCAACTGGTCGTTGGTATAGCCGGGAGTATAACCCGTAGGAGTCTCGCTGGACTTCACGTATCCCTCATAAATCCCCAATCCGTACTGAACCAGATACTTTTCGTATGTCTGTTTGTTGTACATATCCATAAACTGCGCAGCATCCAGCATATCATAATTGGCACGTATATTCTGTACCGAACCGGAAGCTGAATAAGAAATGGTCGGTTTGCCGCTTTTCCCTCTCTTGGTAGTTATCAGAATAACCCCGTGTCCGGCGCGCGCACCGTAAATAGCGGTGGAAGCCGCATCTTTCAATACGGAAATGGACTCGATATCATCCGGATTCAACGATTCCAAAATATTGTCCGTCGTGCCCGCTTCATAAATATTGCCGGAAGCCAGGGAACTACCGGAACTGACGGGGAAACCGTCAATAACGAACAACGGCTCGTTGCCCGCTCCTGTCGAAGCCTCGCCGCGGATACGGAATTTAGAACCTCCGCCGGGCTGCGCCGACTGCAAGTTGACCTTCAATCCAGCCGCCTTGCCCGCCAAAGCATGGGAAACCGTAGTTACCGTAGTCGCTTCAATATCTTTCATATCCATCATGGAAACAGCACCCGTCAGCGTTTTCTTGGTCTGTGTGCCATAACCCACCACTACGACCTCATCCAGCACTTTCGTATCTTCTTTCAATATGACAGAGAGCTTCTTGCCGGGGACCACCTTCACAACCTGCGCCTGGTAGCCAATATAAGAAATCTCCAGTTCCGTACTTTCCGAACTGACTTTCAATGTAAAATTCCCGTCCAAATCGGTTATCGTCCCGTTTCCCTTCACGCCTTTCTCCAGTACACTGGCACCAATGACAGGCTCACCGGCGGGATCGGTAACCATCCCATTTACTGTAACCGCCTTTTCCTGCTGCGGCGCCTGCGTTCCTGCAGACAATATGATTTTCCTGTCCAACACCGAATACTTCACGTCAGTACCGGCAAAAACTTCCTTCAACACACTAAAAATATTACTTTTATTAGCCGATACGGATACGCGGCGATTCAAATCGACATGCTTGTTATTGAAGAAAAAATCAAAATCCGACTGTTCTTCAATCTCCTTCAAAATATCCTCTACCCGCTGATTCCGGACATCAATACTAATCATAGTTTTCTGCGCATAACCGTCAGCAGCGTAACTTAGCCCGACAGAGCATACTAAGAATAAAATCAATAGTCTCATAGATAATGGGATTTTTTTGGAAACTCGCCAAAGCGACTTTATCACCCATAATAATTGGATGCTAAAATAATTTTGCATAAATTTGTGATGACTTAAAGTTAATAAAAAGTTTATCTAAGCTTGTCGCCAAACAAGCATCAAAAAGATTTACCGATTTTCATACGGGAAGATACGCCAATATCATCCCGTATGTTTTTTTATTTAAGGAGGTCTGTCTTTCATGTTACTACTGTATTTAAGGTGAATTTATCAATATATTTCTATCTTGCTCTTTTCTTCCGTTATGTCCGGTGAATCAAGATACCGCCAGCGAATCTGGGAAGACAACCGGAAATATTCCAGAATCCGTTCCAAACGTTGATTCATGAACGTACCCGTAAACGAGTCTCCTTTCAGACGTTCATTCTTCAGGATGAACTCTACATTATAGCGTTTTTCCAACATCCGCAACCCTTCTTCCAAAGGAGTATTCCTGAATATAATCTTTCCTTCCTTCCAGGCGGTTTCCGACTCTCCGGAAGTCGCATAAAGCCGGACTTCGCTATCCGCCGAATCATAAACCAGCTTTTGTCCGGGGTCCATCAGGATTTTTTTCGATACATTGTCTTTGGTGAAGATAAAGCCGACTTTCCCTTCCACCAGGGTTGTCAGCACCTTGCCGTCCTTCGCATACGCCTCTACGTTAAAACGTGTGCCCAACACTTCTATCTGTGACTGGTGCGAAGTAGAAACAATGAATTTTTTCTCCGGATTTTTAGCCACTTCAAAGTAAGCTTCCCCCTGCAAAGTTACATTTCTCGCATCACCGTCAAAACGTGAAGGATAAGCCAACGTCGATTCCGAATTCAAGAAAACGAGCGTACCGTCGGGCAAGGTCAGCGAAGTAGTCATTCCCGGATTGGTCTTTACTTCCATCATCTGCGCCAACTCTCGCCCGTCTCCTTTCCAATACGGCAAGACAGACATGACGAGAAGCGGAATGAATAAAACAGCGGCTGCACGTTGCACCCATTCCCACCACGTCGTTTTCCTCTTGCCTGTCATCCTGCTTTTTACCCTCGACAGAGCTTTCTCCGTATCGACTTTCTTGATGACCTGAACAGTATCCGCAGCCAGGCAAAGTGCATGTACCTGCTTTGCCGTCCGCCGGTTTTCCTCCGATTCATCCATCCAAGCTTCAACCTGCAAACGTTCCTCTTCCGTCACCTGTCCGTCACAATAACGGGGAAGCAGCTCTTCGATTCTATTTCTATCCAATTTATCCATATCTTATTTTTCTTGCCTTTTGTTATAAGACAGGAGAGACGGGACAGATTCCTAAACCGATATCCATTTTTTTTCAGAAAATCTTTGTTTTCTCATAAAAAAGTTATATTTGCAACAGAATTATGAAAACTAATACATGAAAGAGAACCACCTATCGGACAATGATTTCTTATTATCGGCACTCCAACGCGGAGATTTGAAAGCATTTGATGCGCTGTTCCGGAAATATTATCCGGCGCTGTGTGCCTACGGCCACCGTTTCGTAGAGTTGGAAGATGCGGAAGAAATTGTAGAAGATTCCCTTTTATGGCTCTGGGAAAACCGGGAAACACTGGTTATCGAGTCTTCATTAAATTCCTACCTGTTCAAAATGGTCTATCGGAGGGCACTGAACAAACTGGCACACATAGATGCGACCCAACGTGCCGACACCCGTTTCTATGAAGAAATGCAGGAAATGCTGCAAGATACGGACTACTATCAACTCGAAGAACTCACCAGCCGCATTGAACAGGCTGTTGCCGGACTGCCGGAAAGTTATCGGGAGGCGTTCGTGATGCATCGTTTCAAGGATATGAGTTACAAAGAGATTGCCGAAGCTTTAGGAGTATCTCCCAAAACGGTGGACTACCGTATCCAACAAGCGCTAAAGCAGTTGCGCATGGATTTAAAAGACTATCTGCCGTTATTGCTGCCATTCTTATTCCCTTAAAGAGAACGGGATATCCAGGTTCTTCCTCACCAAACACCTCCCCGACTGCCGCCGCTTATCTTACAATGCATTAACGGATCACTTCCGTTGTATCAGAGATAAACTATCTTTTCCTCTAACGCCAAACTTGCGTCTGCCCTGATACAATCTATAAACGCAACTTGCATTTATAGATTGCTTCCGGATAAAAACAAGTCGGAAAGCAAGGAAAAGGAAGTTTGCAACAAGGGAAATGAATTCAATGGACGGATGAATTCATTTCTTTCTATAAGGCAACATAAACCAGAAAGTAGAGCCTTTGCCTTCTTCCGAATCCACCCCTATTTTTCCTCCCAGGCGTTCGACAATCATATGGCAGATGGAAAGTCCCAAACCGGTCCCCTGTATGAACGGATTGTACTTTACGAATCGTTCAAACACGTGTTCGCACTGCTCGCGGGACATGCCGCAACCGGTATCCGATACATAAAAACGGATGGTATTGACATCTGTCAGACGATAACCCATACGGATAGAACCTTTCCGGGTAAATTTAACGGCATTATTGACAAAGTTGGAAAGTAGTTGTATCAGGCGATTCTTGTCTATATAAAAAAGACAGTCCGGCAAACGCTCGGTAAACTCAAAGGTTACGTCACTGCTTTTCAAACGCAGCCGGACGCTTTGCCCGATTTCTTCCATTGTCTGATTCAAATCAATCCATGAAGGACAAAAATCAAATGTACCGGCTTCAATCTTTGACAAGTCCAGAATATCGTTAATCAACTGAAGCAACAGGTCTGTATTGGTTTCGATGATGTCTGTGTATTCGCGCATTTCTGAACGGTCTTCTATGTCGGGGAGCATATTCGAGAACCCTACAATGGCATTCAGGGGAGTACGTATCTCATGGCTCATATTAGCTAGAAAGGCCGATTTCAACTGGTTGGCCTGTTCCGCTTTCTCCATCGCCTCATGCAGGCGGCTGTACGCTTTCCGAAGAATACGAATGTAATAGGCAATGGCTATAACCAATATCAGCAGGAAAAAAGAACAGGCAAGGATGGGAAAGTAGTACTCTTGGAAAAAGGTTTTGGGCTTATTGACGTAAACTGCATCGTCCGGGTAACGGGAAGGAGGGATATTGTGGAATTTCAACACCGGATAGCAGAGGTTGGCCCTGCCTTTCCCTCCCTCTTTGCCGGGAATGTTGCGCGCCTGCTCTCCTTCCAGGACACGGTCAAGTATTTCCAATAAAGATTCGCAAAATGATTCTGCCGAGACATAATATCCTCCCGCAAAAGTATTGTCTGACAAGTCCTCGGAGGAAAGCAGAAACAGGGGGGACGAAGTGAAATTGGTGATTACCTCCTGAATATGGTCGAAAAGATAGCTGTTATCATCTTTATTATGCGATTCAAACCAGGAATAATAAATTATTCCCGTATTCTGTTTATAACTGCGCAAGGTGTCCAGCAACATTTCCGTAGACAACTGAACGGTGGAGAGCTGCTCCAGTTGCAGGTCCGGAAAATTCTCCTCCACAGCTTTCTTTACATCGCCACGAGTTTCCTCGCTGATATACCTGTCATCGGAGATGAATGCCAGACGTTTCATGTCAGGTATCAGTTGATAAATCAAATCAACCGTTTCCTTTACATAATAGTGCAGTTTCAGGGTACTCAAATTATATCCGCGTCTCCACTCGTCGGCGGAAACACTATTGGCTTCCGTCAAAGGGGCGTGTGACAACAAAACGTCAAGGGATGCCGGCAGACGTTCGCGGGCATTTGTCACAATCACCGGCACTTCTTTCCATATATCATTGAATAGTTCCCGGCAGACTATCCATCCCGGGTCTCCAATCAGCACGATAGCGGTGGGAGGAACCGGATATTTCTGGCGCAAATGGGTAATCAGGGCGTTGACTTCCATTTCATTCTCCAAAGCGGGTACGGAAAGCGACTCCGCTTTGACCGATACGCCCTGCCGTTGAAGAGCTTCGTGGATGCACCAGTAAAAGTCTTTGGACCAAGGTAAATTGAAATTAATGGAGTTCAGAACCAACACTTCCTTTTTTGTTTTCCGGCCCCGCGCCGACACAGGCGATAGGCATCCTTCAACGAGAAGAAAGAATCCAAGGAAGAATAAAATGTCCCGCAGCGATTGTTTCATTTGTGATATTCTATTATAAAGGAGCAAAGATAGCATTAATTTCTTTTGTGCAAAAAAAAGGCATCTCAAAACGATTTGAGATGCCTTTTATTATACAAAATTAAGTATCAAAGGATTACGATTTCCTTAAAGCTGCAATGCTCTCTTTCAAAGAACGGATGATACTTTCCGCATCGGCCTGCTTCTTGCGTTCCATTTCGATAACAGCGGCAGGAGCATTATTGACGAATTTCTCATTGCCGAGTTTTTTCAAGACGCTCTGCAAGAATCCTTCTTTGTGTTTCAGCTCCACTTCCATACGGGCTATTTCCGCTTCCACATCAATCAGGTTGCCCAACGGAACCGCATATTCCGTAGTCCCCACCATGAATGAAGCGGCTCCTTCCGGTTTAATTTCCGTTACGGTGATGGAAGAAAGGTTACACATCTTGCTGATGACCGGATTCATCTTTTCTACCGGATGGCTGCCTATGACTTGCAATTCGAGCGATTCTTTCATTGCGATGTTCTTCTGCAAACGGATGTTACGGATATTACTGATTATTTCCTTCGCCGTTTCAAACTCTTGCAGGAAGTTTTCATTCACCTCAATCGGCTGCCATAAAGGAGCCACCATGATACTTTCACCCGGTTTGCGTTCACGCAATTGCTGCCACAACTCTTCCGTGATAAACGGCATAAAGGGGTGCAACAGTTCAAGCAGGTATTCGAAAGAGGTGATCACTCCATCATATACAAATCCGTTGACCGGTTGTCCATAAGCCGGTTTTACAATCTCCAGCAACCAGGAAGAGAATTCATCCCAGAACAGTTTGTAGACCAGCATCAATGCTTCGCTCAAACGGTATTTGGAGAATAAATCAGCTACCTCCACTGCAGCCGCATCCAGTCTCTGCTCAAACCACTGAACCGCAATGTGAGACTCAACCGGAATCGGAACATTTCCCATCCCGTTCGTCCATCCCTTAATCAAACGGAAAGCATTCCAGATCTTGTTGCAGAAATTACGTCCTTGCTCACAGAGGGCATCATCGAAAAGGATGTCATTTCCAGCCGGGGCGGAGAGCATCATTCCCATACGCACGCCGTCCGCGCCATACTTTTCTATCAACTCCAGCGGGTCAGGAGAATTACCGAGGGATTTAGACATCTTGCGTCCCAGTTTGTCACGGACAATACCGGTGAAATAGACATTCTTAAACGGCATCCGTCCTTCATATTCGTAGCCGGCCATTATCATGCGGGCTACCCAGAAGAAAATGATGTCCGGTCCTGTCACAAGGTCGCTCGTCGGATAATAGTACTTCATCTCTTCATTACCCGGATGATTGATGCCGTCAAACAAGGAAATAGGCCACAACCAAGAGGAGAACCACGTATCCAGGCAATCTTCGTCCTGACGGAGGTTTTCCATCGTCAAGTTTGCATTGCCAGTCTTCTCCTTGGCTTTCGCCAAAGCTTCTTCCGGAGTAACTGCCACCACATAACCGCCTTCCGGCAGGAAATAAGCGGGAATACGGTGTCCCCACCATAACTGGCGGCTGATACACCAGTCTTTAATGTTCTCCATCCAATGACGGTAGGTATTCTTATATTTGGCAGGGTAGAATTTCAACTCATCGTTCATCACCGGAGGCAATGCCATATCTGCGAAATGTTGCATTTTAAGGAACCATTGCATGGAGAGCTTCGGTTCGATAACCACATTGGTACGTTCCGAATATCCAACCTTGTTTGTATATGCTTCCGTTTTTTCCAGCAATCCGGCCGCTTCAAGGTCTTTCTCGATTTGTTTACGAACGTCGAAACGGTCCATACCGACATACATGCCGGCCGCTTCGCTCAACGTACCATTATCGTTGAATATGTCAATGCTGGGCAAATTGTATTTTTCACCTAGCATATAGTCGTTTACATCGTGGGCTGGGGTTACTTTCAGACAGCCGGTTCCGAATTCGATATCCACATAATCATCTTCGATTACGGGAATGACACGGTTCACCAGAGGTACAATCACTTTCTTTCCTTTCAGCCATGCATTTTTCGGGTCATTCGGGTTGATGCACATTGCAGTATCACCCATAATCGTTTCCGGACGGGTAGTCGCTACGACGGCGTAACGGCCTTCCGCATCACCTTCCACTTGATAACGGAGATAATAGAGCTTTCCGTGCTCTTCCTTGTAGATGACTTCCTCATCCGAAAGGGCGGTCTGCGCTTTCGGGTCCCAGTTTACCATACGTACACCGCGGTAAATCAGTCCCTTATCATATAAATCGACAAATACCTTGATTACGCTTTCACTGCGTTTTTCGTCCATCGTGAAAGCAGTACGGTCCCAATCACAGGATGCGCCGAGTTTACGGAGCTGTTTTAAAATAATGCCTCCGTGTTCGTCTGTCCAGTCCCAAGCATGTTTCAGGAATTCATCACGGGTCAGGTCGTTTTTCTTAATGCCCTGTGCCGCAAGTTTATTTACCACCTTTGCCTCGGTAGCGATAGAAGCATGGTCCGTCCCCGGAACCCAACAGGCATTCTTGCCTTCCATACGGGCACGGCGAACCAGAATATCCTGAATGGTATTATTAAGCATGTGTCCCATGTGCAACACACCGGTGACGTTGGGAGGAGGAATGACGATGGTGTAGGGTTCACGACCATCGGGTTTCGAACTGAATAAATGATTGTCCAGCCAATACTGGTACCACTTTCCTTCCACGTCGGCGGGATTGTACTTACTTGCTAATTCCATATCGTTTTATGTATATAATAATGTATATTCAGTAATAACGGGTGCAAAATTAATAATTAAAATTCAAATCTTGCCACCCTCCGGCTGATTCTGTGGGCGGAAAGAGAATTTATATCCCTCATAAACAGCAAACCCGTAGAATAAAATAGTCATGGACGCCAGGTTTTCTACCATCCAAGAAAATATTTCGGCATAATCTGCCTGATACAGGACATCCGTATATGCCATGCCGTAGTCTCTGGCGATGTATCCGACGATAGAAAAAAAGTCGCCCAATACACAACTAATCAACGCCAGCACTGCACCGATGATTCCGAAAATGGGCCGTATTCCTTTTCCCTGCCGCATGGCAAATCCGACAAGGAAACCGATACCGATAGCCATATACCCTATCTGATAACCGGTGGAAACAGAGACTAATCCCCATGCCACCGCTCCCGCGATACAGGCTATGACTGCGTATAACACGCCTTTTGGAAGATTTTCTTCGGCAAGCAGTTCTTCTCGCGTTTTTGCCACCGGAAAGTCTTCCGGCTTGGGAGGCGCCATCCGCTCTAACTCTTCGTCTTTCCGATAGTCGCCACATTCTCCCTCGAATGCCGGAAGTTCTCTCGTACGATTACAGACAAGCCCTTTTCCATTCACAAAATCACGCGATACGCAATTCCGGCAATATTTCTCAATTTCTTCAGTTGTAGCCATCTTTTTATCTTCTTTTATATTTGCCAAATTTTTCTTCACCCATCAGATTCTTACTCCGGCAAGAAAAACCCCTCTCCTGCCGGAAAGTATCCTGCATTATATTTCCAATAACGGTTTCCCACACACAAACCCTGACAAAGGAAAGAATCATGGTTAACAGTTTTTTTGCAAATATAGGGGTATTTTTTCGCGTGACGTTTATTTAATGCATATTTTTGCCAATCGATATAAAACAAATGAGAAACATGAAGCCAATCGTAAGATATTCAGCCTTAGGAATTTTATTAAGCCTGGTATGGCTGACCCAATGGATTCCTGCTTTGGCTGCCATTTATTCGGAAACGGTCTACCCTTTTATTTCTTATATCCTGTCTGCTTTCTCGAACCTATTCCCTTTCGCCATAGGGGACTTATTCATTTTCTGTAGTATTGCCGGAGTACTCATTTACCCTATCTACGGTCGTCTGTGCAAAAAATTGCCTTGGAAAAAGATTCTGTTGCATGACGGTGAATATTTATTATGGGTTTATGTCTGGTTTTATCTGGCATGGGGATTGAATTATTCCCAAAAGAATTTCTATCTGCGGACCGGGATTCCTTACACGGCTTATACTTCCGAAAATTTCCAAGGGTTCATAGACGAATATATTACTTTACTGAACGGTTCGTACACTCCGATAAGCAGCATCAACGAAAATCTCGTACGTGAGGAAACCGTAAAGTCATACAATTTATTGAGCGATAGTCTGGGCGTACACCGCCCTCCCCACGAACGACCCAGGGCGAAAACCATGTTGTTCACTCCTTTTATCTCAATGGTGGGAGTCACCGGCAGCATGGGCCCTTTCTTTTGCGAGTTTACCTTGAACGGAGATTTACTTCCCGTCAATTATCCGGCTACATATGCTCACGAACTGGCTCATCTGCTTGGTATCACCAGCGAAGCGGAAGCCAATTTCTATGCCTATCAGGTTTGTACCCGTTCAAAGGCGGCAGGTATCCGTTTTTCCGGCTACTTTTCCGTATTGGGGCATGTATTGGGCAATGCGCGGAGATTACTTCCGGAGGAAGAATATACCCGGATTTTTAAACGTATCCGCCCGGAAATCATCGAGTTGGCGAAGAATAACCAGGCATATTGGGCAGCTAAATACAGTCCATTGATCGGGGCCGTACAAGACTGGATGTATGACCTTTACCTGAAAGGGAACCGGATTGAGAGCGGTCTGCAGAACTATTCGGAAGTGGTAGGATTACTGATTTCTTACCGGGAATGGAAGAATAAATAAAAATGAATTATACCCGGTTCAGAGACATCATATCCCGACATCCGTACCGATGGAAACAAACCGTCCCTACCCGTACTTTTCATTACTACCGGAAAGTTTATCGAAGATACGGCTTAAAAAAATGACCTGCCATAACACACCTCGTATTGAAAGAGAGAATTTGTAAGTTAATAATCAAAGGTTTGGAGAATCAAAAACGATTGCTTACTTTTGCGGCGCTAAAAAATAGATGACGAACGGCTGTCAATGATTGACAACAGTTTTTTAGAAACCGTTAACTAATTTGTTTCGATTTAATTTATAAATTCATAAAGAATTAAAGGAATAGACCACTTAGGTAAAGTCCTCAAGTGACTTAACTGTTGTAAAATTCCACTAGATTTCTGAGAATCTGCACTACTGATACCCTATGGTATCGGGAAAGTTTCAAGAGAGTAGTCAGTCAAAAGACTTGCCAATAAATTCGGTTGATTTACCCGTATCCAAAGAACGGGTGTTTAAATTTATAGTATATGTTTGACAGATATTATAAGGTATCGCTGTCTCTCCTGATTCTTACGGGGACAGGGAACTTAAACTCAACATACGCCCAAAACCGTCTCGACAGCCTTCAACATGTAGAAGAGGTTATCATAACGGGCCGTATTGTCCGCCGAGAAGTAATTCCCGTCCAAGAGTTGTCAGGCGAACGGCTCCACCGACTCAATTCACACAATGTAGCCGATGCCCTGCGTTATTTCTCCGGCATTCAAATCAAGGATTACGGAGGTGTCGGAGGGTTGAAGACCGTGAACATCCGCAGTATGGGAACCAACCATGTAGGGGTCTTTTACGATGGCATCGAACTGGGTAACGCCCAGAACGGTACGGTCGATTTGGGACGGTTCTCGCTCGACAATATGGAATCGGTGACACTTTATAATGGACAGAAAAGCGCCGTGTTACAGCCTGCCAAAGATTTCGGCTCTTCAGGTTCCATCTATCTGCAATCGCGGACGCCGAAGTTTGAAGAGGGAGAAAGCCGTCACCTGAAAGCCTCGTTCAAAACCGGCTCGTTCGGTGTAGTCAATCCCGCATTGCTTTGGGAACAGAAACTCGGCAGACGGGTGAACAGTTCTCTTAGTGCGGAATACCTCCGCTCGTCAGGCCGTTACAAATTCTCTTACCGCATGCAAGAGGGTTACGACACAACCGCCGTGCGGCAGAACGGCGACGTGAACGCCGTACGGGTGGAAGGAGGCCTCTATGGCCGGATTGACCGGGGATACTGGCGGACAAAAGCCTATTTTTACAATTCGGAACGCGGATATCCGGGTGCAATCGTCCGTAACAAGTTCTCGCACGAAGATCGCCAGTGGGATACCAATCTCTTCGTACAGGGAGCGTTCAAAAAGGACTTCACACCGTGGTACAGTCTGTTGACGAATGCCAAATACGCTTACGACTATCTGCATTATCTGGCCGACCCGAACAAAGATGAATCCCTGATGTACACCGATAACCATTATTACCAACAAGAGACGTATCTTTCCGCTGCCAACCGTTTCACGATTTTTCCATGGTGGGAGGCAAATTTCTCGGTCGATTACCAGTTCAATCTGTTGAACGCCGATTTGCGCGATTTCGTTTATCCCCGTCGCCATACGATACTGGCGGCTGCGGCTACCGCCATGCATTTCGATCGCGTGGAGTTGCAGGCAAGCCTGCTCGGAACGCTGGTCCATGATCGTACTTCAGGTAAAACGGCTCCCGACAAACGGAAACTCACGCCGACAGTCATCCTCTCGTGGCGCCCGTTCGAACGGACAAACCTGAACCTGCGCGCTTTTTACAAACGCATTTTCCGCATGCCGACACTCAATGACCTCTACTATACGTTTGTCGGCAACGCGAACCTCGAACCCGAATTCACGACCCAATATAATGTGGGATTCACTTATGCACGCCGTTTCTCCGGCATATGGTTACGGTCGCTGGAGGTACAATCCGATGTTTACTATAATGAAGTAGAGAATAAAATCGTAGCGACACCGACCTCGAACTTTTTCCGCTGGACTATGGTTAACCTGGGTAACGTGGAGATTCGCGGAATAGATGCCGCAATCCAGACAGATTGGGTTATCGGCCGGAATTTCTCGATAGCCGGACGTCTGAACTACACTTATCAGAAAGCGCAGGATTTCACCGACCCCGCAAGTGAGTTTTACGGCGGACAGATTCCTTATATCCCGTGGCACAGCGGCTCGGCGGTGTTGAATGCCGCATGGCGTACATGGGAAGCGAGCTACAGCTTCATCTATACGGGCGAACGTTATTCGTCGCAGGCAAATATCCCTTATAACTACCAACTGCCGTGGTACACCAGCGATTTTTCGATAGCGAAGAACTGGCGGTTACGGGATAACGACCTGAAAACGACACTCGAAATGAACAATGTCCTCAACCAGCAATACGAAGTAGTTACCTGCTACCCTATGCCGGGCATCAACTTCAAACTGATTGTACAATATACCTTTTAACCATAACGAAATATGCAGAAACGATATTTTGTCATAACTGTCGCGTTTGCCGCCCTGCTGTTTTCCGGATGCCGGAAAGAATTACCGATGATTCGTTCCGAAGCGGATTTCGTTGCAGCGCCGACAGACCCGGAACATATCGAAGGATTCTTCCTTGTCAATGAGGGTAACATGGGCAGCAACAAATGTACCATCGACCACTTCGACGCCCGCACGGGCGGTTACCTGCGCAACATCTATCCGGAGCGCAACCCCGATGTGGTGAAAGAGCTGGGTGATGTGGGCAATGATATCGCTATTCATGGCAACCGGCTGTACGTCGTGGTGAACTGTTCGAACATGATTGAAGTGATGAATGTCTACACAGCACGGCACATCGGCAGCATCGACATCCCGAACTGCCGTTACATCGTCTTCGAAGGAGACAAGGCCTATGTAAGCTCTTATGCGGGACCGGTGCAAATCGACCCCGAAGCCCGGCCGGGGAAGGTAGTGGAAATCGACACTGAAACGTTGCGCATCACCCGCGAAGTGGTTGTGGGTTACCAGCCCGAAGAAATGGTTATTGCGAACGGACGGCTCTATGTCGCCAACTCGGGCGGTTACCGGTTCCCGAACTATGACCGCACAGTATCGGTCGTTGACTTGGAATCGTTCGAGGTGGTAAACACCATTGACGTCGCCATCAATCTGCACCGCATGGAGAAAGACCGTTATGGCCGTATCTATGTCAGTTCACGCGGTGATTATTACGGAACAGGCTCGGATATCTTCGTAATCGACGCCACGACAGAAAAGGTTATCGGTAACTTGGGTATTGCCGCCAGTGAGATGTGTATTGACGATGACCGGCTCTACGCAATCAGTACCGAATGGAACTACACAACGGGAACAAACGAGATTTCGTATGCCGTCTACGACACTGCAAAGGAAGAACGATTGCCAGGTAACTTCATTACTGACGGTACCGATAAGGAAATCACTCTGCCTTACGGACTGGCAGTGAACCCCGAAACAAAAGAAATATATGTCTGCGATGCAACCAATTACGTGACGCCGGGCTACCTCTATTGTTTTACCCCGGAAGGAAAACTGCAATGGAAAACCCGCACGGGAGACATCCCGGCACATATCGCTTTCTCCGAATATGAATTTTATTAACTCTATACAACCGAATTTATAATTGACACAATGGAAAAGAGATTATTCAAACGCATGTATCCTGTGCTGCTCTGGACAGTACTGCTTTCCGGTATGAACACCGCCTGTAGTGATGAGAACGATTCCGGGGCACCGCTTCCGGAAGAATCCTCGCCGTATATTACAAAAGTACTAGACTACCGCCCTGCTGCAGGACAATTCATCAATACAATGCCTGAGTATGAAACAGGAGACACGCAGGAGGACATGAATCGTAAGGCGCTCGAAGCCATCGGGAATAATAATCGGGGAATGATTTCGTTGGGCGGATTCGGTGGCTATATTGTTGTGGGATTTAACCATACGATTGAAAACAAACCGGGATTATGCGATTTCCGGGTACTCGGAAATGCATTCTACGCCAGCGGGCAGACAGAATACGGCAGCAGTGAACCAGGTATTATCCAGGTTGCCTACGATGCCAACGGCAATGGACGGCCCGATGACAATGAGTGGTACGAGATTGCCGGTAGCGCCCATTCGGACGGCCGGGAACCGTGGTTCGAGAAATTGCAGGCTGCGGGCAACGACATCCGGACTGTCGGGAACTACCAAATCACTTACCATCGTCCCGACACGGAACCTTCCGGTGAATCGGAACAATATATTCGCTGGACAGACAATGAGGGCGGCAGTGGATACATTGCGAAAAACAGCTATCACAAACAGTCCTATTTCCCGCAATGGATTGAAGAAGAGGAATTGGTATTCCAGGGAACCCGGTTACCGCAGAACGGGCTCGACCTCTCCGGGGAGGGCAATAATTTTGTACTTTACAAATTCACTTACGGATATGCCGACAATGAGACGAACATTTCCGACGCCTCAGCAATAGATATCGGATGGGCAGTGGACGCCGAAGGAAATCCGGCGGACCTCCCAGGAGCGGACTTCATACGTATCTACACGGGTGTTAACCAGTCGAATGGTTGGCTCGGGGAGAATTCCACCGAAATCATGGGTGTCGAGGACTTGCACTTGCTAAAAATAAACATCGAGAGTTCTACCTTAAAAAAATGACATTTATTATCTGAAACTTAATAAATCTATAAAAGCAATGAGAAGAAAATCATTATTATGGAGTTTGCTGCTGGGCATGACATTGTCACTCGGCGGCTGTAACAATGACAAGGAACCGGTTCTGTCTCCCGAATTCGAACTGGTAACCGGAATAGACGCTGAAACACCGGTATTCATTATCCCAGGTCAGACATTCGAACTGAAATATTCAGCTTCCAACGTCTCGTCGGTTTCAGCAGGAACACTTCCCGACGGTTGGACAGTCACGGTTGACGAAAACGAATGCAGCATCGATATCATGGCGACGGAGAATGCCCAGACCCAGGCGACTCTGACTCTTACGGCCACCGGAGATGGAGCGGAAACTGCCGTGTCGGTCGATTTATACTGCCTTAACGCTTTCGACAATCCCAACGGCGCCTTCGTGCTCAACGAAGGCAATATGACGACCGAGAACGGTTCGTTAATTTATATCTCGCCCGAAGGGTATGTTTTCGACGATGCTTATAAAACGGTGAACGGTACCGAGTTGGGCAACGTCACGCAGGACATGGCGTTTCACGACGGAAAAATCTATGTCATCTCCCAGAATGGCGATGAAAATGCTGTCGGCACAAAATTTGAAAATGACGGTATGCTGGTTGTCATGGATGCCAAAACATTGAAAAAGGAAGTTTCCTTCAGCAAAGAGCAACTCTCGGCACTGGACTGGCCTACCCATATTGCCGTACTTGACGAGCAACACATCTACATCCGCGACAAGGTTGCCATCTACCGGCTCGACATTTCCGATAAGGGAAATCCGGCATTGACGAAAATAAAAGATTCAGAAGGAGCTCCTCAAAGCCCGTTCGCCGTATTGAACGGCAAGGTTTATTCATACAAGGCAAGCACGATAAGGACGTACCTATGGGAAATCAGTCCGGAAAAAGACCAAATCACCAAAATCGGATTACCTTATGTCCCGAAGTACGACCTCAGTAATGTCTACGGTATCCGGACTTCCGACGACAATAAATTATGGATTTTCACTTTCGGACTCGGCGATTTGGCAATCGGAAAAGTCGACCCTGCATATCCCGACGGAATCGATCAACGCCGTGTCGGGAAAACTAAACTCGAAGACGTCGGAGCCTCAGGCGTAGCATTCACCACTCACGGGGATGATTTCTATTATGCGGACGGCACTACGATTTACCATCTGGATTTTTCCAAAATCCAAGAGGAACCGGATGACGAAGGAGGTACGATAATAGTCGTAAAACCGGCTGCCGAATGGTTTGCAGACATCGTCGGTTTCGGTGATGACGATGCCGTACAACTTTACAACGGTCTGGCTGTCCATCCTGTTACAGGCAACCTTTATGTTAATACCATCAAAGGTTTCGGCACATTCTATACGACAAACCATATTTGGGTAGTCGATTCCGCCTCTGGCAAACCGCTTCAACAATATGAGGACTACACCAATTTCCCAGCCGGAACATTTTTTCCGGTCAGCCGATAATTCAATAAAATATTTTTGACGATGAAAAAAAGAATCCGTTATTTCCTGTCGGCGGCGTCTTTTCTGATGCTGCTGACAGCCTGCTCGGACAATGAACCGGACAACGAAATCCCCAAAGAACCCGGAGGTGACGAACCTACCGAAACTCTCGGAGGATATGCCGCTCCCGATGGCGTGTTAATCCTGAACGGAGGTTCGCGGACTAACCAGAACGGTTCGTTGACTTATATCGCACCCGACGGAACCGTTGAAGAAGATATCTACAAACTCGTGAACGGTACGGAACTCGGTAACGACGCGAAGGACCTCTATATGTGCGACGGGAAACTATACATTCTCTGCGACGACCAGTTCCACCCGACTGTAGGGGACGGTGTGCTGATTATCACCAATGCCGTAACACTGAAAAAAGAAAAAGTGTTCACACATGCCCAACTCCAATTTCCGCGTCCTCCCGAGACAAACGGCGATTCCGAGTACATGCCGATAATGGGCGTACACAATATTGTTGTAATGGACGAGGAAAATATCTACTTCTCGGACTCGCAAGGGTTGTTCCGTTTTAACAGCAAAACCGGAAAAAATGTCATTATCAAAGGTTCGTACGCACTCGCCAACCAGGGTAGTCCGGTACATAATCTCGAAGCAATGATTTCAACACGCGGCATGGTGGTTGTCGGTGACCGCCTCTATTCGTGTGCAAGCGGTTTCTGGACTACGACCAAACTGTTAGAGTTCGTCAAAGGTAAAGATGAGGTTAACCGTGAGTTGGAACTGAAAAAGGGAGAATTCATCAGTGGAATTTGCAAAAACGGAGATAACGGACTGATTATAGGAACCTGCGGACGACTGGGTGAGGGTTCCAATTACCTGCACTTCGTCGACCTCGACAGTTGGACTGTCACTCAAACCAAAGCAATCAGTTCCGAGATTTCGGCAGAATTCAGGAACTCATCGGGTATCACACTGTGCGGGGAACACATTTACCATGCCGCGGGTTCAACAACCGTGGGCCGCACATCAATCAAGACCTGGAAACCGGAACCGGCATATATCGACACGCAAGCCGACGAACCTGCCGCACAATATCTCAACTGCAATGTAGTGGCCGACCCGGTAAAACAATACCTCTATGTCGCCGTATCGGAAGAATACGACGAATCGGTCATTTCTCCCGGTAACATACTGGTGTATGATATCAGCGGCGACGAACCGAAACTCGTACAGAACATCGCCGGCAAGACGAGTTACCCCAACGGAATCTATCCGATGTCGAAATTCTATTAATCACAAGGAAAGACTCCACAAAGGCCGCTCAGAACAAAAGAGGACCCGTTTCAAAACGGGACAGCCTTACTTATATTGATAAGTGATAACATCCCCCTATTTCAGCCTTAATCCATCACAGTACAAGGCAAGAATAGGGGGATTTTTACTTTTAAAGTTTCAATTCATAAGATTTTCAACTTTCAATTTCTATTTTAAGACATTCTCTTTTGTTGCATAATTATCATATCTTTGCAGCACTATTAAATAAAATGAATAAAATGTCACATACCAGACAAGAACAGATGGAAGCCTTCGGGCGCTTCCTGGACATCCTCGACGAATTGCGTGTGAAATGTCCGTGGGATCGTAAACAGACGAATGAAAGCCTGCGTCCCAACACCATAGAAGAAACGTACGAACTTTGTGATGCCCTGATGAGGGATGACAAGAAAGAGATTTGTAAAGAATTGGGCGATGTGTTGTTACATGTGGCTTTTTATGCCAAGATAGGTTCGGAAACAGGAGACTTCGACATGAAAGATGTCTGCGACAAACTATGCGATAAACTGATTTTCCGGCATCCGCACGTATTCGGAGAGGTAAAGGCGGAAACGGCAGGCCAGGTTTCCGAGAATTGGGAACAACTGAAACTGAAAGAGAAAGACGGCAACAAAAGTGTATTGAGCGGCGTTCCCTCCGCCCTCCCTTCACTTATCAAGGCTTACCGCATTCAGGACAAAGCCCATAATGTAGGTTTTGACTGGGAAGAGCGTGAACAGGTTTGGGATAAAGTGAAGGAAGAAATCGAAGAATTCCAGAATGAAGTGGCTAATATGGATAAAGACAAGGCGGAAGCTGAATTCGGCGACGTGATGTTCAGTCTCATCAATGCGGCACGTCTTTATAAAATCAATCCGGATAATGCGCTGGAACGTACTAACCAGAAGTTCATCCGTCGCTTTAACTATTTGGAAGAACATACCATCAAGGAAGGAAAAAGCTTGAAAGACATGTCTCTCGAAGAAATGGATGCCATCTGGAATGAGGCAAAGAGGAAAGAACATTCAGACGAAGTATCGGATTAGGCGTCTCCGGAATTTACCTGAAACGGAACCAATCATTCACCGGATGGCTTTGTGCCCTTTTAAAACGGAACGGCCTCAAAAAAACAAATGGCATGGCGCCAATCGGATATCTTACAGCCCGAAGACTCTTATCCGGAAACTTTTAAAAGAAAATCTCCCCGTCTTACCTTGATTGTCATGATTCAAGGATAAAACGGGGAGATTATTGTATCTAACTTGCGAACCAATAAACAAGACAGCTTTACTTTTTCTTCGGGTCATGCCCTCCGCCACCTCTGTTACGGTTCATTCCTTTCAGCATTTCTCTATGAAACCGCATTTCCGCCCGCTGCACGAGAAATATTTTCTTATTAGAAAGAATCTTTTTGAACTTATCCAGGTAAGTTTTGTCCAACTGGTCGGCAGCGATACGGTTATCCGCTACTTTTCCAATGATTTCTCCATACTGGGTTTCCGTTACCTTCTCCCCTTTACCTTTACGCATCAGGCTCCACGATTCATCATTGAGTTTCTTTTTCTTGTCTTGGAGTTCAAAATAAACAGGGAAGAATTTGGCTGCTTCTTCTTTACTCAATCCTGCCTGTTCTGTGATAAAAGCCTTTTGTCTTGCCCTGAACTCTTCGCGGGATAAATGTTGCTCACATCCATCAACAGCCCAAAGAACAGGCATAAAACCACATAACAAAACAACTAATGTGATTAATTTTCTCATTTTCTGTATCAATCGGTTTAATAAATCATTCCACACTCGCGTCACTCAAATAGACATACAACGAATAATCATCCATCATCGCGCGGTCCAATGCGATATCAAGCAATTCATCGGATACGATTTCCGTATCCGCCGCGTCTTTAACCGCCACCTCATCTGCCGGAACCGGTTTATGGTCTGACGATGCCACTCGAATAATCAGGGCTGCGCCTACAAACATAGCTGCAAGATAGAGTAATGGTTTCAGTCTTGTCCATGTACTGACACGCTCTTCCTCAAAACTTACTTTTTCTTTCTCCGGAAGTTTCTTCATCACCTCTGAAGTAAAGTTTTCAAAGTAACCTTCGGGAACCTTGAAGGAGTTCTCCTTTCCAAGTTTCTTTAATAGGATATCTTCTTCTTTCATACGTTTTTCTCCTCTCTTTTTTGTTAGACACAGTCTGTTTTAAAAGGTTTAATCCACTTCTTCCAAAAACTTCTCTATTTTCTTTACTGCATGGTGATAAGATGCTTTTAACGCCCCGACGGATGTCCCGAAGATTTCCGACATCTCTTCATACTTCATTTCCTGATAATATTTCAGGTTAAACACCATGCGCTGCTTTTCCGGCAGGGTCAGCAATGCTTTCTGCAACAACAATTGTACCTGTTCTCCCGAATAATAGGAATCGCTTTCCAACTTTTGCACTATCGTCGCTTCCGGCGCATCCATAGCCACAGTAACCGCAGCACGCTGTTTGTTCAGAAAAGTAAGGCACTCATTCAGCGCAATGCGATAAAGCCAGGTAGACAGCCTCGCCTCAGCACGAAAATAATCGATATTCGTCCATGCCTTGATGAAAGTATTTTGCAGAAGGTCATTCGCATCTTCGTGCGAGAGTACCAGCCTGCGAATCTGCCAATATAATTGCTCGCTATATTGCTCCACAATCATTTCGAAGCCTTTCCGCTGCGTACTCTCTTCTTGAAGGAGTTTCAGAACTTCATGTTCATTGTAAGGGGTCATAGTCTCTCGTTTTCTGTATGTTTATTTATGGTTTCAATTGTAGGTTATTCATGGCCTCCAATAAGGACGAATCATATTTATAAATGTCCTCACAATATCGTATTTTATTATCTGCCGACAAATAGACTGTCTGATAATCAATAAATAAAGGTACGTATTGTTCCAAGCTATAATGTTTCAACTCACGGTAGGCCTCACTGATAGAGAGTTTTTTCCCTTTTTCGCTCACCGGCTTTATATCCATCGCTATACGAATGCGGTCTTCCAACAGTTCGTCCGGTTCTTTCAACAAAAAGAAAGCAAAGTCAAGAGCCTTCTGAAGCCGGACGCAGCCATGGCTCACTGCGCGGTTCTTCCGGCTGAAAGCCCAGCGGGAAGGGGTATCATGCAAATAGACCGAATACGGATTGGGAAAACGAAAAATGATGCGTCCCAAAGAATTGCCGTTCTTATTATCTTGCTTTACCGTATAAGGCACTCCCCTTCCCGCATATTTAGCCCAACCGACCGTATGAGGATTCACCCGGTTGCCGTTCATATCGTAAACTTTCATCCGATTGCGGGTAAAGTAAGTAGTATCTCTCCGATAAGCCGGGATAATTTCTTTCCTGATGATACTTTGCGGGACATTCCAATACGGATTCAACTCCATATAGTAGATTCTGCTTGACAACAACGGAGTTTTATTTTTCACGGTTCCGACACAAATGCGCATTTCCAGAATAGAGTCCGTTTCTTCATTGACTGCCTGCAACATAAAAGCTGCAGTATTAGCTATCACATATTTCTTTCCCCGCTCCAAAGCGTATTGCCAGCGGGCCCGTTCCATATTTACAAGTAACCGGTTTCTATAATAATCTGTAGTATCCGTATCTCCCCAACTATTCACACGTTCCAATTCTTCCTGCATCCTCTTGTAAAGACCCGAAGAAGGTTGCGCGCGACGAAAAGCCGCATTCGCATCCGCCCGTAAAGAATCAAGGGCCGCCATCGCAAATTCCCTGCCACAATGTTTCAAAGGAATACGATTTATCGAATCATTCCATCTCCTTTCGGGAGGCAGGAAGCCAAACTGAAGCCGGCATACATAAGACAAATAAGCTGCCGTAAGCCGGTATTCCACATCAGCCATCAATCGGTTCATCGTACTTCCTTTCTGAAAACGCAAGGTCCGTATCTGCTGCAATGCCTCACGGATACTGTCTACCGGGTAAGAATCCGGATTAATGCCATGCCTTGAAATATTCTCCAGCCAATATAACATGGAATCTGCCACCTGTACAGTTGCCTTGTCGGAAACTAATGAATCATTTAACCAAAAGTATTCTCCTTTTTTCCGGTAATGCTCCACCAGAACCGAATCCCAGGGAGTCAACCGCTTATTCTCAGCCAAATGGGCATGAATGGCTTCGTTGATACTATCCGCGCTAATCCGATAAGCCGGATTTATCAGTTCCTGAAAAGAGGCCAACGAATCCGGTACGGGCGACGGCTGTACTTTTTCTTTCTGGCAAGCTGCAAGGATAATAAGAAATCCCGCTATCATTCCCCGGAGAAGCCTCTTCGTTTTCATTTGTTCCCCCTTCCGTCAATATCGATACACAAATTCTCTTTCGCTAAAATTGTCTGCGGGAAAATGGCCGACGCTTCTTGAAACAACACTGATTCATCTTCATAACGGGCAGAAAAATGGCCGATGACCAATTGTTTTACATGGGCATCTAAGGCTAATTGCGCCGCTTGTGCCGCCGTTGTGTGAAAAGTTTCTCTTGCTCTCGCCTGTTCCGCCTGTGCGAACGTAGACTCATGGAAAAGCAAATCGACTCCGTTTATCTGCCCGGCAATTTCCGGTAAATATATCGTATCGGAACAATAAGCATATTTTCTTGCCGGAGCCGAAGGGCGGGTCAGTCGTGAATTGGGAATCACTTCACCTTCAGGGGTTGTGAAATCCGCCCCGTTTTTTATCCGGTTCAGTTCGTAAACGGGTACTTGATAGAAATCAACCATATCTCTGACGATATGATTCGGGCATTTTTTTTCCTCAAACAAAAAGCCGCAACAAGGGATACGGTGTTTCAAAGGTATGGTGGTTACCGTCAACGAACGGTCCTCATACACAAGCACCGGCTTTTGCGTTTCAAATTCATGAAAAAAGACTTTAAAAGCCAATGTCTTACAGAAGAAAGCGAGCATCGGGGCGAACAGTTCTTCAAGCCCTCTGGGAGAATGGATATACAAATCGGCAGTTCTGCCCAACAACCCGAATGTGGAGATTAATCCCGGCAAACCGAAACAATGGTCTCCATGCAAATGAGAAATAAAGATATGGTTCAGACGGGAAAACTTCAACCGCGAACGGCGTAACTGCATCTGCGCGCCTTCGCCGCAATCAATCATAAATAACTTCTCACGCAAATTCACGACTTGGGAAGTCGCGAAATGGCGTGTAGTAGGCAGAGCGGAACCGCATCCTAATATGTGTAGTTCAAATTTTTCCATTCTATGCAAAGATAAAGCATTTCAAATTCAATCCGGCAAAGGAACGGGAAATATTTCACCACAAAAAAGCAAACAAAAAAGGCGTCCCTATAACAAGGACGCCTTCGTCGGAAATATTCTATTCTGATTATTTCTTTCCTTCCAACTGTTCTTTCAATGCAGCGAGAGCGTCAATATCGCCCAGCGTAGTTGAAGCTGCCTGATTCTGAATCATCGGAGTATCTTCTCTCTTACCGGATGATTTCTTAGCGTTAGAAGCCGCTTTCTTTTCTGCTCTTTCTTCCGCTTTAGCTACATCTTCGAAGATACGGCTATGAGACAGGATAATTCTCTTGGCATCTTTGTTGAACTCAATTACCTTGAACGGAAGTTTTTCGTCCAACTGTGCTTGTGAACCGTCTTCTTTTACAAGGTGTTTCGGAGTTGCAAATCCTTCTACACCGTAAGGAAGAGCGACAACCGCACCTTTATCCAACATTTCGATGATAGTACCTTCATGTACGGAACCTACAGTGAATACTGTTTCAAATACATCCCAAGGATTTTCTTCGAGTTGTTTGTGTCCAAGGCTCAAACGACGGTTTTCCTTGTCGATTTCCAATACCTGTACTTCGATATCAGCACCAATCTGCGTGAATTCCGAAGGATGTTTCACCTTCTTAGTCCAAGAGAGGTCGGAGATGTGAATCAAACCGTCAACGCCTTCTTCGATTTCTACGAATACGCCGAAGTTAGTGAAGTTACGGACTTTTGCAGTATGTTTGGAACCTACAGGATATTTCTCTTCGATAGTTTCCCATGGGTCTTGTTTCAACTGTTTGATACCCAGAGACATCTTACGTTCTTCACGGTCAAGCGTAAGCACGACAGCTTCTACCTCGTCACCGACTTTCATGAAGTCCTGCGCAGAGCGCAAATGCTGGCTCCAAGACATTTCCGAAACGTGAATCAAACCTTCCACACCCGGAGCGATTTCGATGAAGGCACCATAATCGGCCATAACGACAACTTTACCTTTCACCTTGTCACCGACCTTCAAATCCGGGTCAAGAGCATCCCAAGGATGCGGAGTCAGTTGTTTCAAACCGAGAGCGATGCGTTTCTTTTCATCGTCAAAGTCAAGGATAACAACGTTCAGTTTCTGATCCAGTTCTACAACTTCCTTCGGATCGCTGACACGTCCCCAAGAAAGGTCGGTAATATGAATCAAACCGTCTACGCCGCCCAAGTCGATGAATACACCGTAAGAGGTGATATTTTTGACAGTTCCCTCAAGAACTTGTCCTTTTTCAAGTTTACCGATAATTTCTTTCTTCTGTTGTTCCA
>NZ_CAUCSQ010000013.1 GCF_958445495.1 uncultured Bacteroides sp. | reverse complement strand
GCACAACAGGTTTTGGTTCTGTTTGTCCAAGTTCGAATCTTGGTAGTCCAACAAATTCCCGGTCTTATACAGACAAAAACCCGCAAAAACTGTTTTTGCGGGTTTTTTGCATCGAAACGGTTCTTTTTTCGAAAAATAGGGGTCAACGTAAAAACCTGAGGGATTCATAGATTAAGCATAAATATTTGTCAGCCTGAATAGAAAGAAATCCCTGTTCTTTATTCCTCTGAACTGTGTTCTGAACTCCTTGATTTTGGTATTGAACGATTCGGAAGCTGCATTGGTGGAACGCCTGTCGAAAAAGTTGACGATTTCCAGATAATGTGTCTGTATGGAACGTACCACCCTTCCGAACGCAAGAAAGCCGGACTTTTCAACTTCGTCATACCATCCGGCAAGTCTTGTCAGAGCGGTGTCCTTGTGCTTGCACTGGTGATAGAGTAATCCGAGCCTCATGGAAAGATAGTATGCCTTCTTCAGGTCAGGATATTCCCTGAACAGGATACCGGCACGTATGCGCTGGGATTCAGTCCATAATGACTCTTTTTTATACAGCAGATAGATACTGCGGGGTTAACGTAAAACCTTGGGGGCTATGCATCTATTTTCGTTAACCTATATAAGAAAAAAAGGCCTCTGGGTTGTGTTCTAAACGGTTTTATTTTCGCATTGAATGTTTCTGGGGGTAACGTAAAAACGCTTTATTCCTTCTCAGGAGGAATGAACAGGGTCGGTTCGGAAGCATCGTTATTTTCAACGGTATTTTCTTTATGAGCCCGAAGTCATTATTGCCCAAGGACTTCTGTTGTCTTTCGATAAGAAACGGGTGAAATGGAATCTGCAACGATTATTTTAAGCGGTAATCAAGGTTCGTGCTTTTTCTTTGCCATTAAGTGAAAAACTTTTTTGAATCGTATTATAGTTCGTTAAAAAGATATACATTGCAAGGTTTCTGGACATTTTTGGTGGATAATTAGAACAAAATTGCAAGGTAAACCCGTTTTCTTTTGCTATTTTTGCATCGTGTACGTAAACGAAGTGCACGTAGAATAGAGAACTTATTCAATAACTATAAATAAATAAGGTATGAAAACGAACTATGAAATTCGCTATGCTGCGCATCCGGAAGATGCGAAAAGCTATGATACTGCAAGAATCCGCAGAGATTTCTTAATCGAAAAGATATTTGTCCCCAATGAAGTGAATATGGTATATTCCATGTATGACCGCATGGTGGTAGGCGGCGCCTTCCCGGTGGGTGAGGTGCTGGCGCTTGAGGCGATTGACCCGCTGAAAGCCCCGTTTTTCCTGACTCGCCGCGAGATGGGGATTTATAACGTAGGCGGTCCGGGTGTCGTAAAGGCCGGTAATGCTGTTTTTGAACTCGATTATAAAGAGGCTCTTTATTTGGGGTCGGGCGACCGCGAGGTGACGTTTGAGAGTAAGGATGCTTCACGTCCTGCCAAGTTCTATTTCAATTCGGTGACCGCACATCGCAGTTATCCCGACCGCAAGGTGACGAAAGCGGATGCCGTGGTGGCTGAAATGGGGTCTTTGGAGGGTTCTAACCATCGCAACATCAATAAGATGCTGGTCAACCAGGTATTGCCTACCTGCCAGTTGCAGATGGGTATGACGGAGCTTGCCCCGGGCAGTGTGTGGAACACGATGCCTGCTCATGTACACAGTCGCCGCATGGAGGCTTATTTCTATTTCGAAATTCCCGATGACCACGCTATCTGCCATTTCATGGGTGAGGTGGACGAGACACGCCACATCTGGATGAAGGGCGAGCAGGCGGTTCTCTCTCCCGAATGGTCTATCCACTCGGCTGCCGCCACTCATAATTATACTTTTATCTGGGGAATGGGAGGCGAGAATCTTGACTACGGAGACCAGGACTTCTCATTGATTACGGACTTGAAATAATAGGACAACTACAATATTTTCTTAATTTAATAACAAAAAATTATGAATCAGTATTTGAATTTTTCTTTGGAAGGTAAAGTAGCTCTCGTTACAGGTGCTTCTTACGGTATCGGTTTTGCTATCGCTTCTGCCTTTGCAGAACAGGGTGCTACAATTTGTTTTAATGACATTAATCAGGAATTGGTAGACAAAGGTATGGCCGCTTATGCTGCAAAAGGCATCAAAGCTCACGGTTATGTGTGCGACGTGACGGACGAACCGGCTGTTCAGGCTATGGTGGCTACTATTGCAAAAGAAATAGGCACTATTGATATTCTTGTAAATAATGCCGGTATTATCCGCCGTGTTCCTATGCACGAAATGGAAGCTGCCGATTTCCGCAAAGTAATCGATATCGACCTGAATGCTCCGTTTATCGTTTCTAAGGCTGTATTGCCTGCAATGATGGAAAAGGGGCATGGTAAGATTATCAATATCTGTTCGATGATGTCTGAACTGGGTCGTGAGACTGTGTCTGCTTATGCTGCCGCTAAGGGTGGTTTGAAGATGTTGACTCGTAATATCTGTTCTGAATACGGCGAATACAACATTCAATGTAATGGTATCGGCCCGGGTTATATCGCTACTCCGCAGACTGCTCCTCTTCGTGAGAAACAAGCTGACGGAAGCCGTCACCCGTTCGATTCGTTCATTTGCGCTAAGACTCCGGCCGGCCGCTGGCTGCAACCGGAAGAACTGACCGGTCCGGCCGTATTCCTTGCTTCTGAAGCTTCTAACGCTGTCAACGGACATATTCTTTATGTAGACGGCGGTATCCTTGCATACATCGGAAAACAACCGAAATAATGTAGGGTAAACGGTTATCCGGTAAGGTGATAGAATGGTAAAGAGAATACTCTTTTCATCTGTCACCTTATTTTTATTCAGTGTACTTTATGTTGGAGACGGGAAATGGAGAATCTTGAAAAAAGGGGACTCTGTTTCTTATTCTGTATAGATTCAAATATAAATCAATCATGAAAAAGATATTTATTCTGTTTGCTGCCTTCCTGGCAGGTTTTGCTTCCTGTACCGACGGTAAGCAGTCAATGACGGTTACGGTGACTAATCCTCTGGCTTTGGAGCGCGTGGGGGAGATTGTTGAAGTGCCGATGGGTGATGTGGCCGCCAGACTGAAACTGGCGGATACGGCACAAGTCGTAGTGCTTGACGTAGACGGACAACAAGTGCCGTATCAGGTGACGTATGATGAGAAGATGGTTTTTCCCGTTACCGTAAAAGCGAACGGTACGGCTACTTATACGATTCAGCCGGGTACGCCGGAGCCTTTTGATGTCATTGCGTGCGGAAAATATTATCCGGAACGCCTGGATGATGTTGCTTGGGAAAACGACCTTGGCGGTTATCGCGCTTACGGTCCTGCTTTGCAGGCAAGAGGGGAACGGGGGTTTGGCTATGACCTTTTTACGAAGTATAATACTTCGGAGCCGGTACTTGAAGGCATGTATGCCGAAGAGTTGAATAAGGAAAAGCGGGCCCGGATTGCTGAATTGAGAAAGACGGACCCTAAGGCGGCTGCCGAGTTGCAGAATGCTATTTCTTATCACATTGACCACGGTTACGGGATGGATTGTTATGCCGTGGGGCCTACGCTCGGTGCTGGTACGGCTGCTTTGATGGCGGGCGATACGATTATTTATCCTTATTGCTATCGTACGCAGGAAATCCTTGATAATGGCCCGTTGCGTTTCACCGTGAAACTGGAATTTAACCCGTTGACGGTACGTGGGGATTCTAATGTCGTGGAAACACGTGTCATCACGTTGGATGCCGGTTCGTATCTGAATAAAACGGTGATTTCATATACTAACTTGAAGGAGACGATGCCTGTAACTACCGGAATCGTCCTTCGTGAACCGGACGGAAAGGTTGCTGCGGATGCTGCAAACGGCTATATAACTTACGTGGACCCTACGACGGACCGGAGTGGAGGAAATGGAAAGATATTCGTCGGCGCCGCATTTCCTGCACAAGTGAAGGATGCGAAGGTGGTGCTTTTCTCTGAGAAGGAGAAGAAGGAACGCGGCGGGGCTGACGGCCACGTGCTGGCTGTCAGTGAATATGAACCGGGTTCTGAATATACTTACTATTGGGGTTTTGCATGGGATAAGGCTGCTATCAAGACGGTGGATGTATGGAATAAATATATGTCTGAATATGCACAAAAATTACGTGCTCCTTTGACGGTAGCATATTAGTAGCTATTTTAAGGTCTGAAATATGGAGAAAAATGGGGATTCCTGTAGTTATATATGGGGATTCCCTTTATTTTTTAGTAGAAATAAACGCTTGATAATATTCTCTGATTGATGAGATTTATTGCATGATGGATGGGATGTGCTGCTGTGGGAGGGGTGATTAAGTTCTAGCAGAACTTGGTACATTTTCAATGGTAAACCTTCCGTCCAAATCTGTAGTTGTCCCTATGGATGTACCTTTCACTAATACAGACGCCCCCACAACAGGTTGGTTGTCTTCTTCTGAAATGACAACACCGGTAACTTTTTTAGGTGTTTGGGCAATTGCCAGACTGATTCCTGTCAATAAACAGGTCAATAACAACACAAATCTTCTTTTCATACGCTCCCTAATATTTGGTTAATATAATAGTTGTTAATTTTGCAGCCATTTGTTTTTTACAAAAATAAGCACTATTTATTAAAAACAAAATAAAAACAGAAAAAAATAGGAAATTAATTGCAAGTTAAAATAGAAAGCTATGCGATGAAATAGGTAAATGAATGGATGATTTTTCAAAGTATAAATAATATATTGTCATATTATCGGGGTTATATGATAGTATTTTAAACCTCTGTTTATCGCGGCTCATGAAGATATGCGGTTTAATAATATTGAAAATTTGCATTCTTTTAAAAACTTAATTTCTATTTAATGCGTGAACGAAAATAAAAAGCTGTCATATTTATTCGGGTGGCTTGCTGTTCTTCGGATTATATTACGATAATTTCAATGTTTCAGGGTGTTGCCAGGAAGGGAATATCATGCAATATCCTACTGGCTAGGGGGCAAGAATAAATGTTTATAATTGTTTTCGGAGATGTAAAACTAATGACATTTAATATTAAGTTCTGCTAGAACTTTGAAAATTAGCTTCATCGGAATGAAGACGCAGGAGGTTGCCATCAAATCAGGTATTATGAAGGTGTCGATGGTATCGGATTCGGAGGTGCTGGAGGAAGTGGTTGTGACAGGTATGACGAAAGTTGATAAGCGGCTTTTTACCGGTGCTTCGGACAGGTTGACGGCAGCAGAAGTAAAGCTGGACGGTTTGGCAGACATTAGCCGCGGTTTGGAGGGACGTTCGGCAGGTGTGTCTGTACAGAATGTATCGGGTACGTTTGGTACGGCGCCTAAAATCCGGGTACGCGGAGCAACGTCGATTTACGGTAATTCCAAACCGTTGTGGGTAGTGGACGGGGTTATCATGGACGATGTGATTGATATAGGCGCCAATGATTTGTCTTCGGGAGATGCGACAACGCTGATTAGTTCCGCTATTGCCGGCCTGAATGCGGATGATATCGAAAGCTTCCAGATTTTGAAGGATGGTTCGGCGACGTCTATTTACGGCGCGCGCGCAATGGCGGGCGTGATTGTGGTAACTACGAAAAAAGGAAAGGTGGGGACTAACCGGTTGAGTTATACCGGCGAATTTACCACTCGTATGAAACCGCATTACCGTAACTTCAATATTATGAATTCTCAAGACCAGATGGGGGTTTATAAGGAGCTGCAAAATAAGGGGTGGCTTAATTTTGCCAGTACTTACAGGGCTGCTAATAGCGGTGTGTACGGTAAGATGTATGAATTGCTCAATACGTATGACCCCGTGACGGGAATGTATGCATTGCTCAACAATAAGGCGTCCCGTAACGCATATCTGCGTGAGGCGGAATTCCGTAATACGGATTGGTTTGATATTCTGTTCAGCAATGCTTTGATGATGAATCACTCTGTCAGCTTCTCCGGCGGGACGGAAAAGTCTACTTCTTACATTTCAGTGAGTGCGATGACTGACCCGGGTTGGATGAAGCAGACGGAAGTGCAACGTTTTACGGCCAACATGAATACTACTTACAATATTTCCAACAAATTATCGCTGGCTGTAAGGGCGACGGGAGCTTATCGCAAGCAGAAAGCGCCGGGGACGATTGGACAGACATTGGATGCCGTATCGGGAAATGTTTCTCGCGGTTTTGACATTAATCCCTATTCTTATGCGTTAAATACGTCGCGTACATTGTCGCCTACCGAATATTATAAGCGTAATTATGCTGACTTCAATATCTTTAATGAATTGGAATCTAACAATATCGCATTGAATGTGGTGGACCTTAAATTTCAAGGGGAATTGAAATGGAAGATTTTTCGCGGTCTGGAAGTGGGAGTGATGGGAGCTTTGAAATATAATTCTTCATCGCAGGAACATATGATTCGTGAGAATTCCAACCAGGCGGAAGCGTATCGCGCTATGGATGACGCAACTATCCGGAAAGCTAATACGTGGCTTTATACGGACCCTGACGTATTGAATTCGTTACCGTTTAGCGTTCTGCCTAAAGGCGGATTTTATAATAAGACGGATTATCGGATGTATAGTTATGATTTTCGTGCTGATGTGACCTGGAATAAAGATTTTAACGGGGTTCACCTGATTAATGTTTATGCCGGTATGGAAGCTAATGCGCAAGACCGCTCGAACAATTCTTTCCAAGGTTGGGGAATGCAGTACGATAACGGGGAAATTCCTTATTTTGATTATTATGCTTTTAAGAAAATGCGCGAGTCGAATTCCGATTATTATTCGCTTACCAATACCCGGAGGCGCATGCTCGCTTATTTTGCAACTGCAACTTACTCTTATAAGGGACGTTATAGTTTGAACGGGACTATCCGTTATGAAGGGACCAACCGGTTGGGAAAAGCGCGTTCGGCGCGTTGGTTGCCTACGTGGAATGTCGGCGGCGCATGGAATGTGCACGAGGAGAACTTTTTTGAATCGATGAGAAATGTCCTCTCTCACCTTACATTCCGCGCCTCATACAGCTTGACGGGGGATGCCGGTCCTACGGATGTCACTAACTCCAGGGTCAATATCAATAGTTTTACTCCGTGGCGGCCTTTTGCTTCGCAGGGGGAATCCGGCCTGCAGATTGTGGAACTGGAAAACAGTGATTTGACTTATGAGAAAAAGCATGAATTGAATATCGGCGCGGATATGGGGTTCCTCGACAATCGGATTAATCTTGAGCTTGCCTGGTATAAACGTAATAATTACGATTTGATTGGCGATATTCTGACTCAAGGGGTAGGAGGCGAGACACGCCGTAAGGCTAATATGGCTTCTATGGAGTCTCACGGGGTGGAAGTCTCTCTGTCGACGCGCAATGTGGTGACTAAGAATTTTCAATGGACTACGGATTTTATCTTCGGTTACAGCAAGACTGAAATTACCGACTTAAAGTCCAGAACGAATGTTTTTGACCTTGTACGTTCGAACAGCGGCGGGCAGAAGGAGGGCTATGCCTGGGGAGCACTCTTCTCCATTCCTTTTGAGGGCTTGGATGAAGACGGATTCCCGATGTTTCGCTGGGCGGACAACCAGTTGATTACCAAAAAGAATTATAAGGATATTAATTTCCAGCAGATTGAGAATATTGATTTCCTGAAATATGAGGGACCGGAAGATCCGAATATTACCGGAAGTTTTGGAAATACGTTCACGTATAAGAATTTCCGTTTAAACGTATTTATTACTTATTCGGCGGGAAACAAATTGCGTCTTGACCCTACATTCAAGAAAAAATATACTGACCTTGATGCGAATCCGAAAGATTTGAGGAATCGTTGGGTTATGCCGGGAGATGAAAAAATAGCTACGATACCTGTTATACCGAGCGTACGTGACGATAAGAAATATAGTAATCTGAATTTGGCTTATAACGCTTACAATTATTCAACGGTGCGGATTGCAGACGGCGGGTTTATTCGTATGAAAGAGATTTCTTTGAATTATGATTTTCCCAAGTCAATGCTGGCTAATCTGAAATTGATTAGCAGTCTTTCGTTAAAGGTTCAGGCAACTAATCTGTTCCTTATCTATGCGGATTCCAAACTGAACGGGCAGGACCCGGAATTTTTCCGTGCGGGAGGTGTTTCTGCACCTGTGCCCCAGCAGTTTACATTTACTTTAAGAGCAGGTTTTTAACTAATGGAGAAAAAGATTATGAATATGAAAAGATTAATTAGACTGTTTCTTTTAATCGTGTTGACAGGCGCCGTAATGTCGTGCAGCTTTCTGGATACGATGCCGGACCAACGTACTGAAATAACGAATGCTACTAAAGTCCGTGATTTGCTGGTGTCGGCTTATCCTACTTTACATCCTATGATTATAGCGGAATATATGTCGGATAATTATACGGACAACGGTGATATTTACGGTAGTCCGATGAATCTGGTCGCAGAAGCGTATTATTGGGAGGACCCTGTGGAAACCGATTGGGATTCTCCGCAGGAGGTGTGGGATGCTTGTTATAAAGCGATAGCCACAGCCAACCAGGTTTTGGAGGATATTGAGAAACTGGGTACGCCGGAGGATTGCCTTGGTTATAAGGGGGAAGCTTTACTGTGCCGCGCATATTGTCATTTCATACTGGCGAATACGTTTTGTATGGCGTATAGCGAGACCTCTGCCGATACCGATTTGGGGATTCCTTACATAACGTCTCCTGAAAAACAGGTGGGTGTCGTTTATGAACGGGGGACGCTTGCACAGGTGTATGAGAAGA
This sequence comes from uncultured Bacteroides sp., assembly GCF_958445495.1. GTDB lineage: Bacteria > Bacteroidota > Bacteroidia > Bacteroidales > Bacteroidaceae > Bacteroides. The sequence goes on along the minus strand of NZ_CAUCSQ010000013.1, from coordinate 98,502 downwards.
TTGACAGCGACATTGAAGAAGCTTTGCCTATTATTGACGGGGCGGAGCATGATGTCCAGATATATCATTTTAATAAGAAGGCGGCTTATGCTTTTGCTGCGCGTTTCAATCTGTATTACGGCAAGGATTTCGATAAGGTGATTGCGTATGCTACGGAAGCTGTCGGTTCTAATCCGGCTACGGTATTGAGGGATTTGAACGGTTATACCAAGTTTACGACTCCGAAAGAGTGGACGTATGGTTATATCAATGATGACGAACCGGCGAATCTGCTGCTTATCGCTAATAGGTCGATGTTCGGCCGCTCGCTCAATGAACGTTATGGGACGACGCGCCAGATTGCATCCCAGGAATTGTTCTGGTCTGAGTTTCCCGGAGGGAGCTTGCAAGTGTACAGTACGATATTCGGTAATGACCAGATGTTGTATATTCCCAAAATGGTGGAAATCTTTGAAATTACCGACCAGATAGCGCAAACCGGGCAACCGCATGTGGTACTTCCCGCCTTTACCACCGACGAAGCTTTGTTGTGCCGTGCTGAAGCTTATATAATGAAACACGAATATGACCTTGCCGCTGCCGACCTTTCTTATTGGTACGTTATCAAGGGGGCTTCGGCTGCTTCCGCACAACAAATCAATGATTTTTATGCTGCCGGCAATACTGCGACTATCTGCAAGCCTTTGAATCCTAAATTCGGGATTGAAGCGGGAATGCAAACCAATATGCTCCAGGCGGTTCTTCACGCCCGCCGTGTGGAGGGGCTTGGGGAAGGCATACGTTGGCAGGATATCAAGCGTTTCGGCATTGAGATACAACATGCGGTTTATCACGGTGAAACGATGACGTTGAAACCTTATGACTTGCGTAAGGCTGTCCAGATACCTGTGGATGTATTGGCGGCGCCCGGCGAGATGACGCCTAATCCGAGATAACGGGAGATTGGTAAAATAGATATTAACGATAAAAACAAAGAATTATGATACACTGTAAATATGCTTGTTATTGGTTGTTCCTGCTGGTGGCTTTCTGCACCGTTTCATGCCAGGAAGATGAGCTGGATAGTAAGAGTATCTTTGACGACGGCGTGGAGATGGAGAAGAATGAGTTTGACTATTGGCTGGACAGGAATTATCTTTATCCGTATAATGTCGATTTCAAGTACCGGATGGAGGATATAGAATCGGACTTGTCATATAATCTGGTGCCGGCCGATTATCATTTGAGCGTGAAGCTTGCCAAGATAGTGAAGCACATGTGGTTTGAGGCTTATGACGAAGCCGGCGGAATCGATTTTACCCGTAAATATGCGCCGAAAGTCATTCATCTGGTCGGGTCGGCTGCCTGGAATAAGGGGACATTTACGTTAGGAACTGCAGAAGGGGGATTGAAGGTTACTTTGTATCTGGGTAACTGGTTGGACCCTACTAATGTCCCTGAACTGAACAATTATTATTTCGGTACTATGCATCATGAGTTTGCCCATATCCTGCATCAAAGTATTGATTATCCGGTAGAGTACAATACGCTTAGTGAGGGGCATTATTCTCCGACCGGATGGTCTAACAGGAAGACGATGGCGGAATATGCTCCGTTCGGATTTGTCACTAATTATGCGAGCAGCGAGCCGGGAGAGGATATAGCGGAAGTTACCGCGCGTTACCTGACGTGGACGGATGCCGAATGGGAAGCATTGGAGGAAGGTGCCGGAGAAGAGGGTTGGAGCATTATCCTGCAGAAAATTGATATTGTAAAGAAGTATATGAAGGAGAATTATAATATCGATATTGATGAGTTGCGTGAGATTATTAATCGCCGCGGTGAAGAACTTCAAGATATGGATTTGGAGGATTTGACTCATTAAAGGTTTCAACAATTAAAAATGAATCGTATGAAAAATAAGATTATAATTGGTGTATTGTGTTTGTTGGCGGGATTATGCCAGTCTTGCGTGCAAGAGGTGGACGATGTATTCGACGCTTCAGCGTCGGAACGGATTAATCGGGCATTGATAGAGTACCGCGAATTGCTTTGCGGTTCTGCGAATGGCTGGGTAATGGAATATTATCCTTCCGATATTCAGGAGTATGGGGGATATGTCATCATTATGAAATTTGATGAGGATAAAGTCACGATGTCGTCGGAAATTACCGGAAGCCCTACCGAGACGGCGACAAGTCTGTATTCCTTGAAGTCTGATATGGGTCCTACGCTGAATTTTGATACTTATAATCAGATTCTGCACTATTTTTCTGACCCGGACAATGCCGGGGGAGCCGGTATCGGCAAGGGATTTGAAGGCGATTATGAGTTTGTTTTTCAGGAGGCGACTGACAATACGGTGCTTTTGAAAGGGAAAAAGACGAAGAATCTGATACGTATGACACGCCTTGATGTTCCGGGAGAGGAATATCTGGAAAAGGTTATATCGATTGGACAGGAGATGTTTACTATCAGTTACCGTACGAATATCGGCGGGCAGGACTTGACGGTCAAGCTTACCGACCATAAGTTGGTTTTCACGCCGGACGGAGGCAAGGAGATTGCCGCCCCGTTTGTGATTACACCGGAAGGGATGAAACTGTATAGTCCGGTTACGGTTATCGGAAAAACGATGGAGAACTTTGTATGGGATAATACGGCCAAAACTATGACTTGCGTTGATGCAAATGCGGAGGATGTGGTGCTGACAGCGAATCCGTTGCCGGACAGTTATATCAGATTTGAGGAATTCCTGGGCAAATGGATGCTTTCTTATTCCGGAAATGCGGTGGAGGTCAATTTAGTGGAGTCGGTAAAGAACCAGGTTATTTTGATGGAAGGTTTTAACTCTCATTTTGACGTGACTTTGCAGTATGATGTAAATACCGGGACGCTCCAGCTTCTTTCCCAATCGGTTAGCTCGCTTCCTAACGGGAATGCCGTGTGGCTGTGCGCATGGGATGCGAATACAGGGACATTGTTTGCGAATAGTACGATTGGAATGGTCAGCAGTAAGCAGGCCGGCTCTCCGAATCTTAGAGTTAGTTGGGTAGACAATGGAGTTTGGGGAGACCACGAAGCTAATTCGCTGATATTATGGGAGATGAAAGGAACCAGTTATGTCGGTGCTTATAAAGGATGGGGAGAGTATCAGTTTGCCGGTTATTTTTATATGACTAAGAAATGACGGAGATATATGAGATATGATAATTAGGTTTTAAAAAAGACTGTTATGAAAAAAATTATAGATATATTTTTACTGTTGTTTTGCATTTGCATTGCTTCTTGTGAGGACGATTCAAAAGACAATGCGGGCCCGAAACTTTCCATTACCGGGCGAGAGGCGGATATTACGGCCGCCGGGGGAAATGTGGTTATCAACTTATCCGTGGAGGGGGAGGAGGTTGAATCGGATCAGCCTTGGTGTACAGCCGCCATTTCCGGAAAGGTGGTGACTTTAACTTTGGAGGCTAATACGAGTATCGAAGGACGTACAGCTATAATTACAGTGAAAGGGGGAGAGGATGAGATTGTTTTTCCTGTCACCCAACCGAGTAATAAAGTGCCTGTTCCTGAGGTTAAGGAACTTTTGCTGGACGCTGATGCGACTACCCGAACGGTAGCTGTCGATCATTTTGCGCCTTTTCAAGTCCGGATTGATGACGATGTGACCTGGCTGGATGCAGAGGTCGTGGGGAGTAGTGTGGTATTTACCACCCGGAATAATTATACTGACAATGCTTTATCCACTACAGTGAAACTGGTGAGCGGCAAATTGGAATCTTCCATATTGGTGGTACAGAACGGGATTGTGCTGGTTCCTGAAAAAAGGAGTCTGCTTATGTATAATGCGGGGGATGAAGTTACTGTCAAGGTTAACAGTACGCGGGCATTTACGGCGGAATCCGATGAAGAATGGCTGACTGTTTCATTCGATGACGAATCTGTTACTTTGAAGGCTGGAGATAATACGGGGAATCCCGAACGTACGGCAACTGTCACACTGGTCTCGGAAAATCTGACTGCTACGATTGATGTTGTTCAAAGGGGGCCTGTTTATACTGATTATCTGGGGAACTGGACATTGGTCGGTATGGATGGGGACACTTCGTTTGAATATGCCCTTTCTATCGTGCGGGATACCGATAACTCGACTTATAAAGTGACGGGTTGGGGAAAGTCTGTCGTCGCTACTGACAGCAAGTATGCCATACAGGCTAATTTTGATGAAGCCAGCGGGCTTATTTATATTACGGCCCAACCTAATATAGCAGTGTACACGAATACCGATAACATAAACTATGATGTGATGTTTTACGGACTTGTCGTGGAGAGCGGAAGGGAGGCTTATGTGACCGGTAAGGGATATATTTGTTATATAGGCATGTTGCAGCGTGACGGAAGCGTGCAATGGATGAATGGTACGGTAACTCTTCAAGGCGGGGCGGAATATGAAGTCATTGGCGCAAGGTACTATATTAAATCCCAGGTAGACGGCAGTATGCTCGGTTTTAACGTAGACAGTCCGTTTATGAGGAAACCGGTTATGACTAAAGTGGAGACGGGAATGACGAGAGGTTCTGTGATGAGGCTCAATGACAGTAGTGTTACACGGGTCGGAACCAGTGATTTGTTTTGTAAATAAGAATATGTTTTGAATATAGAAGCGAGCGCGCTTAAACAAGTTAAGTCATAAATCTCTTGAAGGAAGATTTGGCTTTACATTAAACCGGAATAGCTGTTTTGTGATAAAACGGCTATTCTTTCTTTATACGGGGACCTGCCGGGGTTGTTTCTCCTTGAATCTGATATTTCTTATAAGTTACGGGCTTTTTGCTCTTTATGCGGCACTCTTCCCGGATAATGCTTTTTTGTTGTTCTTTCGAGGGAGGCGAATTCTTTTCCTGTATGTCCGGCGAACGGGTGAAGGAAGGGAGTGTTTTTTATTTTTAAAGGAGTTGCGGAACCGTTTTTCAGACCAGCCGTTGACATTTACCGTAGTTTGATATTATTTTGCCTGTTTTTTGCCCTATGACGGACGAAAACCTTTCTCGGTATTCAACGGTAAGGCAGGAGATATATTTTGCGAAATTGAGCCGAAAAAAGCTCTCTGTTATCTCCGCCGGGCAAGTGACCGGACAACGCATGGGGTATCGCAACGGTTTTCACAGCATTTTAAATTCATATCCTTCCGCTTTCAGGAATTCGATGGCACGGGGAAGCGCATATTGAAGGTTGCCGTTGTTCCAAGATTTCAGAGAGTCGTGGAAGGTGATGATAGAGCCGTTGCGCGCATAACGTTTTACGTTGTCCAATACCTGTTCCGGACGCATTCGTTTACTATAGTCACGGGTCACGAGGTCCCACATGATGATGCGGTAATGATGTCGCAGGGTGTAGTACTGGCGGAATCCCATGTGCCCGTGCGGAGGACGGAACAGGTCGGAATGGATGATTTCGTCTACTTTTTTTGCGTTTGCCAGGTAATCGGGGTTAGAATACTCGAATCCGCGGATGTGATTGAACGTATGGTTGCCGATGCGGTGTCCGTGTTCTACCACCATTCGGTACTCGTCCGGATGTTTTCTGATATTGTCTCCTACCATGAAAAAGGTAGCTTTGATATTGTGTTTTTCCAGTAACTCCAATACCCAGGGAGTGACTTCGGGAATAGGACCGTCGTCAAAAGTCAGGTAAACGGCCCGTTCATCCGGATTCATTCGGAAGATAGCTTGCGGATACAACGCCCGGAAAAACCAAGGTGGCTGTTCTATAAACATGCTTTTTCAAAGTTTTGTAGGGGAGGGGCCGGGAAACTTTACCCCTATTTCCCGGCGCATGTCCTCCTGTTATTTCCCTTTCATTCTCGTGACATACTCGTTATACAGTTGGTCGAGCTGTTCGGAGTAGTGTGTTGCCAGTTCTGTTGATTTATATTTTTCCATCAGACGGACTTCGGCATCCAGCAATCCGGCGTTATACATGAAGTTCTCACTGGCGATGGAAAGCTGGTAGTCCGTCAGGCTGAGATACCAAACCATGTATTCGATTGATTTGTTGGCTAGTTCGTCGATAATCTTGTTCGCTTTCTCATTTTCTTCCAATTGGTAATAGGCTTCTGCCATCTGGAAAGCACCGTTTGCCCAGTCGTACGGAACATTGTAGGAAGGAATCATCTTTTCGGCATAGTCGAGGGCGGCAAGGGCCTTATCTTTTTTACCTTCTTTGATAAGCTGGCCTACAAGCTGCGTGAAAATGCGGCGGTGTGTATAACACATGCGCATTGTATTTTCGTCGATATAGATATCGGGCTTGTCGATGCCGCCGAACTTGAACTTATTCATCAGGTTGTCGTACATCTTTTCCGTGTCGATTTTACAGTTCAGCTTATCCGTGTCAAATGGGGTGAAACGATAGGCGAGACCTTCCTGGATGAAGTGGTTGTCCATACCGAGATGGTTTTCGCTGCCTACGGTGATTGCCATATAGATAGGACGTTCCCAATTGGCGTTGGCAAGCATTTCGAGCATCATCAGCTCATTTTTGTAAAGGGCGCGTTTCGGATTGCCGTTGGCGTCTTTTAGCGAGATTGTCATATATTCGGGAATGGAGTCTCTCAATGCCTCCGGTATTTTCATGCCGGAACGGCGTACGGCTTCCGCATCTATTTTCATTATGATGCTGTCTGTCGGAATGAGAGGAAGTTCGATATTCTGCCCGCTCTTTTTGAGAAGTTCCTTTAGCTGGTCGTTCTTGCCGAGCATCCAGCGGTTAATGATTTCTTTCAACTCATAAGGATTCTCTCCGAAGATGGAATGGACGAGTGACAAGACGGTGGTATCTCCTTTTGATGCCAGCTCTTTCGCTTGCTTGAAATAACTGTCGATAAGGTTTTTCATTTCCGGACGGATAGAGATGTACTCGTTCTGTCCTTCTACGTATTCCACGCGGTCCCATGTGATGGGAAGGGACGGAGAGTCATAGGCCGGACGCTTCATCTGGTCGATGTACCAATCGGTCTGCAGGTAGCTTAGGTTGCAGGTACGTGCATCGGTGCGGAAGCCTTCGGTCTCCTGATTGTACCACAGAGGGAAGGTGTCATTATCGCCGTTGGTGTAAATAATCGGATTTCCCTTTTCTTGCAGGGTCATCAGATAGTTTTGCCCGAAGTCGCGCGCTACGAAACGTCCGCTACGGTCATGGTCGTCCCAGGTCTGTCCTGCCATCTGGATGGGGACGAACAGGCAGAGGACGGAAGCCAGGGCGGCGGCAGGGGTTTCCTGCATCTTGCAGTAATTCTGCAATAACTTGATAATACCCGCTACACCCATACCTATCCAGATGGCGAAGGCGTAGAATGAACCGGCATACGCATAGTCGCGTTCGCGCGGTTGTGCAGGTGTCTGATTGAGATAGAGCACGATGGCGATACCCGTCATAAAGAACAGGAAGAATACCACCCAGAATTGTTGGATGCCGCGCTGGCTGTGGTAGGCTTGCCAGAAGAGGCCGATGAGGCCGAGCAACAAGGGGAGGCAATAAAATACGTTGTGCCCTTTATTGTCTTTAAGGTCTTGCGGAAGTAATTCCTGATTGCCGACAAGCAGATTGTCGATAAAAGGAATACCGGTAATCCAGTTGCCGTGTTCTATCTCTCCGCTTCCCTGAATATCATTCTGGCGTCCGGCGAAATTCCACATGAAATAGCGCCAGTACATGAAGTTCAGTTGGTAGGAGAAGAAGAACTTGATATTCTCCCACTGGGTAGGCATATTTACCATTATCATTTCTCCGCACTGGTCGTAAGGTACGTCATATCCCTTTATATCGACCCATTGTTTGTAGAGTGGGGCGTGTGACGAACTGTACATGCGCGGGAACAGCATGTTTTGTGCGTATTCGTATTCAATGCGTCCGGGGAGTTCGATGTATGAGTCTTTCTCGTCCGGGGAGGTTTTTTCCTTGCGGATATATTTGCTTCCCGTTTGTGACTGGCGGGGGATGCAATAGCCGTCTTTGACATCGAGCGCCACTTTGGAGGAGAATGCAGGGCCGTAGAACAGGGGACGTGTACCGTATTGTTCGCGACCGAGGTATTCGCCCAGCGTGAAGATGTCTTCCGGGGAATTCTGGTCCATCGGAGTATTGGCGGTGGAACGTATGACGATAAGCGCATACGACGAATAACCGATGACAATCATCATCGTACAGAGGAGCGCCGTATTCATTGTGCGTGCTGAAATACGCCATTTTTCTTTCATCCGGGCTTGCATTGCCGGGGCCAGGTAGAAAGCCAGTATTGCAATGACTATGATGCCGATGAGGATGCTGCTGGCACCGTGTCCGTAAAATGGAATTCCCAGCAGGGCTATGGTAAGAATAAAGGATACGGCCATACGCATTTTGCTTTTCCGGGTGTAGCTTTCATAGACTCCCCAGATAAGAGCTGCTGCCAGTAAACCGATATAGACGACTACGCCTGTATTGAACGGCATTCCCAGCCCGTTGACAAATAGGAGCTCGAACCAGCCGCCTACTTTCACAATGCCCGGAACGATGCCATAGAGTACGGCCGCTACAAGAACCATCGAACCGAAAAGGGCGAGCAAGGAACCTTTCGCTGTGGCGTTCGGGGTCTTTTTGTAATAATATACCAGTACGATAGCGGGCAAACAAAGCAGATTCAGCAGGTGGACGCCGATACTTAATCCTGTCAAATAAGCAATCAGGATAATCCACCGGTCGCTGTGAGGCTGGTCGGCTACGTCTTCCCACTTGAGAATCAGCCAGAAAACGATGGCGGTAAACAGGGAGGAGAAAGCATATACTTCACCTTCTACGGCAGAAAACCAGAATGTATCGCTGAAGGTATAAGCCAGCGCTCCGACCAGTCCGCTGCCCATAATTGTGATAAGCTGTCCTTTGGTGATGTTGTTTTCGTCGGTGATAACCAGTTTGCGAACCAGGTGGGTGATGCTCCAGAAAAGGAACAGGATACATGCACCGCTCATAAGGGCGCTCATGTAGTTTACCATTTTTGCCACAGTGGTGACATCGGATGCAAATTGGGTGAACAGGTTCGCCATCAGCATGAAGAACGGGGCGCCGGGCGGATGGCCGACTTCCAGTTTGTAGCCGGTGGTTATAAACTCAGGGCAATCCCAGAAACTTGCAGTCGGCTCTATTGTCAGGCAATAAACCGTTGCCGCAATAATGAATGTAAGCCAACCTATAAGGTTGTTTACGGTCCTGTACTGTTTCATTAGCACTATCGTAGTTTATTCGTTAAAAACAAATGATGCGGTCGCAAAGATAGTGATTTGTAAGGATAATGAGGCAGAAAGTAAGAAATATTAAGTAACGGAGAGATGATTTATAAACTCTTCGGACGATGGGAGAGGCGGAATTGGCTTTGCGGGAAGGATAATTTCTTTTCTGAAAGACGGGGAACGGTTTGTAAAGAACTTGCGGCCGGCATGGCGGATGTCTGCCGCGGCCGTGCAGAGGGGCATGCCGGTTGGTAGATTTGAAAATACCGGGGGGAGAGGTGAATTTGCGGGTAAAGGGCAGGTGGAAGGGGGATTTAGTGGTGGTGATGTTCTCCCAGAATACGGTGCGGTAATGTTCCGTGCCCCAGCAGTTCGATAGGGCAGTTGAAATTCTTTTCCAGCCATTCGGTTGTGATGCCTGTATCCGGATGGTAATCCAGGGTTTCATTGACGCAGGCGATGGATTTTACTTGTTGCAGCACTGTACCGATGTCATGGCTGACAAGGATGATGGCGCATTCTTTGTTGATTTCTGCCAGTAGTTCGTAGAGACGCGCTTCGAAACGTTTGTCGATGTAGGTGCTGGGTTCGTCTAGTATGAGGACCGAGGGGTCGGAGATGATGGCCCGTCCGAGAAGGGCGCGTTGTAGCTGGCCGCCGCTTAGCCGGCCGATAGACCGGTGTTCCAGCCCTTCGAGCCCCATACGGGAGATAATTTGTTTGCCTTTTGCCTTTTCTTCGGGTGTGAACCGGGATGTGAGCGGTTTCTGGATACTTAGTCCGGACAGGATAACTTCTTCAACGGAAATGGGAAATTTCCGGTCGATAGTGCTATACTGGGGTAAGTAACCGAGTAAAGGCTTGCAGTGGTAGATAATTTCTCCTCCAGTGGGTTTCAACAAGCCGAGGATACACTTGACGAGTGTTGTCTTTCCGCCTCCGTTGGGACCGATAATTCCTAGGAAATCCCGTTCGTAGACGGAGAGATGGATATCGTGTAGGACATTGCGGCCGTCATACCCGGCAGAAAGATTCTTTATTTCGATAATCGGATTCATGGAACGGAACTTTTCAAGTTTTGTTTCTTCTGTTTTTTATGTTATCGCCGGATTGTCTCTTCTTCCGGTTCGCCGGGAGCGAGGGCTTCCGCTACATTCAGCATTTCCGTTTCCCAATCGTAACTGAGCGGATTGATGGGGACGACTTTGGTTCCGGTCTGCTGTGCGATGGTTTCTGCATTGCGTTTGTCGAATTCCGGTTGTACGAAGATGACTTGTACATTTTCTTCTTTACACAAATCTATCAGTCTTTTCAGGTGGGCGGGTGAGGGTTCTTTGCCGTCTTCTTCGATAGATATCTGGTGTAGTCCGTAATCGCGTGCGAAATAGGAGAGCGCCGGGTGGTAAATCATAAAGGATTTGGCGGCATCCGGAGCCGAGAGTTGGCGGCGAATCAGGCTGTCTGTTTGCTGAATGCGGTGGCAGAGCGAGTCGTAACGGTGTCTGTAATACGGTTGGTTGGCCTTGTCGAGCGTGCAAAGTGCTTTGTAGGTGTTGCCGGCAAGGATTAATGCGTTGTCTGTCGAGTTCCATATATGCGGTTCTACGGCATGGATATGACCGTCACGGCTGTGGCTGCTGCTGTTCAGAATCAGGTCTATGCCTTTGGAGGTATCGAATACTTGGATATGAGGGGTGTTGCTCATCAGCTTGTCCATCCATGTTTGTTCGAATCCTATGTAGCCGATGCGGAAATATGCCTTGCTGTTTCCGAGGGATATGAGTTGTTGCGGGACCGGGTCGTAGGTTTCCGGGCTGGAACCTTTGGGAACCATGCTGATTACCGTGAATTTGTCGCCGGCAATGGCTTCCGTGAGGTAACGCTGGGGTTCCAGTGTGACGGTAATGACCGGCTTTTCTCTTTCGGGCTCATTGCTTTTGGACAAACGTCCGGTACAGGCTGCCAATAGGAGGCAGGAGCTGAACAGGATTAGTTTCTTCATATTTTGCAGTTGTTTTTTCATGACTTCTTTATATTTCGGGTTTTCTGATTTATTTCGTTTTTACTTCGGGTTCTTAATTTCTTGTTCTTGTCTTTTGATTTTTAATTTTTCTGTTTTCCGGTTTTTCTTTTGTTTTTTATTCCGGTTTTCTTGCCCGCAGGATTTCCCGTTTTCCGCCCGGTGGTCCGGGAAGGCGTTCTACGATGAATCCCGCTGTTTGCAACATCCGCCGGACGATGCCTTTGGCACAGTAGGTAGTCAGGATTCCGTTGTTGTTTAATAAAACGTAAAGGCGGTTGAATAGTTCTTGCGACCACATTTCCGGTTGCTTTTCCGGGGCGAATGCGTCGAAGTAGATGATGTCCGGCGCATAGCCGGTATTTTTCACCCATTCATTGGCGTCTGCCTGTATTTTCCGCAGGATGAAGTACGGGGTGATTGTTGTCTCTTCTTCCCATGGTGAGGTATGGAATCGTTTGAATAGTTCGGTAGCCGGTTGTGGCTTGCCGTCGATAGTGAATGATTTATCGGCGGAAATGTATTCCAGTTGTTCGACTGTTTCCCAGGTTAGCGGGTAGAGTTCCAGTCCGGTGTAATGGACGTTCCGTTTACTTTTTTCTGCCTCTTCAAAGGTGAGCCAGGCATTCAGTCCGGTTCCGAAACCGATTTCCAGGATGTGGAGATGGGAGAGGGCGGAGGCTTTCAGGCCCATGTTGATGAAAATGTGCCGGGATTCTGTACGCGCTCCTTTGGTTGAATGATAGTGTTCATTCAATTCTGGTACGAATAAAGTGGCGCTTCCGTCATCGGTTTTTTCAATAATCCTTTTCATCATGCAATCTCTGATAATTAACTTTCATACTTGTTGTGTAAACATTCTATCCTGCTACGATGTTCCATGCATTTTCCAGTACATATAGGAGAAGGATGTAGCGTATCAGTTTTCCGGTGAACATGGAGGTTACCGTGAGCAGTGTATTGCTTCGCATGAATCCCAATGCAATGGCGATTACTTCTCCGATGGCCGGAAGGAACGTGAAAAATGCCATAAGCGCTCCTTTCCCTTGCAGGAAGGCAATCATTTTGTCTACTTTCTCTTTTTTTACTTTGAAATATTTTTCTATCCAGCTTACTTTCCCCAGACGTCCCATATAATAGCAGGTCATTCCGCCGACCGTATTTCCCAAAACTGCGGATAACAGGCAAGCGGTGGGGGGAAGTCCCAGCTTTATCAGCGCTACCAAAACGAGTTCGGAGCTGAAAGGTATTATGCTTCCTGCAAGTAAGGCCGAGATGAATAATCCCGGCAATCCCCATTCGATGAGGAGCTGTACGGTTGAATCTATAAAAGCGTCCATATGTTAAAACCGAATAAGAGGATGAGACCGGCCAGCGAGATGATGAAAAACAGGTTGGATGCCTTACTGCCGGTCAGTACGAAAAAGTGTCCGACCAGGATGCTGTTGCCGATTATGAGCAATGGCAATAGATTGGTGCAATATGCCGGTTGAAGGGCTATGAGCAGAAAAAGGAAGATATTCAGATCGATAAGGAATTGCAGGTAGGCGCGGGTACGTATTTTGTCCTCGAATCCTGCAATGATACAGTGGGCGGCGCTGACAATGAACAGTACGAGCAGATAACCGATGATGGCCAGCTCCCAGGGTTGGAGGATTTCTATGTCGAATATCTTGCCGAAGGTGGCCAATTCGGTGAACGGACGGTAGAACAACTCCATTTGTCCGTAAAAGAACGCATGCCCGAATAAAAACCAGTAGGGTAATGTCCAGCCTAACAGTGCGCCGCAGAAGCTACGGAATTTGAGTGACTGGAAACGGTAGGCTTCGAATATCCAGAGTACCGAAAGGAAGGTGAGCTGTGGAAAAAGAAGGCTTCCCGCTCCGATAAAGAGGAAGGAATAGAACAGGTAGCCGGCTGCCTGTGCCTGTTGGTAACTCTTGAATAGGAAATAGACCGAGAAAAGAAAAGCGAGAGAGGCGATATCTCCCGCATATAACAGATGCATTGCCGGACAGACGGTGACAAGCAGAAAGTAAATAGCTGTCTGCATGGAGGCCCGCGTGCGGATGATGGCGAACCGGTTGTTCAACTCTATCAGGATGTAACCGATAATGGCATAAATCAGGTAGCTGACAATCCGTTCGGTCCACGGGGGGAGTAGTAGGCTGCGGGTAGACTGCCAAAGGGAAAGGCTGCTTTCTCCGGCGGAAGACGCGGGGGGGCCGGGCAACAGAAAAGAAGTCAGTACCCAGCAAAGGGTACAGATAAGGATAATGACAGGCAGGGTCCATCTGCCTGTCGTTATTTGGTTTTGCAATCCTTTATTTCTCATTTGTCTTCGTTCTCGGCCGGCGGTTATTTTCTACTTTGCGGTATGCTTGTCCGGAATTCTTATAGGTCAAAACCGATGTCACGGCGGAAGTATTTCTTGTCGAAGTCGATCATCTCCGCTACTTTGTAGCTTTGTGCCAATGCTTCTTCCTTAGTGGCTCCGTAAGAACAGACGGCAATGACACGCCCGCCGTTTGTGACTACCTGTCCGTCTTTCATGGCTGTCCCGGCATGGAAGATGATGCTTTCCGTTGCGGCTGCTTGTTTCAAACCGTTGATGGGGAATCCTTTTTCGTAGGTTTCCGGATAGCCGCCGCTGACGAGGATGACACAACCTGCCGAACGTGGGTCTGTTACCAGGAGCTTCTCATTCAGATTTCCTGCGGCTGTGCCTTCTAGCAGTTCTACGAGGTCGCTCTGTATGCGGAGCATGACGCTTTCGGTTTCCGGGTCACCCATGCGGACGTTGTACTCGATTACCATCGGTTCTCCTTTCACGCTGATTAGCCCCAGGAAGATGAAGCCTTTATATACGATGTTTTCTTTTTTCAATCCGTTGATGGTAGGTTCGATGATACGGGTACGGACTTTTTCCATGAATGCTTCGTCAGCAAACGGGACGGGGGTCACACTGCCCATACCGCCGGTATTCAACCCTTTGTCTCCTTCTCCGATACGTTTGTAGTCTTTGGCTACAGGAAGGACTTTGTAATTTTCTCCGTCGGTCAGGACAAATACGGAGCATTCGATGCCGCTTAGAAATTCTTCAATGACGACTGTTGATGATGCTGAGCCGAACATGCCGCCGAGCATCTCTTTCAACTCTGTTTTGGCTTCGTCCAGGGTAGGAAGGATTAGTACGCCTTTCCCGGCACAGAGGCCGTCGGCTTTCAATACGTAAGGGGCTTCCAGCGTTTCCAGAAATGCAAGCCCCTCTTCAAGATTGTCGGAAGTGATGCTTTTATAACGGGCTGTCGGAATGTGGTGACGCATCATGAATCCTTTCGCAAACTCCTTGCTTCCTTCCAGTTGCGCTCCTTGAGCGGAGGGACCGATAACGGCAATGTGTTTGAGTTCCGTGCGGTTCTGGAAATAGTCGTAGATTCCTTTTACCAGCGGGTCTTCGGGACCTACTACTATCATGTCGATATTTTCTTTCAGGGCGAATGCGCCGATGGCATCGAAATCGGTTGCCTTGATGTTGACATTTTCACCTGTGGCGGCCGTTCCGGCATTTCCCGGAGCGATATACAGTTTTTCTACTTTTGGACTTTGGGCAATTTTCCATGCCAGTGCATGTTCGCGGCCGCCCGAGCCTAGCAATAAAATTTTCATCTTTATACTGTTATAAATTATACTGTTACGTATTCATGCACAATTATTCTATGTTGTCTCTCACTTCCTGTATGAAGATGTTTTTTATAGGTTCTGCTCGAAATACCGGGTGATTTTCTCATGCAGGTGTACGCGGTCGCGGCCTGATACATTGTGCTTGTGGCACGGGTAGATGAACAGGTCGGGATAGGTGCGGGCATCTATACAGGCTTTCATGAACGATAGGGTATGTTGGGGTACGCAAGTGTCGTCATGGTCGTCATGGATGATAAGCAGGTGTCCTTTCAGTTGTCCGGCCAGATTTTTCAGGTCGCATTCTTTGTAGCCTTCCGGATTGGTTTCCGGCGTATCCATGTAACGTTCGCCGTACATTACCTCGTAGTATTTCCAGTCGATAACGGGACCTCCGGCTACGCCGACCTTGAATATTTCCGGATAACGGAGCAACAGGGCTGTAGTCATGTGTCCTCCGAAGCTCCATCCGTGTACGCCGATTCGTTCACTGTCTATATAGGGAAGCGATTTCAGAAATTCGACGCCTTTCACCTGGTCTTTGCCTTCTTCAATACCCAGATGCCGGAAGGTGACGTTTTCAAATTCCAGTCCGCGGTTACTGCTTCCGCGATTGTCGATTGTGAACATGATGTAGCCTTTGTTTGCCATGTAAGTATCCCATCCGCGGGCGCCGTTCAGCCATCCTCCGGTGACACATTGGGCATGAGGGCCTCCGTAAACGTAGACAATGGCCGGATATTTTTTATTCGGGTCGAAGTCTGCCGGTTTCATCAGGCGGTAATGGAGGCTGGTGGTTCCGTCGGCTGCTTTGATGGTGCCCGTTTCAATGCTTGGCATTCGGTAATTTTTGTAGGGGCTTTCTGCAGTCAACAGGTTGGCGCTCTCTTTAAAATTCTTTGTGTCTGTCAAGTTGATGACACGCGGTTGGTCTTTGGTGGAATACCGGTCAATGAGGTATGTTCCGGAAGCGTTAAGCGTTCCGCCGTGTTCACTTTCTTTGCATTCGCTGAACGGACGGTTCATTTTTCCACTGTTTGCGTTGACTGCAAAATGCCCGCTCTTTAAGCCTTCTCTGGCAGTAAAGATGATTTCTTTCTTTTTTGCATTGAATCCTAGGATTTCGCTAACCAGCCAATTTCCTTTGGTTAGTTGTTTTACCTTGCAATATTGGCGGTAAGTGCCTCCCGCGGCGGAAGGATGGCTTTCCGGCTCTGTTTTCGTGCGGGTATCGAAAAGATAGAGGTGATTGTAACCGTCCCGTTGGCTTTGATAAACGAATTTGGCGGCGTCCCAAGGCAGAAAAAGGATGGGATTCTGGGGTTCTACGTATTTCGGGTGTGTTTCTTCATACAGGATTTGCAGCAGTTTGCCTGTTTCTGTATCATACTGGCAAAGTTTAGCATGGTTCTGGTCCCGGTTTACTTCAATCAGGTAGATGCTTTTTTCATCCGGCGCCCAACTGATGTTTGTAAAATAACGGTCGGTAGGGTCGCCTGCGTCCAGGTAGATGCTTTTTTGGGTCATGGGGTTGTAAATGCCTACTGTTACCTGATGGCTTGTCATTCCCGCCATCGGATAACGGACATTGTTGACTTCTCCTATACGTGCGGTAATGTCTACGAGCGGGTACTGTGTCACCATTCTTTCATCCATGCGGTAGAAAGCCAGCAGGTTTCCTTTCGGGCTCCAGAATGTGCCTTTGTTGATGCCGAATTCGTTGCGGTGTACGGTCTGGCCACAGACGATGCCTTCCGGTTCGTCGGTTACTGCCTGTTCGTTGACATATAGGTTGTTGCCTATCGTATAGGCTATTTTTCCGTTGGCTGCGCAATAATCTTCGTTGGCTGTTTTGGCTTTCGGTTGCAGGGTGCTGATAATCCGGTTGTCTTTGAAGTCATATACGATGTATTTGCCTGCTGTGTTCAGTAACATTTGCGGTTTGTCCGCCCATAGGAAACGGACGGAATACAGGTGTGGCAGTTTTCCTGCGTTGTTTTCCGCAAGTACTTTGTTGATTTGTTCGCGGGTGACGAGTACCGTTTCTTTTCCCGTTTGAGGGCGAATCGAATAAACGGTGTCTATGCCGGGTTTGATGCACTCATCTCCCCACCATTGCAGTCCGTACAGGTTTTCTGCGTAAAGGTAGCTTTCGCCGCCGGGAATCAGCTCTTCCAGCGTCAGCTTTTTAGTTTCTTGTGCCATAACATTGATTACGATTGGGATTGCCAACAATAATAAGATGGCTCTTTTTCCAATTCTACTCATTGTTCTTTTCTTTAATTATTTGTTTTTAGTTTTTCTGTCTTTCGTTTGTCCGGAGAAGTTTTTACCCCTATCGGGGAACCGGGAGTTCGTTTATTCTTCTTTCTTTTTCGGAATTCTCGGTTCCCGGTTTCCTCTGAACTCTCTCAATATGCCCGGTTCTTTCCTGCTGCGGAATTCTCCCTGCTGTTTCCTGTCTTTGCTTCCTTCCCGGTTGAAGGTTCTCTCTTCCCGCCGAGGCTTGTGTTCTTTCTCTTTGCGGGGACTGAAATTCCCTTCTCGCCGGGGCCTGTATTCTTTTCTTTCCCTGAATCCGTCAGGCTTCTCCTCTTCGCCTTCTTTTCCGTTTTCTCCTTCCTGACTTTTGAATTCTTTGTATTTTCCGTCGAAAATTTCGTATTTACGGAATTCGCATTCCAAGGCACCATTGAACAAGGGTGTCTTCTGGCTGGGTTTCAGGCCGATTTGGTCGAAACATTCTTCCCGGTACGAGAGTACCCATGCTTCATTTCCTGCAAATGCGTGTTTCAGGCGCTCACCAATCATCTGGTATAGTCCGAGCAAATCACTGGTGGAGATACGTTCTCCGTAAGGCGGATTGGTAATGATGATTGATTTTTCCTTCGGCTGTTCGAACTGCTGGAATGGTTGCAGTTTCAGCACTACATCTTTCGAGACGCCTGCCGCCTTTATATTATGGGTTGCGATTTCATTTGCTTTCGGACTGTTGTCGTATCCGTAAATTTTATGGGCGAATGTGCGTTCCTGGCTGTCGTCATTATATATTTCGTCAAACATGTCCGCATCGAAATCTACCCATTTCTCAAATGCGAATTCTTTACGGAACACTCCCGGAGCGATATTTCTTGCTATCAATGCCGCTTCGATGGGGATAGTGCCCGAACCGCACATCGGGTCAATCAGGTCACATTCTCCACGCCATCCGGTCATCAGAATCATACCGGCGGCTAAAACTTCATTCAAGGGGGCTTCCACGGCTTCCTGGCGATAGCCGCGGCGGTGGAGCGATTCGCCTGAAGAATCCAAAGATAGTGTGCAGGTAGTCTGTGCGATGTGGATATTCAGCAATACGTCCGGCTTGCTGATACGCACTGACGGGCGTTTTCCCGTCTTTTCACGGAAATAGTCGGCAATCGCGTCTTTTACCTTGTATGACACGAATTTCGAATGGCGGAACTCTTCACTGAATATTACTGCATCTACCGCGAATGTCTTGTTTACATCGAGATATTCCTCCCAAGGAATTGCCTGTATTTCGTTGTAAACTTCGTCGGCATCCTTGGCTGTGAATGTTTTGATTGGTTTCAAGATACGGATGGCAGTGCGAAGGCAGAAGTTGGCCTTATACATCATGCGTTTGTCTCCTGTGAATGCAACCATTCGCCGGCCTATTTGGATATCGTTGGCTCCTAACGCCGTCAGTTCTTCTGCAAGTACTTCTTCCAATCCCTGGAAGGTCTTGGCTATCATCTCGAATTGTTCGCTCATATATAGTTATTGGTTTTATTTTTTTGCTTTGGTTTGTACTATTTTGGCTCCTGCCGGCACGTTTTCCGTTACCCAGATGTTACCTCCTACTGTTGCATCATGCCCGATAGTGATTCTTCCCAGGATGGTAGCGTTGGAGTAAACGATGACATTGTCTTCCAATATCGGGTGGCGGGGAATGCCTTTGATAGGTTTCCCGTCGGCATCCAGCGGGAAACTTTTTGCTCCCAGGGTGACTCCCTGGTATAGTTTGACATTGTTGCCGATGATACTTGTTGCACCGATTACGACACCTGTTCCATGGTCGATAGTGAAATGGCTGCCTATTTTTGCGCCCGGATGAATGTCGATGCCCGTTTCGCTGTGTGCCATTTCCGTAATGATACGGGGAATCAGGGGAACACCCAGTTCCAGCAGTTCGTGTGCAATACGGTAGTTGCTGATGGCTTTGATGGCCGGGTAGCAGAAAATTACTTCTCCGTAGCTTTCGGCAGCCGGATCACCGTTATAAGCGGCCTCTACATCGGTTGCCAGAATTTTCCGCATAGCCGGCAGCTTGCTGATGAATTTGGCGGCAAGGCGGGCGGCTTTTTCCCTTTCGGAATCGGAACACGTGTTGCATCTTCCTTCCACGCCGATTCCGAAACATAACCCGGCGAGAATCTGCTCGGAGAGCAGGTTGAATAATTTTTCAATGTTTACGCCGATGTGGTAGTTAATTGTCCGGCTGTTGATGGTTGAATTACCGTAATATCCGGGAAAGAGGATAGAGCGCGAAAGCTCGATAATTTCGTATAAGACTTTAGCGGATGGCAGCGGTTCGCCATCTTTATGTTGATGAAACAGCCCTTTGTAAGATTCGCTTTCCGATAGCTCATCGACTGCCTGTGTCAAAATGTGGGTGAAGTTCAGTGGACTCATTAGGTCATTTGCTCATATTTATATGGGGACAAAGGTATTAAAAAAATAATAAAATTCGTTGGGATTCAGGATAAATAAATGTATTTTTGTCACATTCAAAACATACAAGAATAAGGGGCTGATGAATTGGGAGACTACTATGAAGCTATTTGGTTTACTTGTTTTTTTGCTGTTATTGTATTGCGGATGTGCCGACAAACATCGTCACACGGCTTTTTATGGGCAGGAATTTGTTGATTCTGTGGAAGTCCGCGTACAAGATTCTCTATTTTCCAATGTGCTTTATTCCCGTTCGTTGTTACGTGATGCATTGGTACAGGCACAGGATTCACAAGTCTATTACCGTCTGCTCGCAATGTATGGGAAGACTTTTTTTGTCTCTTCCGATTTCGATTCGATTCTTTATTATAACCGTAAAGTGAAAGAATTTTCCCGTAATGTCCTCGGATATCCGGAATGGAACGACGTGCTTTCGGATGTTTATAACGTGGAAGGAAATATATGGATGCAGTTGAATCATCCTGATTCTGCAATCATTGATTACGGGAAAGCTTATGCATACCGCTTGAAGGGAAAGAAGTTGCATCTTCTCCCCGATATTTGTATCAATACGGCAGACGCTTATTTGCATCGCGGGGATTTGATACATACTGCTTCGTATTACCGGCGTGCTTTGTTCCTCTGTGATTCGTTGAAATTGTCGGAACATACTAAGTTTCCTATTTATTACGGATTGGGGCAAACTTATATGGATTTACGTGACTTTGATTTGTCTAACCGTTATTATGAAATGGCTGGAAAATTTTTTGATGAAATGAATGTGGGTGAACGGTGGACCTATCTCAATAACCGCGGAAACCATTATTATTACCGGAAAGACTATTGGAAAGCTCTGGATTATATGCGTCGGGCCAATGCATTGGTGTCTGCCCATCCCCAAATGGTATTTGAACAAAACTTTGTCAAGGTGAATCTGGGAGAGTTGTATTTGCTGACCGATAATTTGGATTCCGCACAGATTTGCCTGGATGATAGTTATCGTTTCTTTTCTAAAATACGGCATAATTCCGCTGTGTATTATATCGAAACTCAAATGATTGAACTGGCCTTGAAGAAAGGAGATCTGTCTCATGCACACAAGATGATAGAAAAGACTATCCCTGTGGGGCATCTCGATGCTAATATGCTGACTATACGTAACCAGTATCTCCAGCATTATTTTGAACGCACCGGTGATTACCGCCGTGCCTATGAGTACTTGAAGCGGGATTGGCATTTGAATGATTCGATTCGCAGCGAGCGGGTACGGACACGTGTGGCGGAACTGGATATGCGTTACCGGCAGGATACTATTGTGCTGCGTAAGGAGATGCAGATTCAGCGACAGGCGGGAGAGATGAAGGCGTTGAAGTTGAGTGTATATATCTGGGTGCTTGTCTGTGTGTTGCTCCTTGCCGGGACAGGAGGTGTCATTTGGTATATGCGGAAAAAAAGGGAATTTCTCCGTGAACGATTCTTCAGGCAGATTAACCGTGTCCGTATGGAAAATTTAAGGAGCAGGATTTCTCCTCATTTCACTTTCAATGTACTGGGGCGTGAAATCAATCAGTTTAGAGGTTCGGAGGAGGCTAAGAACCATTTGATGGAATTGGTGAAGTATTTGCGGCGGAGCCTTGAACTGACGGAAAAGCTGAGTGTTTCCTTGCAGGATGAACTGGACTTTGTGTGTTCATATATCAACCTTGAAAGAGAACGGGTCGGCGAAGGATTCACTGTAACGGTCACGGTAGAGGACGGAGTGGATACAGGACGGGTTATGGTTCCTTCCATGATTGTACAAATCCCCGTGGAAAATGCAATCAAGCACGGATTGGCGGGAAGGGATGGAGAAAAGGAGTTGACGGTGCGTGTTTTCCGAGAAGAAAATGGGGTCTGTATCACGGTCCGGGACAATGGATACGGCTATTTTCCGCAAGCTACTTCGACAGCACGGGGGACGGGTACCGGGTTGAAGGTTCTTTATCGGACTATTCAACTGTTGAATACGAAAAATAAAAGTGATAAGATACGTTTTGATATAGCTAACAGAAACGATGGGCAAACCGGTACGTTCGTGTCGGTGTATGTCCCGTTTCGTTTTTCTTATGATTTATGATGGAGACAGAAGCTAAGTATAAGGTAGTCATTGTTGATGACGAACGCTCTGCAATCGATACTCTGCGGCAGGAATTGGAATCTTATCGTGAGTTTGAGGTAAGAGGGGTTGCGGGTAATGGTGCAAAAGGGAAAAGAATGATTATGGAGTTACGTCCGGATTTGCTGTTTCTTGACGTAGAGCTACCGGATATATTGGGGCTTAACTTGCTGAGCGAGCTGAGGAATGAGATATTGTGGGATATGAAAGTGGTGTTTTACACGTCCTATGATAAATATCTGCTTCAAGCTTTACGGGAGTCGGCATTTGACTTTTTGTTGAAACCTTTTGAAGCGGAAGATTTGAAGGTAATCATAGAACGTTATCGGAAAACTGTCACCACAGCATTGCTTTCACCTCCTTCTTTTGCTTCTTCTATCACTGCGTTGATGCCCCAGCAGGGTATGTTTATGATTAGTACGGTGACAGGTTTTAAACTGTTGCGGCTGGAAGAAATCGGTTTTTTTGAGTATCTCAAAGAGAAGCGGCAGTGGCAGGTCGTTTTGTTTAATCAGACTCGGCTGAACCTGAAACGAAATACGAAAGCTGAGGATATTATTAGTTATTCACAGGCTTTTGTGCAAATTAGCCAGTCTGCTATTGTAAATGTTAATTATCTTGCTATGATTGATGGAAAATGTTGCCAGATGTATCCTCCTTTCCATGATAAGGCTGATTTGATAATTTCCAGGAGTTTTCTCAAGGAGCTGCAGGAACGCTTTTTTGTCTTGTAATATGTATATCATCCTGTAAAATGAAAGCGCTACTTCTTCATCAGGGGCAGCGCTTTTCTTTTGTTAGAATATTAGAATGAGAGAGAGTTTTGTTACATGGTTGTTTTGTCTATTGTAATGGTCATTTCAGGAACCAGTACATAGGCATGTTTCTTAGAATTCCATTTATAATAAGTGGTGGTGACGGTTTTACCTTCATAAGTATAGGTGATGCGTATGTCCTTTATCCATTCGTCTTTCCGACTGTCCCATTTCAGGGTTTCGCTTTCGGTCATGCGTTTGCTGTCGTCATATTTATAGTTGTATTTCATATAATTGGCAAGTGCGTTTCCATTCATTTTATAGACGGTCTGGCCTATTGTTACCCCATCTTTTTCTATCGGATTGTAAATCAATTGTCCATCGTAGGAATTACGTGCGGAAACAGTGAAAGATACAAAGAGAAGAATGGCAGTTAGGGCGAATATCTTTAGAGTTACTTTTGTTTTCATGGTTATTTGTTTTTTTAATTGTACTTTCGTTTATCTGCTGGTATCTTGTTTTTACTCCGCAAAATTACATATTAATTTTATATTTATGCATATTTAATAATGGATATTATCAAAATGTCAGGTACAAGCCGTTGTATTGCCTTGCTTTTTGGTAATGTTAGTGATAAAAAAATATCCGGCAGTCAGTCCGCCGGATATAGAATGAATCATTTCGTTTAAAAAGAAAACTTTTTTCTTGCTTTCTGGATAGTGAGTTAAATAATGTTAGTGAGCTTCAAGCCAATTTTTCCCCCATCCGCAATCTGCTTTCAAGGGGACATGCATACGATATGCATGTTCCATTTCTTCGATTACGATTTCTTCTACACGTTCTTTTTCGTCGATGGGGACGCTGAAATTCAATTCGTCATGTACCTGTAAAATCATTTTGGCTTGTATCCCTTCTGCCTGGAAACGTTGATAGATGCGTGCCATAGCCACTTTAATGATATCTGCCGCACTTCCCTGTATCGGCGCATTGATGGCATTCCGTTCTGCATATCCGCGTACAACGGCATTTCGTGAATTGATATCGGGCAGGAAACGTTTCCGGTGGAAAATCGTTTCTACATAGCCTTTTTCCTGTGCTACTTGGATACTTTTGTCCATGTATGCCTTTACTCCCGGATAAGTTGCAAAATAACCGTCGATAAGCTCTTTTGCTTCTTTCCGCTCTACATTCATCCGTTCGGCAAGGCCGAATACGGATATACCGTAGATGATGCCGAAGTTTGCTGTTTTGGCTTTACGGCGCATGTCTGCATCTACTTCTTTTAATTCGGTTTTATAAATTTTGGAGGCCGTGGCGGCATGGATATCATGGTTGCTGAGGAATGCGTCAATCATGTTTTTATCTTCACTCAGGTGTGCCATAATGCGCAGTTCGATTTGTGAATAGTCGGCGGAGAAGAAAAGGCATCCTTCATCGGGGATGAATGCTTTGCGGATTTCTTTTCCGTTTTCGTCACGGATAGGGATGTTTTGTAAGTTCGGATTGCTTGAACTTAGGCGTCCGGTTGCAGTGACGGTCTGGTTGAAAGAAGTGTGTACCCGCCCCGTACGCGGGTTGATAAGTTGGGGGAGTGCATCGATGTAAGTTCCCAGTAGCTTTTTCAATCCCCGGTGTTCCAGGATTTTTTCTACTACGGGATGTTTGTGGCGGAGACTTTCAAGTACTTCTTCCGAAGTGACATACTGTCCGGTTTTGGTTTTTTTCGCTTTTTCTACGATTTTCAGTTTGTCGAATAATACTTCTCCGACTTGTTTGGGTGAAGCGATATTAAAAGTTTCTCCTGCCAGTTGGTAAATTTCTTTTTCAATGTTTTCCATCTGTGCCGTAAAATGGGCGGAAGATTGTTTTAATGCCTCCGTATCCAGCAGGACACCGTTCCGTTCTATGTTGACCAGTACCGGGACGAGCGGCATCTCTATATCGTAGAACAGGCGTTCGGCATCATTTTCCTTTAATTCTTTTTCCAGGATATTTTTTAGTTTCAACGTTACATCCGCATCCTCACAAGCGTAGAGATAAACGTC
The DNA here is from genome assembly GCF_958445495.1 of uncultured Bacteroides sp. Lineage (GTDB taxonomy): Bacteria > Bacteroidota > Bacteroidia > Bacteroidales > Bacteroidaceae > Bacteroides. The sequence continues at coordinate 73,861 of NZ_CAUCSQ010000013.1, read as the reverse complement.
TTTCGGGTCCAGGTCTCGCATGTTTTTCTGATTTTTTCCTTTCGGCCCTATCAATTCATCGATATGGATGGTACGGTAGTGCAAATAGATTTCGGCAAGATAATCCATTCCGTGGCGGAGTTCCGGTTGGAGAACATAGTGGGCAATCATCGTATCGAAAAGCGGGCCTTTAACTGTTACGCCGTAATTTTGGAGGATAATCATGTCGTATTTGATATTCTGTCCGATTTTTAACGTTGTCTCATTTTCGAATACCGGACGAAATTCATGAACGATTTTTGAGGCTTCATCCCGATTGGCCGGGACCGGTACGTAAAAAGCTTGATTTTCGGCGATGGAAAAACTCATTCCTACCAATTCAGCATCCATCGGTTCTGTTCCGGTAGTCTCCGTGTCTAACGAGAGAATTTTCGATGTAAGTAACTTTTGAATAATTTCGGTTCTTTTTTCTTCTGTATCAATGAGTTGGTAGTCATAAAGGAGCGAATCTAACGTCTCTAGATTTGAATTTTTGTTTTCGCCCGGCCCATCGTCCGTAAAATTTGCAAATAAATCGCCTTGTACGGCTTCACTTTCCCCGGAAAAAAGCGGGAGAGGAGGGAGGTCTTTTTTTTCGGTGGCAGTTTTGTTGGCAGTTCCTGTCCCGTTGCCGGAATTCTCCTTTTTGAGTACACGGTCGATAAGCGTCCGGAATTCCAGTTCTTCGAAAATCTGCCGGAGTGATTCTTCATCCGCCTGTTCACGGACGAGCAGGTCCATTTCAAGCTGGATGGGCACGTCGATTTTGATAGTGGCAAGGAATTTCGAGAAAGTAATCTGTTCACGGTTTGTTTCCACTTTTGTTTTCAGCGCTCCTTTAAGACGGTCGGTGTGTGCCAACAGATTTTCGATACTTCCGAATTCGGCAATTAGCTTCTGGGCTGTTTTTTCTCCTACTCCGGGGCAACCGGGGATATTGTCGGAAGAGTCACCCATCAAACCGAGCATGTCTATTACTTGTACAGGAGACTCAATATCGAATTTGGCTTTTACTTCTTCAATACCCATAATCTCAAATCCTCCTGTGTGTTTGGGACGGTACATAAATACCTTTTCGCTTACCAGTTGCCCGTAATCCTTATCGGGAGTCATCATGTAAGTAGTGATTCCCCTGCGTCCCGCTTCGGTGGCGAGAGTGCCTATCACATCATCGGCTTCATAGCCGGCAACTTCTAGAATAGGGATGCGATAAGCCCGGATAATATCTTTTATGATAGGTACGGAAAGACGGATTACTTCCGGAGTCTCTTCACGTTGCGCTTTATACTGCTCGAATGCTTCGTGCCGGAAAGTCGGTCCGGAAGGGTCGAAGGCGACCCCTATATGTGTCGGATTTTCTTTTTTCAGCACTTCTTCAAGAGTGTTGACGAACCCTAAGATAGCTGAAGTGTTGAACCCTTTGGAATTGATTCTGGGATTCTTGATAAAGGCATAGTAAGCCCGGTATATTAATGCGTAAGCGTCTAAAAGAAATAATTTATTGTCTGACTCCATAGATTTTATTAATTTTTCATGGTAAAAGTACAAAAAAATACCGTATTAAGCGTTTTATTATTACTTTTGTGCTCAAATTGTGCATGAATGGACAGCATTTCTATTATTAGAACACCGATTGAAACGGAATTGGAGGCTTTTAAAAAACTTTATGACAGTTCTCTTTCCAGTTCGAATTCACTGCTTGATAGCGTAGTAACCCATATACGCCAACGTAGTGGGAAGATGATGCGTCCTATTCTCGTCTTGTTGGTGGCTCGTCTTTACGGGGCGGTATGCCCTGCCACCCTTCATGCGGCAGTTTCCCTGGAACTCCTTCATAATGCCAGTTTGGTGCACGATGACGTGGTGGATGAAAGTACCGAGCGTCGAGGGCAATTGTCTGTGAATGCCATTTTTAATAATAAGGTTGCCGTATTGACAGGAGATTATTTGTTGGCGACGAGCCTTGTACATGCCGAGCTGACAGATAGCCTTCAGATTATCCGGCTGGTATCTTCTTTGGGGCAGGACCTTGCTGACGGCGAATTGCTCCAGCTTTCAAATGTAAGTAATCATAGTTTTTCGGAGACGATTTATTTTGATGTGATTCGTAAAAAAACGGCCGCTCTTTTTGCTGCTTGTACGGAAGCGGCAGCTTATTCGGTCGGAGTGAATGAAGAAGAAGTCCGTTTTGCCCGGTTATTGGGTGAATACATCGGTATCTGTTTTCAGATTAAAGACGATATATTCGATTATTTCGATAATAAGGAAATCGGTAAGCCGACGGGGAACGATATGCTTGAAGGCAAGTTGACATTACCTGCCTTGCATGTGTTGAATGAAGCGGGTAATAGTCGGGCCACGGAGATTGCGATTAAAGTGAAAGACGGGACGGCTACTTTCGATGAAATAGCCTATTTAATCGCATTTACCAAAGAAAAGGGTGGGATTGAATATGCTGTCCGGATGATGAATGTGTATAAACAGAAGGCTTTTGAACTCTTGGCTGCTTTGCCGGATTCCGATGTATGTGTAGCTCTCCGTTCTTATCTGGATTATGTTGTTGACCGTGAGAAATGAATTCGTTTCCGGTGTTTGCCTAGAAGTGAATAGCATGCCAATAAGTAGTCCCAGTCTTCTATTCTTTCCGATTGCATAGCTTTTCCCAGAAGGAAACTTTTGTCTATTTCTTCTGTTGAACGGAAAATTCCGGAACATATTGTTTCTGCTTGTTCGATGTATTCCCAAGCCTGTTTTTTATTTATGTATCCACTTTCATGGGCGGCGCGGGAGAGGCTGATGAGTACGCCCATATCCCATGCGGCAACTCCTCTTTCCAAATCATTTATCCATATAATCGGATCTCTTCTTTCTTCCGTATATTTTACAAATCTGTATAAGTTGTTTCCTAGCTGTATGAAACGTTCCACTCCAAAGAAACGTTCGTGGATGATGGTGTCGAATTCACGGATATTGTTTGCCGAGAGCAGGCAGGGGAGGATGGTTTGATAGGGAATCCTGTCTCCCTCAGTCAACAGGAATTGTAGTAATCCGGTGACGGACTCCGTATCTGTACAATGGAACTCTTCCGATAACAGGTCTGCCAGTTTCTGAGAATGGACGCCTGTTTCTATGGAATTAAGATAAAATCCTTTTAATATGGCTTCCATGTAACCGATACGCAATCCCCGTCTTCTTTTAGTTCTGAGAACAAGAGCTAGGGGGTTGTGGTTGAATCGTAAGACTTGAGTTTGTATGTCCATCTTTATACTCTGGTTAAAATCATCGAAAAGCGTGAGAACTGTTGCCATATATCTTTCCTGAGGCTTCGGCAAGCCGTTATGAAAATACAAGCAACAGTCTCACGTTCCATTCGATATATATAACAACAGTATATACATGAAAGTGCGTGAGTCCCGTTTGCTTATTACCATTCATAACTTTGAATTTTGCCGAATTCCAGGATTTGGTAATAAATGAAACGTTCTCTGATACAATTGCTTAGCTACACTTATATAGCTATATTTCTGGCAAAGATAGTTATTTTGTGAAAGCTTGTGTAGCTATTTTTGTTTTTCTTGAATAAAAAATACCGCATCAGTTCCCGTAGATGCGGGAGCTGTGCGGTAAGGCATATTTGATTGCTTGTGAGCCTTGTTAGAAGAACTTTATTTCCTCTCCTTTGATGTCGGAGAGAAGCAGGTTTGCCAGGCGGCTTGTGCCGAGGCGGAATAGCCGGTTGTCCAACCATTCTTCGCCTAATATTTCTTTTACAATGGTGTAGTAGATAATGGCGTCATTGACAGTATTGATTCCTCCTGCCGGCTTGAAACCGGTCTTGTTGCCTGTCTTCTGATAGTACTCTTTGATAGCTTCGCACATTACATAAGCGGCTTCCGGAGTAGCGGCGGGTTGTTGCTTTCCGGTAGATGTTTTAATGAAATCCGCACCGGAATACATGGATAGAATAGAGGCTTTCTTGATGTTGGAAGCACTCTTTAATGCACCTGTTTCGAGGATTACCTTTAAGTGGCGTTCTTTACAGACTTCTTTTAGTTCTTGTATTTCTTCACACATAGTCTCATAATCGCCGTTCAAGAATTTGCCTGCTGAAATAACCATATCTATTTCGTCTGCGCCTTCTGCAATAGCCAGTGCGGTTTCTGCTACTTTTACTTCAATGAATGTCTGGGATGAAGGGAATCCTCCTGATACACAGGCTATATTGACACCATCCACTTCTAGTGTGTTCTTGACAATGGCGGCAAAATTCGGATATACACAGATAGCCGCTACGTTTTTCAAGTCGGGAAATTCATCGTCGAACCGGTTTACCTTTTCTGTGAACCGCATTACGCTTTCGTCGTTATCCGTACTGTTCAGGGTAGTCAGGTCAATGCAATTGAATAGGAATTTTTTGACTTCTTCCGTATTGTTTTCCGGTACTTTCTTTTCAATCAGACTGGCTACGCGGGCTTGGATATCGGCATCACTCAGATTGGTATCGTACTTTGCCAATGCGGCGTTATACTTGTTAGACAGTGAGTTATTCTCCTTCATGATTATTCAATTTTGGGTTATTGATATGTCTTTTGTTATCTCGTTTCGTTTTCTTCTCCATGCTTTTTTGAAGGGCGCTAGTGACATCTACACCTGTCTGGTTGGCAATGCACAGGAGTACCCATAGGACATCGGCTATTTCTTCTTCCAGGTTATCCTTTTCGCCTTCTTTAAAAGATTGATCGCCGTATTTACGGGCCATGATACGTGCTAATTCCCCGACCTCTTCCGTCAGGACAGCCATATTGGTTAATTCGCTGAAGTAGCGGACACCGTATGTCTTTACCCATTTATCTACCTGTTTCTGAGCTTCTTCCAGAGTCATAATGTATATATGAGGTTAAAAGGTTATTCTTTATTTTTCGTATCTATAAGTATAGTAACAGGACCATCGTTCAAAAGTTCTACCTTCATGTCTGCTCCGAAGGTTCCGGTACCGATTTCTTTGCCTAATGTACTGCTCAAATCTTTGCAGAATCGTTCGTAAAGCGGAACTGATATTTCCGGTTTGGCAGCCTTGATGTAGGAAGGCCGATTCCCTTTTTTGGTAGAAGCATGTAAAGTGAATTGGCTGACTACCAGGATTTCGCCTCCGTCTTCTAAAACGGACTTGTTCATTACGCCGTTTTCATCATCGAAAATGCGCAAATTTACAATCTTTTTACAGAGCCAATCAATGTCCTCTTGTCCGTCGGCTTCTTCAATGCCGACCAGTATCATCATTCCTTTTCCGATGGAAGACTTATAATGCCCTCCGATGGTAACTGATGCACGGCTTACCCGTTGTATGACTACTCGCATTGTTATATAATCTCGTTATTATATAATTTATTTATGGTTATGCAAGGCAAATTTACAAAAATCAATAGAGAAAGCGATGAATTTACCGGAAAATATTATAAGTATCGTCCTGAAACTTGTTTGCTGTTTTGCAGAATCCGCAGGTGTCATCGGGTATGGCTATTCGCTCGTGTCAGGTTTGATACTGTTGTCGCCGGTAGCGGCCTTTGACTTTTTGTACCGTCATCTGTTAGTTGTCAGCCAGCCCTTCTTTCACGATTCTGGCTTTTGCTTCTCCGATAACGGCTGCGATGTTTTCCGCAGATGCTTCTCTGATTCGCTTTACACTCTTGAATTCTTTTAAAAGAGCAGTTTTGGTCTTTTCTCCAATTCCCTTGATATTATCCAATGCTGACGCAACCTGCCGTTTACTGCGCTTATCACGGTGGAAACTGATGGCAAAACGGTGTACTTCATCTTGTATCTGTGTTAACAGGCGAAACAGCGGACTATGTTGTTTGATACCGATAGTTTGCGGAGGAAAACCGAATAACAGCTCTGATGTGCGGTGGCGGTTGTCTTTAGCCAATCCGGCAATGGGTATATTCAGTTGTAATTCGTCCTCAATCACCTCTCTGACGACTTCCATTTGTCCTTTTCCGCCGTCAGTGATAATCAGATCGGGTAGAGGAGAGGCTTCTTCAATCGCGCGTTGATAACGCCTCCTGACAACCTCTTTCATGGAAGCATAATCATCAGGACCCACTACTGTTTTTATATTGTATTTCCGGTAATCTTTTTTCGACGGCTTGGCCTTTTTGAATACTACACAGGCTGCTACGGCATCGGAACCCTGTATGTTGGAGTTATCAAAACATTCGATTTGCAGAGGCGGTTTTTCCAGATGGAGTTCCTGCTGTATCTCTTTCATCAGGCGCATGTTTCTTTGTTCCGGATTCAGTTTTTCCGCTTGTTTCAGGCGGTCGGCCTTATACTGTTTTACGTTTAGGATGGAAAGTTCTAGCAATTTCTTTTTATCTCCTCGTTGGGGCACGGTGAAAACGACATTGTTTAGCTCCATATCCAGCTCGAAAGGAACGATAATCTCTCTTGACCGGCTCTTGTAGCGTTCCCGCATTTCTATAATGCCGAGTGTCAGCAATTCCTCTTTAGATTCGTTCAGTTTCTTCTTGTATTCGAATGTGAACGCTTGGTTGATGGCTCCGTTTGTAATGTGCAGATAGTTGATGAAAGCGGAATTTGTATCATCTTCTTCGATTGAAAAGACATCGATATTATGCAAAACTGCACTTACTACCTCTGATTTTGAACGGTAGTTCTCTATTAAGATATACTTCTCTTTAATCTTTTGCGCTTCTTCAAATTTCATTTCAGCAGCCAACCCTTGCATCTTTTCTAATAGCATACGGCTGATTTCTTGTGTATTTCCTTTTAGGATTTCCTTGATTTCGTCTATATTTCTTAAGTATTCTTCCTGCGATTGGAGCCCGATGCAAGGACCTGCACAGTTCTTTATATGATATTCCAGGCATACATTGAATTTTCCTGCCCGTATATTTTCCGGGCTGAGGTTCAGAGGGCAGGTACGCAAAGGGTAGAGATGTTTTATTAGGTCCAATACGGCATACATCGAAGGAATGTGGCTGTATGGACCATAGTAGGAAGACCCGTTTCTGATGATTTTTCGAGTTTTGAATACTCTTGGAAAATATTCGTTCTGTACGCAGATGGAAGGATAAGTCTTGTCATCCTTCAACAGGACATTGTAGCGCGGTTTATATTTTTTTATCAGGTTGTTTTCCAGCAGCAACGCATCTTCTTCCGTATTAACCACGATATACCGTATATCGGCAATTTTACTGACTAATACTCGTGTTTTTCCAGGCTCATGTTCCTTACTGAAATAGGAATATACTCTTTTTTTTAGATTTTTAGCCTTTCCAACATATATAATTGTCCCTTCCGTGTTCAGATATTGGTAGATACCTGGCTTTTCCGGAAGGTTGGCTACAATTCCTTTTAAGTATTCATTCGTTTTACTTCCCGTTTCTGTATTCATAATCTTTAGAATGAAATGGCTGAAATGAAAAAGAGATATTGTTGTAATTCCATAAATCTGTCCGGTCATTGTCTAAAATACCATGAAGAATCTCTTCCTTTTTTATAACGGTAAAAGATAAATTCTTCATGGCGTTTTGCTACAGGTGACAAGTCAATAAGACAAGCTTTGCTTGTGCAATATCCTTTGCAAACTTACATATAAATATTGATTTATATGTTTTCCGAATAGAGAAACCTGCTTTCTTTATCACAAAAGGGCCGTTTATACTGCCAGAAATACAAATGTCTGTTATAAATGAATTTATGAAACAGACTTATGAATCCGTTTTAAAACCTTCTTGTTAAAGTTGATTTGTAAAACGGGGTTTTATAGCTCCAATACAGATGCCACTTCTGTATTATCTCCGAATACGGATTTACCATTCAGATCTTTCAACTCAATGATAAAGTTGACATATACTTTCTTCGGCTTTAATTTCTTTACCAATTCACAAGCCGCTTTCATGGTTCCCCCTGTAGCCAGCAAGTCATCATGCAGAAGCACAATGTCATTTTCGTCTAGTGCATCTTTATGTATTTGTACGGTATCTTTCCCGTATTCTTTATCATAGCTTTCTTCGATTGTCTCTGCTGGAAGTTTGCCGGGTTTACGGATGGGGACGAAGCCGGCATTCAATCGGGTGGCTAAGATAGGTCCCATGATAAAACCTCTTGATTCTATTCCTACTACTTTAGTAATTCCTTTATCCTTATACATTTCAAACATGATGTCTGATAATTCCTGTAGACACCACGGGTCTTTGAATAGAGTCGTAACATCGTAAAACAGAATACCGGGTATTGGAAAATCTGGAATTTCTCGAATGCTTTTGATTAATGTTTCTTTGCTCATAATCATTGAATTATATCGTTTCTTTAAATGTTTTGTTTCACGTGAAACGTCGTTACTTATCGACCGGAAAGTACCAATAGTACATTGATGTCGCTGGGCGATACTCCGGGAATCCGACTTGCTTGCGCAATGGTCTCAGGGTCTATTTTTATCAGCTTTTGGCGGGCTTCCGTAGACAATGATTGGATGGAAGCATAATCAAATTTACCTTTTATTTTAATACTTTCCAGACGTGCTAATTTTTCCGCTATCATCCGTTCCCTGTCGATGTAACCTTGATATTTTATTAATATCTCGGCAGCTTCAATAATTTCTTCTTTTCGATTCTGGCTTGTAGAAGTTACTTTTTCCGATTCACGCCGGAAAGCAGGAATGTAGCCTATTATATTCTCTATTGTAACTTGCGGACGATTTAGGATTTCTATCAATTTGCAGCCTTGGCGTAGGGGAGTTGTTCCGATTTTTTCGAGTGTATCATTAATTAATGACGGTTTCATCGAATAATTCTTTGCGAAAGATATAATCTGGGCAATAGCTTCTTTTTTACTTTTCATCAATTGGAAACGTTCTTCCTTGGCAAGTCCTAGTTTGTATGCCCGTTCTGTGAGTCTCATGTCTGCATCGTCCATGCGGAGCAAGATTCTGTATTCGGCGCGTGAGGTAAACATACGATAAGGCTCGTCAACACCTTTGGTTACTAAATCATCGATTAATACGCCGATATATGCTTCGTTACGTGCTAGAGTGAACGATTCTCCGCCGTGGCAGTTGATATGAGCGTTGATGCCGGCAACTATCCCTTGTCCTCCAGCTTCCTCGTAACCGGTAGTGCCGTTTACCTGTCCGGCAAAGAATAGATTCTTAATAATCTTCGATTCCAACGTATGTTTCAATTGTGTTGGGTCGAAATAATCATATTCGATTGCATATCCTGGGCGGTATATAACCAAATCTTTGAAAGCCGGTATCTTTTTAAGAGCGGCAATCTGTATATCCATAGGTAATGAGGACGAAAATCCATTAAGATATAACTCTTGAGTCGTTTCTCCTTCCGGCTCCAGAAATAGTTGGTGCTGGTCTTTGTCGGGGAAGGTTACAATCTTGGTTTCTATACTAGGGCAGTATCGTGGTCCGATACTTTGGATTTGCCCGTTGAAAAGTGGAGAGTCCGGTAATCCTTCACGTAAAATTCGATGGACTTCTTCGTTGGTATAACATGTCCAGCATTGAAGTTGCTTCAAGTGGCGCACACTCGTATCCATGAAGGAGAATTTATGAAAATCGCATTCTCCGTCCTGTATCTCCATTTGATCGAAATGAACGCTGCGCGCATCAATCCGTACCGGGGTTCCGGTTTTCATCCGTCCGTAAGTAATCCCGTGTCGGGCGATGGATTCGGTTAATTGGTAAGATGCCGGTTCCGCTATTCTTCCTCCCGGTAATTGATGGCGTCCTATGTGCATTAGTCCATTGAGGAAAGTTCCTGTTGTTAAGATGATACATTTTGCTTTAAAAGTAACTCCCCAGATGGTAACAAGTCCGATTACTTCTCCGTTTTCCACAAGAAGTTTACATACGGTATCTTGCCAGATGTGAAGATTGGGAGTGTTTTCAAGTTTTTCGCGCCATGCCCAGATAAATTTGGCGCGGTCGCATTGGGCGCGGGGACTCCACATGGCAGGACCTTTTGACCGGTTTAAGATTCGAAACTGGATTGCCGTTTCATCTGTTATCAGTCCCATTTGCCCGCCTAATGCATCTATCTCACGTACTATCTGCCCTTTGGCAATTCCTCCTACGGCAGGATTACAACTCATTTGCCCAATCTTGTTCATATCCATTGTGATGAGACAAGTTTTGGAACCTAAATTTGCTGCTGCGGCTGCCGCTTCACAACCTGCATGGCCGGCACCGATTACGATAACGTCATACTTAAAATCCATTCCTATCTTATTTATTATCAAACGGTGCAAAGTTACGGAAAAGTTATGAGAGTTGTATCTCTTGACTATTCTTGCTTCTGAAAATCCGGACGGAAATTCGGATAGTTTTAAAAAATTGCAGAATTTTCCGGTTGGTAATCTGCAAATTGTTTATGATGTTGATATTTATGTTCTATTATTTGTTTATTTCCTTGTCAAATATTCCGTTTTGAATGCTTAATTATAAATATACTTTCTTTTTGTAAGTTTGAAAATCAACGGGTCTTTCGGTGAAATAGAAGTGAAAAGGCAGATTTAGTCTGTGAGGAAAACAATTCAAGCTGAAATACAGATTTGCAGCCAGAATTGTTTTCCTTTTCTTGATGTAAGTCAAAAAAATAGGCTAAAATATGTTTTTTAGCATAATAACTATTGTCATATTTCAAAACAGCTATAACTTTGCAGCGTAGTTGTGAAACTGCTTAAGTTTTTTAGGTATTAGAAAAAGGTAATAATTAAAAGGTATTAGTTTATAAAATTGAAGGTATTTAGATTTTAAGGTTAGTTTTTAGGAAAAAGATTGTTTTATTTAGGTATTAGTAAAAAGTTAGTTTTCAGGAAACAAGTAAATGAAAGATGAAAAAGAAGAATCCCATTTATGGGGATTCTTTAAGATGGAGCGGAATGATTCGCTCTTTTTTTATATCCTTTTTTATTCCCCGGCAGATTTCTTTTTGTTCATTTCGTTAGAGGTGATATGATATGTGGTTTTGTTTTCAATAAAGCGAATATTTTACTTGCCTGGATGAGGTTCTTTTTCCGTATTGAATAAATAATCGGCTGTAAAGGATTGGTTTGGTTACGGTATTGTCTTTGGGCATATCTGGAATACTTTTTATACGGGCGGCTGTTTTTCCATTTTTTTTGCTTTTATATCGGTTCCTGAAGAAAACGTATGGTAACTGAGCATTTTTTCTTTCCCTTATTGTGAATGAATATCATTTGAACTTTATAGGGATGAAAATGTTCCTGGTTTAATGTGCCGGAATTGATATCATCGTATGAGGAGTGGCGGGAAAATCAAATCTTGAGCATACGGCTTTATTTATTTTCTTTTTTGTAGGGAGCAGGGCTGCGGTTTCTGAAAAAAACGATATATTTGCATTCGTAAATATCGGTATAGTAAGTGATTATAACGTTTTTTGCGAGTTCTGTTTCTTTATTTGATGAATAAGTGACAATATGAGTGATAAGATTGACGTCATAGTAGCAGGAGTCAACCGAAAGGATGAAAGGATATGGGGCGATTTCTACGGTCGTTTTTATGCTGCTCTATGTGTTTATGTCTCCAAGATATTGCCGCTTCCGGATGCAGTGGAAGATTTGGTACAGGAAGTTTTTATATCCGTTTGGGAAGGTAAGCGTACTTTCTCCGATATAAAAGAACTAACTAATTACCTCTATCGCGCTTGTTATAATAACGCTTTATTATACATTCGCAATAATCAAATCCATGATAGTATATTAAGTTCCCTTGCCGAAGATGATGCACAAGACGAAGATATGGTTTATGCATTGACGGTAAAAGAGGAAATCATCCGTCAGTTATATTTTTATATTGAAGCGCTGCCTGCTGAACAGCGCCGAATCATTCTATTGAGGATTGAGGGATATATTTGGGAAGAAATAGCAGAACGTTTGGAAATAAGCATTAATACGGTTAAAACTCAAAAAAGCCGTAGCTATAAGTTTCTACGTGAAAAGTTGGGAGATTCGACTTATACCATAATTCTCTGTTTATTTTTCTAAAAAAGGAATCGAATCAATTTGATATTTATTTCTCCCTTTATTGATAGCTTAGGAGTTGTTCTTTTTATGAAGAAGGAATAATTGAACTGCATTTTGCTATCATAATGTCATCTTCTTTTTTGATAAATCTTACTTTAAATACTTTTGTTATGAAAAAACTTCGTCTTTTTGTCACCCTTTTTAATGGTTTATGTATAATTAATATGAAGCTAGGGTGAAATTGCAATTTAATTAAAAAATAAATAATAAGATGAATAAGTTCGAAAATCTGTATCAAGATGCTGTTTTGATGAGGAAATTCCTTCAGGGAGAAGCGAATGAAGCGGAGCGGTATGAACTTGAAAAACGGTTGGCGGAATGCCCGGACTTACAAAAAGTGTATGAACAACTACAAGATGGCAGAACCTTGAAAGAGGCGTTCGGGGAATATAGGTATTATTCGTCGGAGAGCGCTTATCAATCCTTCCTTCAGAGAATCGGACGAATAAAGAAACCAGAACAGAAATCTTCATTTTTCCGGATTGGGTGGTCTGTTGCCGCGGCTATTGTCGTCTTGGCTGTCGGCCTTTCATTTTATCTGTTGAGCAATTATTCGGTGGAAGAAGGAAAGGGGAGAACCCTGATTCAACCCGGAATTCAACAGGCGCAGTTAACCTTGCCTGACGGCAGTGTAATCGACGTACATAAGAAAGATGTGGATGTGGTGGTGGACGGTGTTCATGTGAAATACCAAAAAGGAATCCTATCTTACCAGCCTACTGTAGTGGTACAAGAGGAAGAAGAAAATACGGATGAGAGTGCCGTGCAGTCAAATGTACTTGTGATACCGCGTGGAGGTGAAAATACGGTTGTGCTTGCAGATGGCACTCTGGTTCACTTGAATGCCGGTTCCAAGTTGACTTACCCCGTTCGTTTTGCAGAGAAGCGCAGAGTTGTCCTTTTGGAAGGAGAAGGGTATTTCCGGGTGAAAGAAGACAAAGAACATCCTTTTATTGTCAAAACGAATTTCGGTGAGATTATGGTACATGGGACAGAGTTCAATGTAAACGCTTATAATGATGCGAAAGCATGTTATGCAACTCTGGTAAATGGAAAGGTAAGTTGCCTGACCCCCTCGCAAAAAACCGTTACATTATCACCCGGCGAGCAAGCGGTGTTTGCTGACGGCAGGTTGGAAAAACGGTTTGTCGATGTAGAGGAATGTATCGGTTGGGTAAAAGGTGAATACGTATTCCACAACAAAACTCTGGAAGAGATTATGCAAGCTTTTGAACGTTGGTATGATGTCTGTGTATATTATGAAACCCCTGCTTTACGTAACCTGACATATAGTGGAAATCTGAAACGATATAGTACAATCAATACTTTTCTTGATGCTTTAGAGATTACCGGCGACATCTACTATCAGATAAACGGAAGAAATATTTTGATATATGAGAATGAGTAATATTGAGTTTTAATTAAAATTATGAAGAAAAAAAGATTCTGCATGTCATGCTTGCTTGTGTTAAGCATGATTCTGAGCGCATGGGCACTTCCGCCTGACGGGAATAAAGTGACCCTTGATTTGAAAGACGTGTCAATGGAGACATTTTTAAACACGGTAAAAGAAAAAGCCGGGATTAATATGCTTTATAATTCACAAATGTTTCGTGGAGTATCATCTGTGACCGTGAAAGCGACCAATGAAGCTTGGGGACCGTTATTGGACAGGGTATTGACACCGAGAGGATTTACCTATGCTACCAAAGATGGCATCGTGGTTATTAAAAAGCAAGAGGAGAAAACCCGTACTTTGACTGCTAGAGTAGTGGATGAACAAGGAGCCGAGCTTCCCGGTGTGACAGTGCTGATTCTGGGAAAAGGCAAGAATATCGGTACAATGACAGATGCGGAAGGACAATTTTCCTTAGGACTTTCGGACAAAAATGTGACGATACGTATTTCTTTTGTGGGGATGGAACCGTTGGAGATTAATACAGCGAAGTTGAATCTGGATAAGACACATACGTTTCAACTGAAACCGGATACCAAGCAATTGGATGAAGTCGTGGTGACCGGTTATGCGAAAATTAGCAAGAACAGCTTTACGGGAACTTCGGTAACCGTTTCGGCAGACCAGTTGATGTCCGTGTCAAAGACCAATGTGTTGGGAGCCTTGCAAGCCTTTGACCCGTCTTTCCGTATTGCGGAAAACAACTTGGCGGGTTCAAATCCGAACAATGTGCCGGAACTGTATATCCGTGGACGTTCCGGTATCGGAACGACGGAGCTGGATGCGGAAAGTTTGTCTAAGTCATCCTTACAGAACAATCCGAATCTTCCTACTTTCATTATGGATGGATTTGAAATCAGTGTACAGAAATTGTACGATATGGACCCAAGCCGTATTGAAAGCATTACTATATTGAAAGATGCCGCTGCAACGGCAATGTACGGTTCACGTGCCGCAAACGGTGTAGTAGTTATTACGACTGTCGCCCCGAAGCCCGGTAAAATCAACATCAATTATAATTTTACAGGTACGCTTGAATATCCTGATCTTACAGACTATAATTTGATGGATGCACGTGAAAAACTGCAGACAGAAGTCGCTGCCGGACTGTTTAAAGCAGATCCGGAAAGTGAAAATTATATTAGTGAGCAAAACTCGTTGGACGAGATTTATAACAAAAAACTGAACAACGTAGTTCGTGGGGTGAATACCTATTGGTTATCAAAGCCGTTACGCACTGTTTTCAATCATAAACACAGCCTTTATCTGGATGGAGGTACGGAAGACCTGCGTTGGGGAGTTGACCTGTCTTATAACAAAGATGCTGGAGTGATGAAAGAATCTTTCCGTGACCGTATGGCAGCCGGGCTTTCGTTGACATATCGTTTAGGGTCTCTTCAACTGCGTAACTATTTCTCTTATACCTATACCAATTCGGCAGATTCTCCTTACGGCAGTTTTTCCGATTATACCTCCAAATTGCCGTATGACGAATATAAAGATGAATATGGCAGATATTTGGAGACCACTTATGCCTGGAATGGAACAAGTGGGAGCGAGAACCCTCTGTATGAAGCGACTTTAGGAAACTACAGCCGGGATAAGTCATGGGAATTGATAGATAATATTGAAGTTTTATGGAACATTACTCCGCATTGGTTATTGAAAGGGCAATTTAGCATTACAAAATCAAATTCGGAAGCGAATGACTTTCTGGACCCGCGTTCAAAAAAGAACTCGGATATATTGGGGTTGAATAACGTAATATCGGGAGAGTTGGATGTTACAACCAGCAACAGCCTTACCTGGGATGCGACGATGACCTTATCCTACAATCGCAATATCAAAAAAAACAGTCTGAACTTCCTTGCAGGTGTGAACGCTACATCGAGCACAGGAACAGGCCTGTCTATCTCGTATCGTGGATTTCCTTCAGGCAATTTGTCATCGGCGGGATATGCGCATTCCATTCACGGCATGCCTTCCGCTTCCGATTCGAAGAGCCGTCTAATCGGTATGTTAGGTACGTTTAACTATTCGTATGATAATATTTACCTGACAGATGTTTCCGTACGCTTTGACGGCAATTCCGAGTTTGGTGCAGATAAGCGTTTCGCTCCTTTCTTCTCCGGCGGTGTGGGGTTGAACATTCACAATTATGAAGCCCTGAAAAGAATAGAGTGGCTGAACCGCTTGAAAATACGTACCACCTATGGAGTCACAGGTAAAGTCGATTTCTCGCCTTATGAGGCACAGACCATGTATAAGATTGTAAATGATAATTGGTATAAAACCGGTGTCGGGGCTTCTTTAATGGCGTTGGGCAACCGTAACCTGGGATGGGAAAAGACAGGCAACTGGGATATCGGTTTGGATGTGGATATGCTGGACGGACTAATCCAGATGGATTTTTCTTATTATCGCAAAAAGACAAAAGACCTTGTGAACAATGTCACCTTGCCGAGTTCTACGGGTTTTACCACCTATAAAGACAATATCGGAGAAGTCATGAATAAAGGTGTGGAAATTCAGTTGAGAAGCAATCTTTTTCAAAATAAAGACTGGCTGGTAGCCGTGTTTGCCAATTTGGCCCATAATAAGAATGAAATCTTGAAGATTTCAGACAGCCTGAAAGATTATAATAACAAGGTTCTGGCAAAATATGACGATTATGACGAGGCGTATAATAAAGCCGATGAAAAATATGCGGATACCCACTTGCAATATGTAGAAGGAGGCTCCTTGACTTCCATTTTCGGAGTACGTTCTTTAGGGATAAATCCGGCGGACGGGCGTGAAATCTTTATCAAGAGAGACGGTTCTCTCACCTATGATTGGAGTTCGGCAGACCAGGTTGTAATTGGAAATGAAGAACCGAAAGCACAAGGAACGTTCGGATTGAATTTACGTTGGAAAAACTTTACGCTATTCTCCACTTTTATGTACGAATTTGGAGGACAGCGTTATAACTCTACATTGGTGAGCAAAGTTGAGAATGCGCGTATTTCTTCGGAAAATGTAGACCGGCGTGTGTTGACCGGACGTTGGCAGCAGATAGGCGACCGTACCCCATATGCCAAGTTACAGACTGATATGGTTGCTACAACTCGTCCTACAAGCCGTTTTATCCAAGATTATAATGTGTTGACGTTCAACTCGCTTACGATAGGATATGACGTCAATACGGAATGGCTGAAAAAGTACCGTTTAGGCATGTTACGTTTTGAGTTGTCAGGCAATGATTTGTTCCGGGCGTCTACAGTACGTGCGGAGCGCGGTCTGGATTATCCCTATTCTCGCACCTTTTCCTTATCGGTAAAAATGAGTTTATAATACATGAAACTGCTAAAAGCTTAATATACAAATGAAAATTATAAGAAAAATATACTGTGTTCCGTTTCTGGCCATATTGTTGATGAGTAGTTGCAGTTGGCTGGATGTAGCTCCCAGCAATGAGGTGAATGAAGAAGACTTGTTCAGTGAAGGGAGCGGGTATCGCAATGCGCTGAATGGCATTTATCTGAAACTGGCAGAAACCTCTCTTTACGGCAGTAATTTGAGTTATGGGTTTATAGAAGTGTTGGGACATCAATATATACTTGATAACCTGAAGACTACTTCCTCCTATTACAAAGCGGCCCAGTTCCAATATGACGATACAGATGTAAAATCCATAATTTCCAATTTATGGACCAATGGGTATAATGTTATTGCCAGTTGCAACAACCTGATTTATAATGTCAGCAATGCTGATTCGGAAATCTTTGAAGGTTTGGAAATGGAGAAAAATATGATTTGGGGAGAAGCCCTGGCTTTGCGTGCGTTGGTTCATTTTGATATCTTACGTATGTTTGCCCCTTCTATGGAAACGGATGACGGTAAGGCATACATCCCGTATGTAGATGCCTATCCGGTGATTAGCACCACTTACTATACGAATGCGGAAATTCTGGAAAAAATAGAAACCGACCTGACAGAAGCCAGAAAACTGGTGGCTACGTGCGATGTAGAGCAACATCCGGAATGGTTGCTTTCCAAGCTTCGTATGCTCGGTAAAGGAACCACGGACGAACTGCCAGAAGACGTATTTTATGCTTTTCGAGGCTATCGTCTGAATTATTATGCCATTACGGCTTTAATGGCACGAGTGTATATGTGGAAAAAAGATTATAAGGCAGCTTTCGACAAAGCGGAAGAAGTGATAAAAGCCTCGTATAATGACGAAGCTTATTTTGGTTTTGTAAATTCCGGAGAACTGGATGAAGATATGAAAGACAGCCAGAACCTGCTTTTTGCTCTTTCCCGAACCACACTGTTGGATGAATACAAACCTTTCACGAATTCGAGCAGCGACAATTTATTCTTGTTTTCCGGTTCGGATATTTATGGAGATGCAGATGACGAACGCGGGAGCACCTCTCTGTTAGGAACTGTCAGCGGCGCTCAGTATTCCAAGAAATACCTGATAGAAGAAGGCAGTACAGGATATGATATGATTCCTATGTTACGGTTAAGTGAAATATACTACATGACCGGTGAATACTATGCACGCAACAATAACTTCGAAGAAGCGAGAAAAGCCTTGGATGTAGTGCGCAGTTCAAGAGGAATTATGTTGAATTTGCCGACTATTTCCTCATTGGACGGCTTTTATACGGAACTGGTGAAAGAAGTGCGCAAAGAGCAGATGGCTGAAGGACAGCTCTATTTCTTGTATAAGCGTTTGAATATGAAGAAATATTTTAACAAAGATGAGAAAGACATCAAATTTGTCTTTGACCGTCCGGATAATGAAGATATTTAAAAATCAATATATATAGAGTAAGTATGAAACCATATATTTTATTACCTCTGTTTGTATTATGCCTGTTTTCTTGTGCGGAAGACGAGATACAACCCTATCACGGAGAACAATATTTGTATTTCAGCGAGTTGATGGATAGCGAGGACGAATCGGTCAATCTCTCTTTTAACAATTATCCCCTAGATGACGAACTGACCGTTAAAATCGCTCTGGGGTTGGTGGGAGACCCCTTTGACGTTCCCGTACCTTACAAAATAACAGTAGTAGCGGAAAAAACGACAGCTCTTGCAGAGAACTATGAGTTGCCGGAAAATCCGATGTTTAAGGCGAATGCGGCGGAAGATATTTTTGAATTGAAGCTGAAAAAGACAGATGCGTTAAAAGAAGACGTAGAATTGTTGCTGAAAATAGACCCGAATGAATATTTTGCAGGTAGTCTTAAACAGTATGAGACAATAAAAATCGTGTTTAACAATGTGGAAAGTAAACCGTTGTGGTGGGATAAAGATACGGAAAAAGTATATTTGGGCACATATTCACGTAAAAAATATGAAGCGCTTATCCAATACGGTGGAGAAGAAGCTCTCAATTTCGGAGAGTTAAATTCTGCGCAGAAACGCCGTTGCGCCTTACGTTTGAAAGAAGCCATTGAAAAATATAATCTGACAGAAGAAAACGGTACTAAAATGACAGTGCCTATTTATTAATCAATTGATAAGAAAAGAATAGATATGAGAAGGATATGTTTTGTCATCGTGGCCGTATCTGCTTGTCTTTTGTCTTCGTGCTATGAAGATAAAGGAAATTACGAGTACCGGCAGATGAACGATGTTACAATTGAGATTCCATTGGAGACAAGCGAATATTCGTTGGGGGATATATTGAAGATTGAACCCAAGTTATCATTTTCCGCGGGAGAAGAAACGAGCCATCTGACTTACTCCTGGTCGTTGGATAGGCGTGAAATTTCAACGGAACGTAATTTAAACTGGACGGTGGACGAAGAAGGAAAGTACATGGACTTGCGGTTAACAGTGATGGACCCCCAAACGGGAGTTTCTTATTTCGGTTCCGGAATGATTACGGTTACCTCTCCCTATGTAAATAGCGGCTGGCTGGTGTTGTCGGAAAAGGAAGACGGCACATCCATGCTGACCTTTCTGAGGCCGACAACGAAAACCGTACAAGGGGAAGACGGAAAAGAAGAGGAAGTATATGACTGTGTAGTTACTAAAGATGTTTATGGCATTTCCAATGGCGGCACCTCTTTGGGTGGAAAACCAGTGTCTGTCAGCCAGCATTTTGTTTCCTTATATACGGAAGACCAACCGGAAGATCTGACTAGCTGGCTTTGGCTGGTGCAACAGGGAGGACAAGGCACAGTCGATATTTCGGGCAGTACCTACCAGATAGAAGGAAACCTGCCGGCTATGTTTATCAATGGCGGGTATCCACAGGGATTTGAACCTCAACGTGTGTATGACATGTTATACCTCTCATTGGCAATCGGCACGGATGGAAAAATGTACACCCGCGTAAAAGAATCCTATAAGCTGTTTAATACCAGCTATTTCTTGGATGAATTACCCCTTTCCTATGAACAGCAACCGGTAGATGGAACTATGATTGTGAGAGCGCCGAGATTCTGTGATCAGGGAGGCACGTTGCTTTATGATAAAAACTCGCAGCGCTATTTCCATCTTTGTGATTATTGGTCCTATACTTTCTCTTCATCAGGGAACTATTATAAGAAATATTCAGGCCAGTTGATTGTACCGACTGTTATCAATACGCCTAATCAGGAATGGGGAAAACTGGATGATATGTCCGGATATACGGTCTTGTACCTGGATGCCTATAAAGATAATAGCTGGTCGGGGTTAAACTATAAATCCGTCATTGAAAAAGATAGCCGGATTTATATTCAGGATTTTACCGTATATAGTTTTGGGGGAGGTAATTCGGTGGATGCCACAATGAACTCTCAGACAGAAGCGACAGAACTGGCTTCTGTCGTTAATTCCGATGCCGGTAACAAATATGCGTTATTCTATTCGCAGGATGATAGGCCCTATTTGCTGGTGACTCGCGACGATGTGCTTTATTTCTATTATTTTAAAGGAAATGAAGGCAACCGGCTGTATAAATACCATGAATTCAATTCACCCATTACGAGCTTAGATGTAGATAATACGCAAAATTTCGGACGTGCCGGAGTCGGGTTGGAGAATGGAGAATTCTATGTACTGGATTTTAGTTCCACTGTGATAAGTGACATAATGAATACGGGAGATTCGGAAGATAAAATTGCGTTCAAACAAGATGGTTTGGGAAAAATTATAGAATCCATATTTAAGTGGAAACAAGCAGCAAGTTGGGTTACCCAGTAATTATATAATCTACAGAATGAGAAAAAAAATCTATTTACTTCTTCTGGTCGTACTATGCGGAGCAGTCGGCAATCCTGCTGCGGCTAAGAAGAAAAACAAGAAAAAGGCTTCTACTGAGGCTACGGCAAAGAAAAAAGAGAAGAAAGAAACCAAGTATGACAAGCTGTTTAAAGACAAGAAAGTCACAACAGCCAAAGGCTTCATCACTCTTCATAAGTTTGATAACAAAGTCTATTTTGAGTTACCGCTCAAGATATTGAACCGGGACATCCTGTTGGGTTCTACTATTTCGGAGACCACGGACAACCAGTTCGGATGTGTCGGTGAGAAGTCCGGTGATCCCTTTCTGATTCGTTTTGTACAACGTGATTCGACCGTCACATTACGTCGTGTACAGGCCGGGCAGTTTTCGGAAGATCGGGAGATTCGGAAACGTTTGCGGAGCAGCACCATGCCGGCTATTGCGGAAACTTTCGAGATTAAGGCGTACAATAATGACAGTACAGCCGTTGTGTTCGATATGACGGACTACCTGTTGAGCGACAAGAAAATGATTTCCCCTTTCTCTCCCTACTCGTTGATAGAGATGATGGGAGCGGATATAAGCAAGGACTTCATGAAAGAGAGCTCCTTTATCCAGAGTGTGAAAGGGTTTGAAGACAATGTAAGCGTACGTTCCCTGCTGACATATAACGTCAGTGTGGGTATGAAGGGAAATTATGCGATAAAAAAGATGCCGTTCAGTGCGGTGATGAACCGTAGCTTCATTTTGTTGCCGGAAAAGCCGATGCGTCCCCGTTATGCAGATCCCCGCATCGGAATCTTCGAACACTCTGTTGTTGAGTTTGCCTCCGAAGGCCGTGGATTACGTACCCGCCATATCGCCCATCGGTGGAACCTGGAGCCTTCGGACTCTGCCGCCTACTTGCGCGGGGAGCTGGTAGAACCGAAGAAACCCATTGTTTTTTATATTGACGATGCCTTCCCGCTGGGATGGAACAAATATATCCATAAAGGGGTGGAAGTCTGGCAAAAGGCATTCGAGAAAATAGGCTTCAAGAATGCGATTATAGCGAAAGATTTCCCGAGAGACGACCCGGATTTTGACCCGGAGAATATCAAATATTCCTGCATCCGTTACGCTCCTTCCACGGTAGCTAATGCGATGGGGCCCTCCTGGATTGACCCCCGGTCGGGAGAAATCATCAATGCATCGGTAACGGTCTATCACAATATCGTGCAGTTAGTTCAGTATTGGCGTTTCTTGCAGACTGCCCCCGCCGATAAAGAAGTGCGTGACGTCGTATTGCGTGAAGACTTGCTAGGCGACTGTATAGCCTACGTGCTCTCTCATGAAGTAGGGCATACCTTGTCGCTGATGCATAACATGGCGGGTTCTTCCTCCATTCCGGTGGATTCCTTGCGCGACCCGGAATTCACTCAAAAGTATGGGACTACTTATTCCATCATGGATTATGCACGCAATAACTATGTTGCCCAGCCGGGTGACAAGGAAAAAGGCGTGCGCCTCACCCCTCCGGAACTGGGGGCCTATGATTATTATGCCATTGCTTGGCTGTACACTCCCATATTCGAAGCAAAGACCGCCGAAGAGGAGATACCGATACTGGACAAATGGATTAGCGAGAAATCGGGTGATCCCAAATACCGTTACGGCAAACAACAATTCAAACGCCGTTTCGACCCGAGTTCCGTAGAAGAAGATTTGGGAGATGACCCGGTGAAAGCCTCGGAATACGGGCGGCGCAACCTGCAATACATTTTGAAACACATGAATGAATGGGTAGCGGATAAAGACAAGGATTTTGAATTCCGTACTGCCTTGTATGACGAGATAGTCTACGGATATGTCCGTTATTTAAGTTTTGTACTGGCAGATATCGGAGGTATCTATCTGAATGAACGTTATGACGGCGACCAGCGCCTGAGCTACAAGACCGTACCGAAGGCGCAGCAGAAGAAAGCCTTGAATTTCCTGTTGAATGAGCTGAAAGACCTTTCTTGGCTGGATGCCCGCGAGACACTGAAAGAGTTCCCCATACGCACTTCGGTTGCCATGCAGATGGAAAATGCGATTATAGACGGAATACTGTCCCGTTGCGGTGCCGTTTCTATCTGTTCGGATAAAGCGGTGTCAGCTCCTTATACCCAAAAAGAATACCTGGCGGATATCGAACGTTTTGTTTGGGCATCTACACGTGCCGGCAAGACATTGACAGATACGGAAATGCGTCTACAGATGAACTATCTGACAAAATTGATTGAAGGCTCCGTGGCAGGCGTTGCAAAAAATGCGACTAGCAAAGGCATTGCGGACATGTATGCTGCTCTTGAAGTGCCGGAGTGGTTGAAAGCGGCTTCCCGTGAGCGTTTCGGTATTGTCCCGGAAGAATTTATGGGATGCTTTAATAATAAGCCCGCTGAGATGCAAGCTGCCCGTTTGGAAGAAATCAGCGGTTTTGAAGACGATGTTGAGTTGAAGGCTCCTTTGGAACCGATGGAACATGTCTATTTCGGCGAATTGAAGAAAATACGTAGTCTGGTAGCCGCAAGCGCCTCTACCGGTTCGGCGGATACGCAACGGCATTACCGCTTATTGTTGTATAAAATTGACCAGGCGCTAAAATAATGGGAAGTATGAGAAATAGATATAGTAAGATACTTTGTTTATTACTTCTTTTTACCTGTTGCCTACCACAGGACGGAAATGCAATCTGGCCTTTTAAAAAGAAGAAGAAAGAAGAGAAAAAAGAGACGCTGACTCCTTACCAGAAGTTATTCAAGAATAAAAAAGTGCAGACAGCCCGCGGCTTAATGACCATCCATAAAGTGGAAGACAAGATATACGTTGAGTTTCCGGTTACTATGTTGGGGCGCGAACTGCTGTTCACTTCTTCCATCGAGAATACGAGTGACGGGGGAGAAGGTGCTCCGGGACAGTTAGGAGGTACGGACGTACGTCTGCGTTTCGAGATGATTGACTCCACGGTCGTTGCGCGCATGCCGTTGTTGAGCAAGCCGGTCAATACGGGCGGTGACGCTTCTATTGCCCGAGCATTGGACAATGCACACAATCCGGGTATCTTTAAGAGTTTTAAAGTGCTGGCGTGTACCCCGGATAGTTCGGCGGTCGTGGTGAATATGAAAGGACTGTTCCTTGAAGGTTCTGCATTTACCAAACCTTTCCCCTCGAACTCTGCCAATGGCTATTACGGGTTTGTCTCGCGCGAGCATTCCCTGCAATCAGACAAGTCTGCCATTCTAGGCGTGTCCGCTTCGGCAGATTACGTGACTGTGCGCGAGGAACTTGCTTATACGGTCGACCACACCTTGATGGGAACTTACAGCATGTATGAAAACGTGCCTTTGACCGCCGTGGTGAATAAGATGCTTTATCTGTTGCCGGAAGAACCGATGAAACCTCGTCTGGCAGATTCTCGGCTTGGAATGGCGACACAGTTGAAAAGCGATTTTTCAGGAGCCGGACAGGAAGTCAGAGAAATACGGTATGCGAAACGCTGGCGGATTGAGCCGTCAGATTCGTCTGCCTACCGTCGCGGTGAGCTGGTGAAACCGAAAAAACAGTTAGTCTTTTACATTGACAGCTTGATGCCTGCCAAATGGCATCCGTATATTAAAGCCGGTGCGGAATCTTGGAATAACGCTTTTGAGAAAATAGGTTTTAAGGATGTCATTTGTGTGAAAGAATTTCCGAAGAATGACACATTGTTCAATGCCCATAGTCTTGACTGTATGACTATCCGTTATTCGGCATCGTGGATGAATTCCGCACAGACAACTATACATACGGATGCCCGCACGGGTGAAATCCTGAATGCTTCTATTCTTGTGAACGCCAATATGATTAGTGTGCAGTATGCCGACCGTATCGCGTCTACTGTGGCGTCCGATCCCCGTGTCCGGACAACCGTTTTCCCGCAGGAGGTACAAGGAGAGTTGATTCAGGCCGCCATCGCCCAAGCCGTGGGGACAGGGCTGGGATTGACCGTGAACTGGGGAGCTTCTGTCGCTTATCCGGTCGATTCTCTGCGTTCCGCGAGCTTTACACGGAAGTACGGGCTCGCCTCTTCGGTAATGGGGGGAGTCGTAATCAATGATGTAGCGAGTGCGGAAGATGTCCGGAAAGGAGTTTGCCTGGTAAATACGAACCCAGGTCCGTATGACGAGTTGGTTATCAAATATTTGTACCGTCCGGTCTATGCATCCTCCTTGCAGGAAGAGAAGAAGACGCTGGATGGCTGGATACGGGAACATGCGGGCGACCCTTTTTATGCGTATGTGCGCAGCCAGTCCCGGTTTGATTCCGATCCGCGTAACAGTCGCGGAGGGTTAGGAAACAACCATTTGAAATCATTCGATTACATGCTTCCCAACATACGTAAAGGGTGCGAGAATTACTATGCTTGGTTTGCCGAAGGAGACAGAGACATGTCCATGCGCAGGCGGGTCTACTCAGCCCTTTGCGAGAAGCTGAACAGCCGGGTGTATTCTGTCCTTTCATACATCGGTGGGATTTATCTGAACGATATCCGCGAGAAGGACGTGCTTCCCAGTTACTCAATGGTAGACCGTGAGACGCAAAAAGCTGCTTTGGACAAAGTCCTGGACCTGGCAAAAGAACTGGATTGGATAGATGCCGCCGCCCGTGCTTCCGAATTCGCCATTGCGGATAAAAAAGCCGATATGATGCGTATGGACATCTTTAAAGGTATTTTCAATCGCCTGCCCTATATCGAGGTATGTACGGAACGTTTCCCAGAGACCGCCTACACGGCTTCCGAATACCTGGATGATGTTTACAATATCGTTTGGGAAGGGACCTTGAAACACCGCCCGTTGAAAAATCTGGAAAAAGCGCTGCAGACCGCCTTCCTGGAAAGTATAATTTCCACATCGACAGCCACTGCGCCCATCGGTAGTTTTAAGCCCTCTAGAACTTCGTTCGTATCTTCCGGAAAGCCGGAAATCAGCCTGAAAGCCTTGCGTGAAGGCGGGAGTGCGGAGCAATATATGCATTTGTTGCAGTCGCCTGAAGACGTAGCAGGCTTTTCGGCCATACCGCCTATTTATACGAACCAGACTAAAGTGGCGGCATACTACTTTGATTTGTTGATGCGTACGAAAGAATTGCTGGAAAAAGCCGTTTCGGCTGCTCCGGAAACCGATCGTTCACACTATGAGCTTTTGATATACCGTATCAATAAAGCGATTGAGATAAAATAATAAATTCTCTCTCTTTGATAATTAGCTCTGCATTCAGAGTGGTAACGGGGTTGTCTCAAGATAAAAAATGAGATAACCCCGTCTGTTTTTTGTAGCAGATGAGGTCCCTCTTGTTTTTTACCTGTGGGAGAAAGATATGTCCGCAGGTGGTTACCCAGAGTTCTCGAAAAGTGGTTTCCTGAGCGGGGGATTGCGTTTCAGTTTAGATTCCCCCGTAAGATAAAGAACCTGAAATAAGCAGGGCGTTTCCTTCAAGGAAACCTACCGGGGAACACGTCGGATTCTGTAGACCCTGGTAAGTTCCTTCGGTTTTAACCGGCAGGAGAATTGATACGTTTTAAAGATGTGCCCGCATAGCCAGCGCCTTGTTTTCCGCAGCTTCCATAATCTCCCGTTCTCCCGGCCCCTTGTCGTTGATACCGCAAAGATGGAGGATTCCGTGGATGATTACCCGGTGCAGCTCTTCGTTGTATGACGTACCGAATTGTTCCGCATTGGTACGTACCGTATCCAGGCTGATGAACAGGTCGCCTGAGAGGCGCTCGCCCTCACAATAGTCGAAAGTAATGATATCCGTGTAATAGTCGTGTTGCAGGTATTGGCGGTTTACCTCCAGTATCTTTTTGTCCGAGCAGAAGATATAGGCTATCTCACCGAGCCTTTTCCCATAGAAAGCGGCCACGGCCTTTATCCATTCCGTAGTCTCTCGTTTTTTAATATCAGGCATCCTGACGTCTTCCGTTTGATAAGTTACAGCCATAATTGAATGATATGATTTAGTAGAAAAATAAATAACTGATTAAGATTGCGGCGATGATACCGGAAAAATCGGCAATCAGACCACAGGTGACCGCATTGCGGGTCTTGGTGATTCCCACACTACCGAAATAAACGGCCAAGATGTAAAATGTCGTGTCCGAAGCTCCGCGTACGACACAACTCATACGCCCTACGAACGAATCCGGCCCCATCTCTTTCATTGCGTCAATCATCAGCCCATTTGCGCCGCTTCCACTGAGTGATTTCATCAGTGCGGTAGGTAATGCCCCTACAAAACTCGTGTCAATTCCACATAAACCTACGATATAACCGATGCCTCCCACTAGGAAATCCATTGCTCCCGAAGTACGGAATACGGCGATTCCCACTAGGAAAGCAACCAGATAGGGGATGATTCGGATAGCTGTCGTAAACCCTTCCTTAGCTCCTTCCACAAAAGAATCATATACGTTGATTTTTTTTCTGACACCCGTCAGGATAAACAGAATAATAACACTATATAGAAGAATGTTGGCCGCTAGCGTGGAATATGTGCCCATCTGTTCGCGTGAGACATTCAGGAACAGATAAATCAGAGCGGAAAAAAAGAGGCAGACGGCTCCTGTCAGGAGAAGGATGGGCTTGTTGAGCAGATTAATTCTTTGGGTAATGCTGACTGCCGTTACCCCGGCGAGCGTTGAAATGAAAGTACTTATCAGGATAGGGATAAATACATCTGTGGGTTGTGCGGCTCCCATCTGTGCGCGATAGACCATGATACTAACCGGAATGATGATGAGACCGGAAGTGTTAATCACCAGAAACATAATCATCGGGTTGGAAGCGGTGTCTTTTTTCGGGTTCAGTTCCTGCAACTCTTTCATGGCTTTCAGTCCCAGTGGGGTAGCGGCATTGTCCAAGCCGAGCATGTTGGCGGACATATTCATGAAGATGGAGCCTAATACCGGATGCCCTTTGGGAATGTCCGGAAATAGCCGGCAGAGCACCGGGCTGAGAAAATGTGCCAGAGCGTGAATCAGTCCGCTGTTCTCTCCGATTTTCATGATGCCCAGCCAGAGTGCCAGTACTCCTGTCAATCCGAGAGATATCTCGAAAGCGGTTTTCGAAGAGTCGAATGTGGAGTTTATGATAGTCGTGAATATTTCCGTATCTCCCAGAAAAATTACTTTTATGAGAGCGATGATGAAAGCAATGATGAAAAATCCTATCCAAATGTAATTCAGAACCATAGTCGATAGCGTGTATGTACGTGTATATAAAGATGCAAAGGTAGTTATTACGTTTCAAATAAACTAATAACAGGCTGAAAGGTTGCATGCCGGCAGCGGGTATGACAGTCTCTTTGTGTGCCCGACGGACGGACTGTGCCGGTATGTCGTCAGCCCTTCGGACATTCACGTTTAGAATGTATCCGGAGTTTTTATTTGTATTTCTGTATCGAAAATGAATGGATTTCTCTATCTTTGTCTCCTACTTTCAAGAAATAAATGGAACAGGAAGATTTTAACATACGTGAACACCAACTTACTTCAAAGGAACGGGACTTCGAGAATGCTCTTCGTCCGCTGAGTTTTGAAGATTTCAGCGGACAGGACAAAGTAGTGGAAAATCTCCGCATCTTTGTGAAAGCGGCACGCTTGCGCGGTGAGGCGCTCGATCATGTCCTGCTGCATGGCCCTCCCGGGCTGGGGAAAACAACTCTTTCGAATATCATCGCCAATGAATTGGGAGTCGGCTTTAAAGTGACTTCAGGTCCGGTACTCGACAAGCCGGGAGATTTGGCGGGAGTGTTAACCAGCCTTGAACCGAATGATGTGCTCTTTATCGATGAAATCCATCGCCTGTCACCCGTGGTAGAGGAATACCTATATTCTGCCATGGAGGATTATCGCATTGACATCATGATTGATAAAGGACCTTCGGCGCGTAGTATCCAGATTGATTTAAACCCGTTCACCTTGGTCGGTGCGACGACACGCAGTGGGTTGTTGACAGCACCTCTCCGTGCGCGTTTCGGCATTAATCTTCATCTGGAGTACTATGATGACGATATCCTGAGCAGCATCATCCGCCGTTCCGCTTCCATATTGGATGTGCCCTGTTCGGTACATGCCGCTTCGGAGATTGCCTCCAGGAGCCGTGGAACGCCCCGTATCGCCAATGCATTGCTCCGCCGGGTGCGTGATTTCGCACAGGTGAAAGGTTCCGGTTCCATTGATACGGAAATAGCCCGGTTCGCCTTGGAAGCGTTGAATATTGACAAGTACGGCTTGGATGAGATAGACAATAAGATACTTTGCACGATTATAGACAAGTTCAAAGGAGGACCGGTGGGTATCACCACCATTGCCACCGCTTTAGGGGAAGATGCGGGAACCATCGAGGAAGTTTACGAGCCTTTCTTGATAAAAGAAGGGTTCATGAAGCGTACTCCCCGTGGGCGTGAAGTGACCGAGCTCGCTTATAAGCATCTGGGAAAAAGCCTTTATAACAGCCAGAAGACGCTGTTCAATGACTGATAAGGGCTATGTCGACCATGTGAAATGCAAGTGAAGAACGTGATGAAACAGAATAGGATGATGACGCAATGGCGTATTTTCATATCCTCCGGAGGAGGTTCAGCAGCAGAAGAAACGTCGGCCCGGCACGAATAATAATTACTGAAACAAACATGTCTGGATTAAAATCATTAGTAAAAGATACGGCGATTTACGGATTGAGCAGCATTATCGGCCGGTTCCTCAATTATATGTTGGTCCCGCTGTATACGGCAGTTCTGCCGGCTTCTACCGGAGGGTATGGAGTGGTGTCGAATGTCTATGCGTACACAGCCTTGATGCTAGTGCTGCTGACGTTCGGTATGGAGACCGGATTTTTCCGTTTTGTGAATAAATCGGGAGAAGAACCGATGAAGGTATATGCCAATTCCCTGCTTTCGGTGGGAGGAGTCTCGTTGGTGTTCGTCCTGCTCTGCCTGCTTTTCCTACAGCCCGTTGCCGACCTGCTGGATTATGGCAGTCATCCGGAGTTCATTGCGATGATGGCGGTTGTCGTAGCCTTAGACTCTTTCCAGTGTATTCCTTTCGCCTATTTGCGATATAAGAAACGTCCGATTAAGTTTGCGGCTATCAAATTGTTTTCCATTGTCGGCGGTATTGGCCTGAATGTATTCTTTCTGTTGGTATGCCCATGGCTGAACGTCCGTGCCCCGGAAACTGTCTCGTGGTTCTATGAGCCAGACTACCTAGTCGGTTACATCTTCGTCAGCAATCTGATTGTCTCGGCTGTGCAGATGTTCTTTTTCATTCCGGAGTTGAGAGGTTTCGCCTACAAGTTGGATAAGGCGTTGCTGAAACGGATGGTCGTGTATTCTTTCCCGATACTGATACTTGGGCTGGTCGGCATTCTGAACCAGACGGTGGATAAAATGATTTATCCCTTTCTGTTCGCAGACCGCCAGGAAGGGCTCGTACAGCTGGGAATTTATGCTGCCACCAGTAAGATTGCGATGGTGATGGCACTATTTACACAGGCTTTCCGCTATGCTTACGAGCCGTTTGTCTTCGGAAAGAGCAACGAAGGAGACAACCGCAAGATGTATGCGGCAGCTATGAAATACTTTCTTATTTTCTCGTTGCTGGCTTTTCTCGCCGTGATGTTCTACCTCGATTTGTTACGTTATCTGGTAGCGAGAGGATATTGGGAAGGCTTGGGAGTGGTAGCTATCGTGATGCTTGCGGAAATATGCAAGGGGATTTACTTCAACCTTTCTTTCTGGTATAAGCTGACGGACGAAACGCAGTGGGGAGCCTACTTCTCGCTGATAGGCTGTGTCGTTATCGTGACGATGAACATTTTGTTTGTGCCGGTTTATGGATATGTCGCTTCCGCATGGGCCTCCGTTGCCGGATACGGCGTGATTGTGTTGTTGTCTTACTGGATGGGGCAGAAAAAATATCCGATACGGTATGACTTGAAGAACCTCGGAATTTACATTCTGCTTGCTGCGGCGTTATACCTGCTTGGAGAGCAAGTCCCGATTCCGAACCTTGTGCTCCGTCTGGCTTTCCGTACTTTGCTTTTGCTGTTGTTCCTCGCATATATCGTTAAGAAAGATTTGCCGCTGGAACAGATACCTGTTATTAACCGATTGATAAAAAATAAATAACTATGAAAACAGATGACCGTAATAAGTTTGCCGTCAAATCCTTTCTGAGCGAGTACCTGGATTTGAAGAAAGATAAGGACAATGAAATGGAGACAGTCGATTCCATCCGTAAAGGAGTCGAGTTTAAAGGAGCTAACCTGTGGATTCTTATCTTTGCCATATTCATGGCGTCGCTCGGACTGAATGTGAACTCTACCGCTGTGATTATCGGCGCCATGCTGATTTCACCGCTGATGGGGCCTATCATGGGCGTCGGGCTTTCCGTCGGGTTGAACGATTTCGAGCTGATGAAACGCTCTTTAAAGAGTTTCTTCATAACGACCGCTTTCAGTGTGACAACAGCAACGGTCTTCTTCTTGCTCGCCCCCATTGCCGGTTCGCAGTCCGAATTGCTGGCGCGTACTTCGCCTACCATCTATGACGTCTTCATCGCCCTTTTCGGCGGCTTAGCAGGTGTCGTGGCGCTTTCGACGAAAGAAAAGGGAAATGTGATTCCGGGAGTCGCTATCGCTACCGCGTTGATGCCTCCGCTTTGCACGGCGGGATACGGGCTGGCATCGGGCAATCTCATTTATTTCCTGGGCGCTTTCTATCTTTATTTCATCAATTCGGTGTTTATCAGCCTGGCTACTTTTATCGGTGTCCGGGTTATGCATTTCCAGCGGAAAGAGTTTGTGGATAAAACCCGTGAGAAGACGGTACGCAAATATATCATCCTGATTGTGGTCTTGACGATGTGTCCGGCAGTTTACCTGACATTCGGTATTATTAAAGGCACTTTTTATGAAGCGGCTGCCAATCGTTTTATCAATGAGCAACTAGCCTTCGAAAACACGCAGGTACTTGACAAGAAAGTAGATTATGAACATAAGGAAGTCCGCGTGGTACTGATAGGGCCGGAAGTGCCGGACGCTTCGATTTCCATCGCCCGCAGCAAGCTGAAAGAATATAAGCTGGAAGATACGAAACTGGTGGTGTTGCAAGGCATGAACAACGAAGCGGTAGACGTCTCTTCCATACGCGCCATGGTGATGGAAGACTTTTATAAAAACAGCGAGCAACGATTACAGGAGCAGAAAGTGAGGATTTCGCAATTGGAGGAGACCCTTAAGCAATATAAGATTTATGATGAGATGAGCAGTACGTTGGTTCCCGAACTAAAGGTGCTCTATCCTTCCGTCACTACGCTTTCTATCGCTCATTCGCTTGAAGTACGGGTCGATTCGATGAAAACAGATACGGTGACACTGGCCGTCTTGAAGTTTGCTAAACCCCCGACGACTGTTGAGAAAGAGAAAGTCGGCGAATGGCTGAAAGCACGGGTGGGAACGAAGAAGTTAAGGCTGATTACAGAATAAAGAATTAAAAATAAAGACATGAAATTCAGACTAACCGCAATGATTACCCTTTTCCTTTGTCTGTCCTCCGTTTGGGCAGACGAGGGAATGTGGTTATTGGGAAATCTCCGGAAGGATAAACAGACAGACCGTGTAATGAGAGAACTCGGACTGCAGATGCCCGTAAATAAAATATATAATCCGAGAAAGCCCTCCCTTGCGGATGCCGTAGTCAGCTTTGGGGGCTTTTGTTCGGGCGTGGTGGTGTCGGAAGACGGTTTGGTGTTCACCAATCATCATTGCGGTTTCAGTAGCATCCAGCAGCACTCTTCCGTAGAACACGATTATCTGAAAGACGGTTTCGTGGCTCGCAGCCTTGAAGAAGAATTGCCGAATCCTGAATTGTATGTCCGTTTCTTGCTTCGCACGGAAAATGTAACCAAACGGGTATTGTCCGTCGCTAGGCATGCCAAGACCGAATCCGAACGCCAAGCGGCAGTCGATTCTGTAATGAATGCCATTGGTATGGAAGTATCGGAGAAAGATTCTACGCTCACTGGGATTGTTGATGCCTATTATGCGGGAAATGAGTTCTGGCTTTCAGTCTACCGTGACTATAATGACGTCCGCCTGGTTTTTGCCCCTCCCTCTTCTGTCGGTAAGTTCGGGTGGGACACGGATAACTGGATGTGGCCGCGCCATACCGGTGATTTCAGCGTATTCCGCATTTATGCCGATACCCGTAACAACCCGGCGGATTATTCTCCGGAGAATGTTCCGTACCGTCCCGAATATGTCGCTCCGATTTCTTTGGGCGGATATGAGGAGGGTTCCTTCTGCATGACCCTCGGTTATCCGGGAAGCACGGAACGCTATCTCTCTTCATACGGTATCGAAGAGATGATGAATGGAATAAACCAGGCTATGATTGACGTGCGGGGAGTGAAACAGGCAATTTGGAAGCGGGAGATGGACCGCCGTCCGGACATCCGTATCAAATACGCATCGAAATATGATGAAAGTTCCAATTACTGGAAAAACAGCATCGGGACGAACAAAGCCATCAGGCACTTGAAAGTATTGGAAAAGAAGCGGGCGGCCGAGACCGTGCTGCGTGACTGGATTCAATCCCGTCCGGAAGAGAGGGAGAAACTGATTCGCCTGTTTTCCTCCTTGGAATTGGGTTATGGCAACCGCCGTGAGACCAACCGGGCGTTGGCATATTTCGGCGAGTCGTTTATCAATGGCCCGGAATTGGTGCAGCTCGCGCTTGAAATTCTGAATTTCGACTTTGAGGCGGAAGAGAAACAGGTTGTCTCTCGCATGAAGAAACTGCTGGAGAAATATGAAAATCTCGACCTCTCCATTGATAAGGAAGTTTTTGCCGCCATGCTCAAGGAATACCGGTCTAAAGTGGACAGGAAATATTTACCCGCCATGTATGAAAAGATAGATACGCTTTACGGTGGGAATATCCGGACTTATGTAGACTCATTGTACGCCTCTTCCGACATTACCTCTCCCAAAGGCCTGAAACGTTTTTTGGAGCGGGATACCACCTATAACTTGATAGATGATCCGGCGGTTTCCCTGAGCCTGGACTTGATTGTAAAATACTATGAGATGAACCAAGGTATTTCCGAGGCTTCCGAACAGATAGAGCGGGGTGAACGGATGTTCAATGCCGCCATGCGCCGCATGTATGCCGACCGAAATTTCTACCCGGACGCTAATTCAACGATGAGGCTGAGTTTTGGGACTGTTGGTGGTTATACCCCTTTTGACGGGGCTGCCTATGATTATTATACGACGGTGAAGGGTATTTTCGAGAAAGTGAAAGAACATGAAGGAGAGATTGACTTTGCTGTTCAGCCGGAGTTGTTAAGGTTGCTCTCTTCCGGTGATTTCGGGAGATATGCCAATGAACAGGGAGGTATGAATGTTTGCTTCATCTCCAATAATGACATTACGGGAGGTAATTCCGGTAGCGCCATGTTCAATGCCGAAGGCGAGTTGCTGGGGCTGGCTTTCGACGGCAACTGGGAGGCGATGAGCAGCGATATCGTATTTGAACCGGACTTGCAGCGCTGTATCGGCGTGGATGTACGCTATATGCTCTTTATCATGGAGAAATACGGCAAGGCGGACCATCTTGTACGGGAATTGAAAATCGTCCGGTAAGATGAATCTCCCGGGCAAGCGGGGGAACAGAAAAAACATGCGGAGACACACCTTTACGGTTTGTGAGAGCCTTTCACGACATTTTCCTTTTGCTGTTCTCTGTATTGGCGCGGCGGCATACCAAACCGTGAGGAGAATAGCTTATAAAATGTTCCTCGGTTAGTGAATCCTGTTTTATCCATGATTTCTTCAATGGTGAGGTTCTTTATCAACAATAGACGTTCAGCTACCGTCAAGCGGTATTCCCTGATAATGTCCGTCGGCGACTTTTCCGTTATCGGTTTCAGCTTCCGGTAGAACTGGCGGGTGCTGTATCCCAATTCATTGCTCAGTAGCTCTACGGAAAGGTCCGGATTTTCGATGTTGGCATCAATGATTTTCATGACCTTGTTCAGGAAATCGTGGTCTTCTTTATGTACGAGGTTTCCGTTATCTATCTGGAAGGCACTGAATACGGAATTATAGTACTCTTTCAATTCGGATTTCCGCTTTATCAGCCGGTAAACAATCTTTTCCAGGTACTTTACATTAAAAGGCTTGGTGATATAAGCGTCGGCTCCCGAATCAAGTCCTTTCACCTGCTCGTCCTCATGATGCAGGGCGGATAACAGGATTAACGGTATATGGCTCCACAGTTTGTTCTGCTTGATGCAGTGAGTGAAAGAAAGCCCGTCGATGTCAGGCATCATCACATCCGAGATAATCAAGTCCGGTTGCCTTATTTCCAGGCTGTCCAAAGCGTCTTTGGCATGACTGAAAGAACATACGTTATACTTGTCGACGAAAATTTCCGAGACAAACCAAAGCATGGATGGATCGTCGTCGATAATCATGACTGTCTGTCTGGAGGGGTCAAAATCTGTAACGGTCTTTTCCAGCTTGACAGGCTCCGTGTCAGATGCCAGTTCCCCGGTAGAGTACGCCTCTTGGGGCTTTTCCTGTTCTGACGGCGGTAATTCCGGCAGGCTAACGGTAAACGTAGTAAGTTTATCAGGGATACTTTCAATGTCAATCCGACCGTTCAGCAGGGTCACCATACTTTTGCATATAGCCAGTCCGAGCCCGTTCCGGGAACCTTTCCCGTTCAGTTCCACAGAGTCCAAAATCTTGTAACGGTCGAATACCTTGTCCAAATTCTCTTTTGCTATACCTTTTCCGGAGTTGGATATCCGGAGGACTAATTGCCCGTCTTCAGCCTTTAGCTCGACAATGATTTCACCTTTTTCCGGAGTATATTTGAATGCGTTGGATATCAGATTGTTGACTATCTTGTTGAAACAACCAGTGTCCGTGTTCCATTCAATGTCTGGTTGGATGTCCAACCTGTAATCCAGTTTCTTGTTTTCAGCCAGTTCGCTGAAAGACTCCGCTATGTTCCGGAGTTTGTCCGATACGGGTTGCCTTTGGACAGAGAGTGTTTTGTTCCCGGTTTCCAGCCTGCGGAATTCGAGTAGCTCCAGGATTAATGCGTTCAGTTTCTCGGCGTTCTGCTGTATCATTTTTCCGTATTTGCAGATGTACGGGTCGGATTGCGGATAGGTGAGTATTTTCTCACACGGACCATAAATCAGGGTCAATGGTGTGCAGAACTCGTGTGTGATATTAGTGAAGAAACGCAGTTTGGACTCATAGATTTCTTCTTTCTTTTCCCGGTTCATCTTTTCGATAATGCGGGCCTGTTTACGGCGATATTTCCGGATGATTTGGCAGACCGCTAGGATACAGAAACCGGCGAGCAGGATAAAATAGGTGACATACGCCCAGTCACTCGCATACCAGGGAGGGGTAATCTGAATAAAAAACGACTGGGGGGCACATTCTTTTCCGTTGATGTTGTTCCTGTATTTTACCGATAACGTGTATTGTCCCGGTGAAAGGTTAGAGAATACAGCACTGGGAGATGCCCCATTCTCTATCCATTGGCTGCTCACCTCGTCCAGTTTGTAATAATAGGAATAATTGTTTCCGTTTATATAATCCACTGCCATAAAGTCGATGTGAAAGAAATTCTGGCTATAATCCAGTCGGAGGACTGTTTTCTCTTCTTTTTCATGCAGAAAGTCATGGATGTTACATTCTTTTCCGAAAACAGACAGCCCTTTTATGCTTATTTGAGGCATGTAGTCGGTTATGCTGCAGGCATTGGGTCTGATAGCGACAAACCCGTTCGTACCGCCGAAAAACAAAGTCCCGGTCGGCACGTCCTTGTAGAAAGCTCCATCGCTGAACTCGGTGACCTCCAACCCGTTTTTTCTGTTGTATGTCTGGCCGGTACGAGTTTGGGGGTTGAACCTCACTAGTCCCTGGTTGGTGCTAATCCAAATGTTGTTCTGCTGGTCTTCCAGAATGCCGTGTGCGGTGTTTTTTGAAAGCAGGTCTATCTTGTTATGATAAGACGAGGTGTTCTGGGCGAAATGAAGCAGTCCCGAACTGGTGGCAAACCAATATCCGTCTTTGTTTTTGTAGATGGCGAAAATATCGTTGGCAGTCCGGCTGTTTACAATGCTGTCGAACTTGTAGGGAGTAAATTTACCGGTTTCGATATTGAGCTGGTATGCCCCATATCCGCGGTTGCCGAACCATAACAGGGAGTCGTTTTCTTGAAAAGAAGTAAAGAAGTAGTTGGAAGCCAGGCGTCCGTCATCCAAAACAATTCTGGTTGCCGATTTCACCGTTGGAAAAGCGGTGTTTGGGTGCAATATCACTTTCACGATGCCTTCACCTACGGTAGATATCCATAAGGTCGTATCGTTCGGCTCATGGATGGAATGTACGTATTTCACTTTCCTACCGTCCGCCGTTACCGTGAATGTTTTTAGCTGCCTGCTTTTGTACGAGTAATAGTTGATACCGTTTTCCGTACCTATCCATAGCTTGCTCATCGAACCGGGCGTAAAGCAATAAACCGCGTTGTCGGTCAGAGCACTGTTAGCGGTGGAGATGTGTTCGAAAGAGACCGATGTACCGGTTTCTGCGGAATACTCCTTGAACCGCAGCATGCCTCCTCCTTTGGTCCCTATCCACAAGGTTTGTTCATTGTCATAATAGAGGGCGCGTACGGGATTATTAATCTGGTACACGGGAGTATCCAGTAAAGTGTTGCTGATAGAAAAAGCGTCGTTGAAATACATATATACTCCTTGACCGTCGGTCCCTATCCAGACAATGTCCTGGTATTTGTCTTTCATCAGGCAGAAAATGCCAGAATGGATTTCGGTAGGCTGTATCCGGTATTTGATTTTCTGGTCAGGCATGTATTTCAGCACAATCAGGCCGCTGCTTTTGAAACCGATGTAATAATCGTTCTGTTGTTTGATGATGGAAGACACTTCCCCGCGCTCTTCAATTTCCGCTTTGAGGTCTGTGATGAAGTATTGCTGCTGGTTGTTAAAGTCGTATTCATACAATGAGTAGCTCTCGTCGATAAAGTAGACCAATCGCTCTTCGGGAAAGACCCATCGTAGCTTTTCACTGTGTTTGAAGAGGTTTTTCGGAGATAGGGACAATCCGTCTCTAGTCTTGTTTATCCGGTAACAGCGGTTGTCATTGTTGGAAGTGAAGACCCACAACATGTCATTCTCGTCGATGGCGATGGATAATATGTGTTCAAATGCGGGTTGCGGGATTTCCAGTTTCTGGAACATTCCTTTTTCTTGGTGGTAATAATAGAAATAACCGTCGTCTTTTAACGTGAAAAGAACGTTGTCTTTGCTTTTGGCCATGAACCTGTTATCTTTGAACTCAGCAAAGCTCCGAGAGGTTTGCTCTTTTATATCTAGCCGGTCTAACCCATAATTAGTTTGTACCCAAAGTATATTTTTTCCGGTTTCCGTGACATTGTTGATAAGGTTTCCGGAGAGCAGCGTCTTGGGAGAGCTGGACGGACTGTATATTTGGATACTGTTACCGTCATACGTATGGAGGCCGTCGCATGAACCAATCCAAATGACTCCCCGGTTATCCTGGTATAAAGACAAGATGGCACTGTTGGATAATCCGTCTTTGTTGGAGAATTGCCGTAAACTGTATGCATGGGTCATATACGGAAGGCAACTTAGGATACTGATGATTCCTAAGAGTCTGGAAATGGCGTATTTGCTTTTCATATATCTATTTATTCAGATTAATTGGGTAATGCAAATATACTGAATAATCGGGATATGGCAGGAAAAGAAGAAAAAATAGATTACATTTTTCCGATATTTTACTCTCTGCAACAACCGTGGGCATCTTTCTTCGGTATGGAAAAAGCCATCTACAGATTACCGGAAAGAAAAGTAACGGAGTTTGTGGTGGAAGGTGGAAAGATACGGGGAACTTGGCCTGCCGGTCATTTTTTCAAGATGAATCCCCTTGTTTTAAATCCCGGTTCACCAACGGTGCAGGGACTTAAAACAAGGGGATTGTCATGCGCCTAGTTTGTAGGTTGTCCGCAAGTCTGTCTCGTCTTTTCTTCTTGGACTGTTTGGGCTTTTTGCCGCAAGGTTATTCGGCTGTCAGGATTTCCAATTCTGCTACAGCAGCCTGTTTACCACCATCTGCAGCAGATAATGCCTGGAGTTTCACATAACGTGCCTGTTGTGAGGGGAATTCCACGACCTGCGTTTCCTGGGAGTCCCGGAAGGTTCCCGAAGCGACTGCTTTGCCCCATTCTTTCCCGTCACAGCTAAGGTAAATTTCGTATTTTGCTATTCGTCCTTCAGCGGAATCCTGCCGCGGTGTGTATTTAATCCCTTTTACCTTGGTCTCCTTAGCGAGCGACAGTTGTATTTCATGCGGATAGGGTGCGAGGTAATATTGGTTGTGTACGGTGCGCCAGTAAGTATTGGCATTGCCATCGGCAGCTAGTTTCATGCTACTGTCCGCATCACTGTCCACATAGATGACACGTTGTCTTCCTTCGGATGCGCCTGATAGGTTTCTGGTAATGCTGACGTTTAGTTCGGCTGCCGAAGCCCAGTCCCTGCCGTTGATTTCCGATAGAGCTATGAGTTTGAAATAGCGGGCTGTAATCGGTTCTTTCAATGTCACCGTTTGGGCGGACGATGAGTTGGCAAAAGCACCTTTTACTTTACCTTCCCAGTTCTTTCCGTTTTTGCTGAAATAAAGCTCATAATCTTTGATACGTCCGTTGCCTGAGTTCCGCGGGGTATAGAGGAATTTGTCCACTTCGAGCAGGGAAGCCATGTCCACGATGATTTCATGCGGGTGTTTGGCTACCGGCGAGGACCAGCGGCTGTGCCAGATGGTAGTCGGGTCGCCGTCGATGGCATTACGCGCCTCTTCGCCGTTGTTTTCACTACTCACGGATATTATCTTCCATGCGGAACGGTCTACATATATAGGTAGTTCGACAGATGTTGTCAGGCTCTTTCCCAGTTTTTCCGAGGTTGCATATGCCTGTACTTTTCCGCCGGAGATGAATTCGATGGGAGTCGAGTATATCTTGAATTCCCCGCCGTTCAGGCTGTAATGGATGGTGGCTCCCGGTGTGCCGGTCTTTAATTGCAGGTATCCGTTGTTGTCCCTTTCTATCAGGACGGGCATGCATACCGGCATTTGTACGCGCGCT
Organism: uncultured Bacteroides sp.; assembly: GCF_958445495.1. Classification (GTDB taxonomy): domain Bacteria; phylum Bacteroidota; class Bacteroidia; order Bacteroidales; family Bacteroidaceae; genus Bacteroides. Next base: position 33,809 of record NZ_CAUCSQ010000013.1, on the reverse strand, counting down.
TTCTCCACCAGTTCTTCCTCCCGGTAGCTTCTTTCCAGCGGCATCATGATGAAACTGAATACGGTGGGCTGGGAGAGAAGTTCGTATTTCCTCATCGGACCGGGGCCACAACTGCCGTTACCCAGAGGGCGGTGTTTGGCATCGAGGCAGAGAACCGTTTCTTTTCGCATCGGTATCTCGTATTTGTGAACCAATTTTCTCAAGTCGGTAGAGTCTACCATATCTTGTGCTCTTACGTGTAGGGCGGAAGCTGACATCTTGTCTCCGGCTACGAATACGAATCCCATACCGTCGGAGTTGGTGATTGAGATCCAGCGTACATCTTCATGGTTGCCCATCTCCTGCGGTTTGATGTAATTGACCCATTGGTCGGAAACTCGAGATTCATATACGCCTACATAAGTGGCGTCTTTACGGTCTATATAGTTCTCCAATGGTCCGCGGCCGTACCAACGCATACGTTCGAAACCTTCCGGCAGCTCCATACGGTAACCTACGCGCGGGATGATTTCTCCGTTTACTGCCGGGACAATAGTGCTGTTCACCAGAATCGAACCGTCCGGAGCTATGGAATATTCCATTTCCGTCTCGAAGTTAAAGCCTATCTTGCTTCTGTACGTATTTCTGATTTGCAGGATTACTTTTCCGTTTTCCTGTTTCACTTCCCATTTACCTGTTTCGGGAGTCATGTTACACAATCCTTTGCGCTGCCAGTCTCCGTCTATTTGCCGGTCGTTGTCGGTGGGAGCCCGAAAGACATTGAGCTCCGGTCCTTTGCTGATTAGGGATACTCCGTTGAGAGTATATGCGGAGAGGGTTCCTGTCTTTTGTGAGAAGGCGGCTTCAAAGTTCCGGCCTTTCACGATGTAACAGTCTCCGGACTCGGCGAGGCTGATTGTTCCTTGCCCTGCTTTAAATACGGGTTTCTCGCTTTCAGAGAGTTTGATTTGTTCTGATGCCACTTCGTAGCCTGCCTTTTCCCATTCCGTATCGTTTTTCTGGCGGAAGCTAAAATTAATGAAATATTCGGCTCCCGGAATTTTTTTCACTTGTACATCGGAAATTGTGATTGTCTTGCTTTCCTGTGCGTCTAAATTCAGTTCTTCCAGGTTTCCGGACAAGATAACTTTCCCGTCTTCCCTGATTTCATATCTTCCATAGAGGTCGCTCAGGTCTGTATGAAATCTTTTATTGGTTAGCCTGTATTTTCCGTTCCCTTCGGCTGTAACGCTGATGGGTTGGTGTATTTTCTTCACTTCGTAAGATTTGGCAGAGAGCGTGCGGTCCGCAAAGATAACCCCGTTCGTACAGAAGTTACCGTCATTCGGCTTATCACCGAAGTCTCCTCCCACGGCCATGTAATAACCTTTGCCGTCAGGAGTAGGCATTTGAATACCTTGGTCTATCCAGTCCCAGATGAAGCCGCCGAGGAGTGCCGGGTAACGTTCGTATGTTTCCCAGTATTCTTTGAAGTTACCGATAGCGTTTCCCATGGCATGGGCGTATTCGCAAACCACGTGAGGTTTCACGGTTTCGCCTTTTTGCGCTTTCTCAAGACGTTCTTTTCCTACACCTTCCAGCCATTGTACGTCGGAGTACATGGTACTGGTTACATCACAGAAGGAACTGTTCCCTTCATAGTGTGTAGGACGTGTGTTGTCCAGGGCTTTGACCGCAGCTACGGCTGACTGGAAATTGATTCCGTTTCCTGACTCGTTCCCCATCGACCACATGACGATGGAAGCATGGTTCCTGTATCTTTTTACTTGGTTTTCATTGCGTTCAGTGAAGGCTTTCTTCCAGGAGGGCTCGCTGGAGAGCTCCATCAGTCCGTGGCATTCCACGTTGGCTTCCGCCATCACGTAGAGGCCGTACCTGTCGCATAAATCGTAGAAATAAGGGTTATTAGGATAGTGTGAGGTACGTACGGCGTTTATGTTCAATGATTTCATCAGTTGCACGTCTTTCTCCATTTCCTCCTTCGAGACGGTTCGTCCGTTGAGGGGGCTATTGTCGTGCCTGTCCACTCCTTTGAATAAGGTGGATTTTCCGTTAATCAGCATTTGCCCGTCTTTGGTGAGTTCAATCTTGCGGAAACCGACTTTGACATTGCGGATATCCGTGATTTTGCCTTTTTGTTTTAACAAGAGAGTCAGGTTGTATAGGTTAGGAGTTTCTGCCGTCCATTTGAGCGGGTCGGACACTTCAAATCGCATCTGGTTCATGCCCGTTTTCGCCTGCATGGATTGGGTGGCAATCTCTTCACCGTCCGGAGTGGTTATCTTTGCGAGAATTTCGTTCTTGCCTTTTTTCCCGGTTATTTGTATGTCCAGGGATACGATAGCGTTTTTATAGGCTTTGTCCAAGTCTGTACGGAAGAAAAAGTCCCTGATTTGCGTTTGGGGGGCAGACCATAGGAATACGTCTCTGAAAATGCCGCTGAAACGCCAAAAGTCCTGGCATTCCAGATAACTGCCGTCCGTAAACCGGTACACTTCAACTGCTAATACGTTTTTACCTGTTTTCAGATAGGGGGTCAGGTTGAACTCGGCAGGCAGGTAGCTGTCTTCCGAGTAGCCTACTTTCCGGCCGTTTACCCAAATGTAGAAACCTGCTTCCACTCCGTTGAAGCGGATGAAGATGTCTCTCCCTTTCCAGGAGTCGGGTAAGGTGAAATCTCTTCGGTAGCTGCCTACCGGATTGGGCATGGATGCGAAGGTGTAGTCCGTCGGGCGGGGTTGAATGACGTTCGGCCATTGTACGTGCCTCCAGTCACAGAAGGGATAGATGGTATTACAGTATAACGGCTTGTCCCAGTTCTTGTTGTTGCGTACAGCTTCGATTTGCCAGGTTGCGGGTACTTTGATATTGTCCCATTGGCTTACATCATAATCGGGTTGATAAAACTCCTGCGGCCTGTCTTTGGGGTCGGCTACCCAATGGAATTTCCAAGTGCCGTTCAGTGTCATGTAGTAGGGTGACTCTTCGGTTACGGACGTGACGGCTTGCTGTTCGTCGGCAAAGGGAATGGCGACCTGGCAGGCTTCTTCTTTATTAACTCCTGAGATGTATTCATTGTCCCATTCGGGGCGTCCGTCGTTTTGTGCGTGGACGACGGTTAAGGGGGTGAGTAGAAGTGCAATCAGTGCACCGGAGATTGTTTCTTTTTTCATAAACGAATATTGGTTATTAAGTTATTCAATGATGGCTGCGAAGCCGCCGTTACGTACCAAGCGAACAGCTATCTTGTCTCCTTTTCGAAGGATGCGTTGGTTCTTCCGGTAGTCCATCGCTTGGCGGTTTGCATTTTTCCCGTCTTCGAAGGAGGTCATGCGATATGTTTGTCCTTCTTTCAGGAAGTCTGTATCCAGTTCGAATGTTCTTTGTTGTTCCCGGTTGTTCGTCATGCCTCCGATGAACCATTTGTTGCCTTTGCGTTTGGCTACAATGGCGTATTCTCCCACCTTTGCTGCTAGAGCGAAGGTTTCGTCCCACGTTTGCGGCACTTGGGTGATAAAGCGGGTACATTCGTCGTTACGGTAATAAAGTGTCGGGTTGTCTGCCATCATCTGGATTCCGCTTTCGAAGATGATGAACAGTGCCATTTGATAAGCCCGTGTGCCTATGCTGGCAGAGTTGGGACGTTCGGAGCGGTATATTTCCGGCTGCATGCTGAGCATGGCGCCCGGTGTATAATCCATCGGTCCCACTGCATTTCTTATAAAAGGGAAATAGACACTATTGTCAGGACGGCATCCTCCCATTTGCTCCATCCCCCTTACACCTTCATAAGAGAGCACATTCGGGTACTTATATTCCAGTCCGGCCGGTTTGAAGGAACCGTGAAAGTCGACGAACAGATGATGTTTGGCTGCTTCTTCGGCAACTCTTTCGTAGTAATTCACCATCCATTGGTCGCTTCTGTCCATGAAGTCGATTTTTATGCCTTTTACTCCCCATTTCTCGAATGTTTCGAACAGTCCGAAGTTTTTCTCTACCGCCAGCCATGTGAGCCAGAGTACGATACCGACATTCTTTTCTTTGCCGTAACGAATCAGTTCGTGTAAGTCTACTTTCGGATTAGGGGTGTAGGGATCTCTTGTGGATTGTGCCCATCCTTCGTCCATTACGATGTAGGGTATTCCGTAACGGGCGGCGAAGTCGATGAAGTATTTATAAGTGTCCAGGTTGCAGCCTGCGACAAAGTCTACGTCTTGCCCATAGGGAGTGGCGCCATTCCACCATTCCCAACTGGCTAGCCCGGGTTTAATCCAGGAGGTGTCTTCCAACACATTCTTTTCCGCCAGTCTGCAGGTCATGGTATTTTCTATCAATTGCCCATCGTTTTGGGTGATGACGAAATAACGCCAGGGGAAGCTGCGTTGTCCGTCGGTTTTGGCTATATAATCAGCTTCTTTCAGGATTTTGAGGCTGCGGTCTCCGTCTTCTCCGAATTCAAGGGGAACTTTAGGGAACACGGAGGACATTCCGTTCCGGCCGTTGCTTTTCAGAAAGAGTGCCGGGTAGTCAGTCAGTGCCGATTCACTGATTAGAATTTTATAGTTTTTGCGTGTGTCAACCAGTAGGGGAAGAAGTGCCATCCGGTCGGACGGTTTCCATTCCCGGCTTTGCACATGGTGGTATTCTTCCTCGTAAGCGGTTTTGAATCCTCCCGGTTGTTGCATGTGCAGCCGATAGTTGTCGGGGAAGTTTACCTGGAAGATTTCATCGGTTACTTCGACAGTTCCTTCTTTGTCAGTAATGAAACGATAGGCGATACCGTCATCAAATGCGCGGAATTCTACCGAATATTCTCCTTTGAATTTCAGCAGGAGCCGGTTGTATTTATTGGGCACAGTTGAGTATTTCAGTGCAATGACAGGCTTCAACGGTTCATCGACGCTTTTCCGGCTTGCCTTTATCAGCCGGGGATAGTTCCCGATTTCCTGGTTTCCCAATTGCATGTGGAGGTTACATTGTTTCAATAAGGTGTCTTTCTGACAAACTATATCGTAATAGATTTTATCGGAGAGGTTTATTGAAACCTGTATGTTTCCGTCGGGAGATGACAACAGGTGTTGTTTTTGCCCATAACTGTACAGAGATGCGCAGAACATTAGAGTTAGAATTAAATGCTTGTTCATGATAATGGTTTTGAAGGTATTTCTTTCTTCTGTTGTTACAAAAGTAGCATATAGGAATAATTATTCATTGTTATTTTATGACATTAATATCTATTTTGTTTAAGATGTCGTCGGCTTGTACAGAAATGTCATGGATATGAATTGTTTTATTCTATCTTTTTTCCGTCTATAGTTATGTTGCTACATTTGGAGTGTTCTATCATCTTCTTGGCTATAGAACCTGTTGATTGCAATTTTTCTATATGTATATCGGTTGCATCATCAAGAAAAACAGATGGGCGTTCGTCTGTGTTACGTTGTTGGACACGGAAGTTTTCTATCAGAATGTTGTCTGCATGACGGATATAAAGTCCTCCGGCGGGATTTTCTCTGCCGTACATCCGGTTTTCCGGATATCCTTTCAAATTTTCCGGAACAGGTTTAGTCATGACTTTTTCACCGCCGGCATGTTCTACGGTGATATCGCGCAGGGTAATACCGGTGATACGCCCATTGGGTGTACCGGCAATCAGGGTAGGAATAATGCCTTCGGCTTTTGCTGTAATGTTGCTGAACAACAGATTGCGGATAATTCCTGATTTGCCGCTGTGCCGATTCATTCGACGGTGGTTCAGGCAAATGAAAATCGGTGTGATAATGCCTTCCATGCTGATATTATTGAAAGCTACTTGCTCTATGATACCACCGTCTGCGGATTCGATGGCGATTCCAGCTAATCCGGTATGGGTTTTAGGAGCTACATGGCGGTATTCTTTAGACCAGTCCCAGATATTGCTCTCTGTGGTTGGGCGGATTACACAATTGGAGAAAGTGATATTGCGAAAACCTGCCCATGAGGCTGTGCCGAATTTGATTGGGTTGCAATTGGAGGCAATGATACAGTTTGTTACTGTGATATTTTCTACCATGAAGTCGGGATCATCGCTTTTCAGGCAGATTCCGTCATCGTCGCATTCGATACGGCAATTCGTGATGTTGACATTCCGTGCGTCTACATCGATACCGTCATTGTTCCCCATGGAAAGGGAAAATATGGCGATACCGTCTATAATTACCCCATCGCAACGGAACAAGCGTATGGTCCATCCTGCTGCATCGCGTACTTCCACATCGCGTAATGACATCTTTTTGCAGTCTTTGTAGAAGATAGCGTAAGGACGTTTACCGTCGTTGAGACGGTAATTCTTTTGAAATTCGGGGTGGCGTGCATTGCCGTCAATGATACCCGGTCCGGAGATTCCGGCATTCTCAATGCTATCTGCTACAATGAGAGAGCGGGTAGGGTAGTCTTCCGGATTGCGATAACTACCTCGGATAATGGAGCCACGACAAAGATGCAGTTCTACGTTGCTGCGTAGGTAGATTGTCCCTGTAATATACGTTCCCGGTGGTACTGTCACTTCGCCACCTCCGGTTTCGGCGCAGGTGTCGATAGCCATTTGTAGTGCTTTCGTATTTAGTGTTGCCGCATCTCCTACGGCACCAAATTGAGTAATTTCTACATTGCGTGCTGCTATACTTTGTGCAGCGATTAGAAAAGTGAAAGTCAGTCTGCTAAAAATCTGCTTCCCTGTAAAAGGAAGCAGATTCAGTATGTTGTTTCTCATCTTTGTTATTTCTTTAGTTTCAAAGTGATGTTCAATTCCACCCGACATCCGGCAGCGTTGGTGAATGTACCGATGTATTCACCTGCCTTTTGGCTGTTGAAGTTGGAAACGGTAGCTTCGCGACGGTCGGAAGTAAAACCGTCCGGACCTTCCCAATGCCAGTCACCATTAGATGGATGTGGTCCGAAGGTTACACTGTCGCCCTCTTTTACCTCCATTTCACTAACGTTCTTCCATCCGCCGTAATTAATATAAGATATCAATTCAGGACAGATGGTAGTTCCCTCCACTGCTATGGTAAAGTCTATAGAACTTTGGCGTCCATAATCGTCCGTATATGTAGCAGTATATTTGCCGGCTTGTGTAGGAAGTACAGTTTGTAAACGGACTTCTCGTGTGCCGGCAAAAAAGTTTTCCGGACCAGTCCATGCCCACGAACCGTCTTTTTCATTTTCTACTTCTGGTGCAAGAGTTACATTTCCCCCTGGATTAACACGTATGAAGCTGCTTTTGGCCCATCTTCCCTGCATATCCTGCACTTGGGGAGTAATAGTGCTACCTTGTTCGCCCTTGATGGAAACTAGGAAGTTAATAATGCTCCGGTTGCCTGTCATATCTGTGTAGACGGCAGTATATGTACCTCCGCGTTGTACATTCTCCAGTTTAATAATCCGGTCGGTGGAGGTAAACCCTTGTGGTCCGTTCCATTTCCAATTACCTTTTGCCGGTTCCGGTTTGAAAGTGACTGTACTTCCTTTTTCTACTACGGCTATGCTTTCTTTTATTATTTCACCTTTGGTTACGGAAATGTTTGGCTTAATGACTTGCGCATCCTTTATCTTGTTATACGCAATTTGTGCCATAAGAGCAGAGCCGGCATCATCCGGGTGTACGTTATCCGGGAATTCTTTACTTGCACCTAACAATGGTTGATGAAAGTCGATAATATACGCTCCGATTTCTCCGGCTATTTCTTTCACACGAGGGATGAGTTCTGTTTCGACCATTTGGTTTTGAGGAGCTTTATCCGGTCCGAACAAAGGTGGTGCCAGGCAGACATAGATGATAGGATCTTTTCCATTTTGTCTGAATTCTGCTACCATATCCAGATAGTTAGGCTTGAACTCTTCTTTCAACTGGTTCCAACGCCAGGGATCAGCATCGTTTGTTCCTAAAGCAATAATCAGGATTTGCGGATTCGCTTCTTTTGCTTTAACAAAACGGTCGGTATTCCAATAAGGGGCATCGCTATTTTTGAACATCGTTGTACCACTCACACCGCAATTGAGGACTGTATAGTCGCTTCCTAGTAGTTTACCCAATTGTCCCGGCCAGGCTTTTTCCTGGCAGGTGTTCCCAAATCCCTCTGTGATGCTGTTGCCTACACAAACAATCTTGATCGGTTGTTGGGCTCTTGCTACGACTTCGTCCACTTCTGGGGTGGATGGCTCTTGCTTTTGCGTATCTTCGTTACTGCTGCATGCTGTCGAGAGCATGCTAAATGCAAAGTAAAGCAGTAAACTCCATCTTTTTGTCATATCATCCTTTATTTTATGGTTTTTCATCCGGGGTTACCTGTGTCATTACTACGGCACTTACCATTTCCATTGCTGTCCACGTTTTTCCTGTTTCCGGTATTAACGGCGTTTGCTTCGCCCATTCATTAAAGGTGATGTTGTTAACTCGTTCACGTGTTTCCCAAGCAGCAATAGCATTCTTATGCATCCATTCATAGTAGGTGATTGGTTTTCTCTCAGAGGTATAGTCTGCTTGGTAATCCCATAAATTATTATCTTTCACGAATAATCCCATACCCCGTGCAAACTCTGATTGCCATGTACCATCGCGATGCCACTTCGACATTATTCCGTTTTCATCTACTTTATCTCTCATTACAAACTGAATGGATTCTTTAGCATGTTGGGCATAGATTTCATTTTTAGTTATACGATATAATGCATTGGCTGCTTCGATAAAGGCTCCTACGTTATAGACGTTATAAGAACGCGGTCTTACTCCGTCTTTGCTGATTTTCTCGTCAACGGCTCCATTCGGTTCACGTAGTGTAGTATATACCCAATTGTAAATGTCTTTTGCTTGATTCAGATATGTTTGGTTTCCAGTCGCTTCATAAAGGTAACAAGCCATAGATATGGCTGGGTTGTTGCTTAATCCTGACTTATCGGCTTTGTCAATACTCCACCAAAGACCACCACCAAGTGCTGTATCATATCCGCGGTTGTAGAGAAATTCCCAGTCCCACTTTGCTTGTTCCAAGAATCGTTCGTTACCTGTGATTTGATAACCTCGTATGAAGGCAAGTCCGGCCCATAGTAAGTCGTCTTGGAAGTCATTCCAGGTCCAGTCCATTATATCGTTGGTTTGGGGATTTTTCTCATGTTGACGGAAGGCATCCAGTAGGTTGGTAAGTAACGGCTTTAAAGATTCATCTTTCCGGCATTCGTAACGGTCTTCGACCATTAGTATAATCAGGGCTTGATTCCAGAAGTAAGCCCAATGGTTGGAAGTCTGGTTTTCTCGATAATAAGTAAGTCCGTCTTTACTATTGTTTTTCTCAAGTAAGAATGCTTTATTATAGTAATAGAATGAGCTATCGGCGATGGATGGTGGAATTTCATCGTCTTCTTCCGGAGTCGGGTCCGGATTTGGGGTGGGATCTGGATTGTCTGTTGGTGGTTCAATCGGTTTGTTATCTTCTCCGCTGCATGAAATCGGTAAAAGCGTAAATAAACAAATAAAAAGTCCTATTAGTTTTTTCATTTTATAAAACGGATTAATTAAAGAAAGGGGATATTACAAAACTAATCTTGTAATCTCCCACTTTCTTTAAATTGGTTATACATTATTTAAGTCCATATGCATATACTTCAGCTAAGGCTGAATTGGTTCCACTATAACTTTCGGTTATTAGAACTTTAAAATAACGTCCTTTTGTAGGGATAATGCCGAATACTTGAGATCCACTTTCTTGCTTCAGGGAGAAACTTCCTACCGTTTCCCAGTGTTCTTTATCTGAACTTATTAGGAATTTGCCTGCTTTTACGTAATTAGATCCTTCTCTCTGTACTAGAGCAAATTGGGTGAATGTGTGTTCTTTTTGAGCATCAATAATTAATTCGTGGGGTAGATCGTGATATTGACCGTTACTCCATATAGAATGCCAGTATGTTTTTAGATCACCATCCAATACTCGGTCGGCAGGTCCGCTATTTTGTCCAAGTTCACCGGTTTCTTCCACTGTATTCGCTTCTGCTGTCCAGCCGGTGCGGTCCAATAATGTTCCCATAATCCGGATAGCCATTGGATATAAGGCATTAGTAGATGATATCTCAAATTGTGAGACGTTATTGATTCGGATAGGTAACATATAATCACCCGGTTCCAGTTGCTCTCCTTTTACTTCAATTGCCAGATTTGTTTCTGTTGTTCCATTAGGGAGTGTCATCGAATTTGCAAATGAATAGGAGTTTTCCGGAAGTTCCTGGAAGATAGTTCCGTTGGCACTATTGTATTGGCTAATGTACTCATTATCTACTACGAATCCACACTCTATATCCCACTTGTTGCTAGTGTCTAGCTTGAATGGGATTTTTTCGGAGATTGTTGAGACGAGCCCGTATGTGTATGCTTTTACATTTACATAGGAATCTTCAAATCCGATAGTAGGTGTGACGACTTCTTTCAGTTGTAAAAATAGTTGATTTTTATTGACGTTAATAGAGTCGTTCTCGCTGTTGATATAGATTGGAAGTACCCATACGGCACTGGGATTACTTTCAATTGCAGTCATGACTTCCCTGGGTTTCAAGAACAAGTTGACTAGTTGGTAGTCGTCTTCTGCGGAGAAATTCAGTTGGGTCTTATCCAGTGAATAGGCATTGGAACCGATTACTTTATAATTGACGCCTTCTAAATCACTATATTGCCGGTCTACTTCTTCTTGGGTCAATACGGTAATGTCGGCCGTAGCATTTAGGGTGGGGTCACTTCCTGCCTTGATAACAGAGAATGAGTAGGTGTTATCTTCGTCTGTATTATATAGGGTTACCTCTTGTTTGCCGCTGATACTTAGGTATAGTATTTTGTGGAATTTCTCCGGTACCTGGTTTTCAAGGTCATATTCCGAACCTTCACAGGCGCCTAAACTAATCAGGCAGCTCGTCAATAATGATAAATATGCAATCTTTTTCATATTTTGTTACTTTAATTGGCATTAATATTCTGGGGCTTGCACTAATTGTGGATTATTGTAAATCTCATCTGATTTGATGGGCCATAGGTACATACGGTTGCTCCATTGGAATTGCTGGTTGACGACAGTACGTTGGTTCAGTTCGTTGAATGTGGGGTTCATTCCCGCACCTTGCACATTCAGCCCTTCCCGTACGCTGGCTCTCAATACTTGAGGTGCAATCATCCAACGGCGTACGTCATAGAAACGGTGTCCTTCTCCCCAGAGTTCGATGAAACGTTCATTACGTACCCAATCCATCATGGACATGTCACCTGTTACATCCGATTCGGTGAGTTCCGGTATGCCGGCGCGTTTACGGATGGGATTCAGGTATTTAATGGCGTTCTTATTGTCTCCTAAGGCTGCATAACACTCGGCCACGTTGAGATAAAGTTCAGCTAGGCGGAAGAGCGGTTTTGCATAATTCTTACGGTTATCTTTACCTGTGACTGAAGAGATGCGGATTTCGGGTGCGGTATATTTCTTACTGAAATATCCTGTAACTGTATAATCTCTGTAAAAGAGGTCATAATTATATCCCTGCTTATTAGCATCCCGCAGATTGATGCGTAAAGGTGAACCGTCGCACATGATTGGTGAGTAGTCGTCACCGTCAAATGATAGGTTGGCATAGAAACGCGGTTCTCGGTTTACGTTCAATTTAATGATTTCTGAGCGGTCATTCAGGTTGGCTGAAGTAAGCCATTCGTTTTTTTGTGGAAACTCCGAGTCTTTTTCGGGTAGTTTCCCGTTTTTCGTATAGTAGTGTTCTGAAGTATAGAGGGTTGGTGAAATAGCGCACCAGCCGTCTATCCAGTTGTTGTTATATTGCAATATGCGTTTGGGCCATGTTGCAAAATTTATCCATTGCCTGTCACCGTTGTCACCTTGCATAAATACTCCCCAAATGATTTCTTTGTTTCCGTCATTTTCGTCGGAATTGATAATACTGCGTAGCATCAATACTCTTTGGGCGAATTCTTGGCCTTCCGGCGTACTTGTATCTACGCCCGGAATATATGGAATGGGGACATCTGCCAGGGTACGGGGGAGGTTATCCATATCTACCAATGAACGTCCGCCTTCATTTTCTGCATATTTCAAGGCGTCTAAATTTGCCTCCAAGGCACGTTCCCATTTTTGTGGGTCATATGTATGGCTGACTAATTCCTTGCCGTATCCGGGAGTTTCATAATTTGTGTTTTTCCAATCGGGATAAGGGAACTTCCCATTCCATAAATCGGATGCCGCGTAGAGAAGTACACGTCCTTTGATAGCTTTGGCGGCTGTAGAGGTGGCACGGCCCCAATCGTCAGCGTTACCTGTCGCCGGCAGGTTGGGGGTGGCTTCATCCAATTTTTTTACGATATAGTCTACGACATAGTCATAATGTGAACGGCCAGGCATGTCTTCCGGCATGGTTGATTGAGGAAGGCGTTGGTCTACGATGGGGATGGGACCGTACATGGCTAGTAGCCGGGAGTGGTAATAGGCTTTGAGGAATTCGGCTTCCGACCTCCAACGTGCTTTGTCCGCCTCTGTTGCGCCACGCGGATTGTTCTCTGCCAGGATATTCAAAAACATGTGGCAATGTCCGTTATAGTTATAATAACCGTCCCAATAACCACCGGCATCTGTAGGAGACCATAAATTCCAGGCTGTTTTTTGATTGTTTCCGTTCCATAAGGGAGGGTCTACGGATTCGTCGGTAGACCATTCGTATGTAGTATAAACGAAAGGAGCACAAGATTCTACTGCAATATAACAGGAGTTGATGAAGTTGACGGCATCTGTAGCATCAACCATTGTATCTTTGGTTTCCGGCTGTTCGGGCGGAACAACATCTAAGTAGTCACATGATGCGAATATGCCTAAAGGCAGAATAGTACGTAATACTATCTTTTTTATAGTATGTTTTTTCATATTGTTAAATATTACATGTTAGAAATTTAATTGTACACCGAAATTGAAAGTGCGTTGCAGCGGGTAGGCATTCCAACTGAGTTCCGGATCCCAGAGTTTGAAAGGACTCCATACCGCCAGATTGTCTCCGCTGAAATAAACACGGCAATGGGGAAATGAGTAACCTACTTCCAGTGTTTTGAAACGGATGAAGTTTCCGTTACGCAACCAGTGGCTGCTTGCTTGTTTGTTATTCTCAATGTCTGTCTTGCTTAATCCCAGCCTGGGAAAAACTGCATCCGGGTTTGGATTGTCTATGGACCAGTGGCTGTCGGCTATCCATTGCATGACGTTATTATTTCTTTCGCCGAATTCTGTCATGGCGTCGTTAATCATGATTTTACGTTGGGCCGAACCGTTGAAAAATACACCGAAGTCAAGTTTCTTATATGTCAGGTTCAGTCCTAAACCGTATTGGATACGTGGCATGGAGCCGAAAGAGGATAGCATCACTTTATCATCGTCACTGATTTTACCGTCACCGTTCACATCACGATATTTGATATCGCCCGGTTTCACTTGGCTACCTAACCCGCTTTGATCCGGACCGTTGTCAATTTCTTCTTGATTCTGGAAATAACCTTCTGCAATATATCCCCATGATATGCTTAGAGGTTGCCCGGTTTTTTTCTTCCATACGGCTTCGTAATTAGGTTCGTCATAATAAACGTATTTATTTCTGTTGTACGTGAAATTGGTACGTAGGTCTACATTTAAGTCTTTGATGATTTCTTTGTGCCAGTTTAAACTGAGTTCTATACCTTTATTGTCTACTTCACCGATATTACTCCAGGGGGTTGTTCCGAAGTAGCCCAATAGGGTAGGCCATGAACCGCGTTTCATAAGTATCTTGTGACGGTGGTCAAAGAAATAATCAAAGGTGATGTTCAGTTGGTTGAATAGTTCCATATCGATACCTATGTCTAGTTTGTTTACACGTTCCCAGCAAGCGCCTTCTACTCCGAATGAACCGAATGAAGGTCCATTCTGATTAAATTCTCCATCGAATCCGGTATGGTAACCTCCGCCTGAAAGACCGATTTGGCTGACGTATAGGTAATGTCCTGCACCATCGTCCATTTGGTCACTTCCTACGATTCCATAAGAACCGCGGAATTTTAAGTAGTTCACATGTTTCTTTATCGGTTCCCAGAACTTTTCTTCACTGATCACCCAACCTAAAGACATGGCAGGAAAGAATTCGAAACGGTCTTCTTTTAACAAACGCTCGCTTCCGTTATAACCGAAATTGAATTCTGCCAAGTATTTGTGCTGGTAATCATAGGTGAAACGGCCAGATAAACCTTGCAGTCTGTTGGGACGTACACTTGAACGATTTTCGCGTTGCATATACATTAACATTCCTGATACGGAATGGCTCCCAAAAGTACGGTTGTAGTCTAAACGGGCATCGAAATAGAATGTACTGTTGGAGCTGTATCCGTTGTCTTTTTCTGTGATATAGTCGTCACCGGAGTCTCCCAGACGTTCCAGTTCGTATGAGTCCGGATTGTCGGGGTCCCATGTACTGTTCATCATGCGGTAATAATAAGGGGCAATGCTGCGGGTGAAATTAGATGAGGACCAGTTCTTGAAATTGACTAATGCTGTAAATTTCAGACCTTTGGTGATGAAGTCTAATCCTTGTTCTATATTCATGACTGTGTTTAGGGTGTTATAGTTCTCTTCCTTGAAGGAACTTAACATTTTGGCGTAAGGATTGGTATATAGTTCCGAACCGGAAAGAATGTCACTACCGAACCGGATATGGGTGTCGTCTGACTGGGCGGGGAAAGTTGCCGGAAAGAGTATCGGAGCTACGTCACGGGCTGCACCGAATAAGTCTGTTGTTGAATAGCCGGGGCCTTTCAATTTACCGATTTGGGCGTTCATTTTTAAGCCTATTTTAGTTGTGGAAGTCAACTTATATGTCAGGTTATTCTGGAAGATGTAATTCCAACGGTCAATGTTGTTGTCGTATGAGTATGTTTTGGGGGTATCTAGCATACCAGTGTCATGATTGGCTTGTATGCTCATATAATAGGTTATTTTAGAACCTCCGCCGGATACATTGATGTTGGCGCGTTCATTCCATGTCTGGTTTTTGAACATAATGTCCTGCCAGTTTACATCGGGATAACGATAGGGATATTTATGGCTGCGGGTCATATCAATATCTTCCTGGGAATAACGGGGCTCTTTGTCACGGGCTATTGCAGCTTCATTGTATATTTCCATCCAAGTGCCTCCGTCTACGTAATCGACGAATTTCATAGGTTTCTGTAAAGATGCTTCTACTGTAACGTTTATCTTGGCACGTTGGTTGACTTCGCCGTCTTTAGTGGTTACCAGCATGACTCCGTTTGCTCCGCGTGCTCCATAAATGGCGGTGGCAGATGCATCTTTTAATATTGAGAAGCTTTCAATGGATTCTGACGGGATACGATCCAGGTCGCCTGAGGAAATTTCTACACCGTCCAATAATATTAAAGGGGTGGATACTCCTCCGAATGTGCCGATACCACGGATATAGAAGGAGGATGTGGAACCCGGTTCACCGCTACTGGCAGTGGAGACAACACCTGCCAGTTTTCCTGCAATGCTGTTTGTTAATGAAGAACTTGGAGATTTTAAAGTTGTTCCTTTGACAGAAGTTATGGCTCCTGTTACGGAGATTTTCTTTTGCGTACCGGCTCCGACAATGACTACTTCACTCAACATCTCATTGTCCGGAACCAGCTTTACATTGATGAAACCCTGGTCGGTGATATAGACACTTTGTTTTTTGTAGCCGATGTAGCTGATTTCCAACGTTCCTCCTTTTTCATTGATGGGAATGGAGAAACGTCCTTCCAAATCGGTAATTACACCGGTTTTTGAGTCTTTGATAACAATGTTGGCACCGACAATAGGAGTACCGTCCGTCTCATCTGTCACGGTTCCTGTAAGAGTCCGTTTTCTGCCGTTCTGTTGAATCTCCAGAAGATTGTTCTGAACTTGGATGTCACGGGTTGTCAGGTTAGTAATTGCCAGTGGTGTCTCTGTGCCCTTTAGTTCGTTGGCAGTTATGACAGACAATGGACAACTTAATAGACAAAGCAGTGAATATTTAAGCCATCCTGCTTTGTTGGATAAACGATCATTTTCCATGCTCTTAGATTTGGATGATTAATAATTATATGTGATTTCTTTTAGTTCTTCGCTATTGCCACCAATCATGAAGGTGAAATCTCCTTTTTCAACTATGAAATTCATTTTGTTGTCATAAAATCCTAATTGTTGGTCTTTTATGTTGAAAGTTACTGTTTTGCTTTCCCCTGCCTTTAATGTTATTTTTTCAAAGCCTTTCAGCTCTTTAATGGGGCGGGTAATTGAAGCGACTTCGTCACGGACGTATAATTGGACGACTTCTTCACCAGTATATTTCCCCGTATTTGTTACAGTTACGTTTACACGTGCGTGTATTTCCTTGTTGTTTCCCGGAAGTAATTCAGGATTTGAATAGGTGAAGGTTGAATATGATAAACCGTATCCGAACGGATAGGCCGGTTCTGTAGGTATATCCTTGTATTTGGAACACCATCCGCCTAAAGCTGTAGGGCGCCCGGTACTCTTGTACTGATAATATAATGGGACTTGCCCGTTATGTTGAGGAAAGGTCATCGGTAATTTGCCGGAAGGGTTATAATCTCCCCATAATACGTTACAGATAGCATTGCCGGCTTCACTTCCCAACCACCATGTGCATAGGATGGCAGGGGCTTCCCGACGTACTTCGTTAAAAATTACAGGACGGCCGCACATCATCAGTACGATGACCGGTTTTCCGGTTTTTATAAGTTCGCTGACTAACTTTTGTTGTTCTGCAGGAATGGAAATGTCTCCTTTGGAAGATAACTCGCCGGTTTCTCCTGCCCGTTCTCCCATAGCTACAATAACGACATCTGATTGACGGGCTGCCAGCAATGTCTGCTCTAAGTTGACGATTTGATTTCTTTCTAAATCGTAACCATCACAATAGTTAATTGTACATCCGCGGTTTTTCATTGCTTCATATATGGTTACCACCTTATTTTCATCGGCACCAGACCAACCGCCGCGCATATCGTTTTTGGATTTGGCTAATGCGCCTATTAAGGCTATTTTTCGGGTTTCTTCGGATAGAGGCAGTAAATTCCTTTCATTCTTTAATAAAACAATAGAACGTTCTGCCATGCGGCGGGCTGCATCCCGTATGGAAGGGGAGTTGAGTGTTTGCCGGGCTCTTTCCGGATTACAATATTTGTAAGGATCATCAAACAGTCCTAGTTCATATTTCTTTTCTAATATGCGTCGTACAGCGTCATCTAATGTGCTTTCTTTTACTTTCTTTTCTTTAATGAGTTCTTTCAAATATTTTAGGTAACAAGTACTTACCATTTCCATATCCATACCGGCATTAATGGCTTTTGCAGCCGCATCTTTCTCATTTTCGGCATACCGGTGGTTGATTATTTCACGTACGGAATTCATGTCTGATACTACAAATCCTTTAAATCTCCATTGTTCTTTCAGTAATTTACGTAGCAAAAAGTTGTTGCATGAAGACGGAATGTTATTGAAGTCATTGAAGGCAGCCATTACGGTAGCCGCACCTGCTTCTACCGCTGCTTTGTAGGGTGGCATATAGAAATTGGCGAAATGACTGATGGACATATCTACGTTATTGTATTCTTTACCGGCTATTGGTGCTCCGTAAGCGGCAAAATGTTTCACGCAGGCCATAATAGTGTTGGTTGCGGACAAGTCGTCTCCTTGAAGTCCTCGTACTCGGGCTTGGGCTACTAATGCGCCGTAGAATGGGTCTTCACCGGCCCCTTCCATCACTCGTCCCCAACGGGCATCCCAACTTATGTCTACCATTGGGGCGAAAGTCCAGTTGATACCTTCGGAAGCTGCTTCTGTTGCTGAGCAATGTGATGCTTCTTCAATGGTTTTGAGGTCGAAACTTGCAGCTTCCGCCAGGGGAATGGGAAAACCTGTATGATAACCATGAAGGACATCTAATCCGAAAATTAAAGGAATTCCCAATCTTGATTTCATGGCGGCTTTTTGGAATTTACGTATTTCTTCTATGCCTTGAATGTTCAACATTGATCCTAAGTATCCTTGTGATATTTGTTCGATGCGGGGAATTTTTTCTTTATTAGGACCTGTAATATCTCCACCGCCGGAGCATTGATATAATTGTCCAATCTTCTCATCGAGTGTCATTTTTTTCATTAGATTGGAAATAAAGCTGTTTCTTTTCCTAAGATTTTCATTATTTTGAGCGGCTGAGGGCACAATTTGTGAGGATAGTAATATATAAATACATATCCAATGTGTTATCTTTTTCATAATACTTATTTTAATGTGTTATTGGTTTCTTGTGAGCAAAGATATGTTGTGTGTTTAGTATATGATATCTGAATTTATGACATAAGTGTATGTATTGACTTTCACGGCATAAATCAGGATAATGATGTCACAAAATCATATTTCCTGATTGGTTTAATTTTGTAGGAGATTCTTTTGTTTTACTTTATTTCAATAGGGCTACTGCATTCGCCTTTACCTGATTCGTTAAATGCTTCAATTGTTGCATAATAAGTCATGTCGCGGTCGAAAAAACCGAACTCGGCTTGGTTGTCATACACCATTACGGCATTGTCTATGTGGTTAGGAGAAGTTCCCCAACGAATGACATATCCTTCGACGGATGGTTGTTTTTTCCATGTAAAGGTTATTCTTCTTCTGTCTTTATTGCGTTCACCGATGAATCCGGATACTTGTTTGGGGGCTTTTCCTTTTGCTTTCCCGAATAAACGCATGTCGGCTATGGAGAAACAACCCACTGCAAAATCTTTTGTATTTTTTACTCGTACGAATCTAGTTTTTACTTTTTTATCTAACGTAATTAGCTCGTATATTTGGTCTTTAGTGTTTTCAGAACGATTTGCCAGGGGATACCAGTCTATTCCATTCAAAGAACCTTCTACTATGTATTGGTAAACCGGTATGGTTTTATCATGCCTGTATGTTTTGAAGCCTTCATCGGAAAAGCTGATTTGCAAGGCTGAGAGTTCCATTGGTTTACCCAAATCCATCTGTAGCCATTCACCCTTCTTTCCGGATGCTGCTGACCACCATGTCCTGATATCTTCATCTGTCGCCATTTTTGCCTGGTGGGTATCTAATGAAGAGGAGGCTTTTACCTGTTTGTTATAAGAAAGTAGATTCATTCCTGCTGAAATATCATGTTGGCTGAAATCGACCTTTTCATTTGGGAGAATGAATGGGAAATCCATGTATTCGGTGATGGCATGTGCATAACCGTCTTTATAAAAAGCGGGAAAGATGCCGACACGACGTTCATAATGTTCTTTAGATGCAACAACGATTGTGGCTACATACCAGTCGTTCCCATAGCGATCTTTAAATGGATGTCCGTGACCTGCACCTTTGATAAATCCTCCGGGTTTTATGGCAAAAGGAGCGCCGGGCATACAAGTATAAGGGCCTAACGGTTTTTGGGAAACATATATGCCAGTACAGTAGTTCGTAAACTCTGTACCGGGTGTGGCGTACATCAAGTAGTAAAAATCTCCTTCTCGGGTAATACAAGGGGCTTCATTCCATCCTTTTTTATCGTGTTGTTCATTTTTATTTCCAAACACTTCCCAACCTAAGCGTTCAGATGAATGAGGTATTAAATCAACTTCCGCCCCTATCTTTTTAAAACCGTTTTCCGGGTCTACTTCAACTCCTTTGATAGGGGCCCAGTCTGAGCATCCGTGATAGAGATATACTCGTCCGTCGTTATCTTGGAAGAAAGCGGGGTCACCGAGTCCCTGCAATTCGAATTTTACTTCTTCCCATTGGTCGGCTTCAGGATTTGTACTTTTATAGATACGTTCTTCGCCCATACCTAGGTAATATAATGCATCCTTATAGACTAATAAGGCGGGTGCCCATGCTTCTACAGCTTTTAATGTTTTGGTCGCTACATACGTCCAATCTTTTAGATTCGGAGAATGCCAATATCCTGAAGAATGGGAGGCAAACAAGTAATAACGGTCTTTAAATAGAACGATGACAGGGTCGGCAGTCTCGCGGCGGCAGATACCGTCCGTTTGAAAACGATAACTTAAATTCAAGGGGTTTGACATTACTATTCTCTCGTGCGGTTGAGCCTGTATTTCTGATGCTATTAGCATAAATAAAAAGATAAGTTTTTTCATTGGTATTTCAGTATATATTTGGTTTTAAAGATTGCTCGATGGTTTTATTTTCGTTTATTAGTCTCAATATTAACTCATTGAAGAGAATATTTATCCGTGCATTGGTTTGCACGGATAAAATCGGCAGGCTTCTTTATATGGAAAGATTTAATATGTAACTCGTTCCGGTGTATGTTTAAGATATTGGTGACATCCATGAAATGTGATTGTCCGAGCCGTTATCTTACATTAGAGGTGTTATCGTGCCTTTGCAACTATTGGTTCTATTGTGTAGACAGATATTTTTTCTTTTTCATATTTTCTTATATCGGTATATTGTTGAAAATTTATTATTTGATAGCGGCGAGACGGGCATACATTTCCACCATGGCAGCTTGTGTCAACAACCATTTTCTGTTGTCTTGTGAATTTCCGGTAAAATCTGTATTGAATAGGCCCTTTTTGTCTCTTGCATGTTCCCAAGCATAGTTAAGGCTTTTGGTGAAAGAATCCAGATAGGTCTTATCATGGTCTATTTGGTAAAGTTCGATGAAACCTCTTAGCATAACAGCCGTGAACCACACATCTCCTTTTTTTATCATTTTGAATGTATCTGCATGGTCCGGAGTATAATTTGTGAAAAAGTAATTATGACATCCTTTGGCAATGTTTTGAGCATCTGTGAGATATTCTTTTTTCCCGGTAAGTTGATAAAGTAGGGAAGCGGATTGCATCATTTGTCCACTATTATAGGCAAATTTGGCCTTACCTATTTTCCCGTCCAGGGCGATGTTGTCGAAATACAGATAATCAGTAGAGTCTTGTAGTTGGGTTTTAGTCCAGTTGTATAATTGTTCTCCTTTTTCCAGATAATATTTGTTTTGTGTGGCTTGAAAAAGTTTCAGGGCGAAAACAGAACCGGGTGCATTTGAACAGGTATTTTTAGTTGCTCTCTTTTGTTCACACCAATAAACTCCTCCGCCCAGTTTATTATCAATGCCGCTTTCTATAAATTTCCAGATAAGTTCCGCTTTCTGTAGATAATTGGAGGCCTTCGTCATCAGATATGCGTCAGTAAAGTCAATGCCTAACCAAATATTGTCGTCATAGAAACGGTCGGATTGCGGTGCGGTGTTGATATATGAAGCATAAGCTTCGGGGGTTCTTCGTGTATCGAAATATTCTTCTAATCCTACCAGTACTTTTTTATTCAAGAGTGATTGGTACAATGTATCCTGTGTTGCTTTAAGTAAAGCGTTTACAGCAGAAAACGTACCGGAATAGGGCCATAGATAAGAATATTGATTAGGCATATTTTTTTGCTCCTCGGAAGCGAGATAGGTTGCTGTATATTCAGCTATGTTGGAGGGGTAATTCTCGCGTAATAATTGTGTGCCGGGAACAGAATAATTGGAGTATAAGGAGTCTAGTGTTTGTTTAGCTCGTACTATGGCAGGCTCATTATCTACTACAACTTGTTTTGAGGTGTCACAACTTACGGTTGTCAATATACACGTAAGAAAACTGAAAAGCATTTGTTTTGAACTCATGGCGTTAATTTAAAATTATAAACTATATTGTATGTTCATTATCTGTTTAGAACAGGTAGTACTATTGTTTAGAACTACCTGTTTTTGTTTCCTGTTTAAAATCTTTCTACTGTTATTACCTATGAAATTTTAGTTAAGGATGAGTGAATTACGTTTCATGTGTGCAAAGTTATGTGTGGAACTGAGAAAGGACATATAATTTCATGACATTAGTGTATGGCGATTGGAGTGTGGCATAAATAAGGATAAATATGTCATAAAAACGTATGTTTAAAAGTTCTCCCCCTTACCACATGTAAATGCAGTAAGGGGGAGAACTTTGGACAGGTCTTTTTTTCTATATTGAAATTATCTTTCTAAAAAACTGTTACTTGCCTGGCACAAAAATGTTTTTTACTTCTTTGGTTTTCTGCGAGCCCATCCTTCTTCACTGAAGTCCGGCTCCTGGTCTTTGAAGAATGCTTGCCAATCATCTTTTTTCTTTGGACCGCGGGCATCGGAGTATCCTCTTTCCGCACGGCTCGGTTTTTCTTTCTTGGCTCCTTTTGAACTTTTTGCTGAGGAGCTTTTGGGGTTCCTGTCTTTACTTTCGTATGGGGGACGTTCCCCGCTTTTGCCAGACTGTTTACTCCTTTTATGCTCACTTGGACCGTTCTCACGTCCTTTCCCGTTTTCTTCACTGGATATTTCTACTACGACTTTACGTCCGTTCCATTGGGTACGGGATAATGCCTTTATTACATTTCTGGTTTCTTTTTCCGGCACTTCGAAGAAAGAAAAGTTCTGCATGAGGTCAATACGTCCCAGTTCGATACGTCCTTTTGTATTGTTGTTTAGCAATCCGATAAGTTCATTGGGAAAGAAGTTGTCCGTTTTTCCCAGGTTGATAAACAAGCGATTAAATCCAGGAGCTGCTTTCCGGCTTCTTTTTTCGAAGCTGCCGTCTTTACGGTCCCCCCGTCCAGTCCGTTCGCCACGGCTGTCGGTCGGTTGCTCTATTTCTGCCCGGTTACGGTAATATTCGGCAAAACGATTGAATTCATGGGAAACCATCCGCTTAATCAAGTCTTCTTTGCTTAACCATTCCAGTTTGCGGTAAATGTCCGGCATGAATTCGGCAATTTCCTCTTCATTTACTTTTACTTTCTCAAGCTCGTCAATCACTTTCAGTAATTGCTTCTGGCAAATGTCTGTTGATGTCGGTATCTCTCCGGGAATGAACTTTTTGCCTATGATGCGTTCTATCTCACGCATTTTCCCTTTCTCACGCAGGTTGATAATAGCGATTGACGTTCCAGTCTTTCCGGCACGTCCCGTACGTCCGCTGCGGTGTGTGTAACTTTCCGTGTCGTCTGGTAGCCCGTAGTTGATGACATGGGTCAGGTCGTCTACATCCAGACCGCGGGCGGCCACATCGGTAGCAACAAGCAATTGGAGGTTGCGGATACGGAATTTTTGCATGACGATATCACGTTGTGCTTGCGACAATTCGCCGTGCAATGAATCTGCATTATATCCTTCCTGCATCAGCTTGTCTGCAATTTCCTGCGTTTCTTTACGGGTACGGCAGAAAATAATGCCATAGATTTGCGGATAATAGTCTACAATGCGTTTTAGCGCTTCATACTTATCTTTGGCATGTACGGTGTAGACCACATGTTTTACGTTACTGGTCCCTTCGTTTTTACGGCCGATAGTGATTTCTCTTGCATTGCGCAGATAATTCTTTGAAATACGCGAGATTTCCGGGCTCATTGTTGCGGAAAACAACAGTGTGTTGCGTTCCTGGGGAACATCGGCAAGAATGGCATTGATGCTGTCCGTAAATCCCATGTTCAGCATTTCGTCCGCTTCATCCATCACTACATTGCGGATGGTAGACAACGAAACGGTTTTACGTTCCATCAAATCCAGCAAACGTCCGGGGGTAGCCACGATGATGTGTACGCCGCGTTTCAGACTGCGTATCTGGCTGTCAATGGAGGAACCGCCATATACAGGCAGTACTTTCAATCCGTCGATGTATTTGGAATAGTCGTTCAAATCTCCGGCTATCTGTAAGCAAAGCTCTCGGGTGGGGCAGAGGATAAGCGATTGCGGGATTCTGTTTTTTACATTGACCTGCTGGAGTAGAGGCAAACCGAATGCGGCTGTTTTGCCCGTTCCTGTCTGCGCTAGAGCTACCACGTCATTGTTTTCTCCTAAAAGGTACGGAATCACTTCCTCTTGTACCGGCATGGGATTCTCGTATCCCATTTCTTCAATTGCTCTACGTATCTCCGGAGAAACGCCAAGCTCTTCAAATGTCTTCATTAAATATCTGTATATCTTTTATTTCGGCTGCAAAGATAGAGAATAATTACGAATTACTAGTTACGATTTGCGATTTATTCAAGTAGGATGCCACGTAACAGTTCAATTTCTTCTGCAGAAAGTCCGATTCCTTTTTTCAGATAGGTCTGTACACTCCCGTATTCAGCCTCGATTAGTTCTTTAGCAGCGTTCGGGAAGTCTTCTTTTGCAGAGTGGATGGTTGTAGTGGCTTCTTGCGAATTGACCGATAGCTTATATGCATATTTAGAATCTTCCGGAATAGCTTCGGAAGAAGTAGAGGTGTATATCTTTACCTGCCCTTTTAATATCGGTGCTGTTTCCCATCTGATAATACGGTTTCCTACGTTATTTTCTTCACCTGCCACAGATGTGGCAGGTGATGTGCCAGAACATGACGGGGACACTAATAAAACAGTAAGCCGGCTTAACCGGTCTCTATACATAGTTTCTTTGTCTTGAATCGTGTACTGCAAAGATAAGAATTACCCGAAGATGTGGTAATTCCTTGGCTGTAATTAACCAAAGTCAATAGTGACTTACGTGTTAAAAAAAGGCGCTTCTTCGTTATAGAAGAGCGCCCTGAATGAGAAATAATCTAAGTTTGCTTTATTGAATATTGTTCAGTAAATCTATTTTTCCTTCGTTGACCAACTTTAAAATGAGCTCGCCAAATAAGGTGTTCTGCCATGCAAACCAGGCGCGTGTGAAGTTTTTAGGGTCATCCTTATGGAAAGATTCGTGCATGAATCCTGTTCCTGCATCCGTATCCATCAGCATTTTTATGCAAGACTTGATTTCCTGGTCGTCCTGACTGGTGAATGCCTTCATCATGATACTCATAGGCCATATCATATCATAACCGATGTGAGGTCCTCCAATACCTTCTCCTGCCTTTCCTTTGAAGAAGTAGGGGTTGTCTTTGCTCCATACAAAACGACGTGTGTTTTGATAAATAGGATCGTTAACGTCTACATCCCCCAGATAAGGCATTGCCAGCAGGCTTGGTACGTTGGCATCGTCCATTAAGAGATGATTTCCGAATCCGTCTACTTCAAAAGCATAGATTGTACCATATTTAGGATGATTGTAAGTTGCATATTTTTTTAATGCGGTTTCTACTTCTTGTGCCAAATCTGTACACTGTTTCGCCAGACTGGTGTTTTTGTTTACGACATTCAGAATTTCCGCAGCTTTCTTTAGAGAAGAAACAGCGAAGAAATTAGACGGTACGAGGAACTGTAAAGTGGTCGCATCGTCAGACGGACGGAAGGCTGAAACAATGAGTCCGACAGGATTTACAGGAGCGCCCAGACCGTTATTGTTTAATGTGTCGAGTGCGCGTTCCGTCTTACGCTGGAATTTGTAGGGACCCACTCCCTCTTTGCGCTGTTGTTCCTTGAAAGTTGCCAGTATGTTGGTGATGGCCTGTATCCATTCATCATCAAAGATGCTTGCATCACCGGTTTCTTTCCAATATTGATAGGCCAGACGTAATGGATAACATAAAGAATCTATTTCCCATTTACGTTCGTGCAGTTCCGGTTTCATATCGGTCAGGTCGGACATCCAGTCTCCTCCCACAGCCCCGTCATTGAAAGCATTGGCGTATGGATCGATATTTATACATTTAAACTGTCTGCGTATCACTCCTTCGAGCATTTTCTTCAATTCCGGGTCTTTATTCGTTAATTGTATATAAGGCCAAACCTGTGCTCCGGAGTCACGCAACCACATGGCATGAATATCTCCTGTGTAGACGAAAGTATCAGGCTTACCGTCTGTTGTACGGTAATGGACTGTTGTCTCAAGGGTATTTGGAAAACAATTCTCGAACATCCATGCCAACTTTTGATTAGTAAGTAGCTTTTTCACCCTGATGATTTCCGCTTCCACGGCTTTTGATGTAAAAAGCCGTTTGTTTACGGGTGGACGATTACTCTTATAAGCGGCAATTTCGGCTGCTTGATTGACCACATTGGTATGATCCTTGGCCAGGATAAGTTCTGTAGCTTTGGCAGGACCTCCCATTAATAGGGTGGTCGTGATGATACATATTCCGATATTTCTGTTCTTCATATCTCTATTGTTTTTAAGAGGATTATTAAAAGTGATTATTGCCAATCGATTCCGCCTAATCTTCCATACATTTCTATGAAAGCAGCTTGTGTCAGGAGCCATTTTTTCTCGTTTTTATCCGTGCCGCTCCAATCTGTCTGGAACAGGCCCCGTTCATCTCTGGCATGATGCCATGCGTAATCAAGACTTTTCTGGAAATCGGTTAGATAAGTCTTGTTATGGTCTATCTGATAAAGTTCAATAAAGCCTCTGAGCATAACGGCTGTGAACCAGATATTTCCTCTCTTCAGTAATTGGAATGTTTGTCCGTCTGGGGAGGTGAACTGAGTGAAGAAGTGCTTGTGACACGCTTCTGCTATATTTTGTGCATCTTCCAGATAACTTTTCTGTTTGGTAATTTGATAGAGTAGGGCGGCTGCCTGCATCATTTGTCCGCTGTTATAGGCAAATTTGGCACGACCGATTTTTTTGTTGAGTGAGATGTTGTCAAAGTATAGATGATCTTTTGGGTCTTCCAGGTTCTTTTTAGTCCATTCGTATAACTCTTTTCCTTCTTTTAAATAGGCATCGTCTTGAGTCGCCTGAAATAGCTTGAGAGCGAATACGGCTCCCGGCGCATTAGAACAAGTATTTTTAGATTCCTTCTTTTGTTCGCACCAGTAGATTCCTCCGCCAAGTACGTCATCTTTACCACTAAGGATAAACTTCCATATTAGTTTAGCTTTCTCCAGATAAGCTTGTTTTCCTGTCATACGATAAGAATCGGTAAAATCGATACCTAACCAGACGTTGTCATCATAAAAACGATCGGAGAGAGGTTGACTGCTGATATAAGATGAGTAAGCGAATGGTTTCCTTCGTGTGTCGAAATACTCTTCTAATCCGGGCAGTACTTTGTTTTCCAGAAGTTTTTTATACTTCTTGTTTCCAGTGCTCTCCAGCAATGCATTTACCGCAGAGAACGTGCCCGAATACGGCCAAAGGTAGGAATATTCATTGCGTCTTTTTGCCTGTTCTTCTGATGCCAGATAAGTTGCCTTATTGTCTTGGTCGAAAGGATAATTCTCACGTAGCAGACAAGTGTTGGGCGCTGCATAGTTTTGGTAAAGAGCATCCAGGGTCTGTTGAGCTCTTTCTACGTTGGGGTTGGCATTTGATAGAGTTAATGCACAAATAATGTTCACTAATAAGTAATGCATGGTTTTATTCTTTTATAAATGATTATTGCATAAGGATATTTATTTGTTTCCATTGTAATATTCTGGCAGATGTGTATTTCATGAATGATGTAGTTTTATCGTTTTGATTTCACAAAAGTAAGTTTTTTGTGTAACGTTTGGAATGATATCGTAGTAATTTGTAAAAGCCTTGATTTTTAATTTGTTTATAATCAGGTATATAACGGCGGAGGTTTATTGATAATTGTAGAAAAACAGCATTGATATACTTGCTTTCCTTTCATGAAAATTTACTTATCGGTTGAGAGATGAGGGGATTGGAGGTAAACTTTCAATAGGGGTAAACACGATTTCTTTTAGTGGATTTCTTCATCGCTCCGATGTGCTGTTTTTAAGATTGACCGGAGAAAGAACTGTTTCAGAATTGATGAACGAGAAACCAAACTGAATATATTTATGCAATAATATGCAGAAAGTAGGCTGGTATTGCATAAGATGAGCGATAATATGTATCTTTTCCTGTCGAACAAGAAGATGTTGGTTTAAAACCAACGGGGTGTTCCTCGGTGAGAAAGGCCTTCTTCCTCACCGGGGAACTTGCCCTTGTCCGGTGAGGAACGTATAAAGGGCTTATTCATATCGTTTTTTTCTCTAGTTCATCAGTAAATATGGAAAGAGAGGATTGGTGAAATAGATATGTTTTCTGCAGAAAGTGAGTTAAATAGTAAACAGTAAAAAGGAATTTGTGGAAATTTAAAGGATAAATGGCTGAAATGATAGAATGAGGGAACTTTGTGTTTGTAAATACCGGCGTTTTTCTGCTCTTCGTCAATGGGGGAGGCAATATATTGCCTCCCCCATTGATAAAATATTCCTTTTTTAAGAAAGGCTTTTTTTTCTTCCCGAAGAAGGAGAATGGAAATACCGTTATCTTTTACACTTCCAACTTTTTCTATCTTGCCTAATCAGACTATTTTTATATTTATGACGTAATGGTTTCCGGCATATCTGTTGCCTCAAATTCTGTCGATAAGGCGAATCCTTGAAGGTGGTCGGGCATGAGATAGACGGTACCAAGTTACTTTATACCCGAATGGCGGCTGCCGGTGATTTCTGTGATTCCACCAAACCGGATTGGGGCTATCCGACGAAACTGGAATGGGAGCAGGTTGTCAAAGTCAATCCTTGATGAAGAGAAGCGTGTACCGAGGATTTTATTGTCCGATGCGTGCTACTCTTTCCTCAAAATCATTACGGTCACCGTTGGCCTTATTACGCATCTTCGAACGGTAATTATAAATAGTTGACATCGAATATTGCAGGAAACGGGCAATCTTCACGCTGTCTGTGATACCCAAACGGATGAGTGCGAAAATTCTTAGTTCCGGAGTCAGTAATTTCCCCACTCCCGGAGTGATTGCATTTTCGGGTAGAAGGAGGGCGTTAAAGTCTTCTACGAAGTTTGGGAATAAATTAAGAATGGTCTTGTCGAAGTTATGATAGAATTCGGCAAGGTCTTCTTCCGTATTAAGTGAAGAGTTGAGGAAAGAAACTACTTTCTTGATATCTTCCCCTTTGGCTATTTTAAGGGCTCTTTTCTTGAAATTATCTATTTGGGTAATATAATTGGTATATTGTTCCATATACAGCCCTACGTATTCCTCCTTTATCTTACTGCTATCGGCCAATATGGAATTCATATCCTTTATCTCTTTCAAATGAAAAGAAAGACTCTCATTTACTTGTTCTACTTTTTTCTTCTGTTTTTTCAATTGGAGGAACAATAGGAATAATAAGATACAGACAAGACATAGTAAAGTGAGTAAACTGACTATAATGATAAATTTATGCCTTTCTTTTTCTTGAAATGCCTTATCTATGAAAAGATACATATCTGAGGCTTCGATGGTGTTAATTCTCGCATTGCATAAGATAGCGTCTTCCATTGCATTTTTCATATATTTAGATGCCCGGTCTATGTCCCCACTCTCAAAAATCAGCTTGGCTAATATTTTTAAAGAGAGATTTTCCCTGGCTCCATTTAATACATCAGAAATGGCGGATATTGCGAAATATTTAATTGTATTCTCACGGTCATTTTTACCTTGATAGGCAGATGCCAGAGAATATGCTATGATTCCGGCATTTCTTGAATAGGGTACATAACTTTGATAAGTGCTGTCCAGTATATGAATCGCATCATCATACTTTTTATGGAAAAGAAGAGTCGGTGCGGTCATAAAAGCTCGTACATTCGACAGGATTTCTTTGCACTGGAGCAGCGAATCGCGATAGATTTGCGCTATCAGATCATTTTCTTGTGAATCGTCCTCGTTGGAGGCGAAAGCTTTCTGGTGATTGTAGATTGTGACTTGTCCGAGAAGATATTCGGCTTTGAGCCTAGGAGATAGTTGCTCTTGTTGCATCGAATTGGTAATCGCCAGTGCTTCTTTGAAAAAGCCCATCGAAGATAATATTCTTGAATAATCCAGTTTGGCTTCAATTAAAAGTTCTTTGTCATTGCTTTCTTGAGCGAACCTGTTCATGTGAATGGCATAGGCTAAGGCGGAATCTTTTTGGAAAGATGAATATTCAAAACAAAGAGACTGCGCTATCCCGACTTTCTTTCGAATATCCCTGGATTGCCTTAATCGTATTTTCAGGCTGTCTATCTGTCTTTGCTTCTGTTGGGTATAACTGGCTTTGTTTTGCAGAGATTTATCTAATACTTTTAATAATGTTTTCACTTCATCGTTTGCTTTTGCAGGTAAACTGATGAAGATAAAGATTATCAATAGAGGTAAAATAAATCTTTTCATATCTTAAGTAAGATTGCTTATTGAATATGGTTGTTTGCAAAGATAAGGAAATCCATATTAAGTTAAGGTTGACGGGTTAACTTAATATGGATTTTGTGAGAATAGGGATTTCGCTGGACGAACTGCTTATATCCAAATCCTTATTTGTAATATCACTTGTATTTTTGTGCAAATTCCACCGAAACCGAATTGCTGAAACTGCGGCAGACCTCGGCTGCAAAGTCTTTTCCGCATTGAATGACTTTATCCCAGTTTGTCTCGTCCAGATTATTTAAATCGCGATACCTGACATCGTATTTAAGTAATCCGTAGATTAGTCCTGCATTGAAGTTGTCGCCTGCTCCGATGGTGCTGGTTGCTTCCAACGGCTCTACCGGATATTCTTTGCTGATTTGGTTCGTGCGGAGCGCTATTTGGCCTCTTCCTGCCGTACAGATAAAACGGGGACAATAGAATTTGATTTTGTCTTTGTATATCTTGTCTACGTCCTGGATGCCGTACATATATAGGAAGTCTTCCTGTGAGCCGCGTACAATATCTGCATATTCCAGATTCTCGATGATTATCGGGGCGAGTTTCATCGCTTCGTCTTTATGTGAGGAACGAAAATTGGGGTCATAATAGATGATGGCTTTTTTTTCGCGTGCCAAGTCGAGAAGTTCTGTTATTTTCTCCCGTAATACCGGATTCAAAGCGTAGTATGAGCCTATCATGACGATATCGTCTTCTTCCAGTTTCGGAAACAGGACGTCCAGACGTTGTTTGGGGTAATCTTTATAAAAGATATATTCGGCGTCGCTTTTCTCGTCAAGGAAAGCAAGTGATACCGGCGATTTTCCATCGGGAAATACGTTGATGTGGTCGGTCGGGATATTATTCTCACGCATGAATTGCAAAATGATGCTACCTACGCGGTCATTACCTGTCTCGCTGATGAAGCCGACGTTTACCCCCATCCGCCCCAAGGATACGATACCGTTGAATACGGAGCCACCCGGTACGGCTGCGGAAGGCTGGTCACCTCGAAAAATAATGTCGAGGATGGTTTCTCCGATTCCGATTACTTTTCGCATAGTGATCTTGATTTTTCACCCAGATAACCGCCGTGATGGCGTTTTGAGTATTCTTCGATAGTAAATCCGGTCTGTTTCATGGTCTGTACTACCAGGATATCTCCGATAACAGTCATTACGGTAGTTGATGTGGTGGGAGTCATGCCCAACACACAGACTTCCGCCGGTTTGCCGGTGCTCAGGCAGACATCGGATTCATGTGCCAGCGGGCTGTCCGGATTTCCTGTGATAACAATAAATTTCAGTTCCGGGTCCAGATTATGGGCCAGTCGGGTCAACTCGACAATTTCCCTGGTTTTACCGGAGTTGGAAATGAGTAACAGCAAATCATTCTTTTGCAGGATTCCCAAATCTCCGTGTTGCGCTTCACTGGGATGCAAGAAAACGGACGGAATGCCGGTGGAACAGAAAGTCGTAGCGATATTCATGGCGATTTGTCCGGCTTTTCCCATACCGGAGGTTACCAGTTTCCCTTTTTTCTGGTGTACTTGTTCTACAATCAGACTTACGGCTTTTTCATAGGCATCCGTTACGGGGATGTTGAGTACGGCTTGTGCTTCCTGTTGCAATAGTTGTTTGATGGAGTCTGTCATATATGATTAGTTTATTTTTTCTTTTAGTTCATCCAATGTATCGGCTATTTCGTAGTAAGTAGAGAAAGGCTGTCTGGCAAAACCTTTATCTTCCAGAGTCCGGAGTGTTTCCAATAATCCGTCGTAAAAACCGTATTCGTTATAGAAAATGACTTTTTTATGATGGTATCCGATGGAGGCGGCTGCTATTACATGGAAAATTTCGTCAAGCGTACCTATGCCACCGGGCAACGCCACCAGTATATCCGATTTTTCCGTCATGATGTCTTTACGGTCACTTAAGTTACGGGTATGGATTATTTCATCCAGCGAGGTACTTGCTTTGCCGTTTTCTTCCAGTTTAGCCGGTACGATTCCTATGACTCTCCCCCCGTTTTCTTTTACGGCATGTGCTACACATTCCATAAGTCCTAGGCTGGCTCCTCCATATATCAGGGTTTTGCCTGTCTGCCCCAGCCATGTTCCTATTCGGCGGGCACTTTCGAAGTACATTTTGTCAATGTTTTCGGAGGCAGAACAGAATATTCCTATCTTTTCCATATACGTTGTAACTGTTATACCCTACAAATATCTGCAATTTTCTATAAACAGCAATAAGTTTTATTGTATTTTTGCGGCATTAATTCAATAAGGAAGTAGAAAACAATGCATTGTAACGAATATACATTATCAAATGGTTTGCGTATAATCCATGAGCCGACTCTTTCAAAGGTAGCTTATTGCGGGTTTGCGATTGATGCCGGCACACGTGACGAAAAGGAGAATGAGCAGGGAATGGCGCATTTTGTGGAACATTTGATTTTTAAAGGAACAGAAAAGCGGAAGGCTTGGCATATCCTCAACCGGATGGAGAATGTCGGCGGAGATTTAAATGCTTATACCAATAAGGAAGAGACTGTTGTCTATTCCGCTTTTCTGAGGGAGCACTTAGAACGTGCGCTCGAACTTTTGGGGGATATTGTATTTCATTCTACTTTTCCGCAACACGAAATTGAGAAGGAGACGGAAGTGATTATCGACGAAATTCAATCTTATGAGGACAATCCTTCCGAACTGATTTTCGATGATTTTGAAGATATGATATTCCGCAATCATCCGTTGGGAAGAAACATCTTGGGTAAGCCGGAGCTCCTTCGGGGTTTTCGTACGGAGGACGTCCTTTCATTTACCCGTCGGTTTTACCAGCCGGAGAATATGGTCTTCTTTGTCCAAGGGCAATATGATTTCAAAAAGGTTGTCCGTTTGGCGGAGAAGTATCTGTCGGATGTTCCGGCTGTGAAGGTGGAGGGACACCGTACTCCACCGCCTCTTTATGTCCCCGAACATCTGATTGTCATTAAGGATACGCATCAGGCGCATATAATGATTGGCAGTCGCGGGTATAATGCATACGACGACAAACGCACCGCACTTTATCTGTTGAATAATATACTTGGGGGACCTGGGATGAACAGCAAATTGAATGTCGCCCTTCGTGAGCGCAGAGGATTGGTTTATAATGTCGAATCCAATTTGACTTCTTACACGGACACGGGTGCCTTCTGTATCTATTTCGG
Source organism: uncultured Bacteroides sp. (assembly GCF_958445495.1). Lineage (GTDB taxonomy): Bacteria > Bacteroidota > Bacteroidia > Bacteroidales > Bacteroidaceae > Bacteroides. The sequence continues at coordinate 421 of NZ_CAUCSQ010000013.1, read as the reverse complement.
AACGGATACTGAAGATATGGATACCTGTTTGAGGCTGACTTACAAGGAACTGAAACGAATGCGGGATGTGAAGATGTCTTCTTCGCAGTTAGCGGCAGCTAAGAAACAATTAATCGGACAAATTGGAGTGGCATCTGATAATTTTGAGAATAATGCATTGGGAATGGCGAAAACGTTTCTACATTATCATAAATATGAATCATCCGAGCTTGTCTTTAAACGTATAGAAGCACTGACTGCAGAGCAACTGTTGGAGGTTGCCAATGAGATGTTTGCAGAGGAATACTTATCTACGTTGATTTACAAATAATTGATTGACAGGTTTGCTTTCATTGCCGGAATTCGTATTTTTGTAGCAGATACGTGTGTGATAACAATCTAATAGTAGAAATTGTATGTTGGTGACGGGCAGAAAACTCCC